>JBBPZM010000060.1:0-27689 GCA_038199035.1 Solirubrobacterales bacterium | reverse complement strand
TCTACATCGGCCCGTCGGACTACGTCCCGTGGCTGACCGACCGCAAGTGGGCGCACATCCGCATCGAGGGCCAGTCCTTCGGCGACGTGCCGCTGAATATGGAGCTCAAGCTCGAGGTGTGGGACTCGCCAAACTCGGCCGGCATCGTCATCGACGCCGTGCGCTGCTGCAAGCTCGCGCTCAACCACGGGATCGGCGGCCAGCTCGACGGGCCCTCGTCCTACCTGATGAAGTCGCCCCACACCCAGCGGCCCGACAACGAGGCGCGCGAGGCGACCGAGCGCTTCATCGCCGAGCACGCGCGCGGGCCGGCAGCCTCGCCGGCCGAGGTGCGCCGGGGGAAGACCGCCGCCGGGGCGTAGGCGGCTCTCGGGCGGATCGCCCGGCGGGCCCCGGTCGCGCCGGGCGCGACCGGGGCAGCGTGACCGCGCGGAGCGGACCGGCGGCGACGCGCGCGTATCCTGCGCCGACGTGAGCGAGCCCTTCTCGATCGCGCAGGTCACCCCCTATGCGTGGGAGTGGGGGCACGAGGTCAACTCCCACGTCGAGCGCTTGGCGGCCGAGCTGGCGCAACGGGGCCACCGGGTGGTCGTCCTGGCCCCATCGACGGCGTCGAGCCTGGTGCGCGAGTCGCGCCGCGCGATCCGCGCCGCCCGGGGCGACTCGGGCGCGAATGACCTGCTGCCGGCGGCGGGCGAGTCGCCCAGGGTCCTCGGCGTGGGCGACGTCTTGCCGGTCGGCTCCGCCCGCCGTGGCGCGCGCTCGCTGCCGGTCGACGCCGCCCGCACGGTGGAGGAGGCGCTGACCGCCGCGGCGCTCGACTTCGTGCACGTGCACGAGCCCTTCGCGCCCAGCATCTCGAGCGCCGCGCTGCGCCATTCGCGGGCGCTGAACGTCGGCTCGTTCCACGCACCGACCGAGCGGGTCGTCTCAACCCAGCTGGCGCGGCGGGTGGTCGAGCTGTTCCTCGGTCGCCTCGACGCCCGCACGGCGTCCTTCGAGGCCACCGCCGAGCTGATGGGACGCTTCTTCCCGGCTGACTACCGCGTGATCACCCCCGGCGTCGAGGCGGGGCCGCGGCGCGAGCATCGAGGCGGCGGGGTGCGGATCGCCTTCGCGCACCGCGAGGAGCGCCCGGCGCTGAGGCTGTTCCTGCGGGCGCTGCGCCGCCTGCCGCTGGAGGACGCGTGGACGGCCGCGCTGTGGTCACGGCTGGAGTCAGGGGGATCGTCGCCGATGCGCCGCGAGATCCGCGAGCGCCTGGAGGTGAGCGGACCGGACGACGGGCCGGCCGGCGCGATCGTCGACCAGGCCGACGTCGCGGTCTTCGCGTCCGCCGGCGGGGCCCCGGCCCCAGGCCTCGTCCTGCGCGCCATCGCTGCGGGAGCGGTGCCGGTGGCCTCCCGCCTGCCCGTCTATGAGGAGGTCCTCGGCGACGGGGAGCGGGGCCTGCTCTTCGAGCCAGGCGACGTCGAGACCCTCGCGGCCCAGCTCGCGCGCCTCGTGGCCGACGACGGCCTGCGCGAGCGGCTGCGCGTGGCCGGGCGGGGCCTGCGCGACCAGCTGTCGTGGAGTCACACCGCCGACGAGGTGCAGGACGTCTACCGCACGATCGCCGCCCGCCGTCACCCCGCTCAGGGCGAGCCCCGCGTCCGCGCCCGACTGGCCCGACGCGAGCTGATCGACGTCGACCTCCACATTCACACCGACCACTCGCACGACTGCGCCACACCGGTCGAGGTTCTGCTCGACGCCGCCCGCCGGCGCGGCCTGGGCGCAATCGCGGTGACCGACCACAACGAGATCTCCGGCGCCCAGGAGGCCGCCGCCAAGGCCGACGGGGTCAAGGTCATCGTCGGCGAGGAGGTCAAGACCGCCCATCAGGGGGAGGTCATCGGCCTGTTCATCCAGGACAAGATCCCGCGCGGGCTCTCGCTCGCGGAGACGATCGCCGAGATCAAGCGCCAGGGTGGCGTGGTCTACGTGCCCCATCCCTTCGACCGCCTGCACTCCGTCCCCGACTACGAGCACCTCCTCGGGGTGGTCGAGGAGGTCGACGCCATCGAGGTGTTCAACCCGCGGGTGGCCTTCAAGCCGTTCAACGAGGAGGCGGCGCGCTTCGCCGCAAAGTACCGCGTGGTCGCCGGCGCGGGGTCGGATTCCCACGTTCCCCAGGGACTCGGCTCGGTCCGCATCCGCATGCGCGACTTCGACGGCCCCGAGGAGTTCCTCGAGTCACTGCGCGACGCTGACATCGTCCGCCGACCCAGCAGCCTGCTCTACGTCCAGGCGCTGAAGTTCGTCGAGACCAAGGCCACTCCGGCGCCCGCCCGCCGGGCCCGGCGAGCCCGCCGGGTCCGCCGCGCCACCGGCGCCTCGCCGCGCAACTCCTGATGCACCGGCAGGGACAGCGGCGCGCTCCGTCAAACACCGCGCAGGTGCCCGCCACCGACGACGAGATCCGCGAGAAGTACCTCGAGCGGGCCATCCGCGAGCTGAACGCCTTCACGCGCGAGCTCCACGCCTGCCCGTGGTGCCCGCGGGGCAATCTCATGCCGGTGGCCGGCTCGGGCCATCCCCAGGCCGACGTGATGCTGGTCAAGCACGCCGGCCGGCCGGCCGAGGTCGAGGAGGGCGTCGCCTTCTACGGACGCGCCGGCGCAGCGCTGATGAAGTCGCTACGGCGGCTGGGCATCGATCCCCTGGCCGTCTACGGGACGTTGTGCGTGAAGTGCCCGGTCGCCGATCCCGCCCTGGCCGACCCGGCCTGCCTGGGCCGGCTGGTGGAGGAGCTGGCGATCGTCCAGCCGCGGATCGTCGTGGTCATGGGCGAGGACGCGCGCCGGACGGTCAACGACCTCGACATCCCGCTGGGCCGCACGCTCGAGCCCCAGCTCGGAGAGGTCCAGCCGCTCACCCCCTCGATCGACGCGCTGGTGGTGCCCGACATCGACGACGCGCTCGACGACGAGGACGGCAAGCGGGCCTTCTGGTCGGCGTTCAAGGTGCTCGGCCAGTGGTACGCGGACCTGCCGCCCTACTGACGGGGGCATACGGAGGAGCGCTGCTCCTCTTCGGGCTCGCGCCCGTCCTGCCGGCCATCGGGGGCACGAGCGACCTCAACACGGCGCTGTCGGACATCCCGGCCATGCTGGCGCTGGCGCTCTGCGTGCTCGCCCTGCTCCCGGCGCGCGACGCGCCGCTGGGGCTGGCGCTCGTCGCGGCTGGGGCGGGGCTGCTGGCCGGCGCGTTCACCGTGGCGGACGCGGTCGCCCTGGCTGCGCTGGCCAAGGCCCTTTTCGCCGGTTCGCTCGGCCTGCTGCTGGCCTGGCTGCTGGCCGAGCCGGCGGTGGTGGTCGCGGTGCCGGTGTTCGTCGCCGTGCTCGACATCGCCAGCACGCTCGGGGGGCCGACCTCGCGGCTGGCCCGTGACTCGTCGGCCGCCGGCGACTTCCTCGGCGTCTACCTGCCGGCTTGGGGAGGGGGAAGGGCGGGCGTGCTCGGCGTGCCCGACCTCATCTTCCTCGCCTTCTTCGCCGCCGGGGCGTGGCGCTTCGGGCTGCGCCGGCGGGTGACCGCCGTCGCCCTGGCCGTGGTCCTGCCGGCCACCCTGGCCGTGCAGCTGGCGGTGGGAGGCGTCGTGCCCGCTCTGCCGCCCCTGGCCGCCGCCCTGCTCGTCCCCAACGCCGACCGGCTCGTCCGGCTGCTGCGCGCTGGCGAGGATGAGAGCGGAGCGCGCCGGGGCTGAGCGCTCCGACGCCGCTCAGGCCGGCAGGAGGACGATCTTGCCCAGCTTGCCGCCGGCCGCGAACCGCTCGTAGGCCTCGGCGACCTCGTCGAGCGGGTGGGTGGCGGCCACGGGGACGGTCAGCGCCCCCGCCTCGAGCAGCGGCAGGACGTGGCTCTCGACCCCGCGGGCCGTGAGCGCCTTCTCCTCGAGGGGGCGGGCGCGGAGGGTGGAGGCGTGGATGCGCCCCCGCTTGCCCATGAGGGCGAGGAGGTCCAGCTGCCCCTTGGCACCGCCGCCGACGCCGATGACCACGATTCGCCCGCCGGTGGCGAGGGCCTTCAGGTTGCCCTCGAGGTTGGGGGCCCCGACGAGCTCGAGGATGACGTCGAACGGCTCGTTCTCGGCGAAGCCCTCGGGGTCGATGGCCTCGGCCCCGAGCTCGGCCACGGCGTCGCGCAGCTCGGGCCGGCGCACGGTCGCGGTGACGCGGGCGCCCGCCGTCCGGCCGAGCTGCACGGCGGCGGTCCCGACTCCGCCTGCGCCTCCGTGCACCAGCAGCCGCTCGCCCGCCCGCAGCCCCGCCTGGGTGAAGAGGGCGTCGTGGGCGGTGGTGAAGACCTCGGGGAAGCCGCCGGCCTGGGGCCAGGGCAGCGAGCCCGGCACCGGCATGGCCACGCGCTCGTGCACGACGGCCAGCTCGGCCTGCCCTCCCCCCGCCACGATGGCCATGACCCGGTCGCCTGCGGTGAAGCGCTGGACGGCGGGCCCGACAGCAACCACCTCGCCGGCCAGCTCGAGCCCCGGGATGTCGGCGGGCGCTCCGGGAGGCGCGGGATAGCGCCCCGCGCGCTGGAGCATGTCGGCGCCGTTGAGCCCGGCGGCGTGGACCCTGACCAGGAGGTCGCCGGCCCCGGGCTGGGGATCCGGGTGCTCCGCGACGACGACCTCGCCGTCGCGCACGGTGGCAGCGCGCATGGCGGCGATTCTACGACCGCCGGCTGCGAGTGGTCGACGCCCCGATCTGGCGGGAGGGCCGACCCCTCGAGCTGGCCGCCCTGCGCGATCCGGTCTTCCGCGACGTGGACCCGTCGCTTGGGAAGGGCCGGCCGGTGATGCTGGTCCCAGGCTTCCTCGCGGGCGACGGGTCGCTGGGGACGATCGGCGTGCCGGGCCTGTTCAGCCTGAGTCGCTCAGGCCCCCGGGCGGTCGCGCTCCAGCAGGGCGACGCACTCGATGTGCGGCGTCTGGGGGAACATGTCGACCGGGCGGACGCGTCGCAGGCGCCAGCCCGCCTCGCCCAGCTGGGCGGCGTTGGGCGCGAGCGTCGTCGGGTTGCAGGAGACGTAGACGATCCGCGCCGGCGCCGCCTCGATCACCCGGCGCACGATCTTCTGGGAGAGCCCGGCGCGCGGCGGGTCGACCACGACCACGTCGGGGCGGCCGGCCCGCTCGACGAGCTCGCGCAGGGCGAGGCGCACATCCCCGGCGAAGAAGCGGACGTTGTCGGCCTCGTTGAGGTCGGCGTTGGCGATGGCGTCGGACACCCCGTCCTCCACGACTTCCAGCCCCCACACCTCGGCCGCCCGCGGGCTAATGGTCAAGCCCAGAGTGCCGATCCCGGAGAAGAGGTCGAAGACGCGCTCGAACCCCCGCAGCGCGGCGTAGTCGCCGGCCAGGGCGTAGAGGCGCTCGGCCATCTCGGTGTTGGTCTGGAAGAAGGCCTCGGGCGAGATGCGCAGGCGCAGCCCGCTCAGCTCCTCCTCGAGCTGGGCGTCGCCGGCCAGCAGACGGGTGCGCCCGCCGGCGGTCGTCTCCCCCGGGCTCTCGGTCTGCGTCCACAGCAGGGCGTGGGGCTCGACCGCCCCGGCCAGCGCCTCGGCGCGCAGGGGCGGCTCGCCCGGCGCCGGCGGCGAGGTGACCAACCGCAGCTGGATCTGCCCGGTGCGGCGACCCTCGCGCACGACGAGGTTGCGCAGGAGGCCGGCGTGGGCGCGGCGATCGTAGGCCGCGAGGCCCTCGGAGCGGCACCACTCGAGCACACGCCGGCGGGCCTCGTTGCCCGCCGGCGAGGCCAGCAGGCAGTCCTCGATCGGCTCGATGCGGTCGAAGCGCCCGGGGGCGTGGAAGCCGCACACGAGCTCGCCCTCCTCGCCCGTGCCGAACGAGTACTCGAGCTTGTTGCGGTAGCGCCAGGTCTGCGTCGCGGCCACGATGGGCTCCAGCTCGAAGCCGTCGAGCCCGCCGATCCGGCGCAGGGCCTCGTCGACCTGGGCCTGCTTGACCTCGAGCTGGCGCTCGTAGCGCAGGACCTGCCACGGGGCGCCGGGGTGGTCGGCCACGGGGGCGACCCGGTCGGGACCGGGGTCGAGCACGTCGACGGCGCGGCCCTCGGCGTACGCGCGCTTGGCTCGCGTGACCTCGGCGACGACGCGATCCCCCGGGACCGCACCCGAGACGAAGACCACGTAGCCGTCGCTGCGCGCCACCCCCGCCCCGCCGAAAGCCAGGGTGTCGACGGTGAGCTCCAGGAGCGCGCCGCGCGCGGGCGTGGTCGAGGCGGGGGCGTTCATCACCCGTCAGGATGGCATCCGCGCGGAGGCGGCGGGCGTGGGCCGGCCCCGGAGGGACCGCCGGCCGGAGCTTGGAGCGAAGGCCGAGGAGGCGAGGGCTTCAGGCCAGCGACTTCTCGATGCCGTCGAGCACCGACTTGCGGTTCGCGTTGCGCCGCTCGTAGTCGCGCACCTTGCGCAGCTGGGCCGGCGTCAGGTCGCCCAGCCGGTCGGTGATCTGGCTGGCGGTGAGGTCGTCGTAACCAAGGATCGGGAAGGTGCCGCCGATGCCGGTCACCCGGCGGGCGCGGTCGACCTCGCGCAGGACGCGATCCCCGGGGCCGCGGCGGGCGCGGCGGCTGGCCTCGGAGGCGGCGCTGCCGAGCTGGTCGCGGCTGCGCCCAAGCAGCTGCTCGAGGTCGCTGACCACGTCCTCGGACTGCTTGCGGCCGCGCTTGACCAGGTCGGCGATGAGCTCGTTCGCGTCGTCGCGGGTCATCCGCCCGCGCTTGACGGCGTCGTCCATGGCCTCCTGGAGGCGATCGCGGGTGAGGACGACGCTGCGGGCCAGCGCGTCCACCAGGCCCTGGACGTTGCCGCGGGCCGCCTCCTCAGCACGGGCGCTCGCCGCCGAGCGGCCGCGGGCGGAGGAGCCGCGCGCCGAGGACGCCGACTTGCGCGGCGTGGCCTTGCGCGCGCTCGACTTACGCTGCGTGGCCTTGCGAGCGGAGGCGCCGCCGCTCGAGGTCCCGGAGCGCGCGGAGCTGGACCGGCCGGAGGTGCCGGCGCCCGAGGAGCGGCGGCCGGACGACTGCTTCGAAGCGGCCCTGCGGCTCGAGCCTCCCGAGCGGCTGCTCGAGCTCCCACCTGACTGCCTCCTGGGCTGGGGCATCTCCTCCTCCTCCGTCGGTCGTGGCGAGGCTATCGCACCCGCTACCCCACCTGGGACTGGTGAACGCTGCCGTTCTCATGGATACTTCCGCGCGGCAGGGAGACTCGTCCATCGGAGGAGCGAGGGGTGCGCAAGGCGTCGATGGCGGTGAGCTGCGGGTTGGGGGCGCTCGCCCTCGCGCCCACCGCGGCGTGGGCCGCCTTCCCCTACGGCTCGGGGGGCACGCGACAGGACCCGGCCTACCACACACGCGCGGGCCAGGTGCCCAACGACCTCGGCGGGGACGGCAACGAGTTCAAGTTCGCCGCCACGCCCGAGGATCCCAACCCCCAGAGCGCCACGGTGAACATGCAGCGGTCCGAGCTGTGCGGCGTGCGCGGCGCTTCGTTGGTCGACGCCCACGCCACCTTCGCCTTCCAGCCGTGCCCGCCCGACCCCGGCGGCACCCGGGCCGTCGATACCGCCTGGCAGGTCACCACCGGGCGACCCGACGTGACCATCGCCGTCCTGGACTCGGGGATCAAGTGGAACGACGCGCAGGCGATGCGCGACCTGCGCGACAAGATCCGCCTCAACAAGGGCGAGCTGCCGCGCCCGCGCGTGGACCGCAAGCCGCTCGATCCGTCCGAGCCCTGCCCGAAGGGCGGCCACGGCGGCTACGACCTCAACGGCGACGGCGTGGTCAACCTGCCCGACTACGCCTGCGACAGCCGGATCGACCTGGCCGACAAGCGGCGCGCCGGGCCGCCCGGGAGGCTCGTCCCCCAGGACGTGACGATCGCCTTCTCCGACGGCAGCGACTCCGACCACAACGGCTTCAAGGACGACATCGCCGGCTGGGACTTCCTCGACAACGACAACGACCCCTACGACGACGTGCAGTACGGCCACGGCACAGGCGAGGCCAGCGACTCCAGCGCCGAGGCCGACAACCAGGGCTCGACCGGCAGCTGCCCCAACTGCACGGTCATCCCCGTGCGCGTCGGCGACTCGTTCGTCGCCGACGTCAACCGCTTCGCCCAGGCGGCGATCTACGCGGTCGACAACGACGTCCTGGTCATCCAGGAGGCGCTGGGCACCCTCAACAACAGCAAGCTCGCGCGCGACGCGGTGGACTACGCCTACGACCACGGGGTGGCGGTGATGGCCTCGGCGGCCGACGAGGCGGCCCAGCACCACAACTACCCCTCGAGCCTGCCCCACACGATCGTCGTGAACTCGGTGCGCAACTACACGACCGAGACGCAGGTGCCCCACTCCTACCTGCGCTTCAACGGCTGCACGAACTTCTCCTCGAAGATCTCGCTCTCGATCCCGAGCACGAGCTGCTCGTCCAACGCGGTGGGGCTGGCCTCGGGCATGGCCGGGCTGGTCTACAGCGCGGCGCTCAACGCCCATGACGCCAAGCGACTGAAGGACAACCCCGGCTGCCGTCGGGCCGACGGGTCGCGCTGCGTGATCAGCGCCAACGAGGTGCGCCAGCTCATGGCGTCGGGGACGGTGGACGGGACGCGCCAGTCCGACGACGTCAACCTGGCCAGCGGCAACCCCGGCCAGAGCGAGGCGGCGTTCTCGTGCCACGGCGCCACGCCGGCGCCTCCGGAGTGCACCGATCCCAACAACCCCGCCCTGGTGGCCCAGGTCACGCTCAACCACCCGGTGGGGCCGCTGACCATCGCCACCCGCGGCTACTCCTCACGCAAGGGGCACGACCAGTTCTACGGGTGGGGGCGGGTCAACATGTACCGGGCGACCAAGGCGACCAGCGATGGGACCATTCCGCCCGAGGTCGAGATCACCTCGCCCGAGTGGTTCGCCCAGGTCGATCCGGCGGCCGACGAGGCGAAGGTCAAGGGGCAGATCGACGCGCGGGGCGCGCGCTACACGTGCCGGATCCTGGTCGCACCTGGGTCTTATCCCAACGACGAGGATGCGCCCACCGGCGACTTCGTGGCCGCGCCGTTCTCCTCGCCGGGAGTCTGCGACGGCACGACCCAGCACACGGACGCGATCGACGGCACGATCGGTCATCTCAGCCTGAGTGAGCTCAAGCGCTACTTCCCGCCCAACGCCGACTTCACCGGCCCGGAGTCCGGCCCGACCGATCCCCAAACCTCGAACGGCCGGCCCAACACCGAGCCGGTCGGCTTCGTGGTCAAGGTGGTGGCCACGGTCGTGGGCAAGGGCCTCCGGGGCGAGGACCGCCGCAACCTCTATCTCCACCACGACCGCGACCTGCTGCCCGGGTTCCCCGAGGCGCTGCCCGGCGACGCCGAGTCCTCGCCGCTGCTGGTCGACCTCGACGGCGACAACCGCAACGAGCTGGTGTTCGCCACGTCCGACGGAGTGGTGCACGCCCAGCGCGAGAACGGCTCGGAGATGCCCGGCTTCCCGGTGCGCGGCGACCGCTTGGCGCTCCACACAGGCGGGCGCGCCTTCCGCAAGGGCGCGATCTCGACCAAGGCGGCGGGGGCGTTCCTGGGCTCGCTCGCCGTCGGCGACCTCGACCACGACGGCTCCCCGGAGATCGTGGGGGCCGACTTCGAGGGCAAGGTCTACGCCTGGAACGCCAAGGGCAAGCGCCTGTGGACGCGCGAGTCGGACATCAGGTTCTCGGGCAAGCCGCTGAAGCCGTTCGTGAACGTGCGCCACGGCAAGCCGGACCGCACCCAGCACGGGTTCCTGGGCTCTCCCGTCCTGGCCGACCTCGACGGCACCGACCACGGCAAGCTCGAGGTCGTCCTCGCCGGCCTAGACCGCCACGTCTACGTCTTCGACCACCGTGGCAAGACGGTGCCCGGATGGCCAGCGCTCGTCGAGGACCGCTCGAAGGTCAAGTCGATCGACCCCAAGACCCATGCGGTCACGCTCGATCCCAGCAAGCTCGGGGAGGACGAGCCGCTCAATCAGGGCGCCATCGTCGACACGCCGGCGGTGGCGGACATCACCGGCGACGGGAAGCCCGAGATCCTGATCGGCACCAACGAGGAGTACCTGACCGACGACGCCGGCGGCAAGGACGGGCCGTTCAACGCCGACCCGACGACCACGACGTCGATCTCCCTGCTCACGCAGAGCGGGCAGCTCAAGCTGGTCCACAGCCGCCTGTACGCGCTTTCGGGGAAGGGCCGGGGCAAGGACCCGCGCGGCGACGCGACATTGAACGGCGACTGGCCGGCCAAGGTCGGCGCCGTGTTCGCCGAGCTGCTGCCCGTCGTCGGCGAGGGGATCAACGGCTCGCCGGTGGTCGCCTCGTTCTCATGCACCGGCGACTCCGGCGACAACGGACCAAAGGTCGGCGTGATCCCCGCGGCCGGGCCGGGCTACATCTTCGGAGCGGACGGCAAGTCCTGCTACGGACAGACCGGTGGCAGGGACAAGGCGCTGGAGACCGACAAGGCCGCGGCGGGGGACACCGACCACCCCGAGATCCCCGCGGTCGGCCTGCCCGCGTTCGGGGACTTCGGCGACGGTATCTCGTTCTTCGCGCCGGTGGCCGGCGTGATCCGCGCGCTCGACCTCGCCCTGCCCGAGTACCAGACCGGCGGTCAGGACTTCATCGCGGCCTGGAACGGCGCGACCGGCGAGTACCGGCCCAACTTCCCCGCGCGGGTCAACGACCTCCAGTTCCTCACCGGCCAGTCGATCGCCGACGTCGACGGCTCCGCCAAGGACCAAGAGGTGGTGGGCGGCACGGCCTACCTCGACCTCGCGGCCTACGGCGCCGATGGCACCCCGGTCAACGGCTTCCCCAAGCTGACGTCGGACTGGATGGTGGCCACTCCGGCGATCGGGTCCCTGGGCACGCGCGATGTCAGCGACAAGGCGCGCAAGGTGGTGATCGGCATGACCCGCAACGGGACGGTGTTCGCCTACCGCACCAAGGCTCCGGCGTGCTCGCCCAGCTCGTCGCCGCGCTTCCACCACGACAACGCGAACTCCGGTGACTACGCGCGTGACGCCGTGCTGCCGGGGCGCCCGTACGACGTCGGGGTGCGCCGCGGGGTGCTGAGCTTCGGAGAGCCGGGCGACGACCTGCTGTGCGGCAAGGTCGACCGCTTCGAGATCGTGGCCTCCGACCATCCCCTCCGCGCACAGGACTTCAAGGCCGCGCGGCTGCTGCCCAACCCACCGTCGCCTCGGGGAGCGGGCAAGCGGGAAACCTTCGACCTGCCGGCGGGCGCGGGCCGCTACGTGGGCGTCAGGGCGGTCGACGAGCAGGGGAACGTCGGGCGCTTCGAGCAGGCGGTGGTCCGCCGCTGAGGCGGGGCCCGGCCCTGTGGAGACACCTCGCCGCCGACGCGGCGCCGGCCGGCCTCAACCGGCGAGCAGCAGCTCGAGCAGGGCCTTCTGGGCGTGGCGACGGTTCTCGGCCTGCTCCCAGATGCGCTGGCGCGGCCCGTAGAGGACCTCGGCGGTGATCTCCTCGCCCGGATGCGCGGGCAGGCAGTGCAGGGCGATGGCGCCGGGGGCCGCGCGCTCGAGCAGGGCGTCGTCCAGGCGGTAGGGGGACAGTGCGCCGCGGCGGGCGCCGGCCGCCGAGGGCTCGTCGCCCATCGAGAGCCAGACGTCGGTGTAGACCGCGCTCGCGCCGGCGACGGCCTCCGCGGGATCGTCGACGAGCCGCGCTCCGGGAGCGTCCTCGAGTCGATAGCCGTCGGGTGAGGCGACCACGACCTCGACCCCGACCAGCGCTCCGAGCAGCGCCAGCGAGCGGGCCACGTTGTTGCCGTCGCCCACGTAGGCCAGGCGCAGGCCCTCGAGGCGCCCGAAGGCCTCGCGCACGGTCAGCATATCGGCCAGGGCCTGGCAGGGATGGTGGGCGTCCGTGAGCATGTTGACCACGGGGATGGACGCGTGGGCCGCGAGCTCCTCCAGTCGCGCGTGCGCGCCGGTGCGCACGCCGACGGCGTGGACCTGGCCCGAGAGGACCAGCGCGAGGTCGCGCAGCGACTCGCCGCGCGTGAGCTGGAGCTCGTCGCCGCGCAGGACGATCGGGTGCCCACCGAGCTCGACGACGCCGGCCTCGAACGACAGGCGCGTGCGCGTCGAGGGGCGCTCGAAGAGCAGCGCGACGTGGCGGTCTCGCAGCGCGTGTGACGCGTGGGGATCGCCCTTGAGCTCGAGCGCGCGCTCGATCAGCGCGCCCAGCTCGGCCGCATCGAGCTCGAGTCCGGTGAGGAAGTGGCGCCTCAAGCGGCAAGTGTATGGCCGCCCGATCGGGGGGAGCCTGCGGCGGTGAGCGAGCGCACGCTGCGCGTCCTGACCTGGAACCTCTACCACGGGCGCTCGGTGCCGGGGGTGGGGCGCTCGCTGCTGTCGCGGTTCTCGGCGGCGCTGGCAGGGTGGGAGTGGGAGGTCGCGCTGCTCCAGGAGGTGCCGCCGTGGTGGCCGGCACAGCTGGCGGCGGCGGCGGAGGCGCAGCAGCGCACTGCGCTGACCTCGCGCAACTGGGCTCCTTGGGCTCAGCGCCGCCTGGCCGAACGCTTCCCGGACGTGCTCAAGTCGAGCGGAGGCGGCGCCAACGCCATCCTCGTCAGGGGCGAGATCCTCGCGCACCGGCGGGCCAGGCTGCGGCTGTGGCCGGAGCGGCGGGTCGTCCACGGTGTGGCCCTGGGGGGTGGCAGTTGGGGGGGTGGCGGTTGGGTGGCCAACGTGCACGCCAGCGTGCGCGACCCGGACCGGGCGAGCGCTGAGATCCCGCGCGCCGCCGCGCTGGCGTTGGGCTGGGCCGGCGAGGGGCCGGTCGTGCTGGGCGGCGACTTCAACGTCCGCCAGCCGCGCCCGCCCGGTCTCACGGCCGTGGCGTCGACCAGGGTCGACCACGTCTTCGCCCGCGGGTGGTGCGCGCTGGGCCCGGGAGAGCGGCTCGACGCCGGATGCCTCTCCGATCACGTCCCGCTGGCGGTCACCCTCCGCGCCGAGCCGGGATTGCCGCCAAGATAGGGTCCGTTCCCGCTCCCCCTTGGAGGTCGAAGCTGCGATGAAGCCCAAGCTGGCCCTGCCCGTCCTCGTCGCCGTGGGCGCGTGGCTGTTGACGGGCTGCGGCGGAGCTCCCGCCGGGGGTTCGGCGACCGTGGGCGGCGAGCAGGTGCCCACCTCGGGCACGCCGGCTCCGTCCGCTTCGAGCGGGGACCGCAGCGGCCGTGGCAAGGCGCAGGTCGTCATGCAGAACATCGAGTTCTCGCCGGCCTCGATCACCGTGAAGAAGGGCGAAACCGTCAGGTGGACCAACCGGGACTCCGTCGCCCACACCGTCACGGCCGACAGCGGGGCGCGTTTCGACTCCGCCAACCTCAACGCCCGCGGCGTCTACGAGTACACGACCACTCATGCCGGCACGATCCACTACTACTGCCGGATCCACGGCAAGCAGATGAGCGGCACCATCACCGTAACTGGCTGAACGGCGGAGCCCGCACGCGAGCAAGAGGGCGGCAAAGCCGCCCGGTCACCCCATTCCAGAAGCCGACGCCCCGTCGTCCACCGGTCGCAAATCGAGGTAACACATCTCCACCCGCAGCAAGTCCATCGCCCGCTCGAACGCCTCCCGGCCAAACCTGTAGCGCCCGGCCAGCACCCGCTCCGCCAGCGGCTCCTCGTCAGGAGGCATCACCCGCCCGCACGCCCGGCACGCCGGCCCCAGCGGCCGTCCGCGCGCTGTGCATGGCGCCAGCAGCACGTGACCGTCGCGGCGCAGGCGCTTGACCTTGCCCGAAGCCCGCTCGGTGCGGACGTAGGCCCTATCGCCCTCCACTGCGGCCCAAACCGGCGTGGGCACCGGGGTGCCGTCCCGGCGAAAGCTGACGATCAGCGTTCGTGGCTCGGCGGCCAGGTCGGCAAAGGTCCCGGTGGGTTCGGCCCCGGCGAGCTCGAGCGCGCCGGCCGGGCCGAAGCGGCGGGTGAGGCGGGCGCCGGCCAGGGCGAAGGGCAGCCGCCGGCCGGGCACGGGACGAGCGGTCGGGCGGGCGCGAGACACGCCCGCAGTCAAGCGCAACCGCCCGATCGGCACACCGGCGCCGCTTGACCATGGCGCCCTCTCGGGCGAGGCTGGCGCTCGTGAGCCTCGTCTACCGGCTGCTCTACGAGTCGGCTTCACGCCGTGGGAGCAGGACGAGCCACCGGCGGAGCTGACGAGGCTGGTTGCCGAAAGACCACGGGGGCCGATGCGCTCGGTCCCGCGTCACTGGTACCGCCTCGAGCGGGTGAGCGCCGAGGGATCGGCCGTGCATGAGCGCCGTGATGGCCCGACCTCCACCGTCGCCGTGGCGCTGACGGGGCCGCCACGGGCCGCCGCAGAGAGCACGCGCCAGGCCAAGCATCGGCGAGGTGTACGCTCGGCGAGGACCCGACGACCCGAGGAGACCGCCACGATGAAGAAGACGCTCACGACGCTTGCCTGCCTCGCCCTCACTGGCGCTGCGGTGGCCGGCTGCGGAGGCGGAGGGGCGGGCACGGGCGCGGGCACTGCGTCGAGCACCGGCGCCGCCGACGGCAAGGCGACACCGTCGTCGAAGCCGGCCAAGGCCGGCGGCGGGTCCGCGACGGCCAAGGGCGGGACGGTGCAGGTCGCGGCCAAGAACATCAGGTTCGTCCCGGCCAACATCACCGTGAAGAAGGGTCAGACGATCAAGTGGACCAACAAGGACCCGGTGGCCCACAACGTGACCGCCGACAGCGGGGCGAGCTTTCACTCCGGCACCCTGAGCGCGGGGCAGACCTACACCTTCACCCCCACCAAGGCCGGCAAGATCCACTACTACTGCACGATCCACGGCCAGCAGCAGAGCGGCACGATCACGGTAACCGGCTGATCAGCGGGCGCGCAGCCGCCCCACCCCGAACCCGCGCAGCACGAGCAGAGCGCGCTCGCTGAGGGTGCCCCGGCGGGGGAGCAGGCCGAGCTGCACGCCGGCGTCGTAGAGGTCGAAGAACGCACGCACGCGCAGCATGCGGTTGCCCGCGGCGCCCGCGCCGGGGCCGTCGAGCTCGCAGTAGAAGAGGCCGTGCAGGGCGATGGAGCGCCCGCTGGGCGGCAGCTCGGCGAGGAACTGGGTGTGGGTGCCGCGCAGTCGCCACGGCACGGCCAGGAAGCGCTCGACGCAGGGGCGTGCGCCGGCGGCCTCCAGCCGGACGTCGGGCAGGCCGCTGCGCAGCAGGGCGGCGTGGTCGCCCAGCGCCACGGCCCCCCGCAGCGGCGCCTGGGTCTGGGGGTCCTGGTAGTGGACGGTGGGCGCGCAGAGCGGGGCGAAGGCGTCCTCGACGGGATCCGACCAGGCCGCCAGCCAGGCGTCGCTCAGCTCCTCGACGGTCAAGGGCGGAAGTCGGGCAGGCCGGCGTCGGTCGTCGAGGCCTCGGCGTGCAGGCGGCGCGGTATGCGCCCGGCGAGGCGGGCAAGTCGTCCGCCCTCGACGCCCGCGCGCACCGCGCGGGCCATGGCCACCGGATCGCGGGCGCGCGAGATCGCGCTCGCGCACAGGACGGCGTCGCACCCCAGCTCCATGGCCAGCGCGGCGTCCGACGCCGTGCCCACGCCCGCGTCGAGGATCATCGGGACCTCGATGCGCTCGCGCATGATCGACAGGTTGTAGGGGTTGCGGATGCCCATCCCCGAGCCGATCGGCGACCCGAGCGGCATGACGGCGGCGCAGCCCACGTCGGCCAGGCGCCGGCCGAGCACCGGGTCGTCGGTGGTGTAGGGAAGGACGACGAAGCCGTCGGCCACCAGCGCCTCGGCGGCCTCGAGCAGCTGGGGACCGTCGGGCAGAAGTGTCCGCTCGTCGCCGATGACCTCGAGCTTTACCCAGTCGGTCGCGAAGGCCTCCCGGGCGAGCCTGGCGGTGGTGACGGCGTCGCGGGCGGTGTGGCAGCCGGCGGTGTTGGGCAGCAGGCGCACGCCCGCGGCGTCGAGCACGTCGACGATCGAGCCGCGGGCGCTCGGATCGACGCGGCGCAGCGCGACGGTGACGAGCTCGCTGCCGCTCGCCTCGATCGCCTCGGCCATGGTCTCGAGGCGCGAGAACCCGCCCGTTCCCAGCAGCAGCCGCGAGCCGAAGTCGTGCTCGGCGATGGTCAGGGGGTCTTGGAGGGCGGCGGTCTGGTCGATGGCCACGCGGCTCAGCCTCCCTGGATGGCCGTGACGACCTCGACGTGGTCGCCCTCGCGCAGACGGCGGTGCTCCCACTGCGAGCGCGGGACGACCTCGGCGTCGACCGCGACGGCCACGCCTCGCCGCTCGCCGCCGACGTCGAGCCGGGCCACCACCGTCTGCACGGTGGGGTCTTCGCCGAGCTCGGTGGCGAGGCCGTTGACGTCGACGATCACGCCGTCACCCCCACCGCGAAGCGCGCGGGCGTGAACGGGGCGACCACCGGGGACGCGGGCTCGCCCGCCAGCACGTCGGCGACGGCGGAGGCGGTGATGGGCGCCAGGAGCACGCCGTGACGGTAGTGCCCGGTCGCCCACACCAAGCCCTCGAGAGCGCCGTGGCCGATCGCCGGGGCGTTGTCGGGCGTGTTGGGGCGCAGGCCGGCCAGGCTCTCCTCGACCTCGAGCTCGGCCACGCCCGGGACCAGGTCGATCGCCTCGCGCAGCAGCTCGAAGGCGGCGCCGGCGGTCACGGTCGTGTCGAAGCCGCGCTCCTCGACGGTGGCGCCGAGCACGTAGCGGCCGTCGCCGCGGGGGACGAGGTAGGCGTCCTCGCTGCGCAGGACCGAGCCCAGGAGCCCGGGGCCCGCCAGGTCGCGGAGAACCATCAGCTGCCCCTTGACCGGGCGCAGGGGCAGGCGCGCCTCGGGGGGGAGTCCGTTGAGGTCTCCCGCCCAGCAGCCGGCGGCGACCACGACACAGCCGGCGTCGAACTGCTCTCCGTCGCTGAGCGCAGCGCCCACCACCCGATCGCCGCGGGTGACCAGTCCGGCGACAGGCGCGTCGCAGCGCACGGTCGCCCCCGCGCCGCGCAGGGCGGCCAGCAGCGCGACGACCAGGCGCCGGGGATCAACCGCGTGGTCGTCGGGGGCCTCGGCGGCCAGGCGGACGACCGGCGCCAACCCCGGCTCGCGACGGCGGGCCTCGGTGGGCGTGAGGCGGCGCACGGCGAGGCCCTGCTCCTCGCGAAAGGCCAGCTCGCGCTCCAGCGCCTCGGCCTGGTCGCGGTCGCGGGCGACGAGCAGCGAGCCGCAGGGCAGGTATCCGGTGTCGGCTCCGCCGGCGGCTCGGGCCAGCTCCTGCACCCAGCGGGGGTACATCGCGGCCGAGGCGAGGTTGAGCTCGGTCAGCGCTTCCTCGCCGAACGTCGCCTCGGACACCGGGGCGAGCATGCCGGCGGCCACGTGCGTGGTGCCCCGGCCGGGCCGCTCGCGCTCGAGGACGACGACCGAGAGCCCGCGGCGCACCACCTCCCAGGCCACCGCCAGCCCGATCACCCCGCCGCCGATCACGGCGACGTCGGGCGGCTGCTGCTGAGCTTGGTTCAAGTCACCTCCCTGCGCCGGCATGACCCGGATCAGGTTCAGACGGTCGGCGGCCGGTGCCGCCCTCTCAGCCCGTGACCGCGCGGGCTCCCGTGCCGTCAATCCTAGCGCCGCCCGGCCGGTCGGGCGGCCACTCCGTGTCAGACTTCGAGGGGATGGAGGACCGTGGTCGTCAGCGTCGCGAGCGCCTCGCCCGGGCGCGGCTCTACCTGGTGTGCGACCGCTCGGGCGTCCGTCTCCTGCCCGACGTGCTCGCGGCCGGCGTCGACATCGTCCAGCTGCGCGACAAGCACGCCAGCGACGGCGAGCTGGTGGCCGCCGCGGAGGCCTTTCGCCGCTGCTGCGACGACGCGGACGCGCTGTTCATCGTCAACGACCGGTCAGACCTCGCGGTGGCGACCGGGGCCGACGGCGTCCACCTCGGGCAGGACGACATGGCGGTGACACGCGCGCGAGAGCTGGTCGGCGAGGAGCGGATCGTCGGCCTCTCCACCCACAGCGCCCGCCAGCTCGAAGCCGCCCGGGAGGTGGACTACGTCGCGGTCGGGCCGGTGCACGCCACGCCGACCAAGCCGGGGCGGCCGGCCGTGGGCGTCGAGCTCGTGGCTCACGCGGCCCGGCACGCCCGCCTGCCGTTCTTCGCCATCGGGGGGATCGACCCGGGAAACGTCGCTGCCGTGGTGGCCGCCGGGGCGAGCCGGGTCGTGGTGGTGCGGGCGATCGCCGAGGCGGCGGACCCGGCCGCGGCGGCCCGGGCGCTGCGCGAGGCGGTCGAGGCTAGCTGGGGAGCGACCGTTGGGTCGGCGTAGCCGCAAGCGAACGCCGCACAGCAAGCCCGGGGTGTCGGGGGCGAGGGGTGCCGACGGCGCGGCCGGCGCACGGGCTCAGCCCTCGCGCAGCCAGCAGCGCGACGCCCCGGCTGGCGTGCGCACCAAGCCCTCGCGCAGCGAGCAGCGCGACGCCGCGGCCCGTGCCCGCCTCGAGCCGCTGGCCGAGGGCGAGCGCCCGCGCGCCGTCACCGTGGCGGTCATCGTCGCCGTCGCGCTGGCCGTGCTGGTGCTCGTGGGCTATGTGACCGGCGCGCGCCTGGGGCCAAGCCGGCCGACCGCCTACAGCCTCGTCGTCCTCGAGACCGTGCTGCTGGTCGCCGCGATCGGCATGTGGCGGGCGCGCTACTGGGCGGTGCTGGGCTTCCAGGCGCTGCTGGCCTTCCAGATCATCGTCGCGGCGCTCGCCCTGACCACCGCCTCGAACGTCTGGGGGGTCCTGCTCACCGTCGCAATCATCGGGCTCGGCGGTCTGCTCTTCTTCAAGCTCGTCCGTGCCATGGCGCGCATCCAGATACCCGAGCGCCGGCCCGCTCGGTAGCCGGCCGTCGCGGCCGGGCCGGCCCGCACAGAAGCGCCCGGGCGTCCCGACCCGGGTTTTATAGGGTGAGTCGCCGATGCCCGACTCCTCCTACGACTGCGTGGTCATCGGCTCCGGGCCGGGCGGCTACGTGGCCGCCGTCCGCGCGGCGCAGCTGGGGATGAGGACGGCGGTGGTCGAGCAGGACGCCACCGGCGGGCGTTGCCTCAACTACGCCTGCATCCCGGCCAAGGCGATCCTGCGGGTGGCCGACGTGCTGTCGGAGATCGACGACGCCGACGACTTCGGCATCTCGGTCGAGGGCCGAAGCGTCGACTTCCACGCCGTGGCCGCGCGGCGCGAGAAGGTGGTCAAGACCCTCACCGGCGGGGTCGCCGGCCTGTTCAAGAAGAACAAGATCGACCTCGTCTCCGGGCACGGCTCGCTCACCGCCGACGGCAACGTCAAGGTCGGCGGCGACTTCGATGGCGACGAGCTCGAGGCCGACACGGTGGTGCTGGCCACCGGCTCGGTCGCGCGCCCGATCCCCGGCACCGAGTTCGGCGGCCGCGTGATCGACACCGCCGGGGCCTGGCTGCTCGAGGAGCTCCCCCAGCGCCTGGCCGTGGTCGGCGCGGGGGCCTCGGGGGCCGAGATCGCCTCGGCCTACGGGCGCCTCGGGACCGACGTGCTGCTCTTCGAGGCGCTCGACCGCGTCCTGCCGACCGAGGACGCCGACATCTCCAAGGTCGCCGGCCGCTCGCTGGCCAAGCAGAACATCCAGGTCCTCACCGGGACCCTGGTCGAGGGCGTCGAGACGGCCGACCAGAGCGTCCGCTTCTCGCACGGCGACCAGAGCGCCGAGGTCGACTACCTGTGCATCGCCGCCGGCCGAGGCGCCGACGTCGAGGGCCTGGGCCTCGACGAGGCGGGCGTGAAGCTCGACGACCAGGGCCTGGTCGGCGTCGACGCGGCGATGCGCACCTCGCGCCAGGGCGTGTACGCCATCGGCGACCTCGTCCACGGGCCGGCCCTGGCCCACAAGGCCTCCGACGAGGGCGTGATCGCGGTGGAGGACGCCGCCGGGCGCCAGACGCACCCGCTGGCCTACGTGGACATCCCCCGCGCGACGTTCTGCACGCCCAACGTGGCCTCGTTCGGGCTCACCGAGGAGCAGGCACGCGAGCAGGGCCACGACGTCACCGTGGGCAAGCTCCAGTACGGGGCGGTGGGGGCGGGAACGGTGTACGGGGACCGCTCGGGCCTGGTCAAGGTGGTGGGCGAGCGCAAGTACGGCGAGCTCCTGGGCGGCCACATCGTGGGCTCCAAGGCGACGGAGCTCATCCAGGAGCTGGTCAACGTGCGGGCGCTGGAGGGCGGCTACAGCGAGGTCGCCCGCATCGTCCATGGGCACCCGACGCTGTCGGAGGCGGTCATGGAGGCCGCCCGCGCGGCCGACGGCTGGTTGATCCACGGGTAAGCCGCGTGAGCCAGAGCCTCGAGGTCCACCACCACGATCCCGCCGGGGACGGTGGCGAGCCTCGCGGCGACGGCGGCGCCGCGCAGCCCGTCTTCTTCTACGACCTGGCCAGCCCGGACTGCTACCTGGCGGCTGAGCGCGTGGTCGACATCCTCGGGGTGGTGCCCGAGTGGGAGCCGGTGCTGCTCGAGGACCTGCCGGGAGCGGGATCGCTCGAGGCGTTCCGCTGCGCCACCGAGCGCGACATCTGGCAGCAGGAGGCCGAGCGCCGCGCTGCTGCCCAGGGCGTCCAGCCGCTGCGCTGGCCTCCCGACTGGCCGGCGGACTCGCGCCTGGCCATGAGAGTGGCCACCTCCGCCAAGCAGATCGGCCGCGGCGTCGCCTTCTCGCTGGCCGCCTTTCGCCAGGCCTTTGCCGCCGGACGCGACCTCTCCGAGCCCGACTCCGTGGTGATCGCCGCCGCCGCCTGCGAGATGCACCCGGCAGCGGTGCTGCGTGCCTCGACGCTGCGCACCGTCCGGGCCGGGCTCGAGGCGGCAAACGCGCGGGCGGCGAGCCTCGGCGTCACCGCCCTTCCGGCGGTGCAGGTCGGCGAGGCGGTCTTCGAGGGGCCCGACGCGCCCGAGCGGGCGGCGGCGAGCGGGGTCGTGGCATGAGGGCCAACCGCGCCTACGAGCTGATCCACCGGGGGGGCGGGCGCGGGCCGGCGCTGCTGGCCGCCCCCTCCCGCGTCGACCACCTGGAGATAGTCGAGATCGACTCGGGCGAGGTCGTGCTCTTCTGGGACCTGCCGACCGATGTCGCTCGGCGCGTGGCCCGCCAGATGCGCGAGGACCTCGCCCAGCTCGAGGCCGACGAGTTCATCGAGGCCTGGCGCGAGGCCGAGACTCCGAGCCGCTAGGGAGCCCCGGACACCATGGCCGACCAGCCCGCCCATACGACCAAGCCGCCCGAGCACCGCGACCGCCCGCTGCCGGAACCGCAGACGGCCCGCGAGTGGCTGCGCACGATGACCCTGATCCGCCGCTTCGAGGAGCGCGCGGGCGAGATGTACACCAAGGCCAAGGTCGGCGGCTTCCTGCACCTGGCCATCGGCGAGGAGGCCACGATCGTCGGCGCCGCCCGTGCCCTGCGCGACAGCGACTACCTCGTCTCCACCTACCGCTCGCATGGCCACGCGCTGGCCCGGGGAACGCCGGCGGGCCGGGTCATGGCCGAGCTCTTCGGCCGCCAGGACGGCTGCTCGCGCGGCCGCGGCGGCTCGATGCACATGTTCGACCTCGAACGGCGCTTCATGGGCGGCTACGGGATCGTCGGCGGGAACCTGCCCCTGGGCGCCGGCATGGCCCTGGCGTGCGACTACCGCCGGACCGACGAGGTCACCCTATGCGTGTTCGGCGACGGGGCGGCCAACCAGGGCACGTTCGGGGAGACGATGAACTTGGCCGCGCTGTGGCGCCTGCCGATCGTCTTCATGGTCGCCAACAACCAGTTCGGCATGGGCACCGCGCTCGACCGCCACTCCGCGGTGACCGATCTGATGGGCCGCGGCGAGGGCTTCGGGGTCCCCGGCGTGCGCTGCGACGGGATGGACGTGCTCGACACCTACGAGACGGTCTGCGAGGCCCTGCGCGCCGCCCGCGAGGAACGACGCCCGAGGCTGGTCGAGGCCCTGACCTACCGCTTCCGCGGCCACTCCATGGCCGACCCCGAGGAGTACAGGACCAAGGAGCAGGTGCAGGAGTGGCGCCGGCGCGACCCCCTCGCGGTCTTCGGGCGGCGGCTGGTCGACGAGGAGGCGATCGTGGAGGACAAGCTCGAGTCCCTCGACCGGGAGGCGGTGGAGGAGGTCGACCGAGCGGTGGAGTTCGCCGACGCCTCGCCCTTCCCCCCACCGGAGTCGCTCTACGACGACGTCTACGTGCTCGGGGACCAGGTCTCGGGCTGGTACTCGATCGACGAGCGCTCGGCCGGGGTGCACAAGGGGGAGGACGAGCGCGACATGGCCGCCGACGAGGCGTCCGAGGTATCGCGCTACGACGAGGAGGTGTCGCGCGCCCGGCGCGAGGACGCAGCCGAGCCCCGCCCCACCGACGCCGCCCAGGACGCGGGCGAGGACAGCAGCGGGAGCAACAGCAGCGAGGACGGCAGCTGATGGCCCTTGTCCGCTACCGCGAGGCGCTCAACCAGGCGCTGCGCGAGGAGATGGAGCGCGACGAGGCGGTGTTCCTCATGGGGGAGGACATCGGGGTCTTCCAGGGGGCGTTCAAGGTCACCGCCGGGCTGCTCGAGGAGTTCGGCGAGCGGCGCGTGCGCGACACCCCGATCTCCGAGAACACGATCGTCGGCATGGGCGTCGGCGCCGCGATGGTCGGCCTGCGCCCGGTGGTCGAGCTCATGACGATCAACTTCTCGCTGCTCGCGCTGGACCAGATCGTCAACAGCGCGGCGCATATCCACTACATGTTCGGCGGGCAGGCCAGGGTGCCGCTGGTCGTGCGCATGCCCCAGGGCGCCGGCCATCAGCTCGGGCCCACGCACTCGCACTGCCTGGAGGCGATGTACCTCCAGGTGCCGGGGCTGCTGGTGGCGGTGCCCTCGACCGCGGCGGACGCCAAGGGGCTGCTCAAGGCCGCCATCCGCGACGACAATCCCGTCGTCTTCATCGAGCACGAGTACCTCTACGGCCAGCGCGGCGAGGTGCCCGACGACGGCGACCACCTCACGCGCTTCGGGCAGGCCGCCGTGCGCCGCGAGGGCGACGACGCGACGATCGTCGGCATCTCGCGCATGGCCCTTACCGCCGAGCGGGCGGCCGAGGCCCTGGCCGACGAGCACGAGATCGACGCCGAGGTCATCGACCCGCGGACCCTGCGCCCCCTGGACCTCGACACCATCCTCGCGTCGGTGCGCAAGACCAATCGCTGCGTGGTCGTCGAGGAGGGCTGGCCGCACGGCGGGGTCGGCGCCAACCTGGCCGCGCTGATCCAGGAGCAGGCCTTCGACCACCTCGACGCCCCGGTCGCGCGGGTCACCGGCGCCGACCTGCCGATGCCCTACTCCAAGCCGCTGGAGCAGATCGCCTTCCCCCACGAGCCCCAGGTCGTCGCCGCGGTGCGCGCGACGTTCCGGGACATCTGAGCGGCGTCTCCGGCGCCTGGCCGACCGGCCGGCCGCCTCAGCCGCGGTGGCCGTCGACCAGGTCGATGCCGTCGGCGAGCGCCCGGTCGAGCCCGGGGCCGGTGAGAAGCACGTCGCGGCCTGAGCCCCCGTCCATCGCGTCGTTGCCGCTGCCCCCGAGCAGTCGGTCATTGCCCGGGCCACCGTCGAGGCGGTCGTTCCCGGTTCCGCCCTCCAGGCGGTCGTTGCCCGTCTCCCCGAAGATCGTGTCGGCTCCGGCGCCGGCGCGCAGCACGTCTGCCCCGCCGCCGCCGAACAGCGAGTCGGCGCCCGGGCCGCCCGTCACCGCGTCGTTGCCCGGACCGGCCGAGATGCTCGTCGACGGCGTCAGCCCTGCGGCCGCCCGCACGATGAGGCTGTCGTTGAGGTTCCCGAGCGTCATCACCGCGGTGCCGTAGGCCACGCTGTCGCGGCCGTCGCAGACGACGACGTCGGGGTCGGGTGGGTCGGGGCGGGAGCAGCGGCCGCTGGGCGCGACGCCGGCGCTGTCGCGCACGACCACGCGGTTACCCGGCTCGAAGTTGACGACGACGTGGTTGGCCTCGTTGCCCGAAGCCGTGAACGAGAAGATGCCGCTGGCGGGCCCGTCGGGGTTGGTCGCCTCCTCCATCGAGACCGTGCTGCCCCACGCGGGACCGGCGGCGGCGAGCACCCCTGCGGCCAGCGCGGCCGCGACGCCAGCGAGACGCGTTGCCCTCGCCATGGCCCGAAGCTACTGCGCAGCCCGGGTCCCGTCAATCGTCAACTGAGAGGGCCGGCGGCCGGATGCCTTGTGTACGCTCGGACGCGGTGTCCGAGGTGGTCATGCCGCGCCTGTCCGACTCCATGGAGGAGGGCACGATCGTGCGCTGGCTCAAGGGCGATGGCGACGAGGTGTCCCGCGGCGACGAGCTGGTCGAGATCGAGACCGACAAGGCCACGATGACCTACGAGGCCGACGGCGCGGGCGTGCTCGAGATCGTCGCTGGTGAGGGGGACACCCTGGCCATCGGCGAGGTCATCGCGCGGATCGGCGGGGGCGACGGGACGGGGGGCAGCGACGCGAAGGGCAGGGCGCAGACCGACGAGGACGGCGAGGCGACCGAGGACGCCAGGGACAAGGGGGAGAGCGGCGACAGCGACAGCGAGACCGCAGGCGGTCAGGAGGCCGCCACCGAAGCCGGCGCCGAGGAGGCGGGTGGCGGGGAGCAGCGCGACGGTGGTGACGGCGACCGCGAGACCGCGGGCGGTCAGGAGGCCGCCACCGAAGCCGGCGCCGGCGCGGAGAGCCACGGGGCGCAGCGCGACGGCGGCGACGCCGCCGCAGCACCGCAACGCAGGCAGGGCGGCGATGGCGGGGGCGCGCGCGTCAAGGCCTCGCCGGTGGCGCGCCGCGTCGCCCAGGACCTCGGCGTGGACCTCCAGGCCCTCGACGGCACGGGCCCGGGGGGACGAATCGTCAAGGCCGACGTCGAGTCCGCCGGGCAGGCCGAGGCCGACGAGGGCGCCGGGCGCACCGCTCCCGCCCAGACCGCCCCCGCCTCAGGCACGGCCAAGGGCCAGGCGCGCCGGGAGGAGCTCTCGCGCACCCAGCAGACGATCGCCCGGCGCATGGCCGAGTCGCGCGCCACCGTCCCCGACTTCACGCTCCAGGTCGACGTCGACATGGAGCGCTGCGCGCAGGCGCGCGAGGAGCTCAAGATGCTGGCCGGCGAGGGCGCCCCCGTGCCGTCGCTCAACGACATGGTGGTCAAGGCCTGCGGGCTGGCGCTGCGCGAGTTCCCGCGGGTGAACGGCGCCTACCGTGACGGGCGCTTCGAGCTCTACGAGCGGGTGAACGTCGGCGTGGCCGTGGCGGGCCGCGACGCCCTCGTCGTCCCGACGGTGTTCGACGCCGACCGCAAGGCGCTGGGCACGATCGCCGCCGAGGCCCGCGCGCTGGCCGAGAAGGTGCGCGACGGCACGGTGAGCCCGCCCGAGCTCTCCGGCGCCACCTTCACGGTCTCGAACCTCGGCATGTTCGGAATCGACCGCTTCACGGCGGTCATCAACCCGCCGCAGGCCGCGATCCTGGCCGTGGGCGCGGTGGTGGCGCGCGCCGTGGTGCGCGACGGCGAGGTGGTGCCGCGGCGGACCATGACCATGACCATGGGCTGCGACCACCGCATCCTCTACGGCGCGGACGCCGCGCAGTTCCTGGGCCGCGTCCGCGACCTCCTCGAGCACCCGGCGGCGCTGGCGCTCTAGGCATTCCTTCCGTCGTCGCCGATCCCGTGCTGATCGTGACCGGCCCGCCCGGCGCCGGGAAGACGGCGACTGCCAGGCTCGTCGCCTCGCGCTGGGATCGCTCGGCGCACATCGAGTCCGATCACTTCTTCCGTTTCATCGAGTCGGGTTACATCGAGCCCTGGAAGCCGGAATCGCACGAGCACATGACTTTGCCGACCTGGGTGAGCTCGAGCGTCACGTGGTCGAGATCGATCGCGAATCGGCTCCAGAGATCGCCGACCTCCATCGCCCAGCGGGTTCGTGAGGGAGACCTCACGGCGTGAGCGCAGCGGCAGCGGAGACGGCGAGAGGACGTGCGCCCTCAGCGCCGGCTCCCCTCACCCTCCTGGCGCGCTGTAGCGACGGCCGCCGAAGCTCTGGTTGGTCTCGTGGTTGGGATCGACGCGGATGCCGGGCGGCGACTGGTCGGTGCTCACGAACAGGCACAACGAGCGCTGGGGATCGGGGCCCGGGACGCACGTGCGGTACAGCTCGGAGTCGACCCGGCGCGTATCGGCTCGGTCGAGGTTGACCCGGTAGGCCCGTGGCGCCTGCGTGAGCACATAGTCGTGCACGGCCGCCGCCTGAGCGACCACGTCGCGCTGGCGCTGCATCACCGCCGGGCGGTGGATCGCGCCGGCGACCACGAAGGCGACGAGGACGACGCCGAGCAGCGCCGTGCCGGCGTAGTCGTGGGCGACCACGCGCGGAAGGTCGCGGCGTCGGCGGCGCAGCAACATGCCGGCCATCGGTGCCACGACGGCCACCGCCAGCAGGTTGAAGAAGGCGGCGAGCAGCAGCCCGGCGGCGAGGTCGGTGCGGTCCCCGGCGATCGGGCGGGCGTGGAGGATGAGCGCCTCGAGGACGGTCAGGACGGCGAAGGCCGGCCACATCCAGGCGCCCCGCACCCGCCAGCGCAGCCGCGACACCCACATGCGCTCCATCCCGCCACAGGGTAGATCGCGCGGGCCCTTGCCCTCCGGGCCAACCGGAGCGCCAAAGGCTGGCCTCGAGCCAGCACCACGACCCGCCGACCGGGCCGCCCCCCGCCGCCGCGGGAGTAAGGTCGACCCGTGGCTCCCGCTTCCCCCGAGCTCCTCGTCTCCCCGCTCGGCCTGGTCGACTACCGGGTGGCGCTCGGGCTGCAGGAGCGCCTGTGCAAGGCCCGGCAGGCCGAGGAGATCGCCGACGTGCTGCTCGTGCTCGAGCACCCGCCGGTCTACACGCGCGGCCGGCGCTCGCAGCCGGGCGAGCTGCCCATGGGCGAGTCCTGGTACCTGTCGCAGGGGATCGACGTGGTGGCGACCGATCGCGGCGGCCGGCTGACCTACCACGGCCCAGGTCAGCTCGTCGGCTACCCGATCATGCGCATCGACGACGTGGTGGCCTACCTGCGCACGATGGAGGACGCGATCGTCGCCGCCCTGGCCGACGCCGGCGTAGCGGCCGGCCCGCGCGACGGGCTCACCGGCGTGTGGGTCGGCGAGCGCAAGATCGGCTCGATCGGGGTGCACGTCTCGCGCGGGGTGACGACCCACGGCTTCGCCATCAACGTCGAGAACGACCTCCAGCCTTTCGAGTGGGTGGTGCCGTGCGGCCTGGAGGGCGTGCGCATGACCTCGGTCGCGGCGGAGACCCACGCGGCGCGCCCGGGCCTGCTGCCGGGCTTCGCCGACGCCATGGCGCAGCGCTTCGCTCAGGCCTTCGATCGGCGACCGCGGACGGTCGCGCCGGCCGAGCTCGAGCTGACGGTGACCTGGGGGGGGGGGGGGGGGGGGGGGGGGGGGGGGGG
>JBBPZM010000059.1:0-59508 GCA_038199035.1 Solirubrobacterales bacterium | reverse complement strand
GCGTAGAGGCCGAAGAACGCGCCGCCCCCGCTGGTGTGCATCCCGATGGCCAGCGCGTGCCGGTCGGCCAGGGGCACGACGGGATAGGCCTCGCGCAGACGGCAGCCCAGCATGTAGAGGGGCTCCTCGGGGCCGGGCACATTGGAGATCGTCAGGTTGAACGCACGGTCGCTGGCCACCATCCGCGAGGCCATCTGCTGCACCGGCCGCGGCGCGTACGACACCGCCTTGAGGACTGTCTCGGCGCCCTCCGGGCGGCCCGCGCGCTTGCGGTCGCTGGTCGCGCGGTGCACGTCGTAGAGCCGGGCGACGGGATCGGGCTCGTCGCACGGCAGGTCCACGAAGATGAACGAGATGCGGTTGCCGAGCTCGCCGTCGGCTCCCTCCCCGCGGACGTTGACCGGCACCATCGTCTTGAACCTCCGCGGCGGTTCCTCGCGACGCTCGAGGAAGCGGCGGATCCCGCCCGCACAGGCGGCGAGCACCACGTCGTTGAGGCTAGTCTGAAAGTGCGACTTCACGCGGCGCAGGTCCTCGAGCGGGCGGTCGAGCCGAGCGAGGTGACGCAGGGGCGAGGTCGGCTGGTTGAGGAGGTGGTCCGGCCTGGTCGGCCCGAGCGACGAGACCGCGGCTCCGGCGACCCGGCGTGCCTCTCGCGGCGCGCCGAGCAGGCACCGCGGCGATCGGGCCACGCGCACAGGCAGGCGCAGAAGCCCAAGCTCCTCCTCGACACGATCCTTGACCGCGCCGGTCAGCCGACTCAGGCCACCGGGCGAGGATCGCGGGCGCCAGCCGTCGGACTCGGTCGGCGACGCCTCGGGCGTCACGTCGAGCAGCAGCGAGGCCAACTCGACGGCGGCGATGCCGTCGACCAGGCAGTGGTGGGCCTTGCCGACGAGGCCGACCCCGCCGTCGGGAAGCCGGGGAACGATCCACATCTCCCATAGCGGCCGATCGCGGGCCAGAGGGACCGACATCACCTCGTCGGCCAGCGCGCTGATGTCGGTGGTCGAGGCGCAATGCAGGTGGCGGGAGCAGTCGAAGTCCTCGTCGTCAACCCACAGCGGGTCGTGCACGCCGAGCGGCACCGGCGCTAGGCGCTGGCGGTAACGCGGCGCTCGGCACAGGCGCGACTCGACGTGGGCGCGCACGTCCTCGAAGCTCGGCGTCGGCCCGTCCTCCGGCGGCGCGAAGGTGGCCAGCCAGCCGACGTGCATGTGGGCGGTCGGGCTCTCGACCTCCAGGAACGAGGCGTCCAGGGCAGACAGGCGTGCAGCGGCCATCTCTTCTCCCTCATGTCGCTGGCGGCAGGGCGGCGCGGCGAGGGTCTCGTCGAGGCGGCGCCCTACTGGGCGCGTTCCCGCTCGCGAGCTCGCCGACACCGGCAATATGCACGTGAGCGCTCAGGCCGCAGTAAAGAATCGGCTAACGCGCGAGATCGTCGCCTCGCTTGACGCGAAGGCGACGCAGACGCCGCCCTACTTCAGGCGGAAAGCGCGGATGCGGTGGTCGTGCTGAGCGGCGTCGCGGGAGTACACGCCGAAGGCCAGTGCCTGGATGACGCTGAGCAGCGCCGCGTGCGAGCGCACGAAGGCCGGCGTGTTAGACGAGTAGTAGAGCGTGATCTGCGAGAGCTTGGCGACCTCGGACAGCGTGGCATCGGTCACCGCGATGGTCGTCGCCTTGCGATGGCGCGCGAGCTTGACTGCCCGTAGGACGAGCGGGTGCGGACGTCCGGCCGACAGGGCCACCAGCACCGTCTCCTCGTCGATGCGGCTCAACCGGCCCAGCGCCTCCTGCGACGGGCTGGCCACGAGCTCGGCGCGCATGTCCAGCAGCATCAGGAGATGGCGCAGGTAGGAGGCGAAGAACGCCATCTGGTCGGTGCCGGCGATCAGCAGCTTGCGCGCCCCCATCAGGCACTCGATCGCCGCGTCCACCTGCGAGCGCGAGACCCGCCGGGCGGTGTCCTCGACGTTGACGTGGTCGGCGGCCAGAGCGGACTCGTACTCGTTCTGGTCGAGCGAGAACAGCGGCGCGGCGGCGGCCGTCAGGCTCGCTGCGCCGGCCGGGCGGCGGCGGTACTCGTCGCGGGCGGCCTGCTGGAGCTCGGGGAAGCCCTCGAAGCCGAGCGCCTGCGAGAAGCGCACGACGGTCGAGGACGAGGTGTTCGCTCGACGGGCCAGCGCCTCGGCCGTCTGGAAGGCCGCCTCGTCGAGGTGGTCGACGATGTATTGGGCGACGTCCTTCTGTGAGCGCGAGAAGTCCTCGAAGCGATCACGGATGTAGGAGGACAGCGATTGGTGCCCGTTGAGGACGACGGGCTCCGGAATGGCGACTCGCTTCATGGCGAGCGACCTTTTCGCTGCCGCGCGGCGCGTTCCTCCCGGACGGCGATGCTCGCCCGGCCCTGTCTCGCAAGTCGCGGACCGCACGGATCACGAGCCGGGCGCGTCGTTTCGAATCGGCCGACCGAGGGGACGTGGCGATCGATGCGGGGGCGAGCGACGAGCCTGGTGACGACCGTCTACCTGGTGGTCGGAGCGGTCATCGCGGGCTCGCATCACTACTTCGAGCACGTGAGCACCTTGCCTTCGGTCGTCTCGGCCGTGCTGGCCGTCCTCCTGTGGCCGCTGCTCTTCCTCCACGTCGACCTGCACGCGCGTTTCTGAGGCGCCGGGTCACCGTCGGCGCTTCCGACGGGCGCTGGCGGTGGCCGGCGGGAGGACTTCGGCCCCGCTTCGCGTATCCAGGGCCCATGGGGCAGCTGCTCGCGCTGGTCATCGCCTGGTTCCTCGGCGTCGCGCTCTGCGTCGCCGTGGCCAGCCGCATCGTCGCCCGCTACGGGCTGCCGTGGGAGGCGGCGCTGATGTACTTCGGCGTGCTGCCCTACCCGGAGGAGGTCGGCCCGGCTCGCCGCCGGCCTCCGTCGAGCGGCCGCAATTGAACGCGGCAGGCCTCGCGCCGCTTGAGAGTTTCCGCTGGGCGTGGTCGGGTAGCGCTTCTGCGTGGACCCCGCAGCGCCGGGCAGCGGCCCAGATCGTTCGCTCGAGGCCGGCGCCGTGAGCGAGATCGGTCGCGGGGGGATCCCCCAGCGGATGGTCCGGCTCGGGCCTCGCACCGTGCTTGGTGTACTCGCCGTCATCCTGGCGGTCGCCGCGGTGATCGCGATCGTGTGGATCGCTGGCCAGTTCATCACCTGGGTACTCATCTCGATCTTCCTGGCGCTGGCGATCAACCCCGCGGTCGAGTGGCTCATCCGCCGCGGCGTCCACCACCGCGGGACGGCGACGGCCATCGTCTACGTCCTCGTCCTCGCCGCGGTGGTGGCGATCCTCTTCGCCTTCATCCCGCCCCTGGCGCGCCAGGTCAACCAGTTCGTCCAGGCCATCCCCGGCTACCTGCACGACATCACCAGCGGCCGCGGGCCCCTGGGCTTCCTCGAGACCAAGTACCACGTCGTCGAACGGGCGGAGACCGCGGTGCGCCGGCCGGGCGCCGCCTCCAGCCTGCTCGGCGGGGCGACCGCCGTGCTGTCGATCACCAAGGGCCTGCTGACCGCGGTCGTGGCCATCGTCTCGATCGTCTTCCTCACCCTCTTCATGCTGCTGGAGGGGCGGGCCTGGACCGAGCGGCTCTTCGGCCTGCTGTCGCCCCAGAGCGCTCCGCGCTGGCGGGCGGTGGGCCATGACATCTACCGCACGATCGGCGGCTACGTCACCGGGAACCTGGTCATCAGCCTCATCGCCGGCGCGCTCACCGGGGTCGTTCTCGCCATCGTCGGAGTTCCCTACGCCATCGCCCTCGGGCTGCTGGTGGCCATCCTCGACCTCATCCCGCTGGCCGGCGCGACGCTGGCGGCGATCATCGTCACGCTCGTCGCCCTCAGCCACTCGACGACGGCGGCGATCGTCATCGCCGTCTTCTTCGCCATCTACCAGCAGGTGGAGAACCACCTGCTTCAGCCGCTGGTCTATGGGCGCACGGTCCAGCTGTCCCCGCTCGCCGTGCTGATCTCCGTGGGCATCGGAGCCGAGGTCGCGGGCGTCCTGGGCGCGCTGGCCGCGATCCCGGTGGCCGGCACGATCCACGTGCTCGTCGTCGACTGGCAGCGCCACCGCAGTGGGGGGCAGATCGGCCATGCGGAGGAGGAGCCCGATCCAGAGCCGTCGCCCGAGGCCGTGGCGGCAGGCTGAGCCGAGACGGGCGTCATGAGGAGGCCTTGGCATGGCCACCATCAACGAACCAGCGGCATGGCATGGCGTGGCGGGCAGGCCAACGCCAGCTCCAACGCGTCGACCAGGTGACCCGCGAGTACAACGGGCGCGGACCGACCAAGGCTCGCACGGCCATGGACCGCGACGTGATCACCTGCCTCATGGCCGACACCCTGACCAAGGGTGAGGTCAAGCTCGTAGAGTCGGGCAAGGCCGACCACGTTCTGACCACTCGTCACGAGTTGCAGACGCCATGCGCAAGGACCTCGTCGCCGCCTTCCAGGCCACATCAAGCCCGACCTGGCCAGCGAGGTGTTCGTGCTCGAGCCGACCGAGGCAGGTTGAGGGGCACGCGTCCGGCTTCTCGGGACGCAGAGGCTCAGAAGGTGGGCCGGCTAGGACTCGAACCTAGGTCTGACGGATTATGAGTCCGCTGCTCTGACCAACTGAGCTACCGGCCCGGCGGGCGCGTCGCAGGCTCCGCGGGCGGCAAGCTAGCAGCGCGTGGCCGCCGCTCATCAGCTCAGGCCGCGCTCGATCGCCTGGCGCATCTCGGCCAGCGAGGCGGCGCCCTCCAGGCGGGCGGCGACGCGCCCGCGGCGGTCGATGACGAACGTCCAGGGCTCGCTGCGCAGGCCGAAGGCCGCGACCTGGGGGCGGAAGCCGTCCTCCAGCTTGTTGTTGCGGTAGATCTCCATGTGGATGAAGGCGGCGCGGTCGCCCAGCTGCGAGCTCAGCTGCGCCGCCTCGTCGACCACCGGCCCGCAGACCCGGCTCTGGCACAGCTGCGGCGTGGCGAAGGTCAGCACGACCGGCTTGCGGCCGACCACGTCGGCGAAGTCCACGGAGTGCAAGTCGTCGGGCGGTATGCGGGTGTCGATCTTCGACACGTCGCCGTGGACGCTGGCCAGAGTCGGCGTGTGGATCCGGGGCGCCCGCGCGCCGACGGCCAACGGAGGGCTGACGCCGACCGCCACCTGCGCCGGAGTGGCAGCGACCAGCCGGCCGCCCAAGCGAGCCACGGCGAAGGCGACGTAGCTGCCCTTTCGCGGGAACGGCACTTGGGCGACGTAGACGGACTTGGCGGCGTCCGGATCCTGCGCGCTGGTCCTCGACTGGAAGCGCGGCTGAACGGCCAGCGACTCGAGCTTCGCCGGGAATGGCCCGCGCACGCCGCTGCCCCGCGGAGAGGCCGTGTAGACGGCGACGTCGGCTTGTAGCTGCTTGCCCGAGGCCTCGAACAGCCCGAAGCCGAAGCGATTGGCGCCCGGCTCGAGCACCGAGACGCTCGGGGCCAGCTGAGGTTGGCTGCTCGTGCGCGTGGAGACCAGCTTGGCCAGTTGGGGGCTGCCCGCGGCGGGGAAGGGCGGACCGGCCGCCCTCGGCCTGGCGGAGGAGCCCTGGCCGGAGGCTCCACATCCGGCGGCTCCGACCAGGGCGCCGACGAGCAGGGCCACGGTCAGCGGGCGGCTGGCACGCATGCCCGGACACTGTAGAGAGGAGCGCCCGCGGGCCCCGCCGGCCCTCGGGCACGGGTAAGTGATTGGATACCACCCGCGCATGGGGCAGCGGGCAGCCATCGTCACCGGAGCGTCGAGCGGGATCGGCCTGGCGCTCGCGCGCATGCTGGGCGAGGAGGGATACGCCCTGACCGTCGCCTCCCGGCGGCCCGACAAGCTCGAGACCGCCGCCCAGAGCCTGCGCGAGACGGGCCTCGAAGTCGAGCACGTCGCCGCCAACATGGCCTCCGAGGACGAGATCCGCTCAGTGGTCGAGCGCCACCGCGAGCGCTTCGGCCGCCTCGACGTGCTGGTCAACAACGCGGGCGTGGGGATCGGCGCACCGGTGGGCGAGACGCTCACCAAGCGCCTGGACATGCAGCTCGACGTCAACCTGCGCTCGATCGTCCTCTTCTACCGGGAGTGCGAGGAGATGCTGCGCGCCGCGGGCGCCGAGCACGGCAACGCGCTGGTCATCAACACGGCGTCGATCGCCGGCAAGAGCGGCCAGGGCTGGCTGTCGGTCTACTCGGCGACCAAGCACGGGGTCGTCGGGTTCACCCAGGCCATGAACAAGGAGCTCGGCGAGGCGGGCGTCAAGTCGTGTGCCCTGTGCCCCGGGTTCGTGGACACGGCGATGACCGAGTTCGCCAAGGAGCAGGTCTCGGCCGATGAGATGATCCGTCCCGAGGACATCGCCGAGATGGTGCGCGCGCTGCTGCGCCTCTCCCCCGCCTGCGTGGTGCCGGAGATGGTCTTCCAGCGCCCCACCGAGACGCTGTAGAGGTCGCCTCGGCGGCGGGGGCCGACCGGCCCGCGTCAGCTGTGGACGGCGGTGCGCCGAGTCCGCGTCAGACGCCGACGGGCGTGCGCGACTCTTCGCGCTCGCCGGGCGGCTGCTCCAGCGACTCGCGCTCGGCCTCGACCAGCGCGAGCGCCCGCTCGTACTCGTCGTAGCGGCGGAACGGCCGCAGCCACGACCAGCCGGCGCGCTGGGCCAGCTCGCGGGAGCGGTCGGGGTCGCCGGGCCGGCGCGAGCGCGCCGGCTCCGGGCGACGGGCGTGCCGCTTGGCCACCAGCTCGCGGTGGTCGCGGATCGCGTCGTCGAGCTCGGCCCGGCGCTCGGCCAGCAGGCTGGCCTCCAGGTGAGTGGTGAGGATGCGCACCTCGCGCTCGGAGGCGCGCCGGGCGCGGCCCTTGGCGCGGCCGAAGCGATCCCACGCGCGGGCGAACGAGAGGAAGTCCGTGCGACCGCCGCAGCGATGCGCGGCCAGCATCGGGCAGATGCCGCTGCGGCTGGTGTAGGCCCCGACGATGATGTCGTTGGCCCGCACGCCCTCGAGCATGGCGATCCGCGTATCGACCGGCAGGCAGTCGATCGCGGTCCTGAGGTCCTCGATCGGATTGCGGTTGCGTCGCATGAACGGCCCCCTCCCGCGGGGTGGGACGGAAGCTACGTCACCCCGTCGTGCAGGACAAGGATACCCCTAAGGGTGAAACGAAACTTGCGCACGGTTGCGGGCGCTGAGCACGGCCAGAGTCACCTCGACGACGACTGGGTCGAGCTGCCCGGACTCGGCCGCCGCCCGCAGCTCCTGGCGGGCCTGGTCGTCGGCCAGCGCCTGACGGTAGGGGCGATGCGAGGTCATGGCCACGTAGGCCACGGCCACGTGCAGGGCGCGCGAGGCCAGCGGGATGGCGTCACCGGCCAGCCCGTCGGGATATCCGCGGCCGTCCTGGCGCTCGTAGGCGTGGCGCAGGATCGAGCCGGCGGCCCGCAGCGCCGGGACGTCAACCAGCAGCTCCTCGGCGATGACGGGGTGCTGCTGGAGCACTTCGCGCTCGGCGTCCGAGAGGGCAAACGGCCGCAGGGGAAGGCCCGCGGGCACCCCCACCATCCCCACCCGGTGCAGCAGCGCGGCGGTGCGCAGGACGTCGAGGTCCTCCCGCCCCATCCCCAGCATCGCTCCGGCCCCGGTGGCCAGGTCGGCCACGCGCTCGGCCGCGTCGGAGTCGCCGGTGACGCTCGCGCAGTCGACGAGCTGCTGGGGGCCGGCGGAAGTCAATGCCGCCCGCGCGCGGGCAGCGGCCAGCGCCACCCCCACCTGGGCGGCCAGGGCTAGGGCCATCCGGCGCTCGACCGGCGACCCCGAGTCCGGGCGATCCAGGACGAGACGAGCCGCCCCGATGACCCGGCCGGTGTGGGTGATCGGGACCACCAGCTCCATCGCTTGCGAGCTCGACTCGGGTCCTAGCGCATGCTGACGGGGGACCGGCGCGACCAGCACGCGGTTGGTCCGCAGCACCTGGGCCACCGCGCCGGCATGGCCCTGCTGCGCCTCACCCCCGGCCACCTCGTCGTCCTGGTCCCGGCGAGCGGCCAGGGCCGGGCGGCCCGACTGCGGATCACAGCGCCAGATCTCGGCCACCGAGGCATCCAGGGCTCCGACGAGCTGGCCGACCGCCAGTCGAGCGACCTCCTCCTCGTCCTGCGCCAGGGCGAGCGACCGGGCGAACCCGCTCAGGGTCGCCAGCCGGGCGTCGACTTGCGCCGACGCCGGCGGCGCGGCCAGAGGGGTGCCGAAGGCAACTGGAGGCGGGGACCCGACGCGGCGGCGCTTGGCCGCCCGCAGCTCCCAGTCCGCCCGCGCCACGAGGCCGTCGGCGGTGCTGACGGGGTCGGCGAAGGTCGCCCAACCCACGCTGACCGACAGCGGCCGGCGCAGCTGCGGCAGGTAGATGGCGCCGACGGCCGCCCGGAGACGCCCGGCCAGCTCGCTGGCCTCGGCGTAGCCGACGTGCACGGCGAGGACGCCGAACTCGTCGCCGCCCTGGCGGCACAGGACGTCCTCGGTGCGCAGAGTCTCGCGCAGGGCCTGTGCGACCCGCTGAAGCGCCTCATCGCCGGCTTGGTGGCCGACCTCGTCGTTGATCGCCTTGAAGCCGTCGAGGTCTACCACGATGAGCGAGAAGGGCTCGCCGTGGCGGCGCGAGCGTGCGCTCTCCTTCTCGAGGGCGCGGCGGAACAGCCGGTAGTTGCCGACCCCGGTCAGGGGGTCGGAGTCGGCGATCCGCAGGGCCTCGGCCTCGCGCCACGCCGCCTGGCGACGCTCCTGTCGCAGCAGGGCGACGGCGCCGTGGATAACCGACGCCGCGGCCGCCGCGGGCACGAGCGCGACGAGCGCAAAAGCCACGAAGCGCTCGCTCGGCCCGCCATAGGCGAGCGGGGCGAATAGGAGCACCACCGCGGCTGCCGCCGCGAGCAGAAGACGATTGCGCGACTGGAAGACGGCGGTGTGGGCCACCGGGAGCAGGTAGAAGGCGGGATAGGCGCTCTCGGTGCCGCCCGAGGCGGCCACGAGCGCCGCGACGAGGCCCAGCGCCGCGAGCTCGGCGGCGTAGACGAAGCCCATCGACGCCTCGCCCGTGCGCTCAAGCGCAGCCATGCCGGTTCCCATCACCAGCGCGGCCACCGCCAGCAAACCGACCGCGGGGACGGAGGCGCGACGGTCCGCCAGGGCGGCGATGCAGAGGAGGATCCCGCCGCCGAGGTGAAGCTCGGCCGCCGTGCGCGCCGCCAGGCGGGAGTCGAGGCTGCGCGCGGCGCGGGCAGCCTGCTCATAGGGGGCAGAGACCTTCGAGCGCAGCCAGCGGGTCGGGTCCGTATGCTCGGTTTCGGCCACGGCAGGCGTCATGGGTTCGCGGGCGCGCTCCACGATCACATCCTCCATCGGCGCAACGGCAGGGGTCCTAAACCTCAAAAAAGCTGACCGGCCCGGTGAAAACCTCCTGTGAGCGGTGATCGACCGACGCCGTTGCGGTCGGGAAAGCGGTCGGTCGAGGGCCGGGGCTCTCTCCCGCACGAGCAGGTCGCCTCTGATGGCGACCGAGCGGCGGCCGCGGGGCGCGAGCCTGCCGGGCGGTGGTCCTCTGACGAGGCGACGACAGAAGGCCGGTCGTCGGCAACGACCGTCTTCCTCGGCGCGTTCGGCGATCCCGGTCACGCCTTCCCCATGCTGGCTCTGGGCGAGCGCCTGGTCGCGCGCGGGCACCGGGTGACGCTCCAGACCTGGCGGCATTGGCGCGAGCCCGTGGAGGCGGCGGGGATGGCCTTCGCCCCCGCGCCGGAGTACCAGGTCTTCCCCACTCCCGGCCGCCCTCTGAAGCCCTACCAGGCCGCCGTCCGGGCCGCGCAGGAGACGCGGCCGGCGGTGGCCGAGCTGCGCCCCGCCGTCCTCGTCGCCGACATCCTCACCCCCGCCGCGGCGCTGGCCGGCGAGTTGGAGGACGTGCCGGTGGCCACTCTGGTTCCGCACGTGCTCCCGGTCGGATCGGCGGGACGCCCGCCCTACTCGATGGGGGCGCGGCTGCCCCGCACGCCGGCCGGCCGGCGGTTGTGGTCCGCGTTGAGGGCGCCGGTAGAGAACGGCCTGCGTCGCGGGCGAGAGGAGCTCAACGAGGCACGCAGGCGGCTCGGCCTGGGGCCCCAGGCCTACGTCCACGGCGGGTTGAGCCGTCAGCTCTCGCTGGTCGGGACGTTTCCCCAGCTCGAGTATCCGCGGGCCTGGCCCCCGTGGGCTCGCGTCGTCGGACCGCTGATGTGGGAGCCACCGGCCGAGGAGGTGGAGCTGCCGCCCGGCGACGAGCCGTTGGTGCTGGTCGCGCCATCGACGTCACAGGATCCCGGCCATCGCCTGCTGCGCGCCGCGCTGGAGGGATTGGCCGACGCGCCGGTCAGGGTGCTGGCGACGTGGAACCGCCGGCCGCTTGACGCGCCGGTTCGCGTGGCCGAGAACACGCGGCTGGTGGAGTGGGTCTCCTACTCGCGCACGATGCCCCACTGTGACCTGGTCGTCTGCCACGGCGGCCATGGGACGATCGTGCGCGCGCTCGCCAGCGGGGCACCCGTCCTGGCGTGCCCCTCGGGCGGCGACCTGGGCGAGAACGCGGCCCGGCTGGACTGGGCCGGGGTGGGCGTCCGCCTGCCCCAGCGCTTCATCGCGCCGAGGCCGCTGCGACTGGCCGTCGAGCGCGCCTTGGCGGACCCGATGCTGGGCGCCCGTGCGCGCGGGCTGGGGGCGTGGGCTGCGGTGAACGACGGGGCGCTGGCGGCGGCGATGGAGGTGGAGCGGTTGGCTGCCGGAGCGGTGACTTCAGAGCCTGGCTGAGCGGACGTAGTGTGGCCGAGGAGTCCGCAAATGAGACGTGTCCCTCTGTGCCGTCCGATCGCCACACCGCGAGCCAGCGGTTCCGTCCGCCACACGAACTAGCGTTCGCGTTAGTGGACAGGGCTTGGCTTGAAAAGCAGCTCGACGCAGGTCGTTCGATGGAATCGATCGCCAGACAGCTCGGAAGGGATCCGTCGACTGTCGCCTACTGGACGAACAGGTTCGGTATCGCCTCGTCCCTTGCCGCCCGACACCGATCGAAGGGCGGTCTTGATCGCGAGCGGCTCGAGACCCTGGTGGAACGCGGACTCACCATCGAAGGGATAGCGCAGGAGACTCGACTGGCGGACTCGACCGTGAGGTACTGGCTGCGGAAGTACGGCATGACCACCGCTCGGGCAGGCAATCGCAGGCTTACGACGGTCGTCCGTGAGTGCAAGCGCCACGGTTACACCGTCTTCGTCCGCAGCAGTTGGCGAGGAAACCTACGTTGCAAGCGCTGCAGAACCGAACACGTCGCGGCACGTCGTCGGCGCGTGAAGCAGACGCTGATCGAGGAGGCCGGCGGCGCGTGCCGCCTTTGTGGCTACGACCGCTACGCCGGAGCTCTCGAATTCCATCACCTCGACCCGTCAGCGAAGTCCTTTGGGCTGGGAAGCGGCGGCATCGCGCGGTCCCTGGCGAGAGCCCGAGTCGAGGCCCGGAAGTGCGTCCTCCTCTGCGCCAACTGCCATGCCGAGCTCGAGGGTGGAGTCGCTACGATCCCACCCGGGTCCGCGGCGGCGAACGGTGGCGTCACAGGATCCGCAAATACACCGGTCGGGGGTAATTCAATTGGCAGAATGCTCGGCTGTTAACCGAGTCGTTGTGGGTTCGAGTCCCACCCCCCGAGCTCAGTAGTAGTCGAACCGCGGCTTCCGCGCCCGCGGCGGGCGACGCTAGCTGCCGGCCGACCGCTCCTCCATCGCTCGGTCCATCGCGCTGTCCAGTCGTGCTTTCACGTGGATGCGCTCGGCGGCGAGGTCGCTGACGTCGAAGCTGCCTTCGGCGCGGGCGCGGGCGATCTCGCGCTCCAGGCGCGAAGCCTCGAGCTGAAGGGTCTGGACCTCGAGGGTCGCGCGGTCGGCCGGCTGCTGCACGGCGCGCAGCGCGAGCTCGGCCAGAAGGGCGCGAAGGCCGCCGTCGCCCGGCCCGAGGGCGGCGAGCGGGTCCGTGAGGTGGTCGCGCAGGTGAGCGGCGGCGGCCTGGGCCGGCTGGCTGGTGAAGTGGCGTTCGAGGTCGACGCGCCGCAGGGCGTCGCGCCCGGCCTCGGGTACGGCGATGCACATGGCCAGGAAGGTGCGCTCGGTCTCCTCCCAGCGGTCGAGCGGCATGCGTCCTCCGCGTGGGGCCGGGGCGGCGGCGCCCGGCCGGCCGCCGCCGCCGGCCGGCGATGGCGCCGCCAGCGATGCGACCAGAGCCTCCGACAACCCCAGGCGGCCCGCCGCCAGCCGCACCAGCTCCTCGCGCAGCGCACTGGCGGGGAGATTGCCCAGCACCTCGCGCAGCTGCTCCAGCGCCCGGTCGCGCCCGTCCCCGCCGGCCAGATCGGCCCCGCCGAGCACCCGCTCGACGCGGAAGCGCGCGAACGGGATCGAGGCCTCGAGGCGCCCGCGCATGGCCCCCGGGCCCTCCGCGGCGATCAGGTCGGCCGGGTCCTCCTCCGCCGGCAGCTCGACCACACGTAGCTCCAGCGAGCGCCCGCCGGCCACGGTGGCGGCGCGGACCATGGCCTGCTGGCCCGAGGCGTCGGCGTCCAGCGCCAGCACCACGCGGGGCGCCAGTCGCGCCAGCTCGGCCAACTGGTCCTCGGTCATGGCCGTCCCCATGAGGCCTACGGCGTTCTCGATCCCGGCCTGGTGGAGCGCCAGCACGTCGGTGTAGCCCTCGACGACGACTACCCCGCCGTCGCGGGCCGCGGCGGCCCGCGCCCGATCGGCGCCGAAGAGCTGTCGACCCTTGTGGTACAGCTCGCCCTCGGCGGTGTTGAGGTACTTGGGCTGCTGGTTGTCGCGCAGCGCCCGAGCGCCAAAGCCCAGAACCCGGCCGCGCAGGTCGCACAGGGGGAACATCAGGCGCTCGCGGAAGCGGTCGTAGAGCCCTCCCGTCTTGACCGACCGCTGAGCCAGGCCGGCCGCCCGCAGCTCGTCGTCGCCGAAGCCGGCCCGGCGCGAGCGCAGGTACATGTGATCCCAGGCGCTGGGCGCGTAGCCGACCCGGAAGTCCCGCAGCACGCGCTCCTCCAGTCCCCGGCTCGCCAGGTAGTCGCGTGCCCGCGCCGCCTCCGATGACTCCCACAGGAAGCGCGCGTAGTAGTCCGCGCTGCGCGCCAGCAGTGCGTACAGCCGCTCGCGGCGCTCGCGGCGGGCGGCGCTGGCCGGGTCCTCGTCCTCGCGCTCCAGCGCGACCCCGTAGCGGTCGGCGAGCAGCTCCAGCGCCCCCGGGAAGTCGAGCCCCTCGGTCGCCATGACGAAGCCGAAGGCGTCGCCTCCGACCCCGCACCCAAAGCAGTGGTAGAGCTTCTTGACCGGGTCGACTTGGAACGAAGGCGTGCGCTCCTCGTGAAAGGGGCACAGCCCCTTGAGCGTGTTGGCTCCGGCCCGGCGCAGCTCGGTCCGGGCCGAGACGAGGTCGACCAGGTCCACGGCGTCCCGGACGCGGTCGCGCGAGTCGAGGCTGTAGCGCGCCATCAGGCCAAGGACCGCGGCACCGTGAGCGCCTCGAACTCGCGGATGCAGAAGCGGTCGGTCATGCCCGCCAGGTAATCGGTGACCCGCTGGCCGAGATCGCCGGGGACGCCAGCCGGCAGCAGCTCGGGCCGCTCGCAGTAGTGCTCGAACAGCGCGCGCAGCACGGCCTCGATGCGCCGGTGCTCCTGCCGCGCCTCCGGCCCCATGTAGACGCGCTCGAACATGAATGAGCGCAGGCTGGCCATGGCGCCGCCCACATCCTCGCCCTGGACGATGTCGCCGGCGCCCTGCGAACGCTCGACCAGGTCGCGGACGAGCACGTCGATGCGCCGCGAGCTCGTGGGCCCGAGCAGAGCGATCTCCTCCGAGGGGAGGTCGTCGGGGCTGATCACGCCCGCCCGCAGCGCGTCGTCGATGTCGTGGTTGATGTAGGCGATGCGGTCGACGAGGCGGACGATGCGCCCCTCGGGCGTCGCCGGCCGCGGCGCCCGGCCCGAGTGGCAGAGGATGCCGTCGCGCACCGCCTCGTTGAGGTTGAGCCCGGTGCCGTCGCGCTCGAGCACGTCGACGACGCGCAGCGAGTGCTCGTGGTGGCGAAAGGCGCCGCCGAAGCGCTGGCGCAGGCAGTCGTCGAGCACGGCCTCGCCGAGGTGGCCGAACGGCGGGTGGCCGAGATCGTGCCCCACGCCGATGGCCTCCACCAGGTCCTCGTTGAGGTCGAGCGCCCGGGCAACCGTGCGCGAGACCTGCGTGACCTCGAGGGTGTGGGTGAGCCGCGTGCGGTAGTGATCGCCCTCCGGCGCGACGAAGACCTGGGTCTTGTGCTTGAGGCGCCGGAACGCCTTGGTGTGGACGATGCGATCGCGGTCGCGCTGGAAGGGGGTGCGCACCGGACTGTCGGGCTCGAGGCGGGCGCGGCGGGCCGGGTAGGAGCGGGTGGCGTAGGGAGCAAGGTGCTCCTCGCGGGCGCGCATGCGGGCCTCGAAGGTCTCCACTCGGGAGGGAATGCTGACCGACGGCTCCACGGGGTTGATTGTCGCAGCGGGGACGGACCGCGAGGGGGGCGAGGGCCGGCCGCGTGGACGCCTACTGGAGACCCTGCCGGTGGCGGTGGACCGTTTCGGCGAGCACGCGTACGGAATCCCGAGCTGTGCCAGCACCTGGCCACCGAGGCCGGCGGCATCGGCGCACAGCTCGACGAGCAGGTCCCCGTCGTCGGGCTCTCGCTCGTCTCGGGCAGCGCGACGCGCGGCGTTCGCCATCGCCAGGTCGTACTTGGTGAGAAACGTCCGGCTCGAGGTCGGCGAAGGGCCCATGGCGCCGCTCGGCGCCTCCCGCAACGCCCGGCGTCCTCTGGTCCGGAGAGCAGGCGGATGACCTCGTTGCGGATCTTCTCGGAGTCGGCGTCGAAGTCAAGCAGGATGCGCGCCGCCACGCCCTAGTTCTCGCGCACCAGGCCGAGCAGGATGTGCTCGGTCCCGATGTAGTCGTGCTTGAGCATGCGGGACTCCGCTTGGGAGAGGACCACGACCTGGCGGGCGCCCTCCGTGAACCGCTCGAACACCCTCAGCTCCCCTTCGCCCGGATCGCCGCCTGCGCCGCGGCCACTCGCGCGACCGGTACCCGATAGGGCGAGCACGACACGTAGTCGAGCCCCGCGCGCTCGAAGAAGTCGATCGAGTCGGGGTCTCCCCCGTGCTCGCCGCAGATCCCAAGCTTGAGACCCGGCTTGGCCTCGCGACCCGTCCACGCCGCCAGGCGCACCAGCCAGCCGACCCCCGGCTCGTCGATGGTCTCGAATGGCGAGCGGTCGAGGATCTTGCGGTCGATGTAGCGGGCGAGGATGCGGGCCTCGATGTCGTCGCGCGAGAAGCCGAGCGCCGTCTGGGTGAGGTCGTTGGTTCCGAACGAGAAGAAGTCGGCGTAGCGGGCGATCCGGTCGGCCACGAAGCACGCCCGGGGCAGCTCGACCATCGTCCCCACCGAGTACTCGACCGAGGTGCCGGCGTCCTGCATCGCCGCCTCGGCCACCCGCACCATCAGTTCGCGCAGAAGCGAGAGCTCGGTCTCGTAGGCGATCAGCGGCAGCATGATCTCCACCTGGGGCGCCTCTCCCCGCGCGGCCACCGCCGCCGCCGCCTCGACGATCGCCCGCACCTGCATCTCGTACACCGGCGGGTAGAGGATGCCCAGGCGGCTTCCCCGGGTGCCGAGCATGGGGTTGGTCTCGCTGAGCGACTCGACGAGCGCCAGGTCGCGACGGGCGGCCTCTAGCCCGCCCGGGTCGCTCCCGTCACCCTGCTCTTCCTCCAAGCGCTCGACCGCCGCCCGGAAGTGCGCGGCTGGGAGGAACTCGTGCAGCGGCGGGTCGAGCAGCCGGATGGTCACCGGCAGGCCCCTCATGACCTCGAAGATCTGCTCGAAGTCCCCGCGCTGGAGGGCCTGGAGCTCGCGCAGCTGGCGCCAGAACTCGGCGTCCAAGGCGTCGAAGCGCCGCTGCGGCTCCGAGCCTTCCCCACCCCCCGCCTGCTGCGCCGCCGCCCGCGCCCGTCGCCAGCGCTCGGCGGCCAGGAACATCTCGGTCACCAGCCGGTCACGGTCCTCGCCGAAGAACATGTGCTCGGTGCGGCACAGCCCGATCCCCTGCGCGCCGAACTGCCGGGCGCGCCGGGCGTCGCGCGGGGTGTCGGCGTTGGTGCGGACGCCCAGGCGCCGGACGTCGTCGGCCCAGCGCAGGACGGTCGCGAAGTGCTCGCTGAGCTCGGGCTCGACCAGGGGCACCTCGGCGACGGTGATGTCGCCCGTCGTGCCGTCGATGGCGATCACGTCTCCTTCCGCCAGCACCGTCTGCCCCGCGCGTACGGTCGCCGCCGCCAGGTCGATCTCCAGCTCCGAAGCGCCGCACACGCACGGCCGCCCCATGCCGCGGGCCACGAGCGCGGCGTGCGAGGCCTTGCCCCCCTCGCTGGTGAGGATGCCGCGCGCGGCGTGGACCCCCGCCACGTCATCGGCCTCGGTGAACGGCCGCACGAGGATGAAGCCGGGATTGGCCTCCTCGAAGTCGCCCCGAGCGCCAGCGTCGGTCTCTGGGATCTTCTGGAGGTCGGCGCGTCGCTCCGCCTCGCGGCGCACCACGGTGCCCGCGTCGAAGGCGATCATGCCCTTCGCCGCCCCCGGCGACGCGGCCACCCCCGTGGTCAGGACGTCGTACTCGGCCGCGGGGTCGAACGTCGGGTGCAGGAGCGTCTCGAGCGTCTCCGCGTCGATCGTGGCCAGCGCCCGGCGCTCGTCCAGGAGCCCCTCGGAGACCGCGTCGACCGCGAAGCGCACGGCGGCCTGGGCCGGGCGCTTGGCGTTGCGCGTCTGGAGCATGTAGAGGCGGCCGTCCTCGATCGTGAACTCGGTGTCCTGAATGTCGCGGTAGTGCCGCTCGAGCGTGCGCAGGATGTCCAGGAGCTCGGCGTGCGCCTGCGGCATGAGCTCGCGCAGCTCCGAGATGTCGCGCGTGTTGCGCACGCCCGAGACCACGTCCTCGCCCTGGGCGTTGGCCAGGAAGTCGCCCGAGGGCTCCGGCGCGCCCGTGACCTCGTCGCGCGAGAACGCCACGCCCGAGCCCGAGGTCTCGCCCAGGTTGCCGAAGACCATGCGCTGGACGTTGACCGCCGTCCCCCAGTCGTCGGGGATGCGGTTGATGCGGCGGTACTGCACGGCGCGCTCGCCGCGCCACGAGTCGAAGACCGCCCTGATGGCCTGGCGCAGCTGCTCGCGCGGCTCCTGGGGAAAGGGCTCGCCGACATGCTCCTCGAACAGCGCCCGGAAGCCCTCGGCGAGCTGGCGCAGGTCGCCCGCCTCGAGCTCGGTGTCGAGCCGCACGCCGCGCTCGCGCTTGAGCGCCGCGATGCGCTCCTCGAAGTGCTCGCCGGGCATCCCGCGCACGACGTTGGCGAACATCTGGACGAAGCGCCGGTAGGAGTCCCACGCGAAGCGCTCGTCGCCCGTGCCCGCGGCCAGCCCCCGCACCGACCGATCGTTGAGCCCGAGGTTGAGCACGGTGTCGAGCATTCCGGGCATCGACTCGCGCGCGCCCGAGCGGACCGAGACCAGCAGCGGGTCCGCGGGATCCCCCAGCCGCTTGCCGGCGGATCGCTCCAGGTCGCCCAGCGCCGCGGCGACCTGCTCCTCCAGCTCGGGCGGCTCGTGACCCGCCTCGAGGTAGGCCACGCAGGCCTCGGTGGTGATGGTGAACCCGCCGGGGACGCGCTCGGGCCCCAGTACCCGCGTCATCTCGGCGACGTTCGCGCCCTTGCCGCCGAGCAGGTCGCGCATCTCGCGCGAGCCCTCGGCGAAGCCGTAGACGTGCTTGGCGCCCTCCCTCGCCACGCCGCCTCGCGGAGCGGTGCTCGAGCCGGCCTCCACGCCGGCGAGTCTAGTGCGGCCGGTGCGGCGGCCGGCGCCTGTGGGCGCCGCCCTGGCGTGCGGCGCTCAGGCCGCCGCGGCCGGGCGCAGGCGCACGTGGGCGTGGTGCTCGAGCGTCTCGCGGATCGCCCGCTCGGCCTGACACAGCGCGCGCGGCGAAGCCGGCGGCGCCTGCGACAGCGGCCTGCCCAGCGCCTCGACCAGGAAGGCATGCGCGTCGAGGTCGAGCCCGAACGCCGACGCCTCGCACGCGCTGCACACCACACCGCCCGCCGCCCCCGAGAACCCGGCCAGGTGCTCGCGCTCTCCGCACGAGGCGCACGCCTCGAGCTGGGGAGAGAGGCCCGCGGCCAGCAGCAGCTTGAGCCGGAAGGCCAGCTGGTTGGCCCGGTCGGCGCGCCCGGGCTGGGCGTCCAGCAGCGCGAGCTGGTTGGACAGCAGGTGGTAGGCCGCCGGGTTCGGGTCCTGGGAGTCGAACAGCCGCGCCACGGCGTCGCAGGCGCGCGCGGCGGAGTCGAGGCAGAGGTGGTGCTCGCGCAGGCGGGCGTGGGGCGCGACGGTCTGGGCGCCGGTGACCGTGAGCAGCTCGCCGCGGCCCTCGTGGAGCATCAGGGTCACGCGGAAGAAGGGCTCCAGGCGCCCGCCGAAGCGGCTGCGCGCCCGGCGCACCCCCTTGGCGATGGCGCCGATCCGGCCGCGATGGGGCGTGTAGAGGTGCAGCACCCGATCGGCCTCGCCGAAGCGGATCGACCGCAGGACGATGGCTTCGGTCTGGAGCGATCCGGGCACTATCGAAGGGCCCGCGCGGGCGCGAGGGCGGATTTGGCGCCGGAGAGCCGGGCTACACTTTCTGATGTGATGAAGAAGGTCACCGTCTACACGACTCATCCCTGCCCCCACTGCGGGAACGCCAAGGTCCTGCTGGCCAAGCGGGGGGTCGAGTTCGAAGAGGTCAATCTGTCAAAGGACCCGGTCGGACGGGCCGAGCTGGCGCGGCGCACCGGGCTCATGACCTTCCCCCAGATCCTCGTGGACGGCCAGACCGTCGGCGGGCTCGCCGAGCTGCGCGCGGCCGACGACGACGGCCGCCTCAGCGAGCTGCTGGCCGCCTGAGCGGGCGGGCGATCGCCAGGGCCGTCAGCCGGTGCGCGCCAGGGGACTGGAGGCCGCCACGACCCTCAGCCGGCGCGCGCCAGCGACTTGGCAGACGCGGCCCGGCGCCGGCGCGGCCGCGGCTGGCAGCGCTCGCAGACGTAGGTCCCCCGGCCCGCCGCCACCAGCTTGACGATCGTCGCGCCGCACCGGGGGCACGGCTGCCCGGCGCGGCGGTGGACCTGGAACCTGTCTTGAAAGGCGCCGCGGGCGCCGTCGACGTCGCGGTAGTCGTCGATCGTCGCGCCGCCGGCGTCGATCCCCTCGCGCAACGACGCCACCACCGCTTCGGTGAGGACGCCGAGCTGGCGGGCGCTGAGTGCGCCGGCGGCGCGCAGCGGGTGGATCCCCGCGCGGAACAGGGCCTCGTCGGCGTAGATGTTCCCCACCCCGGCGATCCGCTTCTGGTCAAGCAGAAAGGCCTTGACGGGCGCGCGGCAGCCGCGGGCCAGGGCGCGGATGTGGCGCTCGTCGAACTTCTCCCCGAGCGGCTCCACGCCGAGGCGGCGAGCGAAGAACTCCTCGAGCTCCGCTTCGTCGCTGGCGAGCTCGGCCGTGCCGAACCGTCGGGGGTCGCAGAGGACGAGGCCATGGCCGTCGTCTAGCGTGATCCGTGCCCGCACGTGGGACGGCCGCTCGGGCGGGTCGTAGAGCAGCGTGCCGGTCATCCGCAGGTGCATGAGCAGGAAGGGACCGCCGCCCAGCTCCCACACCAGGTACTTCCCCCGGCGCCAGAGCCGATCGATCGTTCTGCCCTGCACGGCCGAGACGAGCGCGGCCGGGGCGAGCGGCAGGCACCAGCGGGCGTCGAGGACCTTGAAGCGCTCGATGCGCCGACCCTGCACCCGCGTGCCGAGCTGGCGGACGATGGTCTCGACCTCGGGCAGCTCGGGCACGCGGGCGAGTATCGCAGCGGCCCAACGGGCTCTTCCCCGTCGGCGCGGAGAGCTCGAGGCGAGCGAATGCGGTCGGCGCGATCAAACGCCGGTCCTGCCGGCCAGCTCCGCCCGGCCCTAGCGCTCCGAGCGCCGGTCCTGCCGGGCAGCTCCGCCCGGCCCTAGCGCTCCGCGGACAGCTTCCGTGCGCTCGGGCTCCGTGCCCACCGGCTCGCCGCTCGGGCCGCCGGCGCGTGGGTGGGCGTCGTGGTAGACGTCGCGCAGCCGCTCGGCCGAGAGGTGCGTGTAGATCTGGGTTGTGGCGATGTCGGCGTGCCCCAGCATCTCCTGGAGCGAGCGCAGGTCGCACCCCCCGGCGAGCAGATGCGTGGCGAAGGTGTGGCGAAGCGTGTGGGGACTCATGCGGTCGGCCAGGCCGGCGGTGCGGGCGTGGCGCTGGACGATCTTGTAGAGGCCCTGGCGGGTGAGGCCGGCCCCGCGGCGGTTGACGAACAGCCGCCGCTCCTCGCGCGCGCCGACGAGCTTGGGACGGCCGCGGGCCAGGTACTGGCGCACGGCGCGCACCGCCTGGCGGCCGACGGGGACAAGCCGCTCCTTGCAGCCCTTGCCCTCGGTGCGCAGCACGCCGGCCTCGAGGTCGATGTCGCCGACGTCGAGCCCGATCGCCTCCGACGCCCGCAGCCCGCACGCGTACATCAGCTCAAGCAGGGCGCGATCGCGCAGGGCTGCCGGCTCGGTCCCCGCCGGCTGGGCCAGCAGGCGCTGGACCTCGGCGCGCGCGAGCACGTGGGGAAGGCGCTGGCCGCGCTTGGGCCCGTGCAGCCGGGCGGCGGGGTCGTGCTCGAGCAGCCCCTCGCGGCGCAGGTGACGGTAGAACGAGCGCAGGCAGGCGACCTTGCGCTGGACGGTGGCGGAGGCGACGGCGGGGCGGCCTCTGGCTCCGGTGGCCAGCCGCGTGACGAAGCTCGTGAGGTCGCGGTCGCTCGCTTCGAGCGGCCCCGTCCTCGACTCGGCCAGGAACTCCCCGAACTGGAGCAGGTCCGAGCGGTAGGCCTCGAGGGTGTTGCGCGACAGGCCCCGCTCGAGCTCGAGGTAGGCCAGGAAGTCGAGCATCAGCTCCTCGAAGCTGCGGGTCGAGGGATGGCTTGGCGCGGTGGCCACGCCTGGAGGTTCGCGGCCAGCCGGCCGCCTCCTTGACCTGCAAGCCGGCGTTCAGCGCGCGCGGGTCAGCTGCGCAGCGCCTTGAGGCACAGCAGCCCGATCAGCGACTTGGCGTCCTCGCACGCGTCGAGCGCCTCGTCGAGGCGCTCCAGCGGCCACGCGACGATCTTGATGCGCTCGTTCTCCGACGACCCGGGATCCACGTCGCGCAGGTCGGTAGCGAGGTAGGCGATCACCCGCTCGTCGCTGAACCCGGGGCTGGTGTAGAACGCCTGGAGCTCGCGCCACTGGGCCGCCGCCTTGCCGACCTCCTCGCCCAGCTCGCGCTTGGCCGTGTCCAGCGGTGACTCCTCCTCCACGTCGAGCTTGCCCGCCGGGAGCTCGAGCAGCGCGGGGTCAGCGACCGGCTCGCGTGGCTGGCGCACCAGCCAGACGTGCTCGTCGTCGTGGGCGACGATCGCGACCGCTCCCTGGTGGCTGACGACCTCGCGCTCCACCTCGTCCCCGTCGGCGTGGCGCCAGCGCTCGACCCGGGCGGAGACGATGCGCCCCTCCCACTTGGTCTCGCAGCCGACGCGCTCGAAGCCCGGGGTCATCGAGCGCTCACCGTTCGTGTCCGGTCCGTCGGGCGTGGATAACTGGCTCCGCCGCCGCGTGGCGAGGATCGTGGAATCACTCCTCCAGCTTTGCAAACACGAGGGAATGCAAGAGGGCCCGTCTTGCACTCCGACTGTGAGAGCCTCGGCGGGGGATGACGGGCTGGGACACCATCCGCTGGCTGCACCTGCTGGCCATGGCGTTCTTCGTCGGGCCGCCCGAGCGATCCCCCCGTCCGTCGAGGCCGCTCAGGCCCCTCGGCCCGCCAGCATCTCGGCCAGGGCGCGCCCGGCGGCGAGGGCGGCGGCGAAGAACGACGGGTCCTCTGCCAGGTCGCGGCCCATGGTGCGGACGGGCAGGCCGCTGGCGGCGTAGCCCTCGAGGTCGACGGCCAGCCGGCGCACGCGGTGGCGGCCCTGGACCTGCGCCTCGAACCCCTCGGGCAGGGCCACCGTGACCGTGTTGAGCAGGAGGTCGAGCACCGTGCGGGTGTGGTGGGAGACGCCGCGGTGCCGGGGACGGGGATCGCCCTGCGACATGCGAGCCACGACCACCGTGGGACAGCCGAGGGCCAGGGCGGCGTGGGCCGAGTCCAGCGCCGCCAGCCCACCGTGGCCGAGCGCCGAGGCCGAGCCGAGGATCCCCGGGCCGGGGGCGCAGACCGCGGCGTCCCAGCCGGCGTGGGCCAGGCCGTGGTTGATGGCCCCCGCGGTGGTGATGGCCTCGCCCTCGCCGCCGTAGGCCGGACCGGCGGTCAGGTGACCGGCCAGCAGGCCGCGGCGGCGCAGCTCGCGCACCACGTCCGAAAGCGCGCCGGGCAGCGCGCCGCCCGCGGTCTGAACGTAGCCCAGCCGCGCGCCCGGCGACGCCTCCGCGAACGCCCAGGCCGCGGGCGCCAGCTGTCCGTGCAGGCCGCACACCGCCACCGGCCCCGCCAGCGGCAGCTCGAGCTCGGGGGACTCCACCGGGGAGACCGCGTGCTGGAGGCTCGTGTAGTTGAGCTTCATGACGTGGGCCCCCTCCAGGCCCGGCCCGTCGAGGCCGCGGGTGAGGTTCGCGTGGACGACGTCGAAGCCCCCCGATCCGAGTCCCAGGTCGCGCGCCGCGACGTTGACCACCAGCTCGTCCCCCAGCTGGGCCGCGCCGACCAGGGTCACGTCGCCGCGGGCCGGGCGGCGCTCGCCGTCTACCTCGACCTCGAGACGCTGCATGGCCGCGTCCGGGTCGCCGGCGTCGACGACCACGCCGCGGCGCAGGGTCAGCATGCCGCCGCGGCGTCCACCAGGGCGAGCGTGACGTCGAGCATCCCCTCGAGCGCGGCCACGCTCACCCGCTCACCCGGCTCGTGGTTGCGCTCGGTCCCGTTGGCCAGGTTGACGCACGAGAGCCCCCCCGCCTCGAAGGCGTTGGCGTCGGAGCCGCCGCCGGTGACGATGCGGCGCGGCTCGTAGCCGCAGGCGCGCAGCGCCGCCTCGGCGGTCTGGACGGCGGGCGCCGACGGCCGCGTCCGGTAGCCCTGGAACTTCTTCTCGACCACCACGTCGACGTCGCACTCGGTGGCGTTGGCGGCGTCCTGGACGTGGTCGACCATCTCGGCCACCATGGCCTCGACCTTGGCGTCGTCGAGCGAGCGGGTCTCGGCCTCGATGCGGCAGCGCTCGGGCACGACGTTGGTCGAGGGGCTCCCCCCGTTGATCCTCCCCACGTTGGCGGTGGTCTCCTCGTCCACCCGGCCCAGGCGCATGGCGCTCACCGCACGGGCGGCGGCGGCGATGGCGCTGCGGCCCTGCTCGGGGCGGATGCCGGCGTGCACGGCCACGCCGCGGAACTCCGCCTCGATGCGGTAGTACGTCGGCGAGGCGAGCACGACCTCCCCGATCGCCGTGGCGTGGTCGAAGACGTAGCCGAATTCGGAGCGCAGGCGGCCCAGGTCGAACGCCTTGGCGCCGACCAGGGCGTTCTCCTCCGAGACCGTGAACAGGAGCTCGAGCCCGACGGGCGGCGCCTGGTCCGCCTCGAGCCAGTGGTGGACCGCCTCGAGGATGACCGCCACCGCGGCCTTGTTGTCGGCACCGAGGATCCCCTCATGGGCGTTGACCCAGCCGCCGTCAACGACCTCGGGCTCGATCGGCGCCTGCGGCACCACGGTGTCGAGGTGAGCGCACAGCAGCAGCGTGCGCTCCGAAGCGCCGGGGACGCGCGCCAGGAGGTTGCCGCATTCCGCCCCGGTCGTCTCCCCGGCGTCGTCGCGCTCGACCTCGAGCCCGAGCTCGGTCAGCTGCCCGGCCACCCGGTCGGCGCACTCGCGCTCCTGCCCGAACGGGCTGTGGATGCGGCAAAGCGCCTCGAAGGTGCCGTTGAGGCGGCGGCGCTGCGCCTCGGTGGCGCAGTTCACCGCGAGGCGGGCTGCGCGGCCTGCGTCTGCGCCCGGGCGTCGGCGGCGTTCCCGACCCCCGCCTCGCCTCGGCTGCGCTCCAGCGCCGCCGCCACGAACTCCCGGAACAGCGGAGCCGGGCGCTCGGGGCGCGACTTGAACTCGGGGTGGTACTGGGAGGCGATGAAGAAGGGGTGGGCGGACTCGGGCAGCTCGACCACCTCGACCAAGCGCTCGTCGGGCGAGGTCCCCGAGAAGACGAGGCCCGCGTCAGCCAGGCGCTTGCGCAGCAGGTTGTTGACCTCGTAGCGGTGGCGGTGGCGCTCGTAGACCACCGCCTCGCCGTAGGCCTCGCGGACACGGGTGGCCTCGTGGAGCTTGATGGGGTCGGCGCCCAAGCGCATCGTCCCGCCCATGTCGGCGACCTCCTTCTGCTCGGGCAGCAGGTCGATCACCGGGTTGGGGGTCTCCATGTCGAACTCGGTCGAGTTGGCGCCGTCCATGTCCGCGACATGGCGGGCGAATTCGGCCACCGCGAGCTGCATGCCCAGGCAGATCCCCAGGTAGGGGATTCCCTGCTCGCGGGCCACCCGGGCGGCGGCGATCTTCCCCTCCACCCCGCGCCCGCCGAACCCGCCGGGGATGAGGATGCCGTCGGCCTCGCCGAGCACCTGCTGGGCGCGGGCGGGGTCGAGCTTCTCGGAGTCGACCCAGTCGACCTCTACCCGACAGCCGTGCTCGAAGCCGGCGTGGCGCAGCGCCTCGGCCACCGAGAGGTAGGCGTCCTCGAGGCGCACGTACTTCCCGACCAGGGCGATCCGCACGCGCTCACTGGCCTCGTCGGCGCGCCGGGTGAGATGCTCCCAGCCTGCGAGCTCCGGTGCCCGCGGAGGCTCCAGTCCGAAGTGCTCGAGGACGAAGTCGTCGACGCCCTCCTCGCGGAAGACGAGCGGGACCTTGTAGATGTTGTCGACGTCACGGGCGGAGACGATCGCCTCGTCGGGCAGCGAGGCGAAGAGGGCGATCTTGCGGCGGATGTCACTCGACAGCGAGCCCTCGGAGCGGCACACGACCATGTCGGGCGCGATCCCGATGCGCCGCAGCTCGTTGACCGAGTGCTGGGTGGGCTTGGTCTTGAGCTCGCCGGCGTGACCGACGTAGGGCACCAGCGTGAGGTGGATGAACATGCACCGGCGGCGCCCGACGTCGACCGGGAACTGGCGGATGGCCTCGAGGAAGGGCAGCGACTCGATGTCGCCGACCGTGCCGCCGATCTCGGTGATGACCACGTCGACGTCGGCGGCGTCGGCCACCACGCGGATGCGCTGCTTGATCTCGTCGGTGATGTGGGGGACGACCTGCACCGTGCCCCCTAGGTAGTCGCCCCGGCGCTCGCGCCGGATGACGGTGTTGTAGACCGCGCCGGTGGTCACGTTGGACGAGCGCGAGGTGTTGGCGTCGGTGAAGCGCTCGTAGTGGCCGAGGTCGAGGTCGGTCTCCGCTCCATCCTCGGTGACGAAGACCTCGCCGTGCTGGTAGGGGGACATGGTCCCCGGATCCACGTTGATGTAGGGATCGAGCTTCTGGAGCTGGACGCTCAGGCCGCGGGAAACCAGCAGGCGCCCGATGGAGGCGGCGGCGATGCCCTTGCCCAGCGAGGAGACCACGCCGCCGGTGATGAAGATGAAGCGTGTCTTCGGGCGGTCCGTGGAGGTCATCTGGGTCTGCCGAGCGAGTCTAGCCGGCGCAGCAGCGGATTCCTCTCGACCAGGGCGGAGATCGAGCGGAACTCTCCGTAGACGGTGACCGCGAGGAGGATCACCACGGCGATCAGCTGGGCGAGCGGCGACAGCGCGAGCACGATCCACAGCCCGGCCAGGCCGCCGATGAGGTTCGAGCCCGTGTCGCCGAGCATGGCCCGCTCGCGCAGGTCGTAGAGGCCCACGATGACAAGTGGCCCGACGAACAGGCCCAGCGCGGCCAGGGGACGCGCGTTCCAGGCGCCCAGGGTCAGCCCCGCTCCGAGCACTGCGAAGACCTTGAAGGAGCGGCCGGGGCGCAGGTCGAGGAGGTTGAAGAGGTTGGTCGCCAGCACGAGCACGGCCACGGCCAGCAGGTAGTGCAGGACGCTCAGCGACTGCTCGCTCAGGCTGAACATGGCCAGGCCCAGCGACCCGGCGGCCTTGAGCGCCCCACTGCTCAGGCCCCCACCCAGGACGGCGGCGCCGTGCCCGCGCCAGCCCCGCGGCTCGGCGGCCAGCACATCGTCGAAGAGCCCGAGGAAGGCGACTCCGAGGACGTAGAGCGCGACCGGTCGCAGCTCGTCGCGAAACACGTCGACCCCCGCCAGCTCCCGGAGCGCGGCCAGCGGGATCAGTGCGACGAGGGCGGCGGCGACCACCACCACACCGGCCGGGAGCGGGAGGTGCGCGCCGCGGTAGTTCTCGCGCTCGAGACCCGACGCCGCCAGGGCACGGAGGGCGGGCCCCGCCATCAGCGCGGCCGTGGCGAGCGCAAGGACGAGGGGAAGCGCCTGCACGGCCGACACCGAACCGACCCTAGCGAGGGGCGCGGATCGCGCCTCGGAGGTGGCGCCGTCGCCGCTGCCCGCCCCTCAGGGGCTGGGGCCGCCGGCGGCGTTGGGCACCAGCGCCTGGGCGGTGTCCTTCGTCCCGTAGGCGCCGTTCGCCCCGGCCAGGGCGAAGACCAGGGCCGCCTGGCCGGGCAGGTCGTCGACGTTGTCGACGCTGGGCAGGCGGCGGTCGTTGAACCATCCGATCTGCGACGGCTTGGTGGTGGTCGTCTCTACGCCGACGACCTGCGTCCCGCCCGTGCTCAGGCCGTCGATCAGGCCGAGCTCGAAGGCGCGCGTGCCGGGGGACTCCGGCTTGGCCTCGTCGCGGGCGGCGCGATAGACCACGACCGCGGTCATCCCGTTGAGCTGCCCGCTGGAGGACTGGAGCAGCGAGCGGGGGATTCGCCTCGGGGCCTTGCCGGGGCGCACCAGCGTGCTTCCGACCTGCGCCCCGAAGCGCCGCAGCGTCGCGTTGCTCGGTGGTGCCGGCGGGCTCGAGCCCGGGCCGACGCCGGCCGGCAGCGGCTCGCGGATCACCGTCACCGCGGTGAGGCGCGCGCCGGTCTCCTGGAGAGCGTCGCGCACCGAGCGGATCGTCGCGTCGGGCAACCCCCCCAGCCCGATCAGGCCGATGCGCTGACCGGCGAGACGTCCCTCGACGAGCAGCGGGTAGAGCTGCTGCTCGACGCGCTTGCGCTGTGCGACCTCCCGGCGCAGCTCAGCCGACTGCGCTTGGGCCGCCTGGACGTCGGTGCGCAGTGACTCGCGGACGTTGCGCTCGGCGCTCGACACCAGCCCCCGATCGCCGATGGCCACCCCGAGGAGCAGGCCGATCATCAGGGCGAGGAAGACGGCGACCAGCGAGAGCGCGTGGTAGCGAAAGTCGAACATGGGAAGGGAGCGACGGCCGCGGGCGAAGCGTCGGCCGGCGCGGAAAGCCTAGACGTCGAGCCCGAGCAGGACTCGCAGCTTGAGCCACATCAGGTCCGCGACGTCGCGCAGACCAGGCGTGGTCAGCACGATGGCCAGCAGGGTGATGAGCCCGGCGGCCAGGACGAGGAAGAGCGGCGACGATCCGGGGCGCGGACGGTAGAGGCGAGACACTCCCTTGGCGTCGACCAGGATCTCGCCGATGCGTAGCCGCGTCAGGAAGGTCGAGGACATACCGCGACGATTCTTGTCGAGGAACTCGACGAGGTTGAAGTGTGAGCCGACGGAGACGATCAGCCGCGCACCCTTCTCGGCGGCGATGAGCATGGCCACGTCCTGGCTGGTCGCCGGCGCCGGCACCACCTTGTGGGGCACCCCGAGCGCCTGCACGCGCTCGCGGCCCGGGGCGCGGCCGTCGGGGTAGGCGTGGACGACCACCTCGGCGCCGCTGCGCAGCGCGCGCTCGGTGGCCGAGTCCATGTCGCCGACGATCATGTCGGCCTCGAAGCCCTCCTCCATGATCGCGTCGGCTCCGCCGTCGACCCCGACCAGCACCGGGCGCTCGTCGCGCATGTAGGGCCGCAGGGCGCGCAGGTCGCGCTTGTGGTCGACGCCGCGCACGACGATCAGCGCCGTGCGGTCGCGGAAGTCGGTGGCGAACTGGGGAAGCTCGATCTTGCCGGCCAGCAGCTCGCGCTCCTGGACCATGTGCTCGACGGTGTTCTGCGCGAAGGCCTCGAGCGCCTCCCCGATCTCACGCCGGCGCTCGTCGTGCTGGGCCTGGACGGTCGCCGGGTCCAGCACCGTGCCACGGGCCACCACCTCGCCCCGGCGCAGCACGTCGCCCCCGCGGACGACGACCGGATCGCCGTCCTGGAGGATCCCGAAGAGGTCGCCGCCGGGCGCGTCCACGAGGTGGATCCCGGCCTGGACGAGCTGAAGCGGCCCGGTGTTGGGATAGGTGCCGCTCGAGGACGGCGAGCAGTTCACCACCGCGCCGATCCCGCAGCCGATTAGGTCCTCCGCCGACACCCGGTCGATGTCGAGGTGGTCGATGATCGCGATGTCGCCGCGAGTCAGGCGCTTCACCAGGACCTTGGTGCGCTTCCCCAGCCGGGCGATCCCCGCCACCTCGCGCACGGGCGCCGACTCGGTCGCCACCTCGGGGGTGGTCTCGGACACGGCCACGAGGGCAGTCTACGAACTGGCCTCCGCGGCCGATAGGGCCGCGCTGCCGGCCCCGCGAGGGCAAAGGCGCTGGGAGGGTGCGCTGCCGATCCGCGAGCTCGAAGGCCACGCACCGGTCGCCCCCGAACGCTCAGGCCCCGCAGCGGTCGCTGCCGGCGCTCAGGCCGCGCGCAGCAGCTCGCGCGCGTGACGCCGCGCCGCCACGTCGCCGGCCTGCGCTCCCAGCATCCGCACGAGCTCGGCCTCGACCTCGGACCCAGCCAGGGTGTCGACCTGGGCTCGCGCCGGCCTGGCCGCGGCGTCCTTGACGATCGTGAAGTGGCGCTCGGCCAGGGAGGCGACCTGCGGAAGGTGAGTGATGCAGAGCACCTGGTGGCCGGCGCTCAGCGCGCGCAGGCGCTCGCCCACCGCCCGGGCGGTGTGGCCGCCGATCCCGGCGTCGACCTCGTCGAAGACCAGCAGCGGCCCCGCCAAGTCTCCTCGTTCCGCGCCCGTCTCGGCCGCGACGCCCATGAGCGCGAGCATGACCCGGGAGAGCTCGCCCCCCGAGGCGATCTCGCGCAGCGGGCCGGCGGGCACGCCGGCGTTGGTGGCGATCATGAACTCGACGTCCTCGTCGCCCGACCGGCCTCGCTGTGCCCGGCGCTCGAGCGCGACCTCGAAGCTCGCGCCCTCCATGGCGAGCTCCCCCAGGCGCGTGCGCACCGCCGCCGCCAGCCGGGGCGCCGCCTGCGCTCGCGCCGCGGTCAGCGCGCGGGCCTGCTCGCCCACGCGTCGCTCGGCTCGCTCCAGCTCGGCCGAGACCTCCTCGAGCGAGGTCTCCGCGCCCTCCAGCTCGTCACGGCGCCCCCGGCAGCGCTCGGCGTGGGTCAGGACCGCCTCGATCGTCCCGCCGTGCTTGCGCTCGAGGCGCTCGAGCAAGGCCAGCCGCTCCTCGACCTCCTCGAGGCGACCGGGCGCCGCCTCGAGCTCCTCCTGGTAGGCGCGCAGCTCGCCCGCGAGGTCCTCGGACTCGAAGACCAACCCCCGCAGGCGCTCGGCCAGGGCTTCCAGGCCCGGGTCGGCTCCCGCAGCCGTCCCGAGCACCTCGGCGGCGGCGGCCAGCAGCGCGCACGCGCCTCCCTCTCCGTCCGGGGCCAGGGCCTCGGCGGCGGCGGCCGCGCCGGCCCTCAGCCCCTCGGCGCCGCGCAGACGCTCCCGCTCCGCCCGCAGCCCGGCCGCCTCCGCCACGTCGGGCGCCGCCGCCTCGATCTCCGCCAGCTCGAAGCGCAGCAGGTCGAGCTCGCGCTCCCGCGACCCCGCGGCGTGGCGCAGGTCGTCGAGCCGGGCGCCCCACGCGCGCTGCTCGGCGTAGGCGGCGCCGAACGCCTGACGTCGGGCGCCCTGCTCGGGCCCGCAGAAGCCATCGAGGATGTCGAGCTGCGCGGAGGAGAGGGTGAGCCGGCGGTGCTCGTGCTGGCCGTAGAACGTGAGCAGGCCCCCCGCCAGCTCACGTAGCTCGCCGACGGCGATGCTCCGGCCATTGAGGTAGGCCCGTGTGCGCCCGTCGGCGCCCACCCGGCGGGCCAGCACAAGCTCGTCGGAGTCCGCGGCCAGGCGCTCGTGCAGGGCCGCGGTGAGCTCGAACGCCCCCTCGACGTAGGCCTCCGCCGCTCCCGGCCGGACGGGGGTCCCGCGAGCCCGGCCACCCAGGAGGAGGTCGAGGGCATGGGCGAGGACGGTTTTGCCCGCCCCGGTCTCGCCCGTCAGGACGTTCAACCCAGGCGCGAGCCGCAGCTCGGCTCGCTCAATCAGGAGGAGGTTCTCTACCCGCAGCTCCAGGAGCACGCTCGACGGTCTAGCAGCGCCGCCCGACGGACTGGGGCTCGTCGAGCCGCCGGGGCCGGCGTCTACGCACATCGGGCACGAAGCTGCGGCTAGGCTGCGACGACGTGATGCTCCAACGCCTCTACGACGCGACCTGGGGACGAGCGTTCGCCGCCGGCTACGACTTCTTCCTCGGCGCCTCCGAGCGGGCGGGTCTACACGAGCAGCGCCGCCGGGCCCTGGCCTCGGCCAGCGGGTCGACGCTGGAGATCGGCGCCGGGACTGGGCTCAACCTGGACCTCTATCCCCCGACCGTCACCGAGCTGCACCTGACCGAGCCCAGCCCCCACATGGCCGCACGCCTGCGCCAGCGCCGCCCCGACCCACGCATCGTCGAGGTGGTCGAGGCGCCGGCCGAGCGCCTGCCCTTCGAGGACGACAGCTTCGACACCGTCACCGGCACCCTGGTGCTCTGCACCGTCCCCGAGCCCCAGGCCGCCCTGCGCGAGGTGGCCCGGGTGCTGAAGCCCGGCGGGCGATTCCTCTTCCTCGAGCACGTCCGCTCCCCCGAGGCGCGCCTGGCTCGCTGGCAGGACCGCCTGGAAGGCCCGTGGAAGGTGTTCGGTGCCGGCTGCCACTGCAACCGCGACACCGAGGCGGCGATCCGCGCGTCGGGCCTGCGCCTCGAGGAGGTCGAGCGGGGGGAGATCCCCAAGAGCGTGCCGCTGGTCAGCCCGATGGTGGCCGGGGCGGCGCGGGCGACCTAGCCGCCGGGCGCGGCCTGCGCCGGGGAGCCGCCGGGCCCGGCGCGGACCGCGTTGCCCTCCGAACGGACGCGGCTGGTTCACGTCTCGGTCCCTACGACGCCAGGCGCCCGAAGGTCTCCCGCAGGCGGTGGTAGAAGCTCGCGCCGGGCATCTGCGCGAGCACGGTGTGGTCGTCGGCGAAGCGGACCGTGAGCGCCTCTCCGGCAGGGAGCTCGCACACCGGCCGCCCGTCCACGGTCACGTCCGCGGGATCCTCCCGCGAGCGGTTATGGACGGTCATCGTGTCGTTGGGGGCGACGACCAGCGTACGCGCGGTCAGCGAGTGCGGGGCGACGAACGAGACCACGAATCCCTCGACGCCCCAGGCCATCACCGGGCCCCCGTTGGCCAGGTTGTAGCCCGTGGAGCCGGCAGGTGTGGAGACCACCAGGCCGTCGCAGCGCACGCGCCCCACCTCGTCCTCGCCCACCGCGTAGGCCAGGTCGGCGACGCGCAGGCCGGGCTTGCGGTGGAAGGACACGTCGTTGACCCCCGCCCACTCCTGGCCGTCGCCGAGCACGACCGCCGGGAGGCGCATGGCCTCGAAGTCGCCGGCGAACGCCCGGGCCAGCCCATCCTCCATGTCGGCCGGCTCGACCGTGGCCAGGAAGCCCACGTCCCCATAGTTGACCGCGAAGACCGGCACGCCGGTGCGCGCGTGCAGGCGCAGGGCGCGCAGGATCGTCCCGTCACCACCGAGGACGACGCACAGGTCCACCTCGGGATCGAGGTCGGCGTCGGTGATCACGTTCTCTCGCTCGACGATGCCGTGCCGGCGCGTCTCCTCGGGCCCGAAGCGCAGGGTGACGCCGGCGGCCGCCGCGGCCGCCTCGACCCGGCGCAGCGGCTCGGCCAGCGCCTGCGGGCGCATGTGGGTGATCACGGTGGCGGTGCGCGCCTTCACGGCTCCGCCTCGTATGCCGCCGCCTCGAGGTCGGCCAGCCCCTCGCGCCCGGCTTCGCCGAGCCACAGGAAGGTCTCCAGGTTCCCCTTCGGCCCGGGCAGCCCGGAGGGGACCAAGCCCAGCACGCTCGCCCGCAGGCCCCTGGCACAGCGGGCGGCGGCGACCAGGGCATCGCGGCGATCGGCCGCCTCGCGGACCACGCCGCCCTTGCCCACGCGGTCACGCCCCACCTCGAACTGGGGCTTGCACAGGGCCAGGCAGTCGTAGCGCGAGGCGGCGCAGGCGAGCACCGCCGGCAGCACCTTGGCCAGCGAGATGAACGACACGTCGACGACGATCAGGTCGGGCGCGTAGGGCAGCGCCCCCGCGTCGAGCGCGCGGGCGTTGCGGCGCTCGACCACCGTGACGCGCGCGTCGCTGCGCAGGCGCCAGTCAAGCTCCCCGTAGGCGACGTCGAGGGCGACGACGTGGCTGGCGCCATGCTGAAGCAGACAGTCGGTGAAGCCCCCGGTGGAGGCGCCGACGTCGAGGCACCGGCGCCCTTGCACCGCGACGCCGGTCGGCGCCAGGGCGTTGGCCAGCTTCACCCCTCCGCGCGAGACGAAGCGTGGCGAGTCCGCCACGCTGACGTCGGCCTCGGGTGAGACCAGCAGCCCCGGCTTGTCGGCGCGCCGCCGGTCTGCGCCGACACGTACCTCCCCGGCCAGCACCGAGGCCGCCGCGCGGCTGCGCGAGGGGAAGAGCCCTCGCTGGGCGAGGAGGTGGTCGAGCCGCACCTTCGACACGCGGCGAAACGCTACCGGCCGCCCGGCGGGCCGCGGTCGGCGGCTAGGATCTCGCCGCCATGGACCGACTCCCCGTCCGTTCCCGTGGCTCGAGCCCTCGCCGGCTCTCCTGGCAGGCGATCCTGACAATCGGGCTCCAGATCGCGCAGGAGGGCCGCCGCCGCTGGGATCGCCTCGATCAGCGCGAGCAGCGGAGCTGGTGGGCATCCTGCGCATGTCACGCGGCCGCCCGGCGAACCTCACGGCCGGCGAGCGCACGGCGCTGCGTCGGATCGTGTGGAAGGCCGCGGCACCCGAGCGACGCTAGGCGCTGCGCATTCGGGGCTCGCCGGCGCATGCGTCAGCGCGCGACCACCACGTCGTGCGCCGAGGCGCGTCGGGCAGCGGCGCCTCGAGGCGGTCGAGCAGTCCCTGCCGGGCCAGGAGCGCCCGGTTGAGCGCCCGCTGGGCGAGCCGTTCGTGGCCTGCACTGGCGTCGCGCCTCGGGCCCACCGGCCAGAAACCTAGCCCCGAGAGAGGACCACTGTGCGCGCCATCACACACGTTGACTGGTCAGTCGGCCAGGATGGGTCGTCCTGATGACCGTCCTCCGCCTCATCCCCCTCCCCACCCACGCCGCCATCGAGTTCGCGGGCGGCCTGGCCCTGATGGTCACGCCGTTCCTGTTTGGGTTCAGCGCGGCCGGCCTGGTCGTCGTGCTCACCTTCGGCGCGCTGGTCGCCGGGCTGGCGCTCTCGGCCGCGGCCGATGACGGAGGCCGTGGCCTCTCGCTCGCCGCCCACCTGGCGCTCGACCAGGGGATCGCCCTCGCGCTGGCCGTCGGCGGCCTGGCCCTGGCCGCGCGGGGCGATCACGCGGCTGCCAGCGCGCTGCTGGTCGGCGCTGCCGTCCAGCTCCTCCTGACCCTGACGACGCGCTACTCGGCGCGACGCTGAGACTTCACTCATAGATCCATCGCTCGATAGAGCGACTCTCTCCTCCCAGGGAAGCGGCCCGCCAAGACGGCGGGCCGTTTCTCTTGGTCAGGCCGGCCGGGTGAGCCCGAAGCCGCGGCCCGTTTCTCTTCGTCCGGCCGCCGGCCGGACGAAGCCTGATCCGCGGCCTGGTCCTCGTCCTCAGCTCGAGACAGCCGAGCGCCGCTCGGCCACGGCGGCCTCGATGCGCTCGGCGATGCGCTGCCCGCTGAAGCCGACCTCTTCGTGCAGGAGGGCGGGCTTGCCGTGGGTCACGTAGCGGTCGGGGAGCCCGACCCGCAAGATCCTCGGCGCGGCGCCCTGGTCGGACAGCGCCTCCCACACCGCCGATCCGAAGCCGCCCGCGAGCACGCCCTCCTCGACGGTGACCAGCAGCTCGTGCTCACCGGCCAGCTGGGCCATCAGCGCGGTGTCGATCGGCTTGGCGAAGCGGGCGTCGGCCACCGTGACCTCGAGCCCGTCTCGGGCCAGCAGCTCGGCGGCCTCGAGGGCCTTCTGCACGCCGGTCCCGTAGCCGACGACGGCCACCCTGGTCCCCTCGCGCAGGATCTCCCCCGTGCCGATCTCGATCGGCGTCGGCCGCTCGGGCATGGTCACGCCGGCGGCCTCGCCGCGCGGGTAGCGCAGGGCGACTGGGCCCGCGTCGTGGGTCAGCGCGGTGTGCAGCATGTCCACCAGCGCCGCCTCGTCGCGGGGGGCCATGAGGACGATGTTGGGCAGGCAGCGCAGGTAGGCGATGTCGAAGGCGCCGTGGTGGGTGGGCCCGTCATCGCCCACCAGCCCCGCGCGGTCCATGGCGAAGACCACGTTGAGGCTCTGGAGGCAGACGTCGTGGACGATCTGGTCGTAGGCGCGCTGGAGGAAGGTGGAGTAGATCGCCGCCACCGGCTTGGCACCCTGGAGCGCCAGCCCGGCGGCGAAGAGGATCGCGTTCTGCTCGGCGATGCCGACGTCGAAGTAGCGCTCGGGTAGGGCCTTCTGGAGGAGGTTGAGGCCGGTGCCGGAGTTCATGGCCGCGGTGATGCCGACCACCCGCGAGTCGCGCTTGCACTCCTCGACCAGCGCCTGACCGAAGACCGCCGTGTACTGCGGCGGCGTCGGCCGGGCCTTGGGCTGCCCGGCGGCCTTGGGCTTGGCCGCGACGGCCTCCGCCCCGTTGGCGATCGACTTGGGCTTGGCGGCGTGCCACTTCTCCATGCCCTCGAGATCGCCCTGCTCAGCCGGGGCGAAGCCCTTGCCCTTCACCGTGGCGATGTGGACCACGACCGGACGCTGCGCGGCCAGCGCCTCCGAGAGCGCCTCGCGCAGGGCGTGCACGTCGTGGCCGTCGATCACCCCCATGTAGGCGAAGTCCAGCTCCTCCCAGAACAGCCCCGGCGCCCAGAAGGCCTTGATCGACTCCTTGAGGTGCGGGCCCAGGCGCTCGAAGCGGGCGCCGAGCCCCGCCGGCAGCTTGGTCAAGCCGCCCTCGACCTCCTCGCGCGCGCGGTACAGGCGCGGGTTCAGGCGCACGCGGTTGAAGTAGCGCGAGAGCGCTCCGACGTTGGGGGCGATCGACATGCCGTTGTCGTTGAGGACGACGACCATCGGGGTCCCCAAGCCGCCGGCCAGGTGGATGGCCTCAAAGGCCACGCCTCCGGTCATGGCGCCGTCGCCGATGACCGCCACCACGCGCCCGTCGGCGCCGTGGCCCTGGCGCATGCCCTCCTTGAGGCCGACCGCGTAGCCGATCGAGGTCGACGCGTGCCCAGCGCCCATGATGTCGTGCTCGGACTCGGCGATCGAGCAGAAGGGCGCGAGCCCGCCGTAGGTGCGGATTGTCCCCAGCCGGTCGCGGCGGCCGGTCAGGAGCTTGTGGGGGTAGGCCTGGTGGCCGACGTCCCACAGCACCTTGTCGCGCGGCGAGTCCAGCAGCGAGTGCAGGGCGACGGCGAGCTCGCAGGTACCGAGGTTGGCCCCGAAGTGACCGCCGATCTCTCCGATCGTCTCGATGATCGCCTCGCGCACCTCCTGGGCCAGGCGCTGGAGCTCGGGGTCGCTGAGGCGATGGAGGTCCTGGGGGCGGTCGATGTTGTCGAGCAGGGAGGTCATGGTGTCGGGGTCGAGTGGGGACGCCGCGCCGCAATCGAAGGGGTGCGGGTCGGGCGGCCGCGCGGGGCGTCGGTCACGAGGTGCGGGTGTAGATGAAGTCGGTCACCTGCTCTAGCTCGGCAGCGCCGCTCGGCGACGCCTGGGCGAGCGCCGCCCTCGCGCCATCGTAGGACTCGCGGGCCAGCGCCCGGGCGCCGTCAAGCCCGTGCTCGGTCACGTACGTGCGCTTGCCGTGGCGCTCGTCTGAGCCCTTGGTCTTCCCGAGGTCTGCCTCGGTCCCGATGACGTCGAGGATGTCGTCCACGATCTGGAACAGCACGCCCAGCTCGGCGGCGAACGAGGCGAAGGCGATTGTCGCAGGTTCGGCCACCTGGCCCAGCAGGAGCACGCAGTTCACCGAGGCCGCGATGAGCCGCCCGGTCTTCAGCTCGTGCAGGCGCCGCAGCCCATGCGCACCGGGCGGCGCCGTCTCGGCCACATCGATGAACTGCCCGCCGACCATTCCCGACACGCCGGTTGCGGCGGCGAGCTCGCCGGCCGCCGCCAGCACGCCTTGCGGCGGGCCGGCCTGCTCGCGCAGCAGATGCTGGAACGCCTCGGCGTAGAGCCCGTCGCCGGCGAGGATGGCCACGTCCTCCCCGTGGGCGCGGTGGCAGGTCGGGCGCCCGCGACGAAGGTCGTCATCGTCCATCGCCGGCAGGTCGTCGTGGATGAGGGAGTAGGTGTGGATGAGCTCGAGCGCCCCCGCCAGGGGGAGGACCCGGGCGATCTCCATGCCGATCGCCTGCGCAGTGGCCAGCGCGAGCACCGGGCGGATCCGCTTGCCGCCCGCGAGCAGCGAATAGCGCATGGCGTCCTCGAGGCCAGCGGTGGCCGGCTCGTGCGAGAAGCGCAGCCCCTCGAGATAGCGCTCCACCTCGAGCCGCAGGGCATCGGGGTAGAGGGCGGCGGCCGCCGCCATGGCTAGGGCCTCGCGCCGGGGAGGTCGAGGCCCGCCACGGCGGATCGAAGCCCGACCACTAGAGCAGCGAGTCCTGCCCGGGCGGCGCCTGCACGCCCGCGGCCTCACGGTCGAGCTCGGCGGCCGCGCGCGCGGCCAGAGTGGCGCACTCGTCGACCAGCGTGGCCGCGGAGTCCGCGTCCAGCTCTCCGCTGCGCAGGCGAGCCGCCGCAGCCTCGAGCTGGGCGGTCAGGTCGTCGAGCTGGATGGCGCGCTGGTCGGTCACGACGGGGCGGGATTCTCGCGTGCCGTGCGCAGGACGGAGCCGAGGATGCCGTTGACGAAGGCGGGCGCGTCGGCGCCGCAGTAGGTCTTGGCGCAGCGCACGGCCTCGTCGATCGCCGCCTCCGGGGGGATCGGATCGGGATCGGCGACCAGCTCGGGATGGGCCAGCTCGAGCAGCGCCACCCGCAGGATGTTGCGCTCTAGCGGCGCGATCCGCTCGAGCGTCCAGCCCTGTGCGTGCTCGGCGATCAGCGCGTCGAGCTCGTCGCGGTGGTCGTCCACCGCGTGAGCGAGGGCCATCGTGAACGGCCTCGCGCCGCGCTCGAAGGTCTCGTCCAGCGGGCGATCGGTGAGATCCTGCTGGTAGAGGGCGAATACGGCCGCCCGCCGCTGGTCGCGCCTACGCACGGGAGACGTACTCGCCCGAGCGCGTGTCGACTCGGATGACCTGGCCGACCTCGATGAACAGCGGGACCTGCACCCGCGCGCCGGTCTCGAGCGTGGCCGGCTTGGTCCCGCCGCTGGAGACCGTGTCCCCGCGGATCCCAGGATCGGTCTCGCTGACCTCGAGGTTCACGGCGCTGGGCAGCTGGACGTCGGCAGGCTCGTCGTCGATGAACAGCAGGTCGACCTCGTCATTGGGCTTGGTGAAGCGCAGGGCGTCGGCCACGCTGGCCTCGGGAATGGCCAGCTGCTCGTAGGACTGGGTGTCCATGAAGTGGGCGTCGGTCCCGTCGGAGTAGAGGAACTGCATCCGCCGCGCCTCCGTGCGTACGTCGCGGAACTTCTCGCCCGCCCGGAAGGTGCGGTCGATGACCGCGCCGTCGGTCGTGCGCCGCAGCTTGGTGCGCACGAACGCCCCGCCCTTGCCCGGCTTGACGTGCTGGAACTCGACGATCTTGAAGACCGTCCCGTTCACGTCGATGTGGTTGCCGCTCTTGAACTGGTTGGTGGAGATCATCGGGCCGCCAGGGTAGCGAGAGGGGGGCGGCTCTCAGCACCCGAGGGCGCGAGCGAGCGCGACGCATACCTCCTCCATCCGCCGTGGCGCCAGGCGGGTGATCCTTTCTGAGAGCAGTCCCTTGGGGACGGTGAGCAGGTTGTCGAAGCTGAGGGCACAGTCCTCGGGCATGCCGTCCTGACGGCCCAGCTCGACTTCGGAGGGGATGCTGCGAATCGTGCGGGTGGCCAAGGCGACGACCACGCCGCTCAGAACCGGAACGGCCGCCTGACGTGTGAGCACGCAGACCGGACGCCTACCGATCTCCGGATGCTCGAGCCACCAGATCTCACCCCGGTTCACCAGGGCTCCTGGGCGATCGCTCTCTTGGCCGCCTCGGTGTAGTCGATGGCCTCCTCGGGCTGACGGCGATAGCCCTCGACGATCTGGCGGTCGATCTCGGCTTCCTCCTCATCGTGGAGATAGCTCTCGATGGCCGCGCGGATGAGCTCCGAGCGAGAGCGGTGGGTTCGCGCCGCTCGCTGATCGAGCAGGGCCAGGAGGTGGTCGTTGAGCTGGACGAGAGTCTGCGTGCGGGCGATGGCCATATGGTAGGCGATGGCCTAACTGACGAGGTTCCGCGCCCGTTCCAGTCAGCCGACTGCCTCAGACCACCCTCTCTCTCAGCGGGACTGCAGCGCCGCCCGAACCCGGGCCAGAGTCTGGACCGGGCGCGTCGGGCACGATGCGCCGGCCTTCGAGCCGCAGCGGCGCGTTGACCTCGGGGCGCTCGACTTTGCCCTTGTCTAGGAGGTCGAGCCGCTGGTCCTCGAGCTCACTTCGGGGCGCCCCGAGGATGAGGGTCGATGTGCTGCGGATCTACCCGGAAGCGCAGCGAATGTGGACCGAGAGCGCTCCGCCCTTCCCGCCCTCAGCCGACCGTCACCAGCTCCTTGCTGTGGGACGAGAGCACGTCCGCCCCATCCTCGGTCACAACGACGAGGTCCTCGACGCGGACGCCGAAGCGACCGGGGAGGTAGACGCCCGGCTCGACGGTCACGACGTTGCCGGCGCGAAGGGCCTCGGTGCCCGCGCGGGACAGGCGCGGCTCCTCGTGGACCTCTAGCCCGACACCGTGGCCCAGGCCGTGGCCGAAGCGCTCCCCGTGGCCGGCGGCGTCGATGACGTCGCGGGCGACCTGGTCGACCTCGCGGCCGGTGGGGCCGGCCCGGACGGCCCCGAGCCCGGCGAGCTGCGCCTGGTGGACGAGCTCGTAGACCTCGGCGGCCTCTCCGTCGAGCCGGCCGGTGGCCAGCGTGCGCGTGCAGTCCGAGCAGTAGCCGGCCACCAGAGCGCCCCAGTCGACGACGACCAACCTGTCGCGCGGGATCTCGACGTCGCGCGGCTCGGCGTGGGGCAGCGCCCCATGCGCGCCGGCGGCGACGATCGACGGGAAGCTGGGGGCCTGGGCGCCGCGGTGGCGGATCTCGTCCTCGAGGTCGACGGCGAACTCGCGCTCGGTGCGGCCGGCCAGGCCGCGCTCCAGGGCCGCCGAGAGCGCCTCGTCGGCCAGGGCGGCCGCGGCGGCGATGCGCTCGAGCTCGGCCGGCTCCTTGACCATCCGCAGCTCCTCTACGAGGCCGCCGGCGGCCGCCAGCTCGACCCCGTCTCCCAGCGCCTTGCCCAGCCGCTCGTGGGTCTTGACCGAGACGTGGGCGTCGTCGAAGCCCAGCCGCACCGCACCGCCTCGCGGGAGGGCGTCGCGCACGCTGTCGAGCAGGTCGCGCTCGCCGCGCATCCGCTCGAAGCCCTCGACCTCCGACGCCGCCCGCTCGACGTAGCGGAAGTCGGTGACGAAGCGGCGAACGCCGTCGGGGCCGGCGCCGACCACGGCCAGCCCGTTGGTCCCGGTGAAGCCGGTCAGGTAGCGAAGGTTGTAGGGCTCGATGACGAGCACCGCGTCGAGCTCGCGGCGCACGCACAGATCGGCCAGGCGATCGGGGCGGGTCATCGGGTCCCCTTGCTCGACGCGCTCGCCCGCAGCCGATCCCCGCGGGTCCTCACGGTGCGCCCAGCTCCGCGGCCAGCAGCTTCAGGCCCTCTCGGTAGCCCTCGATCCCCTGGCCCGAGAACGTGCCCAGGCACAGGTCCTCGACCACCGACACGCGACGCCACTCCTCGCGCGCGCGGACATCGGAGAGATGGACCTCCACGGCGGGTAACCCGGCGATCTCCAGCGCGTCGTGGATGGCCCAGGCGTAGTGTGTCCACGCCCCCGGATTGAGCACCACGGCGTCGACCACGCCCTCCAGGCGGTGCAGGCGCTGCACGAACTCGCCCTCGTGGTCGGTCTGGAAGAACTGGAGCTCGAGCCCCAGCTCGCGCCCCATCTCCGCCACCTGGTGCTCGAGCTGGACGAGCGTCAGGCCGCCGTAGTGGCCGGGATCGCGCCGCCCGAGCTCCCCGAGGTTCACGCCGTGCATGACCTCCACGCGGTTGTGCGAGATGACCGGCCGGGTGGTGGCGTCCCCCGCGCTCACGGCTCGGCCAACTCTGCCACGGCGGCGACAAGCTCGTCCTCGGCGACGTGGCAGCCGGTGCGCGGGCGCCCGGGCCCGTCGAGGAGCACGAACGGCACCGGCTCGGTGCCGCGTCGCTTCTTGTCGCGCGCGGTGGCCGCCGCCACCTCGTGCGGGTCGGCGCCCTCCAGGCGCGTGGGCAGCCCGTGACCCGCGAGCAGTGCGCCCACCTCCTCGCGCAGCTCGCCCTGCCCCGACAGGCGCAGCGCCGCCAGCAGGCCGAGGCCGACCGCCTCGCCGTGGCGGTAGCGGGCGTACCCGGTCACGGTCTCGATGGCGTGCCCCACGGTGTGGCCGAGGTTGAGGACCTGGCGCGCGCCCGCGTCGCGCTCGTCGCGCGCCACCACCGCGAGCTTCGTGCGCGCGCAGGCCAGGACGACGTCGGGCTGCGCCGCCCCTCCTGCTCCCTGGCGCACGCGCTCCCACAGCGAGCCGCCGGCGATCAGCGCGGTCTTGACCACCTCGGCGTAGCCGGCGGCCAGCTCCTCTGGAGGCAGGGTGAGCAGGGTGGCCGGGTCGACCAGGACCGCCGCGGGCTGGTGGTAGGCGCCGACGTAGTTCTTGGCCTCGGGCAGGTCGATTCCCGTCTTGCCGCCGTAGGCGGAGTCGACCTGGGCGACCAGCGTCGTGGGCACGTGCACCACCGCCACCCCGCGCTGGTAGGCGGCGGCGCAGAACCCGGCGAGGTCGCCGACCACCCCGCCGCCCAGGGCCACGACGTGGTCGTCGCGATTCATCCCCTGCTGGGCCAGCGAGCGCCACACCAGCTCGGCGCCGGCGAGGCTCTTGGACCCTTCTCCCGGCTCGACGATCACGGTGCCCGCGAGGGGCTCGACCGCCGGGCCGTGCAGGTCGTTGACCGTGGCGTCGGTGACGCAGAAGCGCCGCCCCTCCCGCGGCCAGAACCCCGACTCGAGCAGCCCGGCCCCGGCGAAGACGGGATAGTCGCCCGAGGCGCTCTGCGCCCACAGGACCCGCGTGCCGGGCGGCGCGTCCGCGAGGGCGCGCAGCGCCGGCAGGGCCCGGGTCACGACGCCGATCCCGGAGGGAAGGATGGCGTCGGCCCAGCGCTCGTAGAGGTGAAGGCGCTGGGCGTGGAGAGCCTCGAAGGCCTCGCGCTCGCGGGCCAGCGGGCGGTCCCCGTTCGCCGTGCGCGACCACGCGGTCGCGGCGTCGACCTCCAGGAGCACGACGGTGTGGCGCTCCAGCGCCCGCGTCACCCGCTCCGAGAGCAGGCTGCCGCCGCCCAGGGCGATCGCCCCGCCGTCGGCGCGCTCGAGCAGGGCGCCGACCAGGGCCTCCTCGCGCGCGCGGAACTCCTGCTCCCCCCGCCGCTCGAAGAACTCGGCGATCGACATCCCCAGCTGCCGCTCGAGCAGGGCGTCGGTGTCCAACGGCTCGACTCCGAGCGCCGCGCCGGCCTCGCGCGCGGCCGTGGTCTTGCCGGCGCCCATGAAGCCGACGAAGACCAGGGCCGGGTCGCTCATCGCCGCCAGTCGATGCGCTCGCGGTAGGCGGCCACGGCGCCCAGCACGTCCTCGACGTGGTCTCCGCCGAACTTGCGCCGGTAGGCGTCGGCAAGCACGAAGGCCACCATGGCCTCCCCCACTACCCCCGCCGCCGGGACGGTGGTGGAGTCGGTGCGCTCGCGCAGCGCCTGAGCCGGCTCGCGCGTCGAGATGTCGACCGAGCGAAGGGGCTTGGTCAGCGTGGGCAGCGGCTTCATGGCCCCGGTCACGATCAGCGGCTCGCCGGTGGTCATCCCCCCCTCCAGCCCGCCGGCGCGGTTGGTCTCGCGGAAGTAGCCGCGCTCGGGCGTGTGGAAGATCTCGTCGTGAGCCTCGGACCCCGGCTTTGCGGCCAGCTCGAACCCCTCGCCGATGCCCACCCCCTTCATGGCCTGGATCGAGAGGATCGCCCCGCCCAGGCGACCGTCGAGGCGCTCCTCCCACGACACGTGGGAGCCGAGGCCCGGCACCAGGCCGAAGGCGCGCACCTCGAACACCCCGCCCAGCGACTCGTTGGCCTTGCGCAGGCGGTTGATCTCCTCGACCATGGCCTCGCCGGTGGCCGGGTCCAGGCAGCGCACCGGCGACTGGTCTACGCCGGCGAAGTCCTCGGGGGCGAGGTCGTGGCGGATAGGCGCCCGCACGGTGTTGATCTGGGTGACGTGGGAGAAGACCTCGACGCCGAGCGCACGCAAGAAGGCCTTGGCCAGCGCGCCGCCGGCCACGCGGGCGGCGGTCTCGCGCGCGCTGGCGCGTTCGAGGACGTCGCGCACGTCGGTCAGCCCGTACTTCTGCGTGCCGGCGAGGTCGGCGTGGCCGGGCCGCGGGAGGTGGACCTCGTCCGGCGGCTGCGCCACCGGCCAGGGGTTCATCCGCTCCTCCCAGTTGGCGTAGTCGCGGTTGGCCACCTGGAGGGCGATCGGCCCGCCCAGCGTGCGTCCGTGGCGCACACCCGCGGTCACGAAGGCGGCGTCCTTCTCGATCTTCATCCGGCCGCCGCGGCCGTGGCCGAGCTGGCGGCGAGCCATGTCGCGGTTGAGGTCCTCGGGCGCCAGGCGCAGCCCGGCCGGAAGGCCCGCGACGATGCACGTCAGGCCGGGGCCGTGGGACTCCCCGGCGGTGATGAGGCGAAGGGCCATGGCGACCGACAGGTTACGTCCGCCGCCGGGCGCGCCGGCCTGCGCCGTCCCTCGGCGGCGTCCTCGCCGGGCTCCGAACCCGCGTCAGGCGCCGAGCCGCTTGACGACCTGGAGCCGGTAGCGGATCGCGCGCCCGGCGGTGGTGGCCACCGTGAGGTACTCGACCTCGCCGGGCTGGAGGAGGAGCGTCGAGCAGGTGCGCGGGTTGGGCTGGCAGCGCCCCTGCCCGCGCGGGGTCACGTCGGAGGAGATGAGGAGCGCCGCCTCGCCGGCCCGGGTCTGGCCCAGGTAGATCACGCCGGGGCTGGTCGGCGAGGGAAGCGGCGTGAGCTCGGCGACGCGACGGGTGGTGGGCTGGCCGCCCAGGAGGCCGAATTGAAGCGCCACCACCGCGGTCGGCCGGGCGCCCGACGTGCCGGCGGGGATCGGCTTGACCGTCGCACCGCCGCTCGAGCCAGAGCCCGACCCGCCGCCCGCGCCCGACCCGCCGCCCGCGGTCGCGCCGGAGCCGGAGGACCCCGACCCGGACCCGGACGAGCCCGAGCCGGATCCGCTCGAGGCCGGTGCCGAGCCGGCACTCGCAACCGTCGCGCCCGCCCCCCCACTCGACGTGGCCGAGACGACCGACCCAACGGTCCCCCCGGCGCTGGCTGCCCGACCGCCGCGCGGTCGGAACGGGTCCGTGGCCGCCCCCTTGACCGGGCCGGCGTAGGCGGTGCCGGTCACGTCGGCGATGGCCGCGGCGCCGCCGGGCGGCGGGGCGACGGCGGAGGGCGTCGGGATCGGCTTGGCCGCCACCGGCTTAGGCGCGGGCTTGAGCAGCAGGACCGGGATGGCCACCAGGGCGAGGAGGAGCACGGCGGCCACCGGCCACAGGCGCTTGTCGACGAGGTCGACCCAGAGGTCGCGGAGGCGGTTCATGGCGCCGTCACTGTGGCGGGGGCGGTGGAGGGAGTCCCGCCCGAGCTGCTGACCGGCTGGCCGCCGCCCTGCGTGGGGCCGCCCGGCGAGGCGCCGTTGAGCAGTCCCTCGGAGGCGGGGAGCAGGTACGCGGTCGCCGAGACCGAGGCCGTCAGGTGCGGGTAGCCGGTCGAGCCGAAGGTCAGCGAGACGCCGTTGATGGTCAGCAGGCGGCCGGTGGCGGCTACGCCGCGCCGGTCGGCGCTGATGAAGCGCTCGAGGCGACCGAAGAAGTCCGACAGGTGGGAGAAGTTGCCGTCGAACGAGAAGGTGAAGGGCATGGTCGCCAGCCCGGCCGGCCCGACGACCGCGCCCGGGGGCAGGCTGGCCGTGGCCGCCTGGGTGGGCGCGGCGGCGGTCGTCGTCGGAGCGGAGCTCGAGGACGTGGGCGAGGAGCCGGCCGCGGTGGTGGATCCGCTGGAGGTGGCCGCACCGCCAGAGGTGGCCGAGCCGCCGGCGGAGCTCGAGCCGCTCGATGCCGCCGACCCGCTCGACCCCGCCGCCGGCGGGGACGCGGGCGCCGGCAGCGGCGTGGGCGTCCCGCTGCTGTCGAGCTTGATGCTCTGGAAGTTCACGCTCGACGAGCCCGCGGTGCTGTCGAGCTGGTACACCAACGAGGGCACGTCGTCGTCGGCCGGCACCGCCTTGCCCAGCTGCGCCACCGCGGTGTAGTTCGCCGCGTAGGAGGCCCGCGCCGCCTGGCTGGCGCTGAGGTCGGACTGGGCGGTCTGGAGGCGCTGTTGCTGCTGGGTCAGCTGGCCCTGCACCGCGGCCGCCTCGTCGCGCTTGGGCGCAAGTAGGAGGAACCAGTACGCGGCGAGCGCGGCGACGGCCACCACAACGGTGAGGGCGATGCGGTCGCGCCGGGTCATGGCTTGGCCGCGGGCGGGTTGGAGGCCGACTGGGCGCCGCTCGAGCCGGCCGCCGCGGGGGCCGGAGTCCCAGCAGGCGGAGCCCCCGGCGTCGCGCCGCCCGGCCCTGTGGCGGCCGGGGCCCCGGGAAGCGGGGCGAAGAACACCGTGATGTCGAACTTGGGCCGGCTGGCGTCACCGGTGGCGCAGTCGGTCGGCCCGCCACCGCCGGAGGTCGAAGAAGGCGCGGGCGTGGCGGCCGTGGTCGCATCCGGCTTCTCCGACGAGGACAGCGCCAGCCGTGTGACCCCCGACATCCGCCGCAGGCGCGACATTACCCGCGAGACGTCGGACTGGGCGCCGGCGCAGCCCACGAGCTCTATGGCCGGCGCGTTGACCGCCCCCCGGACAGAGCTGCCGCCCCCGCTCGCGCTGCCGGAGCCGCCGACGTTGACGCCGGGCGCCACCGTCCCGGTGAAGGAGTTCAGCGACACGTCGGCGGGAAGCACCCGAGCGAGCTGGCGCATCGTGCGCTCCCAGTCGAACCGGCTCTGGGCGAGCGCGGAGACCGTGGCGATGCGCTGCTGGCGCAGGGTGGCGAAGTCGCGGTAGGGCTTGAGCGCCGCGGCCTGGGCCTCGACGCGATCTGCCTGGGCCGTTACCTGAGTCAGCTGGCCCTTGCGGTCGTTGATCGAGTTGACGACCAGCACGTAGGTCGCCAGGGCGATCACGACGACGCCCAGCGCCCCGAGCAGGAGGTAGACGCCCGAGCCCGAGCGTCCGGCCGTCCCCACGCCGCCCCGGCGCTGCTCGACCGGGATGAGGTTGACGGCCTTCACGCCGCGCGCTCCTCGACGGCCAGCCCCGCGGCCACCGTGAGCCCGCCGGTCTCGAGCCCGCCGGCCGCGCCGGGGCGCGCCTCGCGCACGGAGCGCGCCTCGACCGGGATGCCGAGGTCGGCCCCGACCTGCTCGACGAATCCGCCGATGGCCACCGCCGGCCCGGTGAGCACCGCGCGCGAGACGTCCATCCCCGTCTCCAGGCTGCGCTGGAAGTCGAGCGTGTTGCGCACGTCGTCGGCGACTCGGCGCGCGCCGTCAGCCAGCACCGAGCGGGCCTCGGAGACGATCTCCGGGTCGCCGTCGACCGACTCGACGGGAGCCAAGAGCCCGACGTGGGCCAACCATCCGCGGGCGTGCTCGGTGGTCAGCCCGCGGCGCTCGGCCAGCTGGGTGACCATTCCCTCCATGCCCCCGGCGACGGCGCGCGTGAAGCGACAGACGGCGCCCTCGGCGATGGCGATGTTCGTCATCCCCGCGACGTTGACGTAGAGGATCGGCTGGGAGGCATCGACCGTGCCGGCGTCGAGCGCCCGGACCATGGCGAAGGCCGCGAGGTCCACTCCGACGGGTCGCAGCCCCGCGGCGCGAGCGGCGCCGAGCAGTCGTTCGACCATGTCGCGCCGCGCGGCCACCAACGCGACCCGGGTGCGCTCACCGTCGGGGGTCTGCACCGGGCCGAGCGAGTGGAAGTCGAGCACCGCCTGGTCGAGCGGCATGGGCACGTGCTCCTGGGCCTGGAAGCGCACGGCGGCGTCGAGGTCCTTGGGATCGTCGATGCGGGGAAGGTCGAGTGTGCGCAGGACGATGCGCTGGTTGGCCACCCCGAGCCGCACACGGCGACCCAGGTCGTGCTCGCGAAACAGCTCGCGCAGCGTCTGGGCGAGGGACTCGGGGTCCTGCACCTCACCGTCACGGACTACGTCGAAGCCAAGCGGGGAGACGACCGCGCGCTCGACCGCCACGGCGCCGTTGACCGTGGCCTCCACCGCAGCCACCTTTCCGGGCTCGACGTCGAGACCGACGACGCTGCGGCGTGATCTGCGCGGGCTTGCCATGGGAATTGGAGGAGGCGGACGACCGCGGCTGTTTCCGCCAAGGCGTCGAGTCTGCGTGCCGACGGCATCGGCCATTCGTCCGGCGCACTTGAGGGCTACGGACGGCTGACGCCGATGCGTCCAGGCGCCTCTACGCCGTGCGACCGCCGTTAGAGAAAGCGCTGGACGTACCAGCCGACGATCGCCGGCCCGGCGAACAGGCCGACCAGCCCGCCGAAGGCCAGGAACGGCCCAAAGGGAACCGCGGTCTTGCGTCCCTCGCGCACGCCTTTGCGCGCCATTATCAGCGCCCCCACCAGCGTGCCGGCCAGGAAGGCGACCAGCATGGCCGGCGCCACCCCCCACCCCAGGTAGAGGCCGAGCACCCCGGCCAGCTTCACGTCCCCCATCCCCATCCCGCTCGGGTAGGCCAGCGCGGCGAGCAGCAGGAACCCGCCGGCGATCGCCCCGGCGATCAGGTGCTCGAGCAGGCGATCGGGCGTCGTCAGCGCAAGGATGACCGGGGCGGCGATCGCCGCCGGCAGCATGATCTTGTTGGGGATGATCCGGTGGTCGAGATCGATCAGCGTGACCGGCACGAGCACGGCGACCAGCACCAGCCCGAGCCACACGTTGCGGTCAGCCCCCTTGACCAACACGACCGCGACGAACAGCACCGCCGTCGCCGCCTCCACCAGCGGGTAGCGGGGGGAGATCGGCTCACGGCAGGAGCGGCAGCGGCCCCGCAGGGCGAGCCATGAGAGGACCGGGACGTTGTCGTAGGGCTTGACCGGCGCGTCGCAGGAGGGGCAGTGAGAGCCCGGGGTGACCAGCGACTGGCAGAGCGGCAGGCGGTGGACGACCACGTTGAGAAACGAGCCGACAACCAGGCCGCCGACGAGGGCGAGCACCGCGTAGGGAAGCAGGGCCGAGGCCATCACCATTCCGACCGTAGCGGCGGTCCCTGACGGGGGACTAGCAGCCGGCGGCCGGGTCCGTGCTCCCCCCCGGCGGCGCAGGCGTGCACTCGTGGTAGCCCTGCTGGCGGAACAGCGGGAAGACGCCGGTCGTGGTCAGGTTGGCCACCGACTGGTTGTAGGTGACCGCGTCGTTGTTCTTCATCGACACCTTCTTGGCGGCGATCGCGCCCAGGAGCCCCGCGCGGTTGTCCATGACCACCGTCGAGTTCGGCGCGTAGACCACCATGTTGGTGGTCTGGCTGTTGTTGGCCAGCGTGACGCTGGTCGATTGGCTGGTGCTGCCCACGACGTAGAGCTGAAGCGACGTCGGGTCGGCGTTGAGGTTGCTGATCGAGGTTCCGTTGGCGGAGCTGAAGCCCCCGTAACCGGCACCGCACGCCTCGGGCGAGTCGATGTAGATCCGCACCGACGAGCCGGGCGACTTGGGCGCGATGATCAGCTTGGAATTGTTCTGGAGATCCACCTGGCAGAACGAGTAGAGGCTGCCGCCAAGCGTCAGGGTCGAGTTGCCGGGAAGGCTCAACCGCCGGGTCGTCGGGCTGAACTGCACCTTGTTGGCCCCGGTGCCGGTACAAGGGTCGCCCCCAGCGGCGCAGATCCGGCCGTTGTCGTTCACGCTGGGGTCGGGCACGTTGCCCTGGTTGACCGGCGAGAGCGTGATCGGAGTGGTGGCCGCCGTAGTGCTGAAGCCGGGGCACACCGAGGAGCTGTTGGCGAAGGTGACGCTCTTGCCGGGGCCCGGCGTCGCGTTCCCGCAGATCCGCGCGCTGTTAGTCAGGTTGATGTTGCCGTTGGACTGGCTGTTGGCGGTGATCAGCGAGCCGTTGTCCAGGTTGAGGTCGTCGAGGGACGTCACCCCGTAGGCGCCGAACAACGGCTGGCCAGTCAGGGCGCTCGCCGTCACGGTGACCCGGCGCAAGGCGGGGTTGGCGCACGACGCCGTCGCGGCCGGACAGGCGCTGCCGGTCGAGACGATCGTCCACTTGAGCGTCGTCTGACCGGCCGCCTGAGCCACCAGCTTGACCCGGTAGGAGTAGCCGGCGCCCGTGCCGAGGCTCTCGGTGACCGGCCGGCACCAGTTCCCGTCGACCGTCACGTCATAGGCGACGAGTCCGAGCAGCGACCCACCTGCAGCCACGCCGACACACTGGTTGGGCGGGAGCTGGTGGGTGACGTCGAGCTTGTTCATGCGGTAGAGGGCCGCGCTCACCCCGGCGTTGGCGGCCTGGATGGCCCGCTTGGTCAGGCGGTCGCGGTTGGACGCATCGTTGGAGAAGCCCGCGCTCGCCGCGGCCACGGCGACGACCAGCAGCGCCAGCGCCAGGATGGCGATGGTCACCGGGATGACCACGCCGTCCTCGGCATTGAGGCGACGCAGAGACGGTCGACGGGAGAGACGCTGCTTCATCGCCTTCCTCATGGCAGCGGCGTGGTCGTGGTCACGGCCAGGAAGCTCGCGTAGCTCGGGTGGTCGTAGAGCAGCTCGACGTTGTTGGTCGACCCCGACTGGAGGGAGACGGTCAGCAGGAGCCGGTCGCCGACTGGGACCGTGAGCGGAGCGGTGAGGGCGAAGGTGAAGTCCAGCTGGGAGGGAGTCGTGGGCCAGTTGGCCTGGTCGTAGGTTCCCGAGCCGAGCGTGGCCCCGGTCAGTGCATCGCGCAGCGTCGCGCAGAGGATCCCCCGCCCGGGATTGCCGTCGATGGTCTGCGTCCAGATCGAGAGCGCCGCCCGCGCGCCGGTCGGCGGGATGACGAAGGCCGGCGAGGAGGCGGGCGAGGCCCAGGTGTGGATCTGCGCCTTCTGTCCCGACGACGAGTACGTCGTCGGGCACGCCGGATTGCCGGACGGGCTCCTCTGAAGCGCCAGCCCGACCGGCGCCGAACGAGCGACGTCGTTGGAAAAATCGCCGATCGGCGCGGTGATCGTCCCCGGCGGCGCGTCGTTGCTCATCAGGTCCGGCTCGTTGGGCGCGACGCAGCTCGTGGCGACCCCGAGGAGCGGGGCCTGGGCGCTGTTGTGGGTGGCGTGCGGCGTGGCGACGGTCTGGCGCGTCGCGTTGTGGCACGGCGTGTCGTAGAGGAAGAAGGGCTGGGCGGTGACCGCCGCCCCGCTGCCCGGGTTGGCCTGCGGCGGCAGCTGCACGCCGAGCGGAGCGGCGTTGGGGTCGGTGACCACGCTCGACATCCATACGGGCTTCGACGGTCCGGCCTTGTCCGCGAGCGAGTCGAGGACGACGGCCACCGTCACGCGCTTGGAGTCCTTGCCGTCGGGCTGGCCTAGCGCATCGACCGAGCACGGATTGGCGACCGAAACGCCGAGGATGCTCACCCCGCCGCAGCTCTCCTTGCGGTAGGTGACGAAGCGGTAGACCTTTCCCGTCGTCGGGCCGTCGACGAACGGCTCGGGGCCGGGGTTCACGCGCGGGTCGGTGAGCTTCGGATCCGCCGGCCCGACCAGCGGCTCGGGGTTCGGGCTGATCCCGGCTTGGAGGCCGCTGTTGCGGTTGGAGTAGTTGGCCATGACCTTGAGGCTGGTGCCGGTCACGTAGTAGAGGGGGTTGACCGGGTTGTCAGGGGTCGGATCGCCGGCCGCGTTCCCGGTCGACGCCGCGCCCGCCGGGAGGCTGGTCACCCCGAGCTGGGTGTCGTAGTCGAGCGTGCGCAGGCGCTCGATCTCGCGCTGCGCGTAGGACACGGCCTGACCGTGGCGCTGGGCGGCCAGCGCCGTGCGCCCGGTGGCGTCGAAGGCGGCGAGCAGAGCCACCAGCCCGACCACGACGAGAAAGGCGGCGACGAGCACCTCGACGAGCGTGAAACCTGCCTGCGCCCCCGCTGTCGACGAGTCGTGCACGATCGGCTCAACTCGGGTTGGTGACGTTGGGAAGGACGACCCCGTCGGTCAGCGTGATGGGATTGCGCTGGCGCAGGATCGAGATCTGGACCTTGACCGCGATGTAGTTCGGGTTGACGAAGCTCGGCGCCGGATTGAAGACATCGGCGTTGGCGACGTCGGTGAAGAGGACCGTCGAGGCGCTGGAGAGCGGGCCACCGGGAGGTCCCTCGTAGCGGCGGCACTGGCTCCGGGTGCAGTCGTAGCGGACCAGCTTGAGGTTCTGGGAGTAGCCGCTCGGCGAGCCGGCCGGCGGACGCACGTAGGTGTCGACCTCGACCACCTGCGAGGTCAGCAGCCGGAAGTCCGCCGCGTCGCGAATCTCGCGGGTCATCCGCTCGAGCCCGACCTGAGCCTGGGTGATCGCCTGCGCGCGGTTGGTCGTCGCCTGCTGGTTGCGCACCGTGAGGTCGGAGAAGTCGAGCGCCGCGAACATGAGCAGGAGCGCCAGCGGCATGGCCACCAGAAGCTCGACGAGCGTGAAGCCAGACTGGGATGAGTGCAGGCGCGTAAGGAGATCCGTGATCGGGCTCATCGGTCGTCTCATCGGCACGAGGAAACGCGATGGCAAGGGCGACGCTGGAAGCTGGCCGGTTGGCTAAACGACGAGGCGGGCCCCCTCAAGGGCCCGCCTCGACTGATGCCGTTGACTTCGGCTGGACTACCAGGTGCCGGTGCTAGGGCAGGTGCCAGCCGAGCAGGTGCGGCTGTAGGTGCCGTCGGTCGCGCTCTTGGTGATGGTGAAGGTCCCCCCGGACTTCGAGGTAGCGTCGACCTTGTAACCCTTTCCGGCGTCGGTCACGGTGACGGTAGCCGTGCTCGGGATACCACTTCCCGTGCCGGGGCAACCGGTGTAGGTCTCCGCGTCGGTGAAGCACGACTCCATCTGGGAGACCGCATTGCGGGCGTCCGACTTGGCCGAGGCGTCCTGAGCCTTCTTCTGCTGCCCGAGGAACGTCGGCAGGGCGATCGCGGCGAGGATGCCGATGATCAGGATGACGACCAGGAGCTCAATGAGGGTGAAGCCCTTCTCGTCCTCGGCGCGATTGCGCATTTTGTACAGCTTGTGAAGCATTGAATCCTCCTTGGATCCGTTGGACCTGTTGGCGCCAGATCCGTGGTGGTCAATGCCTCCGGTCCATACGAAACCTTGGTGGCAGCCCGGCTTCCTCGCCTCGCGATCCCCGCTCGGCTTAGAGGCCCGTGGCTTTGCGTCCCGCCCTCACGGACGGTTTGCCTTTGGCACCTTGGTTCTGGCACGGCTCGTATCGGGTCTGGACCCTAGGGCCTTAAGCCGGCTGGACGGACGTTTGGCTCCGGGGTCCGTGGTCGGCGCGGAAGACTCACGGGCCTACCGGAAGCTCCTCTTACCTCGTTCCAACGTTGACCGCGACGCCACTGGCTCAGCAGCCCTAGCCGTCTACTTGATCGCGTCGTAGACCTTGAACATCGGGAGATAGAGCGAGATGACCACGAACCCCACCATCGCGCCGACGACGATGATCATCACCGGCTCGAGGATCGAGGTCAGGGCCTTGACCGCCGCCGCGACCTCGTCCTCGTAGAAGTCGGCGACCTTGGTGAGCATCTCGTCCAAGGCGCCGGTCTCCTCCCCGACGCCGGTCATGTGCACGACCATGGCCGGGAAGACCGGGATCTCCTTGAGCGGCGCGGCGATGGTCCCGCCTTGCTTGACGGACTCCAGGACCCCGGACATGGCGTCCTCGATCACCGTGTTCCCCGCTGTCTTGCCGGTGATCTCGATCGCCTGCAAGATCGGCACTCCGGCGTGCAGGAGGGCCGAGAAGGTGCGCGACCAGCGGGCCAGCGAGACCTTCTGGACGACCTCTCCTATCCGCAGGGGGATCCTGAGCCTGAAGCGATCCCACATCGGGCGCCCCCAAGCCGACTTCCTCCACTTCAGGAACGTGACGGCGGCCACGACCACCATGGCGATGAGCAGGTACCACCGGCCGGTGACGAGGTGTGAAATGCCGACGGTCACCTTGGTCAGCCCTGGCAGGTGACTCCCGAACTGGGTGAAGATCTTGGCGAACACCGGGACGATGAAGGCCACCAGCGCGAGCATTACGGTAAGGGCGAAGGTGACCACCACCGACGGATAGACCATCGCGGCGCGAATCTGCCGGCGCAGCGAGTCCTCCTTCTCGAGCTGGTCGGCGATGCGCAGGAGCGCGTTCTCGAGCACTCCCCCGGTCTCGCCCGAGCGCACGATCGAGACGTAGAGGGGGCTGAAGAGCTTGGGGTGGCGCTCCAGTGCATCCGACAACGGAAGGCCGGCCTCGACGTCCTTGCGCACGGCAATGAGGGCCTCCTTGAGCTTCCTGTTCTGCGTCTGCTCTTCGAGGACGTAGAAGGCCCGCAGGATGCTCACACCCGAGCTGATCATCGTCGACAGCTGGCGCGTCATGATCGCCAGGTCGCGGAGCTTGACCCGCTCGAAGATCGTGAGGTTCAACTCGACCGAGCCGCGCTTGGCGTCGATGCCGAGGACGATCATGCCGCGCTGGCGCAGCTGCTCGGTCACCGCCTGCTTGGACTCCGCCTCGATCTCGCCCTGGGACTTGACTCCCGCGAGGTCGACGGCCCTGAAGACGTAGCTGGCCATGACTACGCCCGCGTCACGCCGCGGCCATGCTGGGGGCGCCCAGCAGGCGGCGCAGCTCCTCGGGGCTGCTCGCACGCGACTCCGCCAGCGCCCGGGTGATCGTTCCGGCGCGCACCAGCGAAGCCAGCGAGGCGTCCATGGTCTGCATCCCGTGGGCGGCGCTGGTCTGGAGGACCGAGTAGATCTGGTGCGTCTTGCCCTCGCGGATGAGGTTGCGGATCGCCGGTGTGGGGACGAGCACCTCGGCGGCCAGGCACCGGCCCGCGCCGTCCGCGGTGGGGAGCAGGGTCTGGGTGACGATGCCCTGGAGTCCGACCGAGAGCTGCACGCGTATCTGGTGCTGCTGCTCTGGAGGGAAGACGTCGATGATGCGGTCGATCGTCTGCGGCGTGTCCTGGGTGTGGAGGGTGGCGAAGACGAGGTGGCCGGTCTCGGCCGCGGTCAGGGCGGTGGAGATCGTCTCGAGGTCGCGCATCTCCCCCACCAGGATCACGTCGGGGTCCTGGCGCAGGGCGGCCCGCAGAGCCTGCGCGAACGACGGAGCGTCGGAGCCCAGCTCGCGCTGGTTGACCAGGCAGCGCTTGTGCCCGTGGAGGAACTCGATCGGGTCCTCGATGGTCATGATGTGCTGCTCGCTCGAGGCGTTGACCTCGTCGATGATCGCCGCCAGCGAGGTGGACTTCCCCGAGCCGGTCGGGCCGGTGAAGAGGACCAGCCCGCGGGGTTTCTTGGCGAACTCATGGATGACCGGCGGCAGGCCCAGCTCGTCGATCGGTGTGATCTGCGCGGGGATCAGCCTGAAGGCGGCGCCGATCGCGGTGCGCTGAAAGTAGGCGTTGACCCGGAAGCGCGCGCGCCCGGGAATCGCATAGGCGAAGTCGACCTGCAGATCGGTCTCGAGGCGCTGGCGCTGCTCGTTGTTGAGCAGCGAGTAGACGACCTCACGCGTGTCGGTGGGTGTAAGGACGGGATAGCCGTCCAGCGGCGTCAGGCGCCCGCGTACGCGGATCGTGGGCGGGGCGCCCGCTGTCACGTGGAGGTCGGAGGCGCGGCGGTCGAGCGTCTCCAGCAGCACGTCGGCGAAGTCGAGGTTCATTCGGGGGGTCTCGTCGGTTCGAAGGCGGCCGGGAGGTCTGGGCCCTTATCGGCAGGTCGAGCGTCCTTCGCCAGTCAGCGACCGGCGCCTCAGGCCGAATCCGTCACCCTGGCGACCTCTTCGATCGAGGTGCGGCCGAGTTTGACCTTCTCCAGCCCGTCCTCGCGCAGGCGGCGCATGCCCTGCTGGACGGCGAGGGCGGCGATCTCGTCGGCCGCCGCGCGGGCGAGAACCAAGCGGCGAAGCTCCTCGGTCATGGTCATCACCTCGTAGAGGCCGTTGCGGCCCTTGTAGCCGGTCTGGCCGCAGCGCCCGCAGCCCACCGGCGCGTAGGCCTCCAGGTCATAGGCCGACGAGAAGCCGTTGTCGCGCAGCTGGTCGGCCGGGAGGAGGACGCGCCGCTTGCAGGTGCGGCACAGCGTGCGGACCAGGCGCTGGGCGACGACGCAGTCGACGGCCGACGCGACGAGGAAGGGCTCGATCCCCATCTCCAGCAGTCGCGTGATCGCCGTCGGCGCGTCGTTGGTGTGCAGCGTCGAGAGGACGAGGTGCCCGGTGAGCGCGGCCTCGACGGCGATCGTCGCGGTCTCGGAGTCGCGGATCTCCCCGACCATGATCACGTCGGGGTCGGCGCGCATCATCGAGCGCAGGCCGTTGGCGAAGGTCAGCCCGGCCTTGGGGTTGACCTGTACCTGCGTGATCCCCTCGACCTGGTACTCGACCGGGTCCTCGATCGTGATGATGTTCTTGTCGACGGTGTTGAGCCGGCGCAGGGCGGCGTACAGGGTCGTCGACTTCCCCGAGCCGGTCGGGCCGGTGGCCAGGACCGCCCCGTAGGAGCGCGAGAAGCCCTCCTCGTAGCGCTCGCGCTGGGAGTCCTGCATCCCCAGCTTGCCGAGCTCCATCGCCACCGTGTCCTTGTCGAGGATGCGCATGACGATCGACTCGCCGTGCACGCTGGGCAGCGAGACCACGCGCACGTCGACGTGGTGGCCCTCGACGTTGAGCCCGACGCGGCCATCCTGGGGACGGCGCCGCTCGGCGATGTCGAGGTTCGCCATGATCTTGATGCGCGAGATCACCCCCCGGACCATTCGCCGGGGGACGGTCGCCGAGGAGACGAGCACGCCGTCGATCCGGAAGCGGACGCGCAGCTCGGTGCCGTCGGGCTCGAAGTGGATGTCGGAGGAGCCCTGCTCGACCGCCTGGGCAATGACCGAGTGCACGAGCTTGATCACCGGCGCGTCGTCGGCCGACTCGCGCAGGTCGACCACGTCGCCCGGGACGGCCTGGAGCTCCGTCGGCTCGGCGGCGGCCTCGTCGGCCGCCTCCTTGACCACGTCGCCGAGGCGATTGAGCCGGCTGACCAGCCCGGTGACATCCTCGCGGGCGGCGACCGCCGGGCGGACCTCGAGGCCGGTCATGATCGCGATGTCGTCCATGGCGACGACGTTGGCCGGGTCGACCATGGCCACGAGCAGGGTGCGCTCGTCGACGAAGGAGACCGGCACGGCCTCGTATCGCCGGGCCGCGGAGGCCGACAGGACGTTGGCCGCGCCCATGTCGACGGCGAACTCGTTGAGGTCGAGGTAGTCGAGGCCGTAGCGCTCGGCCACCGCGCGGGCGACCTGCTCCTGGGTCAGCGCGCCGGAGTCCTGGAGGACCTTTTCAGGGGTGTGCCCAGCCGCGCGCGCCGTCTCGATGGCCTGGTCGACGCGGGCCCGATCGACCAGGCCCATCTCGACGATCACGTCGGTCAGGAAGCGTCCGCTGCTGCGCCGGCGGGTGGGCGGGCTGACTCCGGCGGCAACGCCGTCCGGCCGGTGCGCGGGCGCCGCGGCGGCGTCGGCGCCGGGGGGCGGGACGGGACGCAGGTGTGGTGGCGTTTCGCGTTCCACTGAGAGGTGCCGGACGACGGCCCCCACGGGCAGGTGACGCCTGGCCCGCGAGACAGGCGGGAGAGATGCATCGGCGGAGGGCGAGGCGGGCTTGAGTGAGGCGGGGCGCTGTAGCGAGGGGCGGGTTAGGCTTGCTGCCACTTGGCCGCCGCGCGCATGACCTCGAGCGGCGCTTTGCGCCCGGTCCAGCGCTCGAAGGAGAGGGCGCCCTGGCGGACGAGGAGCTCGAGGCCGTCCACCACCGTGGTGCCGGCGGCCCTCGCCGCGTGGACGAGCTCGGTCTCCTGCACACCGTAGACCAGGTCGACTACGCAGCCGTAGGCGCGCAGAGCTTCCGGGGTGAGCGGGAGGTCGGTCCAGGGGCTCGACGCCGGCGCCAGGCCAACGGCCGTGCAGTTGACCAGCAGGTCCGCGGGCTCCGCGCGCGCCACCGCGCGTGCGCCCCGCCCGGCGGCCAGCCGCTGCGCGCGCGCGGTCGTACGGTTCCAGATCAGGACCTCGGCCGCGCCGGCGTCGATCAGCGCCCATACCGCCGCCCGGGCGCTCCCCCCCGCTCCCAGCACCAGGGCGCGCGTCCCTCGCGGAGGCTCGGGCAGGGCGGCGATGAGGCCCGGGGCGTCGGTGTTGTCGACGTGGATTCTCCCTTCGACGAAGGTCAGGGTGTTGGCCGCCCCGATCGCGCCCGCCGCGTCGCTGGCCTCATCGGCAAGGGCAAGCGCCGCCTCCTTGTGGGGAATCGTCACGTTGGCCCCGACGAACCCAGCCGCCGGCAGCGCCCGAACCGTCTCCTCGAAGAGCTCCGGCGGGACGGGGAGCCGCTGATAGCGCCAGTCGTCGAGACCCAGCGCGCGGAAGGCCGCCTCGTGCATCGCCGGGGAGCGGCTGTGGGCCACCGGCCAGCCCAGGACGCCGACGCGCTTGGCGTGCGCGGGTCGCCTCACGGCGTGCGCGGGTCGCCGGTCAGCCGCACTTCACGGGCGAGCGGCCGCCCGCGGCGTTGCGCGCCTGCGTGTAGCGCTGCGCGTCGCGCTGGAACTGCTGGTAGGTGGTCGAGAAGGCGTGCTCCCCGCACGTGCCGGGCTTGACCACGAAGAACATGACCTTGGACCTCGCCGGATGCGCGGCCGCTTGGATCGAGGCCATGCCCGGATTGCCGATCGGCGTCGGCGGGAGGCCCTTGTGGATGCGGGTGTTGTAGGGCGTGCTCATCTGCAGCTCGGACTCACGCAGCGCGCGGGTCTGGTTGTTGAGGGCGTAGCGCAGGGTCGAGTCGATGCCCAGCGGGGTGCCGCTCTTCAGCCGGTTGTAGATCACCGCCGAGACCAGAGGGCGGTCCTTGGCCACCTGCGCCTCGCGTTCGATCATCGAGGCGATGATCAGCACGTCGTAGGGCGTGAGCTGCTTCGAGCGGGCATAGCCGAGGTCCACCCTGGCGAACCGTGCCTTGAAGGTCTGGAGCTGCTTGGCCACGAGGTCGCTGACGGGCGCGCCGACGCGAATCTGGTAGGTCGCCGGGAAGAGGAAGCCCTCGAGGCTGGGAGTGCCGCGCGGAGCCCCGTAGGCGCGAGGATCGAGCAGGGGCGAACGGATCGTCGCCCGAGCGTAGCTCCCGCGCAGCGAGGTCTTGGCCAGCAGCGCGCTGGCCTCGCGCCGGGTGCGCCCCTCGCTGATCGTGATGTTGGTCGTCTTGGGCTTGGGCGGCCCCTTGGCCAGGGCGTCGAGCGCGGCGCCGTAGCTCATGCCGAGCGGGAGGCGGTAGGTCCCGGGCTTGACGTCGCTGTCACCGCTCAGCCTGGCGCGGATCTGGAAGAGCAGCGCCGACGAGATGACGTCGTGCTCGGCCAGTCGGCGGCCCGCGTCGATGACGCTGGCTCCCCTAGGGATGGAGACCGAGACCCGCCCGGACCCCTCCCCGTGAAACGGCTGGAACAGCACGAAGAGGAACCACACCAGCGCGGCGGCGACCACGAGCGCCACGGCGGCCAGGACCCGCGCGGCAACCGAGCGCGCGGCCCCCGGGCTGGGCAGGGTTGAGCCGGCCGGGGGTCGGCCGACCCGCGCGGACGCCGGTCGCAGCCGCCGGCGCGGGGCGGCGGGGACAGGCTCGTCCAGAGAGCTCCAGTCCTCGACCGGCTGGCGGTCGAGGACGACCGAGGGCGCTTCGACGGGCTCGGGCGGTCGTCGGGGAGTGACCGGCCGGGTGGGCGGCGGCGATGGGTCGGGTGCGGGCCGTGGCCCGGCCGGGCGGGAGGCGGGGCCGGGGGCCGGCGGCGGAGGTTCGGGCGCCCTTTGTGACTCTGGCGCCAGCGGTGGCTGGGGTGTGGACGTCGTTTCCGGCGGGTCCGCCGGTACGCGCGGTGGGACCGGCGCGGGCTCGGCGGGGATCGCGGCCTCGGGTGGCTCGGCCGGAGCCGTCGGCGCGGGCGGTGGCGGCGCCGACTCGATCGGCGGAGCGGGCTCTACGGGCGCGGGCGGGAACGTGGGCTCCGGCGAAGGCGCCGCGGGCGGCTCGGGTGACGGGGACGTCGGTTCGGCTCGGGGCGGCGCCGCCGGCGCGGACTCGACGCGGGCCCGAGGCGGCGCAACCGGCGGCGACTCGACGCGGGCCCGAGGCGGCGCAACCGGCGGCGACTCGAGGCGGGCGGCCGGCGCCGCGGTGACGGGCGCCCG
>JBBPZM010000058.1:0-28592 GCA_038199035.1 Solirubrobacterales bacterium | reverse complement strand
CGCACGTCCTGGAAGGCCAGCAGCGCGGTGTCGGAGGCGTGCATGCCCAGCTTCTCGAGGCGCTTCTCGCGGATCACCCCGGGCAGGTCCATGTCGACCAGGAACAGGGTGAAGCCGTCGTAGCCGGCGTCGGGGTCGGTCTTGGTCACCAGCACGATGAAGTCGGCGCGGTGGCCGTTGGTGATGTAGGTCTTGGAGCCGTTGATCACCCACTCGTCGCCGTCGCGGACGGCACGCGTCTTGATCCCCGAGACGTCCGAGCCCGCGTCGGGCTCGGTGATCCCCAGGCACGAGATCTTCTCGCCCTTGATCGCCGGCACCAGATAGCGCTGCTTCTGCTCCTCGGTGCCGAAGAGGAACACCGGCGGCGTCGCCATGTCGGTGTGCACGGCGACGCCCATGGCCAGGCCGCCCGACTTGGCGTGCACGATCTCCTCGGCCAGCACGAGGTTGGCGAAGTAGTCGCCCCCCTGTCCTCCGTACTCCTCCGGGTAGGAGAGCCCGAGGAAGCCCAGCTCGCCCATGCGCTTGAACACCCAGTCGGGGAAGGTGGTCTCCTCCCACTCCTCCGCGTGGGGCGCCAGCTCCCTCTGGGCGAACGAGCGGATCGACTCGCGCAGCTGGTCGTGCTCCTCTTTGAAGATGAAGTGCTTGCGCTTGGCGCCGAAGTCCGGCTTGAGGACGTCGTCGGGCGCGGCGGCGTCGACGGGGGCGGAGGCGGGGCTGCTCACGGGGCGTCTGCTCCTGACTCGGGTTCGCCCGGCACGCTAGCCGAGCGCTGAGCCGAAGTAAACAGTGGCACTTCCTACTTTCGGCACGGGGAGGCTCGGCGGCCAGGGCGCACCGGGCCCCGGGACAGAGCGGCAGGCGGCGGCCCGGCGGCCCGGCCGCCCCGTCGGCTCAGCTGCCGAAGCGTCCCACCCACATCGACGTCCGCCGCGCCAGCCAGCTACCGCTGGTCAACCCCACGCCGACGTAGCGGAAGCGGGGGTCGAGGATGATCGCCCGGTGGGCGGGGGAGCGCATCCACTCCCCGACCGTGCGCTGGACGAAGGCCAAGCGCCCGGGATGGTGCTCGAGGATCTCGCCCGCGAGGCGAAAGCCGCCGGGGATCGAGCCGGCGTGGCCAAAGCGGTCGGACTCGATCAGGTAGCGGGCGTAGCCGTAGGACGAGCGGTCCAGCGACGGGGAAGGGACCAGCAGCCGCAGGTGGTGGGCCGAGCGCACGCCGTTGATGGCGTTGACCATGTCCTGGCCCGGGCTGGCCGCGGCGCGGGCGGGAGCGACGGCGAGGACGGCCGCCACCACGACTGCGACCGACGGTAGGCGGGGATGGCGCACTGGGATCACCTCGGAGGGCTCGGTTGTCGCGGTGCCTGCGAGGTGAGCTGACGGGCTCGCGCCACCTCCTGGCGCTACGGGCGCAGCAATGCGCCCGATTCGCCCCACGCCGGCGTCCTTCCGGCACCTGGGTCCCCCGCTCGCCCTCCCGTGAGAGGGCGACTCGGCGGCGGGCACTCTACATAACCGAACGCCGCTGAGGCGAGGGTCCTCGATCGCGCACCGCGGCCGCACCAAGGATGCCGACGGCGATCTCGAGCAGATCGGCGACGCTGAGGTGGTCGATGACGCCGAGCTGCTCGACCGGCTCAGCCGGGTGGAAGGGCCTCGTCCGGCTCGGGCGCCGCGGTCCGCCGGACGTGCGCTGCTTGACGCTCTCGCCATCGATCGGTCAGATTGGGCGGCCGGCGAGCTTCCCCACCTTGGCCTACGAGACCCTCCGCTACGACGCCGGCTCCACCGGCGTCGCCACCATCACCCTCGACCAGCCCGACACGCGCAACGCGCTGTCGCACGAGCTGCTGGAGGAGCTGATCGGCGCCTTCGAGGAGGCGCGCGACGACGACGCCGTGCGCTGCGCGGTGCTCACCTCCTCGCACGACCGGGTCTTCTCCTCCGGGGCCAACCTCGGCGGGTTCGCGGCCGACGTGCCGCTGGTGCGCAAGCACTTCGACTTCACGCCGCTGCTGCCGCGCCTGTTCGAGCTGGTCGCCGGCTTTCCCAAGCCGACGCTGTGCGCGGCCAACGGCCACGTGCTGGCCGGGGCCCTGGGGATCGCCCTGGCCTGCGACCTCGTCGTGGCCCGCGAGGACGCGCAGTTCGGCACGCCCGAGATCGACGTTGGCGCCTTCCCGTTCATGATCATGGCGCTGATCTACCGCAACGTGCCGCGCAAGCGGACCAACGAGCTGCTGCTGCTGGGCGAGCGCCTCAGCGCGCACGAGGCCCGCGAGGCGGGGATCGTCAACCGCGTGGTCGCGGCGGAGGACTTCGACGCCGCCGTCGCCGACTGGGCGGCCAAGCTGGCCTCCAAGTCGCCGGCCATCATGAGACTCGGCAAGGAGGCAATGTTCCGTCAGCAGGACATGGCGCTGGCCGACGCGCTCGAGTACCTGCGGGCGCAGCTCGCGCTCGCCCTCTCCACCGAAGACATCGTCGAGGGGGTCACCGCGTTCTTCGAGAAGCGCGAGCCCCGCTGGAAGGGCCGGTGAGCATCGCCGGCCCCGCGACCCGGCCGGCCAGCTTGGTGGCCATGCGCTGCCGGGTCTCGGAGGACCGGCGCTGCGGGCTGGGGGTCGAGGCGCTGGGCGCCCAGCTCGGCCGCCGGCTGGGGGCCCCCGCGCGGAGCATCGGCGCGCCGTCCCGAACGGACGGCGTGGCCGCCGGGCCTGCGGCGCCTCGCGGGTGGGCCGACGACCTGCGCGACGGGCGCGGCTGCCTGCTCGAGGCCGGCGGCCAGGTGCAGGACGCCCTGCGCGCCGGGCGCCTCCCGGTCCTCGTCCACGGCGACTGCTCGATCGGCCTGGCCACCCTGCCGGCCGTGGCCCGGGAGCGCCCGGACGCCAAGGTCCTTTGGCTCGACGCCCACGGAGACTTCAACACGCCGCAGACCAGCCCGAGCGGCTGGCTGGGCGGCATGGGCCTGGCCGGCGCATGCGGGCGCTGGGACGCCGGCCTCGGGCTCGCGCCGTTCCCTCCCCAGCGGGCGGTGCTGTGCGGGGTGCGCGACCTCGACGCAGGCGAGCGCGAGCTGCTGGAGCGTAGCTCGGCCACCGTGGTCGGCGCCTCGCTGGAGACGCTGGTCTACCTCCAGAACGCGCTCGACGGCGCGCCGGTCTACGTGCACCTCGACCCCGACGTGCTCGACCCGGCCGCCTTCCCCGCCCAGCGCCCGGCGGACGGCGGCCTGCCGCTCGACAAGCTCTACGATCTGCTCGAGGCGGTGGCCGGCCGCTGCGAGGTGGTGGGGCTGGAGATCGCCGCGTTCTACGCTCCCGAGGATCCGGCCGAGCGCGAGCGCCGCGCGCGCGAGCTCGTCGGAGCCGTCGACCCCCTGCTGGAGGGAGCAAGCCATGGCCACTGAGACCCGACCGCCCTCCATCCTGCGCCCGCTGGTCGAGGACCTGCACGCCCGCCGCGAGAAGGCCGCGCTCGGCGGCGGCCCCGAGCGCATCGCCCGCCAGCACGACGCGGGCAAGCTCACCGCCCGCGAGCGCATCGACCTGCTGGTCGACGAGGGTACGTTCACCGAGCTGGGGATCCAGGCCCGGCCGCACTTCTCCCAGCGGGCGATGGACGGCAAGGAGGCGCCGGCCGACGGCGTGATCACCGGCTACGGCAAGGTCGGCGGGCGCATGGTCGCGGTCTGCGCCTACGACTTCACGGTGATGGCCGGCTCCATGGGCATGACCGGCGAGCTCAAGGTCTCGCGCCTGCGCGAGCTGGCCCTGACCAAGCGCATCCCGTTCATCTGGCTGCTGGACTCGGCCGGCGCGCGCATCCAGGAGGCGATCGGCTCGCTGTTCGCCGGCTCGGGCCACCTCTTCCGCGAGGAGGTGGTGATGAGCGGCGTGATCCCCCAGATCGCCGCGTTGGTAGGGCCGTGCGCGGCCGGTACGGCCTACATCCCGGGCCTGGCCGACTTCGTCCCCATGGTCAGGGGACAGGGGTCGATGGCCCTGGCCGGCCCTCACCTGGTGCGGGCGGCGGTGGGGGAGGACGTCACCCAGGAGGAGCTCGGCGGCTCGCGCGTGCACTGCCGCAAGTCGGGTGTGGGCGACCTCGAGGTGGCCGACGACCGCGAGTGCCTCGAGGCCATCAAGCGCTACCTGGCCTACATGCCCCAGAACTGCGAGCAGCGCCCGCCGGTGGTCCCGTCGGCCGACCCCGTCGATCGCGGCGACGAGGAGCTGCTCGACGTCGTGCCCGAGTCCAACCGCAAGCCCTACGACATGTACGAGGTGATCCGCCGGATCGTCGACGACGGCGAGTGGTTCGACCTAAAGCCCCAGTTCGCCCGCACGATCATCACCTGCCTCGCGCGCTTCGGCGGACGTCCGGCGGGGATCGTGGCGTCCCAGCCCAAGCAGCTCGGCGGCATCCTCGACAACGACTCAGCCGACAAGGCGGCGCGCTTCATCAACCTCTGCAACGCCTACCGGATCCCGCTGGTCTTCCTCCAGGACGTGCCGGGCTTCATGGTGGGCACGAAGGTCGAGGCCGGCGGGATCATCCGCCACGGGGCCAAGATGCTCTACGCGGTGGCCAACGCCACCGTGCCCAAGGTCACCGTGGTCATCCGCAAGGCCTACGGCGCGGGCTACTACGTGATGTGCGGCAAGGCCTACGAGCCCGACCTGATCGTCGCCTGGCCGACCGCCGAGATCAGCGTCATGGGGGCCGAGGGCGCGGTGGAGATCATCTTCCGCCGCCAGGTCGAGGCCGCCGAGGACCCGGCGGCCAAGAAGGCCGAGCTGATCGCCAACTACCGCGCGCTGATCGACGTCTACGTGGCCGCCGGCAACGACATGATCGACGACGTCATCGACCCCCGCGAGACGCGTCCGACGATCTGTCACGCGCTCGAGATGGCCGAGCACAAGCACGTCGAGCGACCGTGGAAGCGCAGCGGGGTGGTGCCGGTCTGAGGCGGCTGGGCCCGCTCGCCGCCGCGGTCGGGCTGCTGGTCGCGGCGACCGGGATGGCGGGATGCGGCGACGACAAGTCGCACGACAAGCCCAAGGGCCCTCCGCTGACCAAGGCGCAGTACATCGCTGCGATGACCGACATCACCCGCGACGTGCGCGGCAAGCGACCGGTGCCCAAGCGCGCGCCACGGCTGGTCCAGACCACGGCGTTCGTACAGAAGCTCGGCGTGGGGCTGGCGGAGTTCAGCCATCGCATGCGCGAGCTCAACCCGCCGCCCGCGGTCCGGCGCCCCCACGCGATGCTCGCAGCGGCCTTCGCCAAGCTGGCCAGCTACTGCCCGCCGGTGTTGCGCGAGCTGCGTGTCGGGAGGCTCGCTGAGGCAACCCGGCGGTTACGTGCCATCCGCTTCTCGGCGGCCGCGCGCCAGGCCGCCCGAGCGCAGCGCCTCTACGTCAGCCGGGGCTACCACTTCCTGCACCTCCCGGGCATCGGGACGCCCTGATTGCGCCTAGCGGGCTCTCGGCGAGCCCGTCGTCGCCGCCGTTGCGCCCGCTGGGTCCGTGCGTCAGAGTGAGCAGTAGCACCTCCCACTTCCCACTGAGCCCACGGAGCCGCCGGTGAGCCTGCAAGACCCCGTCGTCATCACCTGCTCGATCTCGGGCACGATCGCCAACCGCGACCAGTGCCCGGCCATCCCCTACACGCCCCAGGAGTACGCAGCCGAGGCGCGGCGCATCGTCGACGAGGGCGGCGCGATGATCCACATCCACGCTCGGCGCCCCGACGGCACGCCGTCCTACGAGGTCGAGGACTTCCGGGCGATCACCGAGGCCGTCCTGGCCGAGGTCGACGACGTGATCATCAACTACTCGACCGGCGCCATCGGCGTGCCGATCGAGAAGCGCATCGCCTACCTGCGCGAGCTGCGCCCCGAGGTGGCCGCCCTGAACATGGGCTCGATGAACTACGCCAAGTACTCGCGCAAGCGCCGCGACTTCGTCTTCTCGACGGTCTTCGCCAACCCCTTCGACGAGATCATTCAGTTCCTCACGGCGATGGGGGAGCTGGCCATCAAGCCCGAGCACGAGTGCTTCGACGTCGGGCACGTCGGGTCGCTGCCACCGCTGGTCGACATTGGCGTCCTGCACGAGCCGCTGCACGTGTCCTGCGTGATGGGGGTGACGGGTGGAATCCCCCCCAGCGCCCGCAACCTCGCGCACATGACCGAGAACCTCCCCGGCGGGCCCGACGGCCCCAACCACTGGGGGGTCATCGGGATCTCGCGTGACCAGTGGACGCTGGTGGCCGCCGCGCTCACCCTCGGCGGCTCGATCCGCGTCGGCCTCGAGGACAACTTCTACCTGCCCAACGGCGAGATGGCCCGCTCCAACGGCGACCTCATCGCCAAGGCGCGCCAGATGACCGAGGATGTCGGGCGCCGTCCGGCCACCGTGGCCGAGGCGCGCGACCTGCTGGGCCTGGCAGCGCCGCAGCGCGCGCGGGCCGCGGATTCCCGCGACGACGCGGCGCCGGCCCCCGACGGCGGGAGCCGCGACGAGGCGCTCAGCCGTCGCGACGTGCTCGCCCACCCCATCGAGTCCTCCGAGCAGGCGGCGTCGTGACCGGCCTCCCGCTCGAGGGCGTCCGGGTCCTCGACCTCTCGCGGTTGCTGCCCGGCGGGTTCTGCTCGCTTCTGCTGGCCGACTTCGGAGCCGAGGTGCTCAAGGTCGAGGACATGGGGATGGGCGACTACGTGCGCTGGGCTCCTCCTCACTACGAGGGCGCCGACCCCAGCGCCGGCTCGGCGCTCTTCCTCGCGCTCAACCGCAACAAGCGCTCGGTGCGGGTCAACCTCAAGGAGGAGGGGGGCCGGGAGGTGCTGCTCGCGCTGGTGCGCGAGTACGACGTCGTGCTCGAGTCGTTTCGCCCCGGGGTGCTCGATCGCCTCGGGGTGGGCTACGAGCGATTGCGTGAGGAGAACCCCGGCCTCGTCTACTGCGCGATCACCGGCTACGGCCAGGATGGCCCCTACCGCGACCGATCCGGGCACGACATGAACTACCTGGGGCTGGTCGGCGTGCTGGGCCTCACCGGCGAGCGCGACGGCCCGCCCGTGCAGGCCGCGGGGCAGATCGCCGACATCGGCGGCGGGGCGCTGATGGCGGCCTTCGGCATCCTCGCCGCCCTGCGCGAGCGCGACCGCTCCGGCCAGGGACAGCTCGTCGACATCTCGATGGCCGACGGCGCGCTGTCCTGGCTGGCCATGGTCGCCGCGCGCTACTTCTGCGAGGGGATCACCCCCCACCGCGGCGACCCCGAGCTCGCCGGGAGGCTGATCTGCTACCGCCCCTACGCCTGCGCCGACGGCTGGGTGACCCTCGGCGCACTCGAGCCCAAGTTCTGGCAGGCCTGGTGTCGCGGAGTCGGGCGCGAGGACCTGATCGAGCGCCAGTTCGAGGCGCCCGGCTCGGAGGCCCACGGCGAGGTCGAGCGGGTGTTCCTCGAGCGCACCCGCGAGCAGTGGCAGGCCTTCGCCTCCGACCACGACTGCTGCCTGGAGCCGGTGCTCGAGCTCGACGAGGTGCTCGACTCCCAGCTGACCCGGGCCCGCGAGATGGTGGTCGAGCTCGACCAGCCCGGCGCGGGGAAGGTCCGCCAGCTCGGCGTGCCGGTCAAGCTCAGCCGCACCCCGGGGGGCGCGCGCGAGCCCGGGCCCGCGCTGGGCGAGCACACCGACGAGGTGATGGCGGCGGCCGGCTTCTCGGCCCAGCGCATCGCCGAGCTCAAGCAGTCGGGCGCCGTGGCCGGGCCGGCCGGCGAGGCCCAGGGCTCGTTCATGGCGCGATGAGCGCCAACGGCCTGCTCAAGATGTCGGAGCTGGCCGAGCGCAGCGGCGTGAGCACCGGGACGATCAAGCACTACCTGCGCGAGGGGCTGCTGGGGGAGGGCGCGGGGATCAAGCGCACCTCGCGCAACATGGCCTACTACCCGCCGGACTTCGTTGCCCGCATCCGGCTCATCAAGCGCCTCCAGGAGGAGCGCTTCATGCCCCTGCGGGTCATCAAGGGAATGCTCGACGACGACCCCGAGCGCGCGGCGGCGATCGTCGAGCTCGAGGACCGCATCGTCGAGCGCGCCCTGGCCGCGCAGGAGCGCAGCCGGATCTCGCGCGCGCAGGCGCGCCGGCGCTACGACGTGCCCGCCAATGTCCTGGCCCGCCTCGAGGAGCTCGAGCTGCTGGCGCCCAACTCGCGCGGCTACGACGCCGACGAGGTCAAGATCATCGAGGCCATCTCGCGCTTCCGCGCCGGCGGCTACGACGAGCGCATCGGCTTCACCGTCTACGACGCGCTGCGCTATCGCGAGGTGCTCGAGCCGCTGGTCGAGGAGGAGGTGGCGACGCTGCTCGGCCGCCTCGCCGGCGAGGTCGACGTCGAGCGCGCGGCCGAGATCATCGCCGCGGGCGCCGAGCCGCTGCGCGACCTAATCGGCGCGATCCACTCCAAGCTGCTGCTCGCCCAGCTGCGCCGGGTCCGCGGCGGGGCGGGCGGCGCGCCGGCGGCGGGTCGGCCGCGACCGGGGCCGCGGGCGCGCGCACGCGCTGAAGCCTGACGCGGCGGCGGTAGATACCGCTCGGTATCGCGCCGATCTGCGTGCGGCCGTGCCCCTGGCGCACCGCATCGAGCAGACGCTGGCCGCGCCGTTCGTGGTCGATGGCCACGAGCTCTACCTCACCGCCAGCCTGGGGTCGCCGGCGTCGGCGGCCGGGCGACGGCGGCCGAGAAGGTGCTCGGCGACGCCGAGGCGGCCATGTCGCGGGCCAAGGACCGCGGCCGTGCCCGCCACGAGGTCGCCGACAGCGAGCTGCGCGCCGCTTCCTGCGCCGCGTGGCCGACGAGGAGGTGCTCGAGCTCGCCCTGCGCAGGGCGAGCTCCGCATCCACTACCAGCCGAAGTTCGACCTGACCAGCCAACCTGGGAAGCCCGCTGGGGATCGAGGTGGTGGCCGAGGGAGTTGCGACACCGACCAGCTCGAGGAGCTGCGCCGGCCCAGGGCTTCCATCTCGCCACCACACGGCGTCGCTCACCACACGGCGTCGTGGCGCTCCATGACCCCGAACCCTTCGGCCAGCTCCAGGCCGCCGGCCAGGCGCCCCGAGAACGCGCCGAACGGCTGCTCGTAGCGTGAGCGCACGAGCCACAGGTCGTCGTCGCGGCGCCGGGTGGCCTCGGCGTGAAAGCCCAGGCGCGCGCCGTCGGCGAAGGTGACGCCGCCGAGGGCCGCCGCGAAGCGCACCGGCGCGACCTCCCGCGGCTGGCCGTCGACCCACAGCGTGCGCTCGCTCTGGCGCGCCGAGTCGTGTATCCCCTCCACCAGGTTCCACGTGACCGCGCGCCCGTCGCTCAGGAGCCCGCATCCCGCCGACCAGCGCCACGACGTGCGCCGCGGGTGGTAGCCGGCGCTGACGTCGATCAGGGCGGGCCATTCCCCTCCCCACTCCCGGCCCCCCGCGCGGACCCGCCCCCGCGCGATCGCCGGGTGCTTGGCCGTCCAGGCGAAGCCGCCGGGGTCGGGCGTCACGACCTCGACGCCGCGGCCGGCTTCGAGCTCGAGTTCGATCGTCACCGGCCCGTCGCGCACCGCCACCGCCTCGGGGGAGACCCGGATGCGACCGCAGCCGGTCACGGCGCGCGTGCGCTCGCTTAGCTCCCCGCCCTGGCGCTCCCAGACCGCCCACCACGCCTGGGGCAGCGGCCCGACCCGCGCCTCACCGGCGCAGAGCATGAGGTCTGAGCCGAATACCCCGACGTAGCGCCAGCGCTTGAGCATGCGGCGCCCGCGCCAGCGCGGCATGGTCGCCGGCGGCAGGGGCAGGCTGGCCGGGCGACCGGGGCCCGGCCCGCGCCACGGCCGCGGCGCTGAGGCGGAAGGCAGGACGGTTATCCTTGGCACGTCGGCGATTGACTGATCAGTCAATCCAACCACGACGGGCACAGACCGCTGCGAGCCGCCGCCGTTCAGCTCCCCACGACCGAGGACGACGTCCGTCGCCACGCGACTCGCCGGCGCCGGTCACTCGAGCGGGCCGGACGGCAGGGCGGGCGCGGCGGCGGCTCCGCGGTCGTCGCGGCGCCGGGCGAGCGCGGAGCCGGGCGCTGATGGCGACCGCCCGAGCGCAGGCCGCCGCCGACAAGCGCCGGGCGATCCTCGACGCGGCCGTGCGGGTCTTCGCCCGCCAGGGCTTCCACGGATGCCGCGTCTCCGACATCGCCGACGAGGCCGGCGTGGCCTACGGGCTGGTCTACCACTACTTCGACTCCAAGGACGAGGTGCTCGACACGCTCTTCCTCGAGCGCTGGGAGCTGCTGCTCGCGGCGATCGACGCGGTCGACCGCCGCGAGGGGCTGTCCGCCCGCGACAAGCTCTACGAGGTGGCGTCGTTCATCGTCGACTCCTACCGCCACGACCCCGAGCTCATGAAGGTCATCATCGTCGAGGTCACGCGGGCGGCCAACTCGTTCGGGCGCACCCACCTGGCCAAGATCCGCGAGGCCTACGAGGGGATCGCCTCGATCGTCGAGCAGGCCCAGCGCGACGGCACCTTCACCACCGCGGTCACCGCCCAGTTCGCCGCGCTGGCCTTCTACGGCGCGATCGAGCAGGTGCTCACGGGGTGGATCTTCGACCTCCTCCCGCACGGAGACGGGCAGTACGAGCAGGCCAAGCGCTTCGTGGTCGAGACGGTGTGCGGAGGTCTGGACGCGGGGTCCGAGCGTCCCGACGCCCGCCTCTGATTTACTGCGCGCGCGGTGGACAGTCAGGTCGTCAAGAGGCTCATGTGGTCAGGTCTGCTCGCCGGGCTCGGCGCGGTCGCGAGCGTGGTGGTGCAGCGGCTGGCCACCGCGATCTGGCGCAGCGCGTACGGGGAGGATCCACCCGAGTGACCGACCGACCGCCCGACCAGCCCCCCGAGGGCGCAGCCGCCGACGAGGAGCCGCGGCTCCAGACCACCAGCGAGCGCCAGGCCGTTCCCCGTCCCCTTCCCGGCAGCGAGGCGCCGGCCGCCGGCGAGCAGGCGCCGCCGAGCGGCGACGACACCCCCGCGCCTACCCAGGCCCAGGGCGCCGAGGCGACTCCGCCCGCGCCGCAGGCCCCGCCCGTGCCGGAGGCAGAGCCCGACGCCTCCGACGCCCCCGACGTTCCCCCTGCCCAGCCCGGAGGGCCGCCGGCCCCTCCCACCGAGGCGCCGCCGGCTCCCCCCGTCCAGCCGCAGGCCCCGCCGGCCGAAGCGCCCGCGGCGCCTCCCACCGGACCTGAGGACCCCCTTCCCGGCGCCGCCGAGACGGCGGTGTCCGAGCCGGCCAGCGCGGCCGAGGCCGCGGGAGCGCCCGCCCCCACGCCGGAGCCGCCGGCCGCGCCCGAGCCCGTCGTGGAGCCGTCGGCCCCGCGCGGGCCCGTCGCGGAGCCGCCGGCCCCGCTCGGGCCCGTCGCGGAGCCGCCGCCAGGCTCCTTTGCCGCGCCGGCCCCCGGCCCCGACGGCGAGGCCGCCGCCACCGGGCCGGCCTCGCGGCCGGAGGTGCTGGTGGGGGCCGCCTTCGCCGGCGGCCTGGTCATCGCGCTCATCCTGCGGCGGATCCGCTCCTGACCCGGCGCGCCCCCATGGCCTCCGAGCGACCACCCTCCACCAACACCCCCCAGGCCATCGCCGCGGCGGTGAGCGAGATCGCCGAGCGCTCCTCGCTGCTCATCCGCGAGGAGATCGAGCTGGCCAAGGCCGAGGTGACGGAGAAGGTCACCACGCTCCTCAAGGGCGCGGCGGTCGGCCTGGCCGCCGGCGTGTTCGCCATCTTCGGTCTCATCTACCTCCTGCACGGCATTGCGTGGCTCCTCAACGGGTTCATCGGCACCGCCTTCTGGGGCTTCTTCGTCGTGGCCGCGGTTCTCTTCCTGGCCGGCGCCGGCGCGGGCTTCCTGGCCGCCAAGTGGCTGCGGGTCGGCGCGCCCAAGCCCGAGATGGCGATCGACGAGGCCCAGCGGATCCGCCAGACGCTGTCCGGTGACAGCGGCGGCCAGCTCGAGGCGGTGGCGGCGCGGGCGCAGGCCGGTCAGTCGGCCGAGGAGGTCGCTCGCGCGACGGCGTCGGAGGGCTCCAGCTGATGGCCGATCGCACGCCCGCCGAGATCCGCGCGTCGATCGAGAGCAACCGAGCCCAGCTCGGCGTGGCCATCGAGCGCCTGCGGGGCGAGGTCACCGAGCTGACCGATTGGCGCTCGCACATCCAGCGCCACCGCAAGCAGGTGCTGATCGGAGCCGCCGTCGCCGGCTTCGTCATCGGCGGGGGCCTGGCCGCCGTGGCCGGCGTGCGCCGAGCGCGCGGCTAGCGAATCGCCGGCGGCGCTAACCAAGCACCAGCGCTGCTCACCGAGCCCGATGCCGCGCCCGGTGGGCCCGGCATCGATTCCTCAGACCGACCCGACCTCGAACTTCGAGGCCGTGCCAAGCGTGGGCATCCGCGCAGTCCGGGGCTCGGGGAAGATCGCCTGCGCCGGCCGCAGCCCTACCCGAGCGGCGATCCGCTCGCGCGCCGTGTCCGCGCTGCTGGCGACGGCGACGATGGCCAGCGCCAGAAAGGCGATCAGCAGCCACACCAGCCCGACGATCAATGCGATCAGAAGTGGTGTCATCGTGTTCCTCCTTCGCCTCCCTCACGCGGGCTTTCGACCCGGTTGGCGGGCGTCCTGCCCGATTGCTGGCCAGCATCCTCACCCGATTGCCGGCCCCGAAGAGGCCGCCGCAGGTTTGATGGAGGTTCCGTACCCGTTTGTGGCGGCTGTGACGCAGCCTGGGGGATCGTCTATTTGACGAGTCCCGCCGGCACGCCGCCGACCCCGATGAGGCCGGGCCCGACGTGCGTCCCGATCACCGGGCCGACCTCGGACACGAACAGCGGCTCGCAGCCGAACATCTCCCGTCCCCGCTCGACCAGCCGCTGGGCCTGGTCGGCCGCCTGGATGTGCTGCACCACCCAGCCGTCGGCGCCGTCGTCGCAGCGGCTGCGCATGTAGTCGACCATCCGCTCGAAGGCCCGTCCGGCCGTGCGGACCCGCTCAACCGGGGTGATCTCGGACTCCAGCGTGAGGATCGGCTTGATCCGCAGGGTGGAGCCCACCCACGCGCGCGCCGCGCCCACGCGCCCCCCGCGGCGCAGGAACTCCATCGTGTCGATGCAGAACCACATCTTGAGCTGCCGGCGGGTCTCCTGGGCCTGGCGCACCACCGCCTCGACGTCGCCGCCGGCCCGGGCGCTGGTCGCCGCCCCCAGGGCGACGAGCCCGAAGCCGCCGCAGGCGCTGGCCGAGTCGAGCACCTCGATGCGCCCGCCGCGACCCTGCTCGTCGAGCTGGGACTTGGCCGACAGGGCCGACTCGTAGGTGCCCGAGATGCCGGCCGCGAGATGGATCGAGACGATGTCCTGGCCGGCGTCGAGCAGCGGCTCGTAGACCGCGAGGAAGTCGCCCACCGAGGGCTGGGAGGTGGTCGGCAGCTCCCGGCTCGTGCGCAGGTGGTCGTAGTAGCCGTCGAAGTCGGGCAGGTCGGCCTCGCGCTCGTGGCGCCCGTCCCAGTTGACGTAGAGGGAGACCTGGCGCAGCCCGTAGGCGTCGGCCACGTCGCGGGGAAGGTAGTGGGTGGTGTCGGTGACGACGGCGACCTTCTCCACCGCTCGACCCTACCAGCGCGTCCTGGCGCTCCGAGGCCGCCGTCTCGGCGCTCGGGCGAGGCGGCTACGCTGAGGGCGCCGTGGCTACGTTCTACCGCTGCCCCACGCCGACCGACTGGCTGTGCCCCTGCGGCAAGGTCGCCCGCGCTCTGCGACGCCACGGCGTCGACTACGAGCAGGTCCGCGTGCCGCTGCGCCGGCGCGACCGGCCCGAGATCGAAGCCGTGAGCGGCCAGTCGCGGGTGCCCGTGGTGGTCATCGGCGGCGAGGTGATCGTCGACTCCAAGCGGATCGTCGAGCACCTCGAGCACCGCTCGGGCGCCGCCGCTGGGCAGCCCGCCGGCTCAGCCTGACCGGGCGTCTCAGCGGTCGCGCAGCGCGGCCAGCCCGCCGATGACTCCCACGTAGGCGGTGCCGTCGGCGCCCAGGGAGACCGGGGCGTAGTTGTTGTTGAAGCCCAGCCCGCGGCCGGCCAGGCGCTTGTAGACCAGCTTGCCGGTGTCGAAGTCCAGCGCCGTGAGGTACCAGGGGTCGTCCTGATCGCCCAGCGGCTTGGTGTAGGTGTAGACGAGGCCCTCGCGCAGCGACAGCTTGGGCACGACGCTGGGGGCACGCACCTTGTCGTTGCGCCACACGACGTGGCAGCCGCGCCCGTCACGGTCGATGTCCACGCGCCAGATCCCGGGGACGGTCGAGCCGCCCTGCTCGGTGGACGACGGCCCTGTGTAGCCGAAGTTGTTCTCTATCACCATCGAGCGGCGCGTGCCGATCAGCGAGTTGTCGGTGGAGCTCATGCCGCGCTTGAACACCGGCACTTCGCAGACTTTGCGCTTGCCGCCCACGTGTCGGCCACGCCTGTAGACCACGACCTGGATGCGCGACGGCGCGTTGTCGGTGATGGCCACGTAGTCGTCGCCCATCAGCGTCGGCGTGGTGCCCGAGCCCTGCTCGGTCTGACCGGGCTTCTGGGTGTGGTCGTTGTCGTAGACCTCGCGCCAGGTGACCCTCGGGCGTCCCCTGTGGTCGGCGTCGAAGCGGTACATGGCCGCGTCGGTGACGATGTAGATGCCCCCGGTCTCGTCCGCCGCGAACGAGTTCCCGATCGGCTCGCCGGTGTCGCGCAGCTGGATGCGCCCGTCACGCGGCCTGACCGTCAGGACCTTGCCCTTGCGGCTCACCACCCAGATCAGCCCCTCCCAGTCGGGCATCGCCGCCACCAGCTTGTCGTTGTCGCCCACCGCCTCACTGAGGTCGTAGTCGCGCTCGAGCTGGAAGCCCGGCCCGTGAGTCTGGGCGACCACGTACAGGTGGCGGTCGTTGGTCACCACGACGGCGCGGTCCTTGTTGTCGAGGTAGAAGTAGCCGCCGCCCGAGAAGTCGCTGAACGGATTGCCGCCGCCGGGCTGGCGCGGCGGCAGGTCCAAGGTGGCAAGGGTGTCGAGCGTCCGCGGGTCCATGAGGACGAGCCGCGGCCGGTCGAGGCCTACGCAGACGGTCTCGACCCGGCCCTTGCGATCGAAGGTCAGGCTCGCGCACTCCGCCTTCTGGAAGGTCGAGACCCGGCTCATCGCGCGCCCCCGCGGGCCGGGACGGTCGGCCGTGTCGGTCTGGTAGGCGTCGTCGTGGATGTTGCTGTCGTCGTTGGGCGCCATGAAGGGGTGGCGCGGGGGGTCCGAGGCCGCGCGACCGGGAAGCGGATCGCGGTCGGCGCGATGGCCGACGAACTTGGGGGGCGGGCTCTGCGGCGGTGCCCCCTCGGGAATCGGCTGCGCCGCCGCGGCCGCGGCGGGCAGCGCACATAGGGCGACGGTCGCGCACGCGATGGCCCCGGCCGCTCTGTCCCTCATCGCCTGGCTCACCGGCTCCTCGCCGGGATCCTCGCATGTGACGGCCCGCAGGTGGCCGGTTCCCGGTGCCGCCCGGCGATGCGACGCCGAGCTCAGGTCAGGCGGTTCTCGATCTCGAGACCGCCCTGCGCCGGCCCGTGGGCGGAGGGAGCGGCCTCGGGCTCCTGCGCGCCCTCCACGCCCAGAGCCTGCGCCAGCTCACCCGACTCGTACATCTCGGTGACGATGTCGCAGCCGCCTACCAGCTCGCCGCCAACGAAGAGCTGGGGGATCGTCGGCCAGTTGGAGAGGGCCGACAGCTCCTGGCGGATGCGCGGGTCGGGCAGGACATCCACCGCCGCGAACGGCGCCCCGGTGGCCTGGAGCGCCGCCACCGTGCGGGCCGAGAAGCCGCACGCCGGCTGCTCGGGCGTGCCCTTCATGAAGAGGATCGTCGAGTGCTCGCCGCTCGCCTCCTGGATGGCGGCGCGGATCGGATTGTCCTGCGGGGAGTCGGTCTGCTGCTGGCTCATGGCTACCTCATTTGGCTCGGCACGGGTTGGTCCTCGGCGTCGGCGATGGCGGTGCTTATCGAGAGGGCGTGGATCGGCCCGCCCAGCTCGTCGCCGAACACGTCGTAGACGAGCCGGTGCTGCTGGATGCGGCTGAGGCCGGAGAAGGCCGCCGCGGCGACCGTCGCCCTGAAGTGGTCGCCTCCGCCCGTCAGGTCCTGCACCTGCGCCCGGGCGCCGGGGATCGCCGCCTCGATGCGCTGCTTGAGCTCGTCTGCGCTCGGCATGTCCGCCTAGCGTAGTACCCGTCTGGCCGCGCGTGACCCCTTCGCTGCCTCGGCGCCGGGCTCGCCGCAGGCGTTGGGGAGGGTCCGCGCGGCCGCTACACTGGCAGAGCGATGATCACGCTCAGCGAGAGAGGCGCGGAGAAGGTCCGCGAGTTCCTGGCCCAGCAGGGACAGGTCTCCGAGCTGGCTGGCCTGCGCGTCGGCGTGCGGGGCGGAGGCTGCTCGGGCTTCCAGTACCAGCTCGCCTTCGACAACCGCCGCGACAACGACGAGGTCTTCGAGAGCCGGGGGATCGCGCTGCTCGTCGACCGCACGAGCCTGCCCTACATCCGGGGAGCCGAGGTCGACTACCTGGATGGCCTGACCGGAGCGGGCTTCCAGGTCAACAATCCCAACGTGGTCGCCGCCTGCGGCTGCGGCTCGTCGTTCCGAGTCGCCGACGAGGAAGAGGTCTCGGCGGTCTGAGCTCCGGCCGAGGGCGACTGCGCCCTCGGTCTGTTCACGCCCGTCGAAGCTCCGCCCCCGGGGCTCCGGCCGCCGGGCGCTCCGGGCGAGCGGGCAGGCGCCCAACGGGCGGAGGTCTGCACACCTTCCGGCTCCTCCATCGGTTAACCGTGATGTGCGTCGCGCCGCCGCGTCCCTCAACGCCCGCGTGCCGGTCCTTCGCCTCGCGGTCGTGGCCTCGGCGCTGGCGGCGAGCCTCGTCCTGGCCGGTGGCGCCACCACCGATGGCCAGCCGCCGCCTCCAGGGCCGGCGCCCGGCGGCCTCGGCGTCGGGCTGACCGAGTTCGACCCGGCCCTCGTCTCTCCGCCCGAGCCGCCGCGCCCCGGACTGGGCCGCCAGCGCGGCGCCAGCCTGCGCCTCTCGCTGCTGCGCCCGGCCTACCTGCGGGTGGTCGTGCTGTGGTCGGAGGTGCAGCCCGATCGCTACCGCGCGATCAACTGGGCGGCTCGCTCCAGCGGCGGCCACAGCGTGCTGGCCCAGCTGCGCGCCGTTGCCCGGGCTCGCGCGCGCGCCGGCGGCGGCTTCGAGCCCGTCGTCACCTTCTACGGCACCCCGAAGTGGGCCCGGACGCACATCCAGCGCTGCGAGCCGCCGAGAGCGGAGTCGCAGGCCCGGGCTCCCGACGCGACGGCCATGCCGGGCTACCAGGCGATGGTCCGGTCGCTGATCGCGCTGGGGCGTCGCGAGGGGGTGGAGCTGCGCCTCTTCAGCCCATGGAACGAGCCCAACTCCGGGCATTTTCTCTCCCCCCAGCGACTGGGCTGCGCGACGACCTCGCGCTCGGTCGCCCCGGCGACCTACGGCATGCTCGCGCGGGCGCTGCGCGGCGTGCTCGACGCCGACCCGGGGGACCAGCAGATCGTCCTGGGCGACACGTCGAGCCCGTTTCGCGCCCGCCCGCAGATCACCGGCGTGCGCGAGTTCGTCGACGGCCTGGCGCCCGACGTGCTCTGCGCCGGCGGGGTGTGGGCCCAGCACCAGTACGTCGGCGACGCCAACCGCGTCGGCGAGCTCGAGTCCGCGCTGGACTCGCGCCCGTGCGCGGGCCAGCCGCCCAAGCGCGTCTGGATCACCGAGACCGGCGTGGGCGGCCTGCGCGCCGTCGCCCGCCGCCACGACGCCGCCACCCTGCGCCGCGGCTGCCAGGCGCTGCACGCCGCGCTGCTGCGCTGGTACGCCGATCCCCGTATCGACGCCGCCTTCCAGTACACCTTCCGCGAGGACCCCAACTTCCCGGTCGGCCTGGAGGGGCCGGCGCTGGACCCGCTCTACCCGACCTACTGGCTGTGGCGGGCCTGGGGCGGTCCCCGCCAGCCGAACGATCCCCCGCCGCCCCTGCCCCCGCAGTGCCGCTGAGCGCGCCGGCTCAGAGCGCCTTTCAGAACCCCCCGCGCAGGTCTGGCGGCGGCGGATCTCAGGCCGGCTCGTTGTCCAGCGAGCGCCACAGGAAGCGGCAGGCCGTCGAGCGGTGCGGTCGCCACGGAGCGGCGATCTCCTCCATCTGCGCCGCCACCGGCAGCTCGGGCAGGTCGTAGGCGCGGCGCATCGCCGCCCTGATCCCGAGGTCGCCGGTGGCCAGGATGTCGGGGCGCTCGAGGTGGAAGATCAGGAACATGTGGGCGGTCCACTCGCCGATGCCCTTGACCGCGCACAGCTCCTCGATCACCTGCTCCTCGGGCAGCGCGTCCATGCCCTCGAGCTCGCCCGAGAGGACGTGCTCGGCCAGCGAGCGCAGGAAGCCGACCTTGGCGCGCGAGAGCCCGACGGCCGCGCGCAGCTCCTCGGCGTCGGCGGCCAGGATCTCCTGCGGCCGGGGAGGCCGGCCGCCGAAGCGATCGAGCATGCGCGCGTTGATGGCGTAGGCCGCCTTGGCCGAGAGCTGCTGGCCGACGATCGAGCGCACGAGCGCGCCGTAGTGGTCGCCGCTGTCCACCGGCCGCCGGCCGCGGCGGCCCAGCTCCCCCACGGAGTCGATCAACCCGCGCATCACCGGGTCCGCCTCGCGCAGGTGCGCGACCGCCGCGTCGAGCTGAGCGGGCCAGCGGCGGGCGGAGGACCTCGGGCTCAGGCCGACTCCCCGGCCAGCCCGCGCACGACGTCGGCCTCCAGCCAGCGCGCCACGCGACGCGCGCTCAGGCCTGCCCCTCGACCGCGCCCGGTACGCCGGTGTTGGTCGAGTACTTGGGCTGGATCTTCATCTCGGGGCGGATGGCGTGCACGGCCTGGGCCACCGCGATGGCCGACTCGGCGTAGCCGGTGGCGATGAGCTTGAGCTTGCCGTCGAACGTGGTGATGTCGCCGCACGCCCAGACCCGCTCGAGGTTGGTGGCCATCAGCGAATCGACGACGATCGCTCCCTTGGAGATCTCCAGGCCCCAGGTCTTCAACGGCCCCAGCTTGGTGACGAAGCCGAGCTGGAGGAGGACCGCGTCGCAGTCGACCGCGAGCTCCTGGGCCTCGTCCTCGGAGTGGAACAGGACCACACGCTCGATCTGCCCGTTGCCCGAGACGTCCTTGATCTGGTAGGGGACCCGCAGGTCGATCGCGCCCTCCTGCGCCGCGCGCTCCACCTGGGCCACCGTCGACTCGTGGGCGCGGAAGCCCTCCCGGCGATGCACCAGCGTGATGCGGTCGGCGACGTCGAGCAGGTTGACCACCCAGTCGCAGGCCGAGTCGCCCCCACCGACGATCACCACCTTCTTGCCGGTGAACTCCGACTTGGCACCGACCAGGTAGTGGGCCCCGCGCCCCTCCCACGGCGTCATGTCGTAGCCGGGCAGCTTCTTGGGCTCGAACGCCCCGTGGCCGCCGGCGATGACGATCGTGCGCGAGCGCAGCTCCCCGCGCTCGGTGTGCAGGACGACGATGCGGCCGCCTTCCTCGTCGGGGTCGTCCTCCCACGAGATGCTCTCGGCGGTCGTCTCCAGGTGCACGGGAACGTCGAACTGCTCGAGCGTCTGACGGCGCTGAAGCTCGACCAGCTCGCGGGCCAGCACGCGCGGGTGGCCCGGCACGTCGAAGATCCACTTCTCGGGATAGAGCGTGGTGAGCTGGCCGCCGAGGTCGGGCAGCGAGTCGACGATCCGCGACGAGGCCTCGCGCATGCCGGCCCAGAACGCGGTGGCCAGCCCAACCGGCCCGGCCCCGATCACCGTGACGTCGCGGACCTCATCGAAGTCTTTGGCCAGCCGCGCGGGGTCCGCGCTCGCGAGCTTCCCGGGGGCGGCGTTCACAGCGGGCGAGGGCCGGTGGTGGCGCCGGTCACGCCAGCGCCTCCAGCGCGGGGACCGGCTCGCCGTCCAGCGCCCCCAGCGCCCGCTCGACGGAGGCCGAGACGCAGGTGAACGTTGGCGTGTCGCGCTTGGTGTAGCGGCTGGCCTCGGTGGTGCGCAGCCTCTGCACCAGGTCGAGGAAGTCGGCCGGCTCGTCGGTCTCGAAGGCCACGACGAACTCCTGGTCGTCGAGCCCGAAGGAGTAGGACGTGTTGAGGTCGACCGACGGGTACTCGCGCCCTATGCGGATGTGCTCCTGCATGATGCGCCAGCGCTCGTCGGCCGCCAGCCCGTACCACTCGCGGCTCTTCACGAACGGATAGACGAAGAGGTACTTGGCGTGGGCGGGGCGCACCTCCAGGCGCGACTCGTCGGAGTACTCCGAGGCCTTGGTCAGGGCGAGGAACGAGTGGGGGATCGCGCACCACTTCATGAGCCCGCTCTGGGCGAGGACGACGTGGAACTCGTGGATGCGCTCGAGGTTGCGCGCCTGCGACAGGACCATCAGGTCGGCGTCGCCCCGCGTTCCCACCAGGGAGAAGCAGCGCAGCAGGTGGCCGTCGGCGAAGTCGGCGCAGGCGGCGGCGAACTGGAGCTTGTCCTGGGCACGCTGCTCGACGGGCAGCCGGCGCCAGGCGGGATCGACCTTGAGGAACGTGTACTTGACGAAGTGGCGCTCGGGCATGGGGAGCGACGGCGGCTCGGGGCCGGCGGTGCGAGCCGGGCTGGCCATGTTAGCGGCGGCCCTGCGCCCGGCTGGGCCGCCTGAGGCGTTCCCTATAGTGCCCTCGATGTTGCGGCCCGGCCGAGCCGTCCTGGCGTGCGCGCTCGCCCTCCTTGCGGTCGGGGCGATCGGGACGACCCCCGCCTTCGCGCAGGCCGGTCCCGGGCCCACCAGCCGCGTCGTGCTCGCGCTCTGGCAGGCGGGGCCGCGCACCGACCTCGACGTGTCGGGGGAGAAGGCCCCGCCCGAGCCCCGCGACCGCTTCCTGCGGGCTCTGGGGCAGCGTCCGCAGCTCTCGATCGGCCTCATCTCCACCGTGCAGGGCGACTACACCCAGGAGCAGGTGCTGCTCGACATCACCCAGGGGACGCGCCAGTCGACCTTCATCTACGACCCCCAGGACGTGATCCCGCTGGCCTTCCAGCCCGTCGACAAGCGGGCGGTCATCGCCGGGTGGCAGGCCGACGTGCGACGCGCCCTGACCGCGTCGACCACGATCCGCCCCGGTCTGCTGGCCTCGTCGATCCCGGGGGGAGCGGGATACGTGGGCGAGAGCGGTCGCAACGCCGACGGCGCGATCGCCGCCGCCGACGAGCAGGGTCGCGTGGCCGCCGTCTCGCTGGGCCCCGCCGCCACCCTGGCCGCGCGCACGCAGGGACTGCTCGCCTCCAAGCGCTTCGTCGTGGTCAGCCTGCCGCCCGACCCGTCCGGCCTGGCCGCGCTGGACCAGCTGATCGGCGCGCGCACTCCCGACGAGCTGCTGATGGTCGCCCAGCTGCCCTTCTCCCCGCCCAAGCGCGAGATAGCCGCCGCCCCGACGCGCTTCTTCAAGCAGACCGCCTTCGCTATCGACGACGGGGGGCCACCGCGCGGCGTGACCTCGGCGACCACCCGCCAGCAGGGGCTCATCTCGGCCATCGACATCGCGCCCACCGTGCTCGACCACCTCGGCCTGACCGTCCCCAAGAAGGTGCGCGGGACACAGATCCAGCCGGCGCCGCGGCTCTCGGCCCAGCGCCTGGAGCGCCTGCGGGGCCGCTGGTCGGACGTGCGCAGCTCGCGCCAGTCCTCGTCGCTGCGCGCGGTCGCGGCCCTGGCCGCGGTCCTCCTGCTAGCCCTCGGCGCGCGGCGCGGCTTCGCCGCGGCGCTGCCGGTGGCCCTGCGCATCGGCGCGCTCGGCCTCATGTGGTGGCCGACCATGGTCCTGGTCAGCGCGGCCTTCGAGCCGCAGAAGCGGCTGGTCGAAACCGTGTTCATCGCCGTGACATCGATCGTCGCGGGAGCGGTGACGGATCGCATGATCCCCTGGCCGCGGGGCCCGCTGGTCCCCGCCGCGGTGGCGCTGGTCGCCTACACGATCGACCTGGCTACCGGCTACCACCTGCTGACCCGATCGGTGCTTGGCCCCAGCGTGTCGTTCGGGGCCCGCTTCTACGGCATCTCCAACGAGCTCGAGCCCCTCCTGCCGATCCTCCTGCTCGTGGGGCTGGCCTCCGCGCTCACCGGCCGAGCCGCCTCGAAGCGACTGGCCATCCTCTACGCCGGGAGCGGACTGGTGCTCGGCCTGATCATGGGTTGGGGCAAGCTCGGCGCGGACGTCGGTGGCGTCCTCACCGTGGCGGGCGCGTTCAGCGTGGCCACGCTGATGATGCTCCCCGGCGGGATCACCCGCCGCTCGCTCGTCGTGGCCGCGGCCATGCCGGTCGCGGCCATCGTGCTGCTGATTTTCATCGACCTCGGCCTCTCCGGCGGCGACCACCTCTCGCGCAACCTGCTGCGGGTGGAGAACGCCCAGGAGGTGTGGGAGCTCGTCGCCCGCCGCTACATCCTCGCCTTCCAGACCCTCGTGCGGGGTCGCAACCCGGCCTACTTCCTCGCAGCCGTGCTCGCCGTGGCCTTCGCGTGGCGCAACCGCGCGCTGATCTACGGCGCCCTGCGCGGCGATCGGGTGTGGGCCGCGGCCCTGCTGGGTGGACTCGGGGCCGGGGTGGTCGGGGCGCTGACCAACGACTCGGGGCCGGTGCTCCTCATCAACGCCGTCATCGCGCTGGCCGCGGTGAGCGCCTACATGTTCGGGCGGCCCGGGAGGACCACGGTGGAAGAGGGGGACGAGCCGCGGTCGGCCGCTTCCGCGCCGGCCGGCAGGGCGCCGGCCGACCCCGTCCTCACCGCGTGATGGCCAGCCGCATGCTGGTCCGGGCGGTCGGCCTGCTCGCGCTGTGCTGCCTGGGTGCGGCCCCGGCCTCGGCAGCGAGCCCGCTGCCCCTCCCCGCGGCTGAGCGGGCGACCGCGGGGACAGCGCCACGGGCGGTCCTCGTCTTCCTCCCCGGGCCGGTGGCCCGCGACGGTCGACCGCCCTCCCCCGATCCGCTGCTGCGCGCGCTGGAGCGTCGCCCCGGGCTGGCGGTCGGCCTGATGGGGCCGACCCAGGGCAGCTACAGCCCCCAGCAGGCGCTGCTCGACATCACCCAGGGGACCCGGGTCTCACCCGTGGCCTATCGCCCGCGCGACCCCGGGCCCCTGCGCTTTCTGCGCCGCGGGCGAGGGGGGGCGATTGCGGGATGGGCCGCGGCGGTGCGCCGGGCCGCGACCGCGCCCGGCGACATCGCCCCCGGTCGGTTGGCCGCCGCCATCCCGAGCCGGGTCGGCTTCGCCGGCGTCACCGGCGCCTCGTCGCTGGACGCCGTGGCCGCGGCCGATCGTGCCGGTCGTGTCGCCGAGGTCTCGATCGGGCCCGGGCGCTCGCTGGCGGCGCGGGCCGGCGACCTCCTGCGCCGCCACCGGCTGGTCGTGGTGGTGGCCGCCGGGTCCACGCGGGAAGGACTGGTCACGCTCGACGCGCTGCTCGCCGCGCGCGCCAGCGGCGAGCTGGTCGTGGCCGCCCAGTCCCCGCCGCACATCGACACCCTCCAGCTGCTGCCGATCGCCCTGACGACGGCGGCCGCGGGCCACCGCGGGCTGACCTCGGACACCACCCGCACCGACGGCGTGGTCACGGGCATCGACCTGCTGCCGACCTTCCTGCGCCACCTCGGACTGGCCGTGCCGGGCAGCGTCACCGGCCAGGCCATCCAGCTCGAGCCGGCCCGTGCCGCACCCGCGCTCGAGCGCCTGCGCACCCGCTACACCCACGTCGCGCCCCGCCGCATCCGCACGCTGGAGGCGCTGCTGGCCGTATGGGTGCTCGTCACCGCCGCCCTGGCCGCCGTCCTGGGCCCGGCCGGCGCGCGGCGTGGGCTGCGCATCGGGGCGCTCGCGCTGCTGTGGGTCCCCTCGCTGGTCCTCGTGCCGTCGGTGATCGACCCTCCGGCTGCCCTGGCCGAGACGGCCATGGTCACGATCGGCGCCTTCGTCCTGGGCGCGCTCACCGACCTGGCCCTGCCCTGGCCCCGGGGGCCGGTCCTGCCCGCCGCGGTGTGCCTCGTGGCCTACGTGCTCGACCTCGCGCTCGGCACGAGCCTGATCGATCTCTCCCTGCTGGGGCCCAACCCCCGCTCGGGAGCGCGCTTCTTCGGCATCGGGAACGAGCTCGAGCCGGCTCTCCCGATCCTGCTCTTCCTCGGCGTGGCCGCCGCCTTCGGGGCGCGGCCGCGCTCGCGGGCCATGGCCATTGCCTTCGCAGGCCTGGGCGCGGCGGTGGCCGCCGTCGTGGGCTCCGGCTACCTGGGCGCCGACGTCGGAGGGGTGATCACGATCAGCGCGGGCACCGCGGTGGCCACCCTGGCCGTGCTGCCCGGAGGGCTCACCCGGCGGGCGGTGGTTATCGCCGCCCTCGTCCCGCTCGTCGCGGTCGGGCTGCTCGCCGCGCTCGACCTCGCCACGGGGGCCAGCAGTCACTTCTCGCGCAACGTGCTCGAGGTGCAGGGAGGAGCTTCCTTGTGGGAGGTCATCGGGCGCCGCTACCAGTTCGCCCTCCATTCCCTCGTGCGCGGGAAGATGCCGTTCGTCACGGCTGGGGCGGTGCTGGCCGTCGCCGTGGCCATCCGCGCCCGCGGCCGCCTGTACGGCCGCCTTCCCGGCCCGGCGTGGACGGCGGCCCTGGCCGGCGGCCTGGCCGCCGGAGTGGTGGGAGCGCTGACCAACGACTCCGGCCCGCTGCTTTTCGTGGTGGCGGTGTTCGTGCTCGGCCTGGCCACCGCCTACCTCATCGGTGAGCCGGCCCACGGGGCGGCCTCGCCCCCCGAGCGCGCCGCGGCGCGGCCCGGGGGGAGGCGGCCCGCGGCGCTGGCTGCGATGCAAGAATCCGACGCTGCGCGGCGACCCGAGGGCGGTCGGCCTCCCGCGACCGTCCCATGACCCGCATCGCGCTCGTCTCCCCCTACTCCTGGACGTACCCGGGAGGGGTCACACGCCACATCGAGGCGCTGGCCGGGCAGTTCCTCGCCCAGGGCCACGAGGTTCGCGTGCTGGCTCCCTACGACCCCGACGATCGCGCGTCGCGCTGGCTGCACCGCGGCGCCACCCCCGAGCGTCGAGACGCTCCCGAGTACCTCATCTCCCTCGGACGGACGATCGGCGTCCCCGCCAACGGCGCCGTGTCGAACCTGGCGCCCACGCCCCACGGCGTCACCACCATGCGCCGCGAGCTGCGAGCCGGTCGCTTCGACGTCGTCCACCTGCACGAGCCGGTGGCGCCGACCCTGTGCTGGGACGCGCTGGTCTCGACCGACGCGCCGCTGGTCGGGACCTTCCACTGCTACTCGGAGAACCGCATCTCCAACAACGCGGCCAACCTGATCGGCGCCCGGCGGATGCTCAACCACCTGCGGGTGCGGATCGCGGTCTCCCAGGCCGCGGCCTGGACCGGCCGGCGCTTCTACGGCGGCCACTACCGGGTGATCCCCAACGGCGTCGACGTCGCGCTCACCCCAGCGGTCCCCGATCCACGCGACGAGCTGACGATCGCCTTCGTCGGCCAGGCGGTCGAGCGCAAGGGGCTGGGTGTGCTCCTGCGCGCCTTCGAGGCCCTGCGCGAGCACGTGCCGGCGCGGTTGCAGATCGTCGGGGCGACGCGCGAAGAGGTCGCTCCGCTGCTGCTCGACGCCCGCGGCGTCGAGGTCCTGGGGAAGGTCGACGACGAGGCAAAGCAGCGGGCGCTGGCCAAGGCCGACGTCCTGTGCGCTCCTTCGCTGGGCGGCGAGAGCTTCGGGATGGTGCTCACCGAGGCCTTCGCCGCCGGCACCCCGGTGATCGCCTCCGACATCGCCGGCTATCGCGACGTCGTGCGCCCCGGGCGTGACGGCCTGCTGGTCGATCGCGGCGACGCGACCGCCCTGGCGGAGGCGCTGCGCGGCTTGTGGCTGGACCCCCGCCTGCGCGACCGGCTGGCCGCGGGGGCGGCCGAGTCGGCACAGCGCTACGGGTGGCCGCAGGTCGCGACCGAGGTGTTGGGCGCCTATGCCGACGCCCGCGCCGTGCCCGCGGCGCATGGCCCCCTTCGCCGCGCCGCGGTTGGGCTCGGGGCCCTGCCCAGCGACGGCGCTCAGCGCGCCCCCGCCCGCCGGCTGCCCACGCTCGAGCCTCGCCTGCCGGGCTCGCGCCGGCCGGCGGTGGCGGTGGCGCGACGGATCGGGCTGGGCGCGGCGGCGGCGGCCGGCGCCGGGCTGGCGGTCCTTGCCCTGCACCGCATCGGCCTGGGCACCGTCCTCGGGGCGCTGCTGGACTCGAGCCCGGTCTGGGTCCTCGTCGCCCTGGCGCTGATGGCCTCCTCGATGATGATGCGCGCGCTCTCGTGGCACGCCATCCTGCGCGCCGCTCTGCCCGGCGTTGCGGTCAAGCGCCGCGACGCCGTCCAGGGGACGTTCATCGGGGTCCTCATGTCGGCCACGCTGCCCGCCCGCCTGGGCGAGCCGTCGCGGGCGTTCATCGTCGCTCGGCGCACCGGCAACCCCCGGGAGCGGCTGCCGATCGTCCTCGGCACGCTGGTCTCCCAGACGTTGCTGAACATCCTCGCACTGGTCGTCCTGGGCGCGGTCATGTTCTCGAGCGTCAACCTGTTCTCGGGTCATGAGCGCGCGCTCTTGGCCGTCGCCCTGGCCCCGATGGCGGTGCTCGGCGCCGTGCTCGCGGCCCCCGCGCTGCTGCGCCGTGGGCGCCGCGACGGGGGGGCCGGGGGACTGAGGCGGCTGCGCGCCGCGGTGGTCCAGGCGCGCCGCGCCTCAGGACGGGTGAGGCTCGGGCTGGTGGTCTTTCGCCGCCCGCGGCTGGCGGTCGAGGCCACCGCAGCGCAGCTCACCGCGTGGGCAATCCAGTGGATGAGCTGCTATGCCCTGCTCGTGGCCCTGGGGCTCGACCATCGTGCCGGCGTGGCAGCGGCCGCCGCCGTGCTCTTCGCCGTCAACGTCACGGCCGCGGTCCCGGTCACGCCTTCGAACCTCGGCGTCTTCCAGGCGGCGTGCGTGGCGGTGCTCACCGGCGCCTACCACGTAGGATCGGCCGACGCCCTGGGCTACGGGATCGTGCTCCAGGCGGTCGAGCTGACCACCGCGGTGGTCATGGGCATGCCCGCACTGGTGGCCGAGGGCGTCTCCTGGCGAGAGGTGCGCCTGCGCGCCCTGGCCGGCGCGCCGGTGCGGCTGCGCCCCCACGAGCGCGCCGGCGAAGCGCTCGAGGCCGAGGCCTGAGTCGGCGTCAGGACCCGCGGGTCCAGACCACGCCGGGGGTGCCGGCGCGCCCGGTCGAGGCGCCGCCGCGCCGCCACGCCCGCCGGCCGGCGGGCTGGGAGTCGGAGGGCGGGTCCGGCGCGTAGCGCGCGGCCATGATCTCGCGACGGACCTCCTCGAGGTCCGCCCGCCGGGCGGCAAGCCGCTCGAGTAGCCGATCGCGGATGGCCTCGAGCTCGGCGGTCCGCGGGATCGCTCCGGCCGCGACGTTCGGTGTGGCCAGGGGCTCGCCGGTGAGGCCTTCCACGTAGGCCAGCTCGCGCTCGAGGCGCGCGATCTCCGCTCGCAGCTCTCGCCGGCGGGGCCGCTCGTCGAGCTCGGCGGGGCGCTCAGGCTCTCCGGTCGCCTTGGCCGGCTCCGGCGCGCGGGCCCGCGCCGCGGCGGCGGGCGGCTCGGGATCGCGCCGACCGGTGGCTGCCCCGTCGACGTAGAGGGCGGCGGCCACGTCGCGCAGATCCACGCCCGCGGCGCGCGCTCGTGCCGCGGTCTCGGCGGCGATGGCCGCCAGCTCGGCCTGCGAGCGTGCGCCCGGCGCGACAAAGGTCCCGCGCCCGTGCTGAGAGACGACCAGCCCCTCCTCCTCGAGGCGCCCGTATACCCCGCGCACGGTGTTGACGTTGACCCCTGCGGACTCGGCGACCTCGCGCACGCCCGGGAGGCGGTCGTCGGGCCCCAGGCGCCCGGTGGCGATCAGGGTGCGGAGCTTCCAGGCCAGCTGGATGGCCAGCGGCACGTCGCTGGAGCGGTCGACGGTGAGGGCAACCGGCGCGTTTGCGGGCAGATCGGCCACCACGACGGCTAGAGTACCAGCACGGGGACACAGTTTCAGCGCGCCATTCGAGGGTTCGAGCTTGACCGGCCCGGGTAGGCGCTGCTATAGATGCCCTGTACTAGACCACTAGAGCCGCCGCCCCAGACTCCCTATCCAGCAGGCGGCTCGCGGGGGAGGACTTAGATGGTTCGTACTGTCGCTGATCGTGCGTTTCTTCCGGCGAAGGGTTTGTTGGAGGAGGTTGGTGACATGATGATTTTGACGGGGAAGACGGTGGTTTCGGCGTTGCGGCCGCCGTTTCCGTATGGGGGGGAGTTTGTTTCG
>JBBPZM010000057.1:0-25802 GCA_038199035.1 Solirubrobacterales bacterium | reverse complement strand
GTCGATCTCGGCGCGGTTGCGCTCGACCGCCCGCACGACGGCGCGGCCGACGTCCTGCGGGCGCCGTGTCCCGGCGCCAGGAGGAAGCTGCACGCCGGTCTGGGCGAACATGCCGGCGTCGCGGATGAATCCGGGGAAGACGGTAGAGACGCCGACGCCGGTCTCCCATAGGTCCTGGCGCAGGGCGGAGGCGAAGCCCCGCAAGCCGAATTTCGTAGCCGAATAGAGGGCCGACCCGGACGTCGCGACCTTGCCGGACAGCGAGGAGATGAAGACCAGGTGCCCCTGGCCTCGCGAGACCATCGCCGGTGCGAGGGCGCGGGCGAGGAGGATCGGGGCACGCAGGTTCACGTCGAGCGCGCGGTCGATCTGGTCGACCTCGTACTCCTCGATCGGGCCGTCGGCCGGGACCCCGGCGTTGGCTACCAGCACGTCGACCGCCCCCGCATCGACGAGAAGCGGCTCGAGCGCGTCGGGGTCGGCCAGGTCGCATACCACGGTGCGCGCACCGAGCTCGCGCGAGAGCGGCTCGAGGACCTCCTGACGCCGGCCGGTGAGCACGAGCCGAGCTCCGCGCGCTGCCAGCGCGCGGGCGATGGCCTCACCCAGCCCGCCGGTCGCGCCGGTGACTAGCGCGGTGCGGCCCTGGAGCTTCACGCTGAGCGGCCGGGCGTCGGGAGGGCGGTAAGACGGTGGACCTTCACGGCGAGCCGCCGAGGGTCGGAAGCGCGGTACGGCGGTTGAGCGTCACGCGGCGAGGCCGAACTCGAGGCGGGCATGCCCGGACCATACTGGGCGGATGGCGCCCCCGGTCGTCGTCGCCCTCTTCGGCCCCACCGCCGTGGGCAAGACGGCGGTCGCGGTCGCGCTGGCCCAGCGGCTGACGACGCGGGCCGAGCGGCCGGTCGCCGTCTCGGCCGACGCGCTCCAGGTCTATCGCGGCCTCGAGATCCTGACCGGCGCGGCCAGCGCGGGGGAGCAGCGGCGCTTGGAGCACCGGCTGATCTCCTTTGTCCCGATCGAGTCACGCTTCAGCGTGGCGGCGTACGCGTGCCTCGCCCACGCGGCGATCGACCGGCTCCTCGCCGAGGACCGCCGACCGATCGTCGTGGGGGGGACCGGCCTGTACCTGCGCGCGGCCCTGACGAAGCTCGACCTGCGCCCGGCGCCCGCCCCCGGGGCGCGCGAGCGCTGGGAGGCGCGCCTCTCGACCAGCGGCGCTCCGGCCCTCCACCGTGAACTGACCGCCCGCGCTCCCTGGGCCGCGGAGGAGGTCGAGCCCCAGGACCACCGACGGATCGTGCGGGCGCTGGAGCTACTCGACAGCGGCGAGCTGCGCCCGCGCGACGAAGCGTCCCAGCTGTGGACCGACCAGATGCGCCATCCCACGGTGCTCGCGGGCCTGACCATGGACCGCGCCGCCCTCCAGGCCCGCGTCGACGCGAGGGTGGACGCCCTCGTGGCCGGCGGGGCGCGCGAGGAGGTGCTGCGCGCGGACGCCGCGGGCGCGTCCCCAACCGCTCGCCAGGCGCTGGGCTTCGCAGAGCTGCTCGCCGGAGACGTGGAAGCGATGAAGCGCCGCACCCGCCAGTACGCCAAGCGCCAGCTCACGTGGATGCGCAAGCTGGGTGGCGTCAAGGTCATCGACGTCACCGGGCGCCCGGCGGACGAGGTCGCCGCCGAGGTCGAGGCCCTCGCCCTGGCCGTGCGTTCGAGCGGATAGTCCGGCAGGGCGGCGGCGGCAGCGGCAGGGCGGCGGCAGCGCCAGGGCGGCGGCAGCGCCAGGGCAGCGGCACCGGCAGGGCGGCGGCAGGGCGGTGGGGCCGCACACCGGCGGCGGCATCAGCGGCAGACCAAGTACCCAGCCCGGCCCGCGGCGCCCGAACCTGGTATGGGAGAGCCTCCCGTGAGCGCCGTGAGCTTCGAGAAGTGGCAGGCCCTGGGCAACGACTACCTGATCGTCGAGGCGTCGTCCCTGCCCTGGGAGCTGACGGCCGCCCAGGTCAGGCGGCTGTGCCACCGTCACTTCGGCCCGGGGGCGGACGGCGTCCTCCTGCTCTCGGCGCCCACCGAGGCGGGATACGTCGCGCACCTGCGCATCTTCAACCCCGACGGGTCGGAGGCGGAGCTCTCGGGCAACGGGGCGCGCGAGGCGGTTATGTATCTCCGCGCGGCCCGGTGGACCCAGGCCGCTACGTTCTCGATCCAGACTGCGGCGGGGGAGGTCCGGCCCACGATCACCGGGCCGCGGACCTGCACCATGGACATGGGTCGGGCGCGTCTGCGCTCGCCCGGCTATCCGTCAGGGGACGACGGCGGCGCCGGCCGGCTGCGCGCCGGCGGGCGCGACTGGCGCTTCCAGCACGTGTCGATCGGCAACCCGCAGTGCGCGATCGCGGTGCCCGCCAGTGAGCTCGAGGAGCTCGACCTGCCCACCATCGGCCCGGAGATCGAGCGACACGAGCTCTTTCCGCAGCGCACCAACGTCTCGTGGTTCTGCGAGCTCGAGCCCGGGGCGATCCGGGCGCGGATCTTCGAGCGGGGGGTGGGGGAGACGCTGTCCTCAGGGACGGGGGCCACAGGGGCGGCCGTCGCCTACGTGGTGGCGGGAGGCGACAGCCCCGTCACCGTGCGCCTCGACGGCGGCGACCTCGAGGTCGAGGTGGCCGACGACCTTCACGTCAACCTGGCCGGCTGGGCGGTCCCCGTCTATCGCGGGGAGCTGGCCGCTGAGCTCCTGGAGGAGCTCGAGCGTGACGCATAGCGCGCCCGCCGAGCCGCCACCGGCGCCGTCCAACGACCAAAGGACCTCCACCGTGACCGTGAGACACAGCCAGCGCCTGGAGCGCATCCCGCCCTACCTCGTCGCCGAGCTCGAGCGGAAGATCGCGGCCAAGCGCGCGGCCGGCGTCGACGTCATCTCGCTGGGCATCGGCGACCCCGACCGCCCGACGCCCGCGCTGGTCGTCGAGGCCATGCAGCGCGCGGTGACCGACCCTGGGACCCATCGCTATCCGTCCAACCGCGGACGCCCCGAGCTTCGCCAGGCGGTCAGCGAGTTCTACGCCCGGCGCTTCGGGGTCGACCTCGATCCCGACACCGAGGTCATCCCGGCCATCGGCGCCAAGGAGTGCATCTTCAACCTCAACCTCGCCTTCCTCGATCCCGGGGACGTCGCGCTGGCCGCCGACCCGGGCTATCCCGTCTACACCGGCGGGCCGCTGCTCGTCGGGGCCGATCCGGTCGGCCTGCCGCTCCTGCCCGAGCGCGGGTTCGTCCCGGACCTCGACACAGTCGCGCCCGACGCTCGCCGGCGCGCCAGGCTGCTCTTCCTCAACTACCCCAACAACCCGACGGGGGCGATCGTCCCCGAGGGCTTCTTCGCCGCCGTCGTCGAGTTCGCGCGGACCAACGACCTGCTGGTCGTCCACGACAACGCCTACTCGGAGACGACGTTCGACGGCTATCGGGCGCCCTCGTTCCTGGCTACGCCGGGCGCGCGGGAGGTCGGGGTCGAGGTCTTCTCGCTGTCCAAGGGCTACAACATGACCGGCTGGCGATGCGCGGTCCTCGTCGGCAACGCCGAGGCCATCACGGCCTACTGGCGCCTGAAGTCCAACATCGACTCGGGCAACTTCGACGCGGTCCAGCTCGCCGGGGCGGCGGCGCTGTCACCGGCCGGCGATGCCGAGGTCGCGGCCATGAACGAGCTCTACGCGCGCCGTCGAGACCTCGTCTGCGACGCGCTGCGCGCGATCGGCGTCGAGGTCACGCCGCCCAAGGCGACGATCTACGTGTGGGCGCCGGTGCCCGACGGGTTCGAGTCCTCGGCGGCCTACTGCGAGCACGTGCTCGACCGCGCCGGCGTCGTGCTCTCGCCCGGCGGCGCCTACGGCCCGAGCGGGGAGGGCTTCTTCCGGATCTCGCTGACGACCCCGGACGATCGGCTGGTGGAGGCGGTGGACCGGCTGGGCGCCCTGGCCGGGTGAGGGATGGTGCGGGTCGACCGGCGCCCCGCCGCGCGCGCCACCCGCCGTGTGGGCGCCGGTCAGGCCAGGCGCCGCTCGAGCACGGTCTCGAGCTCTGCGTCTGACTCGCTGTCGGATGACGGAGACGTGCGCTCGAGGCGCATGACCATCGAGCGGCCCTCGATCTCCAGCGTGGCCACCTGGTTGTCGAACCACGGGCCCTCGCACACCCGCCAGCCCACCGGCGGGTCCGGCACCCCGGCGGCGCGCGCCAGCCACCGGGCCACGGCGGCGAAGGGCCGGCTCATGGCCAAGCGGATGACCCGTCGCTCGCGCGCGTCGAGGGGATTACGCAGGGGCGAGCAGACCGCCTGGTAGACCGCGCTGCGCGCCGCCGACCCGCGCCGGAACCCGACCTCGGCGAGGTAGGCGTGATGGACGTCGCCCGAGAGCGCGACGATCGAGGCGGGGGCCCGGCCGTCGTCGCCCACCGCGACGGTCTGCATGAGGGCGCAGAGCTCGCGAAACGAGCGCCCGAACGCCGCCCAGTGCTCGAGGTCCAGCCCCTGGCGCAGGCGCTCTCCCACCCGGGCCACTAGGCCGCCCCAGGCGCCCTCGGAGATGGCCTCGTCCCAGGCCTCGAGGTGGTGCATGCCCGGCGCGAGCAGTGCGGGCAACGAGGTGCCCAGCAGGAGGTGGTCGAAGTCACCTCGAGAGTGCTCGACGATCCACCGCCACTCCTTGTCGTCGACCATCGTCCGCCGGTCGGGGCGCAGCACCCGTCCGGCCCGCGAGTCCATCATCACCAGCCGCGTGGCGCCGAGGTCGCGGGCGTAGCTCCAGCGCGTGCCCTCGGTCTCGCGGTCCGCGTGCAGGGCGAACTCATGCAGCAGCGCCCCGGCGTCGTCGCTCTCGCGCACCCGCTGCCACAGCTCGTCGCGGGCCAGCTCGCGGAGGGAGAGGTTGCCGATGTGCTGGTAGATCCAGTAGGTGGCGATCGCGCCGGTGATGCGGTCGTCCCACCACGGCTGCGCGCGCATCTGCGCCACCCAGTGGCGTGAGGTGTTCCAGTCGTCGTGGACGTCGTGGTCGTCCCAGATCATCGAGGTGGAAACCGTGGAGAGGAACCACCGCAGCGTGGGGTCGGACCAGGACTCGCGGTAGAGCTGGGTGTACTCCTCGAAGTCGGCCACCTCCTCGTGGGGGGGCCGGCTGACGTCACGCCGCGACGCGATGAAACTCCGCGTGGCGGGCGAGACCTCGTCGGCGTAGACCTGGTCTCCGAGCATCAGGGCGACGTGCGGCCACTCCGCGGGGTCACGCCGGCGCATCCGCGCGACCATGGTGTCCAGCGCGTCGAGCTCGCGTCCGCGCGAGTCCTGGTCCTTGCGCAGCGTGTAGGGCGCCTCGTGGGGCACCGATACTCGGCAGGAGCCGAAGGCCACCCGCAGCGTCCCCTTGTCGGGCAGAGTGCGGATGGCGCACGGAGGGAAGGGATCGTCGGCACGCGGCCAGACGCGCTCGCCGTCGAGTCGGACGTCGTAGGGAGTGACCGTCCCCGGCGCCAGCCCGTCGACCTCGACCAGCGCGTATTGGTGTGTCCCCGCGCAGAAGGTCCGCGTCCGGTGGCCGAGGACCTCCACCTCGCACGGAGCGTCCACCTCCACCCACACGGTGGCCTCGCAGTCGCTGACGAAGCGGACCGCCGGGCCGAGGATCAGGTCTGCCATTCGCGAGGGTTCATATCGCAACGGGGAGGGCGCCTACAATCGCCAAGGAGTGGATTCCCGCCGAAACGGACGCCGCCGTCTCTCTCCGAGGCCGGCCGGCCCCAAGCGCGCCGCCCGCGCCCGCCAGCGCGCGCTGGCCATCGCCTCGCTGCCCCAGGGCGACGACCTCTCCGAGCTGACCGAGCTCCTGCGCACGGCCGGAGTCGCGGTCGTGGGCGAGCTCGTCCAGCATCGCGAGCGGCCCCATCCCAACACGTACCTGGGGCCGGGCAAGGTCGAGGAGGTGAAGGCGGCCATCGCGGCCCAAGACGCCAACCTCGTGGCCTGCGACGACGAGCTCAGCCCCCGCCAGGAGCGCAACCTCGAGCAGGCGCTCGGCGTGCCGGTGGTCGACCGCACGGCGGTGATCCTCGACATCTTCGCCGGCCACGCCCATACCGCTGAGGGCAAGCTCCAGGTCGAGCTGGCCCAGCTCGAGTACAACCTCGCGCGGATGCGGGGGCTGTGGACCCATCTCGAGCGCCTCGGTGGCGGGATCGGGACTCGCGGCCCGGGGGAGACCCAGATCGAGACCGACCGGCGCCTGGCTCGGGACCGCATCGCCGCCCTGCGCCGGCGCCTGGATCGCGTCGGCGCCTCGCGGGCGGTGATGAGGGCCGAGCGCGAGCGCGCGCAGCTGCCGCGGGTGGCCCTGGCCGGCTACACCAACGCCGGCAAGTCGACGCTCCTCAATGTGCTGACCGGGTCCGAGGCCGAGGTGGCCGACCGACTCTTCCACACCCTCGACCCGACGACCCGCACCCTGCGACTCGGCGGGCGCGCGTTCCTGGTCACCGACACCGTCGGGTTCATCCGAAAGCTCCCCCACCAGCTGGTGGACGCCTTCGGCGCGACGCTGGAGGAGACCCGGCTGGCCGACCTGATTATCCATGTCGTAGACGCCTCGGCCGAGGAGGACGCGCTCGTGACCATGGTCGCCGCGGTCGACGACGTGCTCGAGGAGATCGGCGCGGGCGACAGGCCGCGTCTGCTGGCCCTCAACAAGATCGACGTGGTCGACGGCGAGCGCCGTCGCGAGCTGACGCTGCGCCATCCCGACGCGGTCCAGGTCTCCGCCGCCACCGGGGAGGGCCTGGAGCGCCTGGGCGAGCGGGTCGAGGCCGAGTTCCGGCGCACCCTGCGGCCGGTCGAGCTGCTGTTCCCCTACGGGGAGGGGCGCCGCCTGGCCGAGCTGCACGACCTGGCCGACGGGCTGACCCGCGAGGAGACGGCCGACGGAGTGCTGGTCAGCGCCCGGCTGCCCTCCGCGGTGGCCGACCGCTACGAGCGCTTCGCGGTGAACGGCTCGTCGGCGCGCGCCGCGGCGGCCGCCGCTCGACCGCCGGCTCGCCCCGCGGCGTGAAGCTCGCCGTCCGGCGGCTGAGCGACCGCGCGACACTCCCCGCGCGCTCCTACGAGCATGACGCCGGGCTCGACCTCCACGCCGCCGAGCCCGCGCTGCTGGCGCCGGGTGAGCGGGCCTCGGTGGGGACGGGGCTGGCGATCGAGCTGCCGGAGGGGCACGCGGGCCTGGTGGTGCCGCGCTCGGGCCTGGCCGCGCGCCACGGGATCTCCCTGGTCAACGCGCCGGGACTGGTCGACGCCGGCTACCGGGGCGAGCTGCGGGTCCTGCTGCTCAACACCGATCGCCTCCACGCCTTCGAGGTGAGCGTCGGCGAGCGCATCGCACAGCTGCTGGTCGTGGCGGTGGCCATGCTCGAGCCGGTCGAGGTCGTCGAGCTGGCGGTCAGCCAGCGCGCGGGGCGAGGCTTCGGCTCGAGCGGTCGCTGAGCCGCCGAGCAGCCGCGCACGGACACCGCTGGGTCGGCGGCTCGCTGAGCCGCCGAGCAGCCGCCCACCGACCCCGCCCGGGGCGCCGCCCGCCCCTGTCGCCTCATCGCCCGCGGAAGCTAGGATCTTGCCGTCAGCGGCCGACCGCAGACCGAACTCATGGAGAGCTCCAGCCTCGCCTCGGCCGCCCCCTCGGCCTCCGGGTCCGCCCCTCAGGCGGCCGAGATCGTCTTCGACGCCGCGACCAAGCGCTACCCGGGCCGCCCCGAGCCCGCGGTGTCATCGCTCTCGCTGACCATCCCGGCGGGCGAGATCTGCGTGCTCGTCGGGCCCTCGGGCGGCGGCAAGACCACGGCGATGAAGATGGTCAACCGCCTGATCGACATCACCGACGGCGACATCCGCATCGACGGGCGCAGCGTGCGCTCGCTCGACGTCAACGATCTGCGCCGGGGGATCGGCTACGTCATCCAGCAGGTCGGCCTCTTCCCCCACATGACGGTGGCCGCCAACATCGGCACGGTCCCGCGCCTGCTGGGGTGGGATCGCCAGCGCATCCGCGCGCGCGCCCGCGAGCTGGTCGAGCTAGTCGGCCTCGAGCCGGACCACGACCTCGACCGCTACCCGGCCCAGCTCTCGGGCGGCCAGCGCCAGCGCGTCGGACTCGCCAGAGCGATGGCCGCCGACCCGCCGCTGATGCTCATGGACGAGCCCTTCGGGGCGATCGACCCCATCACTCGCGAACGCCTCCAGGACGAGTTCCTGCGCCTGCACCGCGAGATCCGCAAGACCGTCATCTTCGTCACCCACGACATCGACGAGGCGATCAAGATGGGCGACCGCATCGCCATCCTGCGCGAGGGCGGGGTGCTGGCCCAGTACGCCTCCCCCGACGAGATCCTCGCCGCCCCGGCCGACGACTTCGTGGCCCGCTTCGTGGGCGCCGACCGCGGGCTCAAGCGCCTGGCCCTGGCCTCGCTCGGAGACGTGGAGCTCGAGCCCGCCAACGGGTCGGCGGGCGGCGAGGGACTGCGCGCGCCGCTGCGCACGTCCCTGCGCGACGCCCTCTCGCTCATGCTCTCCCACGGCGGGGGCTCGCTGACCGCGGTCGACGACGACGGCCGGGCGGTGGGTACGGCCAGCGTCGAGCTGGTCTCGCGGGCGCTGTCGGGCAAGGGGCCGGTGGGCTCGGGCGGCCGGGGCGGCCGCGGGAGCGCACGTTGAGCGCCTTCGCCGTGCTCGCCCAGACGGTGATCCCCGACTTCGGGGGCGGGGGAGCCTGCGTCACCCAGAACCGGACCTTCTGCTGGGACTGGTTCAGCGCTCACTGGGGGGACACTTTCCAGCCCGCCCTGCTCCAACATCTCGCCCTGACCGGGATCGCCGTCGGCATCGGCTTCGCCATCGCCTTCAGCTGTGCGCTCGTCGCCCATCGGCGCGCCTGGTTCGAGCGCCCGTTCAGCGGCGTGTCCGGCCTGCTCTACACGATCCCCAGCATCGCCCTCTTCCAGCTCCTGGTCCCGGTCCCCGGCTTCGGGCTGACATGGGTGACGGCCGAGGTGGCGCTCGTCTCCTACACCCTCCTGATCATCTTCCGCAACGTGCTGACCGGCCTGCGCGAGGTCCCCGTCGAGGCTCGCGAGGCCGCCACCGGCATGGGCTTCACCCCTCGCCAGACCCTGTGGCGGGTCGAGGTCCCGCTGGCTCTGCCGGCGATCGTAGCCGGCGTGCGCGTGGCCACCGTCACGGTGATCTCGCTGGCCACGGTGGCGGCCTACATCATCGATGCGGGCCTCGGGGCTCCGATCTTCCACGCCCAGCAGACCACCTTCAAGACGGAGTTCATCGCCGCCGGCGTCCTCGCCGTGGCCCTCGCCCTGGTGGCGGACGGGCTGCTGGTGGCGCTCCAGCGCGGGCTCACTCCGTGGGCGAGGCGGAGGGCGGCTTAGCTTGGGAACCTTTTTCGACGCCTTCCGCTTCATGGTCGACCACCTGGGGCTGCTGGGCAACGGTGCGCTGAGGACGTTCGTGCTCAGCGCCGCGGCGATGGGGGTCTCGATGGCCGTCGCGCTGCCGCTCGGCCTGTGGCTGGGCCACCTGCACCGTGGATCGCTCGTGGCCATCAACCTCTCGAACGTCGGCCGCGCGCTGCCCAGCCTCGCGGTGATCTCCATCAACCTCGCCCTGCTGGGCCTGGGATTCCTCAACGTGATGGTCGCACTGGTCATCGTGGCCATCCCATCGCTGTTGACCAACGCCTACGTCGCGGTCGACGGCGTCGACCGCGAGGCGGTGGCCGCTGCCCGGGGGATGGGCATGAGGCCGTGGCAGGTCTTCTCCCGGGTCGAGTTCCCGCTCGCCGTCCCGCTGCTCTTCGCCGGGGCCAGGACGGCGAGCATCTACGTGGTGGGGACGGCCACGCTGGCGTCGATCGCCGGCGGCGGCGGACTGGGCGACATCATCTTCAACCAGGCGAGCTACGGGCTCCCTGGTGTGGTCGCCGCGGCGATTTGGGTGGCGGCCATGGCCCTTGCCGTCGACCTGGGGTTGGGGGCGGTGCAGCGTCTGCTCACGCCGCGCGGGCTGCGCGCGGAGCCCGACGCCCCGGTCGTGGGCCCGCCGGCGGCTGGGACCTCGGGCGCGAGCCCGGCCGGCGAGCGCCTGGAGCCGGCGGCCACCGCGGTGGCGCGTTGAACACACAGCGACAGAGGAGGAACGCATGAGGAAGCGACAGCAGACGATCGCCGGGGCGGTGACTGCCCTGGTCCTCGGCCTGGGACTCGCCGCCTGTGGCGGAGGCGGAGGGCAGGCCACCGGGACGGGGGCGGCAGCTCCGTCCGGCAAGCCCGGCGCGGGCAAGCCGCCCGTCACACTCGGCTCGAAGAACTTCACCGAGCAGTTCGTGCTCGGCCAGCTCTACACGCAGGCCCTGGAGGCCAGGGGCTTCAAGGTGACGCTGAAGAACAACATCGGCTCCTCGGAGATCGTCGACAAAGCGCTGACGTCCGGCCGGATCGACGCCTATCCGGAGTACACCGGGGTGATCCTCTCCGAGCTGGCCCAGCAGAAGAAGCGCCCGACGAGCGCCACCCAGGCCTATCAGGCAGCCAAGAAGTTCGAACAGTCCCGGGGCTTCACGCTCACCCAGCCCACGCCGTTCTTCAACACCGACGCGCTCGCCGTGCTGCGCGACTACGCCAAGCGCAACCAGCTCAAGCAGGTGTCGGATCTCAAGAAGCTGGGCTCCAAGGTGACCCTCGGCGGTCCCCCCGAGTTCCGGACGCGCTTCGAAGGGCTGATCGGGCTGCGTCAGGTCTACGGGCTCGACCAGCTCAAGTTCAAGCCCCTGACCATCGGGCAGCAGTACCAGGCGCTTGACGGCGGCCAGATCCAGACCGCCGACGTGTTCACCACCGACGGCCAGCTGGACAGCGGGCGCTACAAGGTGCTCAAGGACCCCCAGAACGTGTTCGGCTTCCAGAACGTGGCGATGGTGGTCTCAGGCAAGGTCCTGAAGGCCGAGGGGCCGGCGTTCGAGCAGACGATCAACGCGGTCAGCGCGAAGCTGACGACGGACGCGATGCGCCAGATGAACGCGGCGGCCGACCTCGACAAGAACCCGCCGGCAGACGTGGCGCGCAAGTTCCTGATGGCCAACAAGCTGATCTGAGCGAGCTCGCCCGGGCGCCGGCGCCCCGTCGTTCAGCGCGCGCGGTCCCGGGCACGGCGCCGGCGCGGTCGAGGGTCGCGCCGGCGCTCGGGCCGCCGCTACAGGCAGACCGGCGGGAGGTTCGCGGCGCCGGGGCCGCCGCTACAGGCAGACCGGGTGGAACTTCGGATCGGCGGGGCCGTTGCGGCCCAGCGCGTTCTCGACCCACTGAAGGGCGACGGGGTCGTAGATGATCCCCACGTGGTCGGTGGTGTCGTTGGGGCAGCGGTCCTGGAGGAGGACGTTGGTGACACGGGAGCGCGGGCCGTCCAGGAACTCCGATCGAAACGGCGTGACGACTTCGTCGTAGCGGGTCTCGATCACCGTGTAGTCGATGCCGGCGAAGGTCTCCGCGCCGCCGGCGTTGAGCTGGCGGATGAAGTGAGAGCCGGCGATCTGCTGCTTGCACGCCCGGCAGTCGCCGTACTGCGAGGCGCCCGCCGCCAGGGGATTGGTCGTCCCGTGGTTGGAGGGGGAGAGGCCGACGAGGTCTGAGACCTCGTCTCGGCCGCCGAGGAAGCGGATGTAGTACCGGGGCATCATGCCACCCTGCGAGTGCCCGACCAGGGAGACCTTGCGCGCGCCGGTGGCGCGCAGCACGCGGTGGACGAAGTCCCGCAGCTGGGCCGCCGAGCGCCTGATGTTGTTGGTGGCGCGCTCGCCGTAGTCGAGCGCGAACACGCAGTAGCCCTGCGCCTTGAGCTCGGGCGAGAGCTCGTTCCAGCTGACCGTCATGTCGCCGAACGTGCCGTGGACGAGGACGACCGGGAAGAGATGGGCCTTCGTGGGCTTACAGTCGAAGTCGTTGGCCCCGGGCGGGGAGACGCCGGGGGAGGAGTAATCGATCTTGTGACGATCGCGTCGGCGGGTGGAGACCTTGAGGCCACCGCGCGAACCGGAGGTACTGGGAAGCTTGCCGGACGGGTCGTCGGTGAACGGGGCCTGGCCGCTTGTCGCCTGGCCCGAGCGCCGGCCCGATCGGTGCCGCGCCCGGGCCGACCGCCTCGCGTCCTGCGGGCTGCCCGCGGCGCCGGACCGGGTCGCCGCGCCGACGGTGTCGCCGCCCGGCTGAGGGGGCTTGGCGGCCGTCGCCGCGCCGGAGCCGGCGCCGAGGCTCAAGGCCAGCGCGAGCAGCGCCAGCCCGAGGCGGACCATCACGGCTCGAGTCCCTCCTCGCTTCACGATCCGCCGATGATAGGTAGGCGCCTGACGGGCGTCTACTGGGAACCGGTGCTCAGCCCGGCGGCGTGGCGGGCGCTGGCGTGGGCGGCGCGCTCGAGCTCATCGTCGAGCGGCTCGAGCTCGGCGCGCCCCAGCGCGGTGGCGATCAGCCAGTCGGCGAACCAGGCGTTCTTGGGCAGCAGCGGCCCGTGCAGGTAGGTCCCGATGACGTTCCCGCGCCGGACCCCCTCGGTGCCGTCGCGGCCGTTGTTGCCGTGCCCGCGCAGCACCCTGCCCAGCGGCTGCTCGTCGGCCCCGAGGTAGGTGCGCCCGCCGTGGTTCTCGAATCCGGCGAGGACCCGCGGACCGTGGCCGAGGTCGAGCTCGATGGCGGCATTGCCGATCAGCCGCGGTCCCGGCTCCCGGACGGTCCGCAGGTCGACCAGCTCGAGCCCGGGCAGGCGCTCGTCCCCCAGCTCGTAGTGGCTGCCCAGCAGCTGGCACCCGCCGCACACGGCGAGGACGACGGCGCCGCGGCCGGCGGCGGCGTGCAGCGCATCGCGCTTGGTGGCCACGAGGTCGCGGGCGCACAGGCGCTGGTCGCGGTCCTGCCCGCCGCCCAGGTAGAAGAGATCGTGGGCAGCCGGGTCCACCGACTCGCCCAGGCCAGCGGCCTCCAGGCGCAGCTCGATCCCCCGCCAGGCGCAGCGTCGTTCGAGCAGCAGCAGGTTGCCCCGGTCGGCGTAGATGTTCATGAGGTCCGGGTAGAGCGAGCAGACCCGCAGCACCGCCGAGCTAGGCACGCAGCATCACCACCAGGCTGGCGGCATGCTGGTCGGTGGGCGCGACCCGCTTCGCCGGCAGGGGGCCGAAGCCTGCCGCGCGCGCCTCGTCCTGGAGCTCGTCCACGCTGAGGTGGTCCAGGCGCACGACGTCGGGGGTGGCGATCGCGCTGCCGTCGGGCGAGCGCGCCCGGCGCACCCGTTCGAGCACCGTCTGCCCCTCGCTGCGGCGGATGGCCACCGGCTGGCTGGCGTAGACCCACCCGTCGAGCTCGCGCACGTCGGGATCGGGCAGCGAGGTGCCGTTGTCGGGCTCGAACGGGGGGAGGTCTTCGGCGATGGCCGCGGCCAGCAGGGCCTCGGGCGCCAGCAGGCCGCGCGCGCGCGTCAGAAAGGCGCGGCGCCCGGCCGGGCCCCCGAGGAGCTGGATGGTCTGCATGGGCACCAGGCACAGCGAGAAGGCCCCGCCCAGCTCCAGGTTGCGGGCGTCGGCGAGGACGGCGCGCACCGGCAGGCCGTCGGCCCGCTGCCGCAGGACGTCGAGCAGCCCCGCGTCGACGTCCACGGCCGTGACCGGGTGGCCGCGGCGCGCGAGGTCGAGCGTCACCCGGCCGGTGCCCGCCCCGACGTCCAGGATCGGACCGCCGGCCTGACGGGCCAGCGAGCGCCACAGCGGGAGGTCGGCGGCGTAGGCGCCGCACTCCACGTCGTGCCAGATCGCGGCCTCGGGCAGCGCGGGGCGGGTGGGGGTGCCGGTGGCCGACGCCGGAGATCGCGTCGGCCCGGCCGTGCGAAGCCCGCCGCTCATGCCCAGTAGCGGGGGGCGTGCCCCCGGTCGGCCAGCAGGTCGCGCAGCGAGAGCAGCGCCGTGTAGGTGGGCAGGACGTAGAGCGGCCCCTCGCCGCCGGCCAGGGCGCGGTCCAGCCCCTGCGCGAGGTCGTCCTCGACGTCGATGCGCGTCTCCTCGACGCCGGCGTACTTGAGCCGCAGGGCCAGCTCGGCCGCGCGCGTGCCGCTGCACGTGACACGGCCCACCCGGTCGGCCAGCAGCTCGAAGTCGGCGTCCCAGATCCACGAGACGTCGCGACCGTCGGCGATGCCGTCGTTGAGCGCGGCGCAGAGGTCGAGCCGCCCGTCCTCGAGGCTGAGCGTCCTCAGCACCTCGTTGGCCCCGGCCGGGTTCTTGACCAGGAGGATCGAGACCGGGCGCCCGGAGACCTCGATCGTCTCCGCCCGCCCGAAGGCCGCCGCCACGGTCTGGAGCCCGGCGACGATGACCGGCAGGGGAACCCCGAGCGCGCGGCACAGCGCGGCGGCGCCCAGGGCGTTGTAGACGTTGTAGAGCCCGGGGAGGGGGAGGTCGACCCGCGCGCTGCCCTCCGGGGTGTGCAGGTCGAACGAGGCGCTGCGCACCCCGCGCAGGCGCACGCGGCGGGCGGCGACCTCGGGCTCGGGGCGCGCGGCGCCGCACGACGGGCACGAGTAGTGGCCGAGGTGGCCGAGGTAGATAGCCTCGAAGCGGTAGGCCGCGCCGCAGCGGCGGCAGTGCTTGGAGTCGGCCGCGTGCTGGAGCTCGGGCATGGCCAGCGCGTCGTCCGAGACGCCGAAGTAGGAGACCTCCCGACGGCGGCGGTCGCCTTCGCCCGGCTCGCGGCCGAGGTCGGCGACCAGCGGGTCGTCGGCGTTGAGCACCAGGCGGGCATGCCGGCCGCTGGCCCCGGCGACCTCCGCCCAGCGGTCCGCGATGGTCTCCAGCTCGCCATAGCGGTCGAGCTGGTCGCGGAAGAGGTTGCCCAGCAGGATGGCCCGGGGCCCCACCTCGTCGACCACGCGCCCCAGCCAGAACTCGTCGACCTCGAAGATGCCGAGGTCGCCGTCGATGCTCCCGCGGCCTTTGGCGGCGGAGAGCAGCGCCGAGGCCACGCCGCCGGCCATGTTCGCGCCCGCCCGGTTGTGGACCAGCGAGGCGCCGGTGCGCTCGAGCACGCTGGCCGTCATGGCGGCCGTCGTGGTCTTGCCGTTGGTGGCCGAGATCACCGCGCTCCCGCGGCTCAGCCGCCGCGACAGCGTGCCGATGGCGTGACGGTCCAGGCGGATGAGCACGCGCCCGGGCAGGCTCGTCCCGCCGCCGCGTCCGGTCGCTCGGGCCAGCGCCCCGGTGAAGCGGGCCAGCGCCATCTTGGGGGCGAGCATCACGACGGGACGAGCACCCGCAGCGCCCGCGAGCGGGCGCTCACCGTCAGCGGGAGGTCGCCGATCGGGTCCCCGTCGGCGTAGACCGTGAACGGCCGGTCGCACGAGACCGAGACCTCGCCGGCGCGGAAGACCCGCACCGACGGAGACTCTACGTGGCGCCCCGAGAAGACCTTGGGCAGGTTGTAGAGGCAGCGCCGCCGGGTGGCCCGGCCGGAGCACACGACGTCGATCAGGCCGTCGTCGAGCTGCGCGGCGGGCGCGATGAACATGCCGCCGCCGTAGGCCGGAGAGTTGGCGGCGGCCACGCTGTAGCCGATGAACGAGACCCGTTCGCGGCGGTCGAGCTCGAGGGTGAAACGCGCGGGGTGCCAGGCGGCCAGGGCGCGCAACGCTCCGTAGGCGTAGACGAGGCTGCCGGTGACCAGCTTGGTCTGGTTGGCGATGCGGTTGGCGTCGGAGTCGAAGCCCACGCTGGCGACGCCGATGAAGGGCCGTCCCCCGGCGTCGCCGAGGTCGACGCGGCGCTCGACGCCACCGGCGACGACCGCGCACGCCCCTTCGACGTCGAACGGGATGCCCAGCACCCGCGCGAAGTCGTTGCCCCGGCCGCCGGGGAGCACGCCGAGCAGCCCCTCGTCCTGGGCGAGTACTCCGGCCACCGCGCCGATCATCCCGTCCCCGCTGAGCACGACGGCCGTTCGTCCGGCCGCCGTGGCCGTGCCGGCCAGCTCGCGGGCGTGGTCGAGGGAGGTCGTTCGCTCGACCTCGAAGGGCACGTCGAGCCGGCGCAGGGCGGCCTCGGCCTGGGGGAGGACGGTCGCCGCCCGGCCGTTGCCCGCGGACGGGTTGACGATCAGCGTGGCCGGGCGCGCCATCGCCGCAACAGTATCCGCGGCGGTCTCGGTCAGCTCGAGGGAGGGCCGGGACGAGGCCGCTGCCCCCCGCCGGAGGCGCAAGGCATCGAAACGAGGTCGACGAAGTGGCCGCTCTCACCCGCCCGCGTCTCGATCACCGAGCGCGCCCGACGGCACCGCCGTATCCGACCGGGCGCGATATCTCGTGCCACCTCGATCACGCGCTCATCGGGGTCAAGCCAGATCAGGTCCAGGGCGAACCGCATGCCGAAGGTGTGAATCGAGCGGCAGGGGGAGAGGTGCAGCGCCCAGCCCGCGGGCATCTCGTCCAGCCACGCCAACCCGTGCAGGCGCGAGCGCCAGGTCGCCGCTCGGTACACGCGCCGGCCGTCCGGCAGGCTGCGGTGCGGGAGGGCAGCGAGTCCCATGCCGACTCGAGCCCCTGGCGGGTCGGTCTCCTCCCCCCGTCGGCCGCCCAGGCGCCTGCATTATCCTCCCGCGCCGTGCTTCGCCGCCTCCTCTCCGCAGTGCTGGCCCTGTTGACCGTGCTGGCGCTCGGCGCATGCGGCTCGGGGGGCAAGAAGGGAAGCACGGCGACCGGCGCGCAGCGGACGACCCCCACCACGGCGCCGGCGGGCGCGGTCGCCGCTCCCCGCTGCGCCAGGGTCAAGGCGCCCAAGCCACGGCCGCAGAAGGTCCCGAAGCCGACGTTGAAGCTCGACCCGGCCAAGACCTACAACGCCGTGGTCTCCACCAGCTGCGGCGACTTCACGATCGCCCTCGACGTCAAGGACTCTCCCAAGACCACGTCCTCGTTCGCCTACCTGGCCCGGCGCGGCTTCTACGACAACACGACCTTCCACCGCATCGTGCCGATGTTCGTCATCCAGGGCGGCGACCCGCTGGGCAACGGGACCGGCGGCCCGGGCTACAAGGTCATCGAGCCCCCGCCGCCCGGCACACGCTACACGCGCGGGGTGGTGGCCATGGCCAAGACCGAGACCGAGAATCCCGGCACCTCGGGCAGCCAGTTCTACGTGGTCACCGGAGAGGACGCCCAGCTTCCCCCCGACTACGCGCTGCTGGGCCGGGTCACGGCTGGGATGGCGGTGGTCGACACGATCGAGTCGGTCCCCACCAACCCGGGGATCTCCGATCCGCGCCTGGCCGACCGCCCGCTCTCACCGGTCGTGGTGAACCGGATCACGGTGCCGTAGGCCGCGGTCGCCCGCTGCGGCGGCCTGCCGACCTGGGTGGCCCTGATCGGACCGCTCAGCCGCCGCGCTGGGCCTGGCGGGCCTTGGCCTGCCGGCGGCGCCCCACGAGGGCGAGCACGCCCAGCACCACCGCCACCACCAGCGCTCCCAGCAGGAGCGCGCCGCCGATCGAGATCCCGCCGAAGGGCACCGAGACCAGCTCGACCAGCCCCAGCCCCGCGCCGAGCAGGAGGGCGACGATGAGGAAGAGGATGAGGAAGCCGCGGGCCCGCACCAGCGCGCTGGCCCCGGCGGGCGGCGCGATCAGGCCCATGGCTTGGAGGGCGAAGAGCTGGCGGCCGCTGGGCGCCTCGCCCCCGAGCTTCTCCACCGCCTGCTTGAGGTCGCCCGCCCGCCGCTCGGCCAGGGCGAGCGAGGCGGCGGCCATTCGCCGCAGCTGCATGCGCTCCTGGGGCCGCGCGGCGGCGATGGCCTTCTCGAAGTGGGCGCGCGAGGCCTTGGCGTCGTAGCGGTCGGCGGCGCGCGCGCCGAGGATTGCCTGAGCGGCGGCGCGGTGGCGCGACTCGCGCTCAAGCTCCTCGTCGGAGCGCGACTCCAGCTGCTGCATGGCGGCCAGTCCGCCGCGCTGCTCGATCCTCACCTGACGCTGCTTGGGGGGCATGGAGGCCGACAGTGTAGGGACGGCGGCCGGGGCGCCGCCCGGAGGGACTAGCCGTCCCCAGGCGCCGATATGCTCGCGACACGTGCAGCTGCGCAGCCGGTCAGACCAGCGCGCCGACCCGCTGGCCGAGGCGCTCGCCGCCAGGGCCCCGCGAGCGCCCTCGCCGTGAGCCCGATCGGAATCGACCCGTCGGTGGCGGCCTACGTCGAGGACCACACCACCGCCCCCGAGCCGCGGATGACACGGCTGGCGGACGAGACACGAGAGTCTCTCCCCGCGCCCGGCATGCTCACCGGCGCGGTCGAGGGCCGGCTGCTCGAGATGCTCGTTTGGGCGACCGGCGCGAGCCGCGTGCTCGAGCTGGGCACCTACAGCGGCTACTCGGCCCTGTCGATGGCCGCGGCGCTGGGGGAGGGAGGGCGGATCGTCACCTGCGAGGTGTCGCCCGAGCACGCGGCCTTCGCCCAGCGCCACATCGACGCCAGCCCGTACGCCGAGCGCATCGACGTGCGCGTCGGCCCGGCACTCGACACGGTGGCCACGCTCGAGGGTCCCTTCGACCTCGTCTTCATCGACGCCGACAAGGGGGGCTACCACGACTACTACAAGGCCGTGGTCCCGCTGCTGGCCGCGCGCGGGCTGATCGTGGTCGACAACACGCTGTGGTCGGGCCGCGTGGCCGACCCGGCCGAGGAGGGAGAGTCGACGAACGCCATGCGGGCGTTCAACGACCACGTCGTGCGCGATCCCCGCGTGGTGTGCGTTCAGCTCACGGTGCGCGACGGGATAACCCTTATCCGTCGGCGCGAGGAGGGCGCGGAAGCCACGACCGACGACGCCGCGACGGAGGAGGGGCGATGACCGCAGATCGAACCCTGCTCTACGACACCGACGGACCGATCGCCACGATCACGCTCAACCGTCCCGACCGGCTCAACACGATCGTTCCGGGGATGCCTGAGGAGCTCGAGGCGGCGGTCGAGCGCGCCACTCGCGACCCGGCGATCAAGGTCATCGTCCTGCGCGGCGCGGGGCGGGGGTTCTGCGCCGGCTTCGACTTCGGCGAGGGCTTCCACCACTGGGACGAGCAGCTCACCACCGACGGGGAGTGGGACCCTGGCAAGGACTTCACGCTCGCCTGGCAGTCGGCGACGGGCCCGGTGCCCAAGTTCATGTCGATGTGGCGCACGCTCAAGCCCGTGATCGCCCAGGTGCACGGCTGGTGCGTGGGCGGCGGCAGCGACATGGCGCTGTGCGCCGACCTGGTCATCGCCAGCGACGACGCGGTCATCGGCACTCCCTACGCGCGCATGTGGGGCTGCTACCTGAGCGGTATGTGGCTCTACCGCCTGGGCCTGACCAAGGCCAAGGAGCTGGCCCTGACCGGCCGTCCGCTGAGCGGGGCGCAGGCGGCCGAGCTGGAGCTCATCAATCGGTCCGTGCCGTTCGCGGAGCTGGAGGCGACGGTTCGCGCGCAGGCCCTCGAGCTCGCCAGCCTGCCCGCGTCCCAGCTGGCGGCGATGAAGCTGGTGGTCAACCACGCCTACGAGCAGCAGGGCCTCGGCGCCGTGCAGACCCTCGGCCCGATCCTCGACGGGCTCATGCGCAACACCCCGGAGGCCCGGGCCTGGATCGACCTGGCCCGCGACCAGGGTGTCCGCGCGGCCATCGAGCAACGCGACGGACCGTTCGGCGACTACTCGACGGCACCCGCGCCGCGGCGCCCGGATCGGCAGCACGTGATCGAGGAGTAGGGCGCTCGGATCGCCGCGGCCGCGAGGGCGCGGAGGCACGGGCGGTTTCAGGATCGGCGCGGGGAGGGCGCGGTTATGTCAACCGCTCGTTTTGCCCGCGCCGATCAACGCCCCGATTTCTTTCGCCCTGGCCGCTCTCGTTCAGTCGACATCCCAGCCGAAGTAGACCTCCACTGCGCTGATCTTGTCGCCATTGAACGCGAAGATCTCCGTGTTGCGAAACCGGCGACCGTCCGTCGCATCGGGTCCCTGGGGGCTAGACCGGCCGTGGTCTCGAGATTCATCGGTGTCGAAGCGTTCAGGCTGAGACGAGCCGTAGCAACGCCCGATAATCGATGTTATGTAGATCCGGGCGCATGTAGAGCGGAAGCCGCAGCCGCGTCGGGCGGCACGTCGAGCTCGGATCGACGTCTCGCGGGCGCTCAGCACCCGTCTTGGGCCCGCCGCGGGCCCGGCGTCACCTTGACTCGGACCTGGTCGGCTCCACGGCAGGTCACGAGCTTCAGCCGCCGCGCTCCAGGCGGCGACACCACCTTCGCGCCGCGAGCGCGCACGGTGTAGCCGCGGGGGTACTGGCGTCGCGGGATCGCCACCTGCGTCAGGCTCGATCGAAGGTCGGCGCCGCGCACCGGCTTGGTCGCGTAGCGCAGACGGAAGGTGCGGCTCCCCGGATCGAACCCGAAGCTCTCGGGCGTCCCCGCGATCGCCTCTGGATATGGCCGCGAGAGCACCGCCAGCTTCGCCTTCTTGAGGTTGTGGCCGCGCGGCGGCTTGGCCGGGTCGAGCACCAGCGCCTGCGTGTCGCCCGGACCTGAGGTCGTCGGGTCGTCGCAGCCGCAGTAGTGCCACTCCTGCCAGGACACCATGTTGCGATCGGCACGCTGGACCATGCGCTCGAGCGTGTCGAGGTCGTCGGTGGCCCCGAACTCGCTCAGCAGGAGCGTGTCGCCTACGGCATCGGCGTGATGGAGCGCGTGGGCGAAGACCATGTCGTCGAAGGCGTCGCAGCTGCGAGCGGGATCGGCCTGGGCGAAGCCCTGCGGCAGGCAGTAGTCGTGGAACGAGAAACCGGCGCGGGGATCGCCCGTGTCACCCACCTGCGTGTCGGCTCCGTCGTTGAAGATCACGTTGGGCTCGTACCAGACCAGCGTGCGCCGGTCGGCCTGACGGATGGCGGCGATCGTGCGCTTGATGAACCTGGTCATCAGCGCGTCGAAGACCGGGCACCCCTCCGGGTTGGCGCACGTCTGCCAGGTGGTGCCGGGCCACGGCTCGTTGAGCAGGTCATAGCCCAGGACGTGGCGGTCGTCGCGCATCCTGCGCGCGACGTGGCGCCAGGCGGCGGCGTAGCGGTCCTGCAGGCCCACATCGCCCGGCCCGGGGTCATTGGACCAGAAGTGGTCAAACGCGCGTTGCAGCGCGGGCATCGCCGTGTAGTTCCCCGGGAAGCCCGCCTGCGGCTGGGGCGGCAGGGTCGCCGCGTCGCCGACGATCGCCCAGTCGGGCCAGCCCTCGCCCTGGAAGCGCTCGTTGTAGAGGTCCTGGTGGAAGTCCACCAGCGAGAAGATGCCGTGGCGCCCGAGGATGTCCACGGTCCGCTTGATGTCGGCGAGGTAGCGGTCGTCGTAGCGCCCCGGGCGCGGCTCGACCGCCTTGTAGATGACCCCGAGGCGGATCGTGTTGTAGCCCTCGGCCGCCAGGAAGCGCGCGTCGTCCTCGCCGAACCCGGCCGCCGACGGCGCGTACGGCGGGCGCTTGAAGACCATGTTGAGCCCGTGCAGGACCACCACGCGCCCGTGCGCGTCGGTGAGCCAGCGCCCGTCATGACCCAGCGGCGCCGCCGGCCCCGAGGCCTCCGCCAAGCCGCTCGCCGTCGCGGCCACCGCCACGGCGGCCAGCGCAGCGACCCATGTCGATCTGGGACCCATCACGCTCTCCCGCCGCCACCATAGCCCGCATCCGATGCCAGCTGAGCGATCACCCTGGAGAGCTGGCCCGAGCCTTGGCCTCGAGCAGGTCGAGGAGCGGGGCGGCGACCGCCCCGACCAGGATGACCAGGTAGACGAGGACGCGCCGCCCCGGTGTAGAGGACCGAGATCAGGAAGGTCTCGGTCATGGGCGATCCCCACCGCCGTCAGGGCCCATCCCCACTCTCCCAGGGGCGACGCCGTCGGCGGCGCGATCGGCAGCAGGACGAGGACGACGGCGATCCCCAGGATCCACATCAGGCCGCCGATGCGCTTGGCGGTGCCAAGGTCCACCACGGCGTACAGGACGCGTCATGTCGCCGCGAGTCGCTTGGCGGCGCGTCGCGACCCACTTCGCCTCGGCGTGGGGCTCGACCAGTCTGCGCCGCTATGTACCGCGGAGTGCCGAGGAAGCGCGCCGCGGCCTCGGCTCGACGACCGAAGGCGTCTTCGCCGAAAGCACCTTGGACGTCGGACACGATGCGGAGTTTCGGGCGGCCCCCGCCACTCCTCCATTCCGTTGGCGGCCTAGCAGGATCTGCCGCAACATATCGGCGGCAGCCGTCGCGCCCTCGTCGCCTTGTTCTGCTCACCCCAGCAGCCCCTCGCGCGCGGCCCTCGAGGCCATCTCGGCGATCACCCGCGAGAGCTGGGCGCCCTGCCAGGCCAGCGGTGACGCCCCCGGCGCTTCGCTGACCAACTGCGAACGCGGCATCGCGCCGGCCATGGCCTCGGCCACCGCGAAGGGATGCTCGGGATCCACCTCGTCGCGGCTGGCCACGACGACCGCCGGGACGTCGATCGCGGCCAGCTGCTCGAAGGACTCGAAAGGGTGCGAGCGCGGGACCGCCTGGAGCGCGTCGGCCAGGGCGCCGGGATGGCGGTGGCGCCCCAGGCGCTGGCGCATCACCTCGAGGACGGTGGTGCGCCATGCCTCGCCGACCCGCGGCTCGCCGTAGGCGGCCATGAAGCCCTCGACGCCTTCGCGCCGCAGGCCCTCGGCCAGTGCGTCCCAGCGCTCGAGCCTCGCCGGGTCGTCGGCGGCGGCGGGATCGTGAGCCGGCGTTACAAGCGCCACCGCGCCGACGCGCTCCGGGCGCTCGAGTGCGAAGCGCAGGATCGTGTGGGCGCCCATGGAGGCGCCGGCCAGCACCGCGCGCTCGACGTCCAGCGCGTCCATCACCGCCTCGAGGTCGGCGGCCAGGTTCACATAGTCATACGCGCCTTCCTCCCCTGCCGGGTCGGACTCTCCGTGACCGCGGGCGTCATAGGCCACAACTCGGTGACCGGATCGCTCGAGCGCCCGCGACCCCATGACCAGGTAGCGACGCGTCGCCGTCAGCCCGTGCAGGAGGACGACCGGCATCCCCTCGCCGGCCTCCGTGCCGCGCAGCCCTACGCCCTCGCGCTCGACGATCAGCTCGGCCACGGCCCATGTACTACCGTCCCGGCCGTCGATCCGGCACTCCACCGCGGTTTCGTACCCTTTGGGACATGGTCGTCGACGTCACCGAGCAGGACTTCCAGGCGCAGGTCATCGACCGCTCGGCGCAGCTCCCGGTCGTCGTCGACTTCTGGGCGGCGTGGTGCGGCCCATGCCGTGCGCTGGGGCCGCTGCTCGAGCGCGCCGCGGCGGCGCGCGAGGGCAAGGTCGTGCTGGCCAAGCTCGACACCGACGCCAATCCGCAGATCTCGCGCGCCTACGGCATCCAGGGGATCCCGGCGGTGAAGGCCTTCCGCGACGGCAAGGTCGTCCACGAGTTCGTCGGCGCCCAGGCCGCCCCGGCGGTGGAGCGCTTCTTCGATTCCCTCGTGCCCTCGGAGGCCGACGCCCTGGTCGAGGCCGGCGGCGAGGCTTCGCTGCGCCGGGCGCTGGAGCTCGAGCCCGGTCGTCGCGACGCCGCTGTCGGGCTGGCCCGCCTGCTGCTCGCCCGCGACGACCGCGAGGCCGCGCTCGAGCTCGTCGGGCCGCTCGAGGGCAGCTTCGCCGCCGAGGGGCTGGCCGCGCGGATCCGCCTTGAGGACTCGGATGGTGGGCCCGAGCTCTCCCGGGCCTTCGCCGCCCTCGACGGTGGCGACGCCCAGGGTGGGCTCGAGGGCCTGATGGCCTCGCTCGAGAGCTCACCCGATGGCCGGCGCGACGACCTGCGTCGCGCGATCGTCGGCGTGCTCGACGAGCTGGGCGTCGAGCACCCGCTGGCCCGCGAGTACCGCCGCCGGCTGGCCGCCGCGCTGTACTGACGACCGCCGGCGCCGGAGGCGCTCAGACCCCGAGGCGCAGCTGGCCGCCGTCAGTCGCCGCCGCCGTGGAGCCGTCGGGCCCCTCGAACCCGGCGACCCGGACGCCCAGCAGGCGCACCGGCCGCTGGGGGTCGTAGGCGCGCAGCAGGTCGCGCGCCGTCGAGGCCACCAGCGAAGGATCGTTGGTCGCGCCGTCGACGGTGTGGGCGCGCGTGACCGTGGTCCAGTCGTCGAGCCGGACCTTGATGGCGATCGTGCGACCCCGCAGGTCGCGGGAGCGCAGGCGCCGGCACAGGTCGGCGCTGAGGCGATCGATGACCGCCTCGAGCTGGCCGACGTCAGCGACGTCGCGGTCGAACGTCGTCTCGCTGGACTGGGACCTGGTGGCCCGGACCGGCGCGACCGGCGCGTCGTCCTCGAAGCGCGCGCGGCGCAGCAGGTAGCGCCCGAGGTTCTCTCCGAAGGCGGCGGCGAGGCGCTCCTCGCCGACCTCGCGCAGTGCGGCCAGCGTGGTCACTCCCATCCCCGAGAGACGCTGCGCGGTCTTGGGCCCGATGCCGGGCAGCAGGCTGGGCGCGGCGGCGGCGAAGCGCTCGCAGGCCATCTCCCGGCTGAGCGCCACCAGGCCGGCCGGCTTCTCGCAGTCGCTGGCCACCTTGGCCACCAGCTTGTTGGGCCCCAGCCCCACCGAGGCGCTCAGGCCGGTCCTCTGGGCGATCCGCGCCACCAGGCTGCGCATCGCCGCCTTGGGCGCCACCAGGCCGCTGAGGTCGAGGTAGCCCTCGTCCAGCCCGGCCTGCTCGACCACCTCGACCTCCTCGCGCACGATCTCCCACACCCGCTGGGAGGCGGCGCGGTAGGCGCTGAAGTCCGGGGGGATGACGACCGCCGCCGGGCAGAGCCGCCGCGCCTGGGGGGCCGGCATGGCCGAGCCGATGCCGAACGCCCGCGCCTCGTAGGTGGCGGTGGTGACCACGGCGCGCGGGCCCGATCCGCACACGATTACCGGCTTGCCCCGCAGCGAGGGATCGCGCAGCAGCTCGACGCTGGCGTAGAAGGCGTCGAGGTCGAGGTGGGCGATGACCCGGCGCACCCCGCGATTGTGGCGCGGCCCCGTGACGACACGCGATGGCCGCGCGACGGCACGCGCGCACCACGCCACGTCCCGGCGACGGCCGCTCGACGGCACCGCGAGCGCCCCGCGACACCCGCTCGTATCTGCGAGCCTGCCTCCATGCAGCAGCGACTGAGCCTGGTCACGCTCGGGGTGGGCGATCTCGCCCGCGCCCGGGCGTTCTACGAGGCGCTGGGCTGGAGAAGCGACTGCGAGCCGGGCTCCGAGGTCGTCTTCTTCCAGTCGGGCGGGATGGTGGTCTCGCTGTGGAGCCGGCGCGAGCTGGCCGCCGACAGCGGCGTCGAGGACGAGGGCGGCTGGGGCGGCGTCACGCTGGCCCACAACGTCGGGTCTCGCGAGCAGGTCGAGAGCGTGATGGCCGAGGCCGAGGAAGCAGGCGCGCGCGTCGCCCGTCCCGCCGGCGAGACCTTCTGGGGCGGCTACTCGGGAGTCTTCGTCGACCCCGACGGCCACCCGTGGGAGGTCGCCCACAACCCCGGCTTCACCCTCGAGCCCGACGGCTCGGTCCGGCTCTGAGGGCGGTGGGGCGGCCCCCCCGCCCGGCCCCCCCGCGGGGCAGGGGGGGCCCCCGCCCCGGGCCCCGCCGGCGGCGCCCCC
>JBBPZM010000056.1:0-37099 GCA_038199035.1 Solirubrobacterales bacterium | reverse complement strand
GCCGAGAACGTGCTCGGCGGCGAGGAGGCCGGGGTGGGCCAGGGCTTCGTCCAGATGATGGACGCGCTCGAGGTCGGCCGGGTCAACGTCGCCGCCCGCGGCGTGGGGATCGCCCAGCGCGCGCTCGAGCTCGCGCTGCGCTACTCGCAGGAGCGCAAGACCTTCGGCAAGGCGATCGCCCAGCACCAGGCGATCCAGTTCAAGGTCGCCGACATGGCCGCCAAGGGCGACGCCGCGCGCCTGCTCACCCTGCGCGCCGCCCGCCTCAAGGACGCCGGCGAGCGCTCCGACCTCGAGGCCGGCATGGCCAAGCTCTTCGCCTCCGAGGCCGGGAAGGAGTGCGTCGAGGACTCCTTCCGCATCCACGGCGGCTACGGCTACTCCAAGGAGTACGAGATCGAGCGCCTCTACCGCGACGCGCCGCTGCTGCTGATCGGCGAGGGCACGTCGGAGATCCAGCGCATGGTGATCGGCCGCAAGCTGCTCCAGCGCCACAAGATCTGAGCGGGCACGCTCGCCTCCGACCGATGGCTGCCGACACCAAGACCCTGATCGAGACGGCGGTTCGCCGCTTCCTCGACGAGGTCCCGGCCCTGGCCAACCTCAAGCTGATCGCCGCCATCGAGCTGCGTGGCCGCGGCGACGTCCAGCTCTACCGCATCGAGATGCCCGGGCCGCAGATCACCAAGGACGCGGCCTCGGACGCGCGGGTGCGCCTGGCCGTCCCCCGGGCCGACTTCAACCACCTGGCCACCGAAGGCCACATCGCGGACTGGCACGCGGCCTTCACCACGGGGCACGCCCGGGCCGAGGGCTCCGAACAGATCCTGCGGCTGATCGCGCAGGTCGTCGAGCGCCAGGAGGAGCGGGGGCGCACGCGCCGCGCGCGGCGCTGACCGCCACCGGGCGGCGAGCAGGCTGGCCGGCGGGAACCGGCCCGCGGGCGCGGTCGAGGGTGGAAGACTGGCCGTCGTCGCGCCGGGGCGCCGAGGGAAGGATCCTGGCCCCCACAGGGGTACACGATCCTTCACGATGCGGTCCCGGGAGCGCGATCGTCCGCATCGATGATGCCATGAGCCGCCTCGACCGCCTTCGGCTCCACGCCACCCTCTAACCCGGGATCAATCCCTCGCCGGTGAACTCGCGCGCCGCCTCCTCGAGCGTGGTGTCGGGCGGCGGGACGAAGACCTCGGACTCGCTCAGCTCCTCGCCGTCGAGCTCGCGCCCGCGATCGTGGATCAGGTCGATCATCGCGTCGAAGCGCTGACGGAAGAGCGCCTGGTCACCCGCGGAGACCGCCTCGACGACGGCGTTGTCGAGTTCGTTGAGGCGCTGCGCCTGGTCGTCGGCCACCTCGAATTGGCCGACGGTGAGGATGCGGACGATCACCGTGCCTGCTCGCCCTGGGACGGGGCCTCGATGGCCGGGGCGCCGCCTCCGCCGCTCCCCAGCTCGGCGCGCATCTTGGCCAGCTCGTCGTCCACCTGCCCGCCGCTGGTGAGCTGCTGGAGCTGGCGGTCAATGTCGTCGTTCCCACCCCCGCCGAGCTGAGTGAGGTCGTCGAACGTCCCCGAGGCCTCGAGCTCCTCGACCGCGGACGCCCGCGCGCGCATGTTCTCGGTCTTCTCCTCGGCCCGCTGCATGGCCAGCCCAATGTCGGCCATCTCCTCGCCCACCCCGGTGGCCGCCTCGGAGATCCTCACCTGGGCCTCGGCCGCCGAGTACTGGGCCTTGATGACCTCCTTCTTGGTCCGGAAGGACTCGATCTTCGCGCGCAGGCGCTTCTCGTTCTCGGTCAGCTTCTCCTGCTGGCCCTCGAGCTCGGTCACCTGCTGGTCGAGCGACTGAAGCTCGGCCTGGGCCAGCTGCTTGCGCTCCAGCGCCGTGCGCGCCAGGTTCTCGTCGCCCGCCGACAGGGCCTGACGGGCCTGGGTGTCGAGCTTGACCACGCTCTGCTCGAGCTTCTGGGACTGGAGCTGGAGGCGCTTCTTGGAGGTGACGACGTCGGCGATGCCCTTCTTGACGTTCTGGAGCAGCTCGACCTGCTTCTGGTAGCTGTACTCGATCGTCTCGGAGGGGTCCTCGGCGCGGTCGAGCAGCTTCGAGAGCTTGGCCTTGATGACGGTGGACATGCGCCCGGAGAGACCAGGCATCGCATCCTCCTTCGGCGGGGTCGGGGGCGGAGTCGGAAGCCTAGTGCACCCGTCTCAGGCGCCCTACGGGTACAGCTGCTCGCCGTCGGCATCGGTCACGACGATGGCGTCGACCGGGCAGTTCTGCGCGGCCTCGAGGATGTCGTCCAGCGGCGCGGCGTCGGGATCGAGCACGACCGCCGTCTCCTCGTCGTCGAGCGCGAAGACCTGGGGCTGGCTGTCCACGCAGTCGCCGAACCCGTAGCACAGGGCGCGATCGACCTCGATCGAGACGCGGTTGCGGGTGGAGACCTCGGCCATGGAGCCGAGCAGGTTATCCGGCGCGAAGCGCCCCGCGGCGCGTCAGCCCGCCAGCCCGGCGATCGTCGCCTGGGCGGCCCGGCCGGCGTGCCCGTTGCCCTGGGCGGCGACGTCAGCCAGCACCTCGGCCGCCTCGTCCATCTGGCGGCGGTGGTCGGTGACCTGCATGCGCGCCACGACCAGCCGCTGGATCTGGGCCGTGCCCTCGAACAGCTGGTAGATCTTGGCGTCGCGGAAGAACTTCTCGAGCGGGTGGTCGGTGAGCGAGGCCTCGGGGCCGATGAGGTCCATCAGCGCGGTGGTGGCCCACATGGCCATGTCGCCAGCCTTGAGCTTGGACATCGAGCCCTGCCCCGCGGTCATGGGGATCCCGTTGCGTCCCATCCACGCCGCCCGCCAGACCAGCAGCCGCGCCGCCTCGAGCTCGGTGGCCACGTCGGCGAGGACCTCCTGGATGCGCTGCTGGTCGACCAGCGGCGTGCCCTCGTACTCACGCCCGTCGAGCCAGTCGAGCGTCCACTCGTAGGCGGCGCGGGCGATCCCCAAGGCCGAGGCGCCGACCAGCGGACGGGTGACCTCGAAGGTGGCCAGCGCGTTGGACGCGCCCCCGCTCTGGCCCGAGCGCGCGCGCTCGAGCTTGGCCTCGAGCTTGTCCATGCCGCCCAGCAGGTGGTCGAGGGGAATGCGGCAGTCGTCGAAGACCACCTCGGCGGTCTGGGAGGCGCGGATGCCCAGCTTGTCCTCCTTCTTGCCCTGGGAGAGCCCAGGCGTCCCCTTGGGCACGACGAAGGACGCCTGCCCGCGGTGGCCGAGCTCGGGGTCGACGGTGGCGACGACCACGGTCACGTCGGCGATGCCGCCGTTGGAGATGAAGACCTTGGTCCCGTTGAGCACCCACTCGTCGCCGTCGCGGCGAGCCGTGGTGCGCAGCGACTTGACGTCCGAGCCGGCGCCGGCCTCGGTCACCGCGTAGGCGCCTAGCTTGATCTCGTCGCCCAGGCCGTAGCACTCCGGCACCCAGCGCCCGATCTGCTCTGGCGTGCCCGAGGCGGCGATGCCGGCGGCGGCCAACGACGAGGCCGAGATGGCCAGAGCGATGCCGGCGCAGCCCCAGTGCAGCTCCTCCGCGTACATGACGCCGAATAGGCCGTCGGGATCGGTGGCCATCTTCTGGAGGAGCTCGAGCCCATGCAGGTCCCAGCGCCGCGCCTCGCGGATGAGCTCCCACGGAACGCTCTGCTCGCGGTCGTGGCGCGCCGCCGCCGGGCGCATGACCTCCACGGCGAAGCGGTGGCAGTGGTCCCGGAAGGCCAGCTGCTCGTCGGAAAGGCGGAAGTCCACGGGGATAGCACTCCGGATGCGGCCGTCGCGCCCGAGGATCGGGCGCCGTTCGGCGATTGACTGGTCAGTCAGCCAGGATGGAGTGTAACCGCCTCACCGACGAGCGGGGCGCCCTGCGCCCGCTATGGTCCGAGCAGCATGAAGGGTCGTCGCCTGCCCACGGTGCTCGCGCTCGCGGCCTGCGCCCTCGCCGCCGCCGGCTGTGGCCAGGGCACCGACCTCTCCAACGGGCCGGTGATCGGCAAGCAGGGCGACGACCAGAAGGCCTCGGTTGCGCTCGGCTTCCCCGGCTTCGCCACTAAGAACACCACCCGCGTGGGCGGGGCCGACCCCGTGGCCGACGCCGCCGGCGTCGCGCTGGCCGTTTTCGCGGGCAAGAGCGCCGGGGAGCGCCCGCGGGCCGTGGCCCTCGTGGACGCCAGCAACTGGCAGGGCGGGATCGCCGCCTCGGTCTTCATGTCCCCGGCGATCCGCGCCCCAGTGCTCCTTACCCGGGGCGGCGACCTGCCGGGAGCCACCTCGCAGGCCCTCGACGCCCTCGACCCCACGGGCGCGCGCAACGCCGGGCGTGCCCAGGTCATCCAGGTGGGCGACGCGGCCGCGCCGAACGGGCGCCGGGTCGTCCAGGTCAAGGGGAGCAACCCCTACGCGCTCGCCCGCAGCATCGATCGCCTCCAGTCCGCCGCGGTGGGCAAGACGTCGGACCGGGTGATGATCGCCTCCGCCCAGCGGCCGGAGTACGCCATGCCCGCCGCCGCGTGGGCGGCCAAGGCCGGCGATCCCATCCTCTACGTCAAGCGCGACTCGATCCCCAAGGAGACGATGTCGGCCCTCAAGGCCCACCAGCAGCCCAAGATCTACGTGCTCGGGCCTGCCGATGCGGTCTCCGACAAGGTCCTGCTGGCCCTACGGCGCCTCGGCACCGTACGCCGGATCGCCGGGCCGTCGCCGGTGACGAACGCGATCGCCTTCGCGCGCTTCGTGGACGGTCCCTTCGGGTGGGGCGTGGTGGACCCCGGCCATGGCCTGGTCTTCGCCAGCGCCAAGCGCCCGATGGACGCGGCCGCCGCGGCGCCCCTGTCGTCGAGCGGCACCTACGGCCCGCTGCTCCTCCTCGACGACGCTGCCGGCCTGCCGCCGACGCTCGTCCAGTACCTGCTCGACATCCAGCCGGGCTACGAGCGCGACCCCGTGCGCGGCGTCTACAACCACGGCTGGATGATCGGCGACGCCAGTGCGGTCTCGGTCACCGACCAGGCGCGCATCGACACGCTGCTGGAGATCGTGCCCGTCAACTCGGCGGCCAAGCCCTCGTCATGAGCGAAGCCGAGCATCCGCTCCGAACGCAATCAGACCACCAGGTGACGGTGGAGGACGTGCGCCAGCTCATGGGCGCCTCGACCCCCCACTTCGCGCTCCAGCTGCGCAATCGCATCGCCAAGCTGATCCGCGACCTGCCGCCCGACCACCCCGCACGGGTCGAGGGTGAGCGCGAGATCGCCCGCCTCGACCGACTGGGCTTCACCGGCGAGGTGCGAGGCGAGGCCCAGGAGGGGGAGCGTCCCATGCCGTCGCTGGCCGCCGACCGAGAGCCTTGAGCGCCACCGCCGCCGTCCCCGAGTCGATCGCTCGGGCGCTGCCCCTCCTGGAGACGCCCCCGCCGGCGGGTCCCGACGCAACGGCCCACGGCTACCTCGACCTGCTCGGCGGCGAGCCGCCGGCCTCGACCGGCCTGACCCAGGACCTCATGCTCACCGGCGTGGTCCCGTTGATCTACGAGCGTTGGTGGCGCCCGGGCCTCGCCCGCCTGGCCAAGGGGCTGCTCGGGCCGGGCATGGCCGACGAGCACGACATCGCCCGCGACCTACTGGCGCTCGAGCCCGGCGACGGCGCCCTGGACGTCGCGTGCGGGCCGGGCAACTTCACGCGCGACTTCGCCCGCGTCGTCGGGCCCGACGGCCTGGCGGTCGGGATCGACGCCTCGCCGACCATGCTCGCCCGCGCGGTGCGCGACACGCCGGCACGCGGCGTGGCCTACGTACGGGGCGACGCGGTGCGCCTTCCCTTCCGCGACGCCTCGTTCGACGCCGTCTGCTGCTTCGCCGCCCTGCACCTGTTCGCCCAGCCGCTCACCGCCCTCGACCACATGTCAAGGATCCTCACGCCCGGCGGCCGAATCGCCATCTTCACCTCGTGCCGCACCCGGACGGCTCCGCTGCGCGCGCTCGACGGCCTGGCCGGGGCGCACAGCGGCATGCGGATGTTCGAGCACGACGAGGTCACCGAGGCGCTGAAGCGCCGGGGGTTCGTCGACGTGCGCCAGCGCGTCGCCGGCTTCACCCAGTTCGTGGGCGGCCGGCGCGCGAGCTAGCGCCCCTCTCGCAATTTACGTCCCGTTCTGACGGCGTCTGAGCGGGACCGTACTCGCGGTCAGAGATACGGCGGCCGCGCTCCGACGCGGTCAGGCGGGGATCGTCTCGGCCGCCGGCGCGGCCAGCGGGAACGACTCTTCCACGTCGTCAGCCGATGGCGCGGACGGGGAGAGCGTGGCGCGAGGCGAGAGCCGCGCCACCCGCGCCATGTCGAAGCCCTCGACGTGCTCGAGCTCGCGCAGCGAGGCGAAGCCCCCGTAGCGGTCGCGGTGCTCCACGATGCGGGCGGCCGCCGCGCGGCCGACCCCTGGCAGGCCGCTGAGCTCCTCGACCCCGGCGGCATTGACGTCGATGCGGGGGAGGTCGCTCCTAGCGGCCGCAGGGACGCGAACCCTCCCCGGCTCCACCCGGCCCGCGGACGCGCCGGGGCTCGCCGGGGCCCTCGCCCTGCCGGCGCGTGGAGGCGCGGAGGGAGCCAGGGCCTGGCCTTCGTCGGTCGCCACCCACGCACCGATGGCCATCCCGACGCCCATGAGGATCGCCGGGACGAAGAGGATGCCGCCGAACACCACGAGCCCCACCACCGCCCCGCACAGCCCGCCGATCATCCCTCCGGCCAGCAGCCGGGCGAGCGCAGACTCACGATCGCGGCGGGACACGGGCGGAGATTCGAGCGCAGCCGGCCGCCGCTGTCAATAGGCGCCATTTCGGCGTCACGCGCCTCGAGGCCCCGGGTCGGCCCCCGCCGAGTCAGTCGACGACCAGCGAGGCCACCCGCTCCCGGTGCCAGCGCGAGTCGCCGAAGGCGTGCGCGTTGGCCTTGGCCCGCTTGAGGAAGAAGTGCAGGTCGTGCTCCCACGTGAAGCCGATGCCCCCATGTACCTGGAGCGCCGAGGCGGTGACCCGCCACCCCGCGTCGGACGCGTAGGCCTTGGCCATGGCCGCGGCCAGCGGCGCCGACTCGGGCTCGTGGTCCAGCGCCCAGGCCGCGTAGTAGCTGGTGGAGCGCGCACCCTCGACCTCGAGCAGCATCTGAGCGCAGCGGTGCGAGACGGCCTGGTAGGCACCGATCGGGCGCTCGAACTGCTTGCGGTCCTTGGCGTACTCGACGGCCATCTCCATGGCCCGCTGGGCTACGCCGGTCGACTCGGCCGCCAGCGCGGTCGAGATGGCGTGCAGCGCGAGCTGGAGCTGGGCGGGGTCGCCGGTCAGCGGCGTCGCCTCCACGCCGTCGAGCTGGACGCTGAAGAGCTTGCGCGTGGGGTCGATCCCCGGGGTGGGGGTGATCGTCACCCCGTCCGCGCCGGCATCGACCAGGTAGGGACGGTTCGGCGCAGCCACCACCAGGAAGTCCGCGCTGCCCGCGTCGGCCACGGCGATCTTCGTGCCGGTCAGCGAGTCGCCCTCGGCGACGAGCGAGATGCGGTCGAGCGAGTGGGTGGCGTCCTCGTCGTGCAGGGCGACCGTGCCCCGCTTCTCACCGGCGGCGAGCGGCCCCAGCCAGCACTCGGCCAGATCGTCGTCGGCGCCCGCCTGGAGGACGAGGCCCGCGCAGGCGTTGGAGAAGAACGGCGTCGGGGCGAGCGCGTACCCCAGCTCCTCCTGGAGGATGACCAGCTCGACGATGCCCAGTCCCTGGCCCCCGCGCTCCTCGGCCACGAAGATCCCCGGCCAGCCCAGCTCGACCAATTGGCCCCACTGCCCGTCGGTGAAGCCGCGCTCCTCATCTTCGGCCAGGCGACGGACCTCGCTGAGCGGGTAGCGGCTGGCCAGCATGTCGCGGGCCGCCTGCTTGATCGCGCGCTGCTCGTCGTTGAAGTCGAAGTTCATCGCAGCCTCGGCAGGCCGAGGACCCTCTCCGCCACTATGTTCTTCAATATCTCGGTGGTGCCCCCCTCGATCGAGTTGGCCCGCGCGCGCAGGAATCTGTAGGTCCACTCGTCGGCGGCCAGCTGGGCCCGCGGGCCGGCGATGTCCATGGCCAGCTCGGTCAGCGACTGGTTGACCTCCGACCAGTGCCACTTGCCCAGCGAGCCCTCGGGGCCGGGGATCCCGTACTTCATCGTCGCGGTGAGGCCGCGGTAGGCGTTGAGCCGCAGCACCTCGGCCTCGACGTAGAGCTGGGCCAGCCGCTGGCGCACGACCTCGTCCTCGGACGCGAGCCTGCCGTTGATCGAGGTGGTGCGCGCTCTCTCGAGCAGCTCCCCCAGGGCGAGCCTGACCGCGATCTGGAGCCCGAAGGCGAGCGTCGCGCGCTCGTGCATCAGCGTGGTGATGGCCACGTTCCAGCCGTTGCCCTCGCCGCCGACGATGTTCTCGTCGGGGATTCGCGCCTCCTCGAGGAACAGCTCGTTGAACTCCGGCTCTCCGGTGATCTGCACCAGGGGGCGGACCTGCACCGCCTCCTGGTCCATGTCCATGAGGAAGTAGGTGAGGCCCTTGTGCTTGGGCGCGTCGGTGTCGGTGCGCGCCACGAGCATGCACCACTTGGCGTGGTGGGCGAACGTCGTCCACACCTTCTGGCCGGTGACCACCCACTCGTCGCCGTCGCGCACGGCGCGGGTCTTCAGCGAGGCGAGGTCCGAGCCGGACTCCGGCTCCGAGAAGCCCTGGCACCAGATCTCCTCGCCCGAGAGGATCGGCTGGAGGTAGCGCTCCTTCTGCTCGTCGTCGCCGTGGGCGATGACCGTCGGGCCGCCCATGGCCAGGCCCAGCACGTTGGCCAGCTGGGGCGCCCGGGCGCGGGTGACCTCCTCGTTGAAGATCGCCTGCTCGACCAGCGTAGCGCCGCGACCGCCATACTCCTTGGGCCACGACACGCCGGCCCAGCCGGCGTCGTAGAGCTTGCGCTGCCAGTCGCGGCGGAAGGCGAAGGCCGCCTCGTCGCCCTCGGGCTCGCGGCCCGGGTGGTTCTCGCCCAGCCACCCGCGCAGCTCGTCGCGGAAGGCCTCCTCGTCGGGCGAGAGCGTCAGGTCCACGGGCCGGGCATCGTAGTACGGTCCGGCGGGTGACGGGCACCTCACCCGCGCGCGGCGCGGCACCGCTGAGCGCCGCCGTGCCCATGCCGGCCGCGGCCGCCGGTTCCGTTGGCTAGCGAGCCGGCCCAGCCACGGCCGGCGGGCATCGCCGGCAGCTCGCTCCCCGGCCCCTTCCCGGTCGGCTCGTACGCGGTCATGCTGCGCGAGGAGCTGCGCCGGCGGGCACGCGTCCAGCTCTTCGGGGAGGTGTGGAACCTGCGCCCCGCCCGGGCCAAGGTCTACTTCGAGCTGCGCGACGGCGAGGGCGCGCTCCCCTGCTCGATGTGGCGGGACGAGTGGGAGGCGCTGGCGCGGCCGGGGGAGCTGGCCGACGGCGCCCAGGTCGTGGTCGCCGGCGGCCCCGACTACTACCCGGGGAGCCGCAGCTCCTCGCCGGCTTTCTCCTTCCTCGTCGCCGGGTTGCGGGTGGCCGGAGAGGGCGACCTGCTGGCCCAGCTCGATCGCCTGCGCCGCCAGCTCGACGCCGAGGGGCTGCTCAGGCCGCAGAAGGCGCTGCGGCGCCCGACCCTCCCCCGCAGCATCGGCGTGGTGACGGCCCAGACCGGCAAGGCGCGCGACGACGTCCTGGCCGGGCTTCGCCGGCGGGGCTGGGCGGGGCGCCTGGTGTGGGGCTTCGTTCCCGTGCAGGACCGCCACGCCGCCCCGGCCATCACCCGCTCGCTCCAGGACCTCGCTGCCTGCGGGCAGGTCGAGGTCATCGTGGTGGCTCGAGGGGGCGGCTCGCTGGCCGACCTCTTCGCGTTCTGCGACGAGACGTTGTGCCGGACCGTCGCGCTGCTGCCGGTGCCGGTCATCGCCTCGGTCGGCCACCACACCGACCGCACGTTGATCGACGACGTCGCCGCGGTCGCGTGCTCGACGCCCACCCACGCCGCCGAGAGCGCGGTGCCGCTCCACTGCGCCGAGGCGCGGCTCGCCCTGGCCACCGACGGCAGGCGGCTGGCCGGCCACGGGCGCCGTGCGGTGCTCGACCGCGCCCGCGTCCTGGCGCGCCTCTCGCGCGCGCCCGCCGACCACGTGTCTCGCCAGCGCCGGCGCCTGCACCAGCAGACGCGGGAGCTGCGGGCGGCCAGCCGCCGCCGCCTGGGGGGCGAACGCGAGGCGGCGGACGTCCACCTACTGGTGCTCGGGCGCAGGGTGCGGGCCACGGAGGTCGAGCGCCGAAGGGCTGTGGCCGAGACGCGCGACGCCGCCGCCGCCCTGGCGCGTGCGGGCGCGCTCGGACTGGCCGGGCGCCGGCGCGACCTCGGCCGCCTGGCCCTCGCGCTTGCCGCCCACGACCCCGACCGTACGCTCGCTCGCGGCTACGCGCTGGTCGAGGACCTTTCTGGCGAGCTCGTCACCACCGCGGCCGCCGCGCGGCGGGCTCGCGATCTCTCGGTCCGCTTCGGCGACGGGCGGGTCGAGGCGCAGGTGCTCGGGGACGACGGGTGAACCAACCGCCGCGGACATATGAGAGCGCGGCGACGCGCATCGAGGAGATCATCCGCCGGCTGGACTCGGGCGAGGCCGGGCTGCGCGAGACGCTCGATCTCGTCAAGGAGGGTCGCGAGCTGGTCGACTACTGCGCGACCGAGCTCGAAGCGGTGGGACAGAGCCTCGAGGAGCTGCGCCTCGACGAGCTGGTGGCGCGCCTGGAGGGGGGCGGCGCCGCCGGGACGGGCACGGCCTCGCCCTCGCCGTGAGCACCTGGGCGACGGGTGGTCGCCCTCAGCCGGAGGCCCCGTAGGGCGGAACGTCGCGGAAGACGCCGGGACGGGGATCCGGAGGCTCGGACGGCCGCGGCCTCGCCTGGACCTCGGCCTTGAGCGGGTGGACCGCGACCCGCCCGGGGATGGTGACGCGCACGACGCGCCACTCGTCGCCGCGCTCGCGCTGCGCCAGCCATCGGGCGGCCGGCGCCCCGGGCTGGCCGTTGAGCTCGACGCAGCGGCGCTGTGCCTCGTCGCGGGTCACCGGGCGATGGTAGGACGGCACGCCTCGTGGTGCCACCTTTCGGTCGTCGGTCGTGCGCTCGGCGATGGGTCGGTCATGGCGGCGGATCGGCCCCGCCGAAGCGGGCGGGCGGCGCTCAGTAGGTGCCCGAGAGCAGGTCCCAGGCCCGGCGGAGCCGATCCTGTAGGCGATCGCCGGCGGTCGAGCCCGCGGTAGGGTCGTCGCGCATGGCCGCGGGGTTGGCGGTGGGCTCGGGAAGGTCGCGGCACTGGTCGGCGTCGAGCTTCAGGACGACGCCCTCCTCGTGCAGGGACTCGGCTTGGTCGGCGTCTACGAAGCGGTGGCCTTTCGCACCGAGGTGGGTGCTGATCACGATGCCCTCGAAGAGGTCCTCCTCCTCGGCGGCGAGCACGTGCGCGACCTGGCCGATCTCCTCGCCGTCGCGGCTGAGGATGGGGGTTCCCTTGGCCAGGACGAGGTAGGAGATCGGGGGACCGAGGTCCATGATGGCGAGGATAACGGCGGGGGTCGGCTGGCCGGGTTGGGCCGGCTCGGGCGTTCGGTGACCGCGCGGCTTCGCCGCCCTTTCTGCTCGCGTTCGGACTGCTGGCCGGCTCCGCCCCGTAAACAACGGGGCTTCGCCGCCCTCCTGCTCGCGTTCGGACTGCTGGCCGGCTCCGCCCCGTAAACAACGGGGCTTCGCCGCCACGCGCGTTTGGTGACCGGGCGGCTTCGCCGCCCTCCCGGCCTCACAGCGCCGGCCCCCGCAAACAGCGGGACCCGCGCTGTTCGACCACGTTAGAGACGCTGGATGAGCGTCCCCGTGCCCAGCCCGCCGCCGCAGCACATGGTCACCAGGCCGGTCTCCTGGTCGGAGCGCTCGAGCTCGTGCAGGAGGGTGGTGATGAGCCGGGCGCCGGTCGAGCCGAGCGGGTGGCCGAGGGCCATGGCCCCGCCGTTGACGTTGACGCGGTCCATGTCGGGCTGGAGCTCACGCCGCCAGGCCGCGACCACGGGCGCGAAGGCCTCGTTGATCTCGACGAGGTCGATGTCGTCCATCTGCATCCCGTTGCGCTCGAGCAGCTTCTGCGTGGCGGGAATCGGGCCGGTGAGCATGATCACCGGGTCGACGCCGACCGTGGTCTGGTCGAAGATCCGCGCGCGAGGCTTGACCCCCAGCTCGTCGGCCTTCTCGCGCGACATCAGCAGCACCGCGGCCGCGCCGTCGGAGATCTGCGACGAGTTGCCGGCCGTGATCTTGCCGTCGTCCTTGAAGGCGGGCTTGAGCTGGGACAGGGTCTCCAGATCGGTCTGGGGGCGGATGCCCTGGTCGGTGACGTAGGTGTCGCCGTTGACCTGGAAGGGCACGATCTCGCGCTCGAAGCGCCCCTCCTCAGTCGCCCGATGGGCCAGCTGGTGGGAGCGCACGGCGAGCTCGTCGAGCTCTGAGCGGGCGATCTCCCAGCGGTCGGCGATCATCTCGGCGCTGAGCCCCTGGGGCACGAGGTTGTAGCGCTCCATCAGCTCCTGGGGCCACGGCGAGCCGACCTGGTCGACCCAGTTGAAGCCGACGCCCATGGGGATGTGGCCCATGTGCTCGACGCCCGAGCCGATCACCACGTCGTGCACGCCCGCCGCGACCAGCGCAGCGCCGAAGTTGACCGCCTGCTGGGCCGAGCCGCACTGACGATCCACCGTGGTGGCCGGTGTCTCCTGCGGCAGGCCGGCCTGGAGCCAGGCGTTGCGCCCGACGTTGAACATCTGCTCGCCGTACTGCTGGACGCAGCCGGTGATGACGTCCTCCACCTGCTCGGCCGGGATCCCGGCGCGCTCGATGACCTCCGTGTAGCACTTCCCGAGGAGCTCGTTGGGATGGGTGTCCTTGTAGTAGCCCTTCGCGGGGTGGCCCCGTCCGATGGGAGTCCTGACCGCTTCGACGATGACGACCTCGCGGCCGTGCTGATGGCTCATGGGTTTCGACCCTCCGTCTCGACTCGAGGAGCGTGGCGGCGCACAGCGCCGTGCTTCCTGCCACTCTAGCCCACTGACTGGCCAATCAGCCAACCCTCCTCAGGCCCCGCCTCAGACCTCCGGCGGACCGCCGCGGGAGCCGGTCGCGGGCCCGCGCGCCAAGTAGGGTGCCGGCCCAAGTGGAGGAACGGCTCGGCATAGTCGGGACGGGCGCGATCGCCTGCGGGCTGGCGGCGGTGGCCGCCGAACGCGGAGAGGTCGTCGTGCTGGCGCGCTCGGCCGAATCGGCCTCGCGCGCGCGAGAGACCGTAGGCGCCGGCGGCGGGTCGTCGTCCCTGCGAGTCGAGACCGAGCACGACGCCCTGGCCGACGCGACCTTCATCGTCGAGGCCATCGTCGAGGACCACGATGCCAAGGCGCAGCTGCTCGGCGACCTCCATCGCCGCACCGGCCCCGACGCTATCCTGGCCACCACCACCTCGTCGCTCTCGGTCGAGGCCCTGGCCGGCGCGGCGGGTCGAGCGCAGCGCTTCGTGGGGCTGCACGTCTTCAACCCCGTGCGCAAGATGGCGCTGATCGAGCTGGTGGTCCCGCAGGCTGCCGACGACGGCACCCGCGAGCGGGCCCGCGCGCTGTGCGAAGCCCTCGGCAAGACCGCGGTGGAGGTGCCCGATGTGCCCGGCTTCGTGGTCAACCGCCTGCTCTTCCCCTACCTGTTCGCCGCCGTCAGCCTGATGGAGACGACGGGCCTCGAGCCCGACGCGGTCGACACCTGCATGAGACTGGGGGCCGGCCACCCCATGGGCCCCCTCGCCCTGCTCGACCTCGTCGGGCTGGACGTGGCCCAGGCCATTGGCGAGCGCCTCGGAGCGGTCGTGCCGCTCACGCTGCGCGAGCGCGTGGCCGACGGGGCGCTCGGGCGCAAGGCGAGCCGCGGCTTCTACGACTACCCCGGCTCGGGCGGCTGAGCGGCTAAGCAAGCCTCCTCCCAACGTTTAGGCCTCGTTGAAGTCCGCCGCCCATACTCGCTTCGCGAAGTACCTCATAGCCGCACCTCCTCCCATCCGGCGACCGGCCCGCTCCCCGCGGGCCGGTCGTCTTAAGCGGTGGGTGCGGACCCACCTTCCTTCTCTCCCCCTTCAACCGCCACTGCGTACCGCAAGCGCGGTCGTGTCGGATGAAACTTAGCGCTTAACCGCGCGCCCTCGCCGCAAGCCGCAATGCATGTCGGTCATGCGCGACGGTGGCCGTCGCGCTCAGGCCTCGCGGGCCTGGCCGACCGCGCGGCGCTCGCGGATGCGCACCGATTCCACGCGGTTCTCGCGCACCGCCTCGACGCGGATCGAGAACCCGTCGGCCGACACGGTGTCGCCGCGCTGGGGCAGCCGACCAAGCGTGGTGAAGACGAGCCCGCCGACCGAGTTGTAGGCCTCGGCGTCCACCGGCAGCGTGACGCCGTGGTCGTGGAGATCGGTCACGGCGACGTGACCGCGCACGAACCAGTCCCCGTTGGAGAGCTGGCGCACATCGCCCCCGCGTGGGTCGGTCTCGTCCTCGATCTCGCCCACAACCTCCTCGATGATGTCCTCGACGGTGACGATCCCCGCCACGCGGCCGTACTCGTCGATGACCACCGCCATGCCGGCTCGCTGGCGCTGGAGCTCGGCCAGGAGGTCGTCGAGCGCCTTGGTCTCGGGCACGATCGGCGCGTCGATGACCAGCGGCTCGAGCGACGTCTCGGGCCCCTTGTCCATCAGCTCTCGGGCCAGCGCGTTGGCGTGCACCAGGCCGCGCACCCGGTCGCGGTTGTGGGCCTCGGTGACCACGAGGCGCGTGTGGCCGACTTCGATGCAGCGCCGCAGGGCGCACTCGACGTCCTCCGACACGTCGACGGTTACGACAGCCGGGATCGGGGTCATGACCTTGCGCACGTCCTGCTCATGCAGGTGAAAGACGCCGGAGAGCATCCCGGCCTCGCCCGGGTCGAGGTGGCCGCCCTCGTAGGACTCGGCGATGATCCGCTTGAGCTCGTCGGGCGTGCCGCCCTCCTGCTTGAGGATCTCGGGGTCGACCCGCATGAGGCGCAGCTGAAGCTCGGCGACCTTGGTGAGGATCACGCTCAGGGGCGTGAAGAGGTAGCGGGCCCAAAGCAGCGGCCGAGCCACCCGACGGGCCAGCGTCTCGGCCCGGTCGATGGCATAGAGCTTGGGCACCAGCTCTCCCTCGGTGATGTGGGCGCTGGTGATCAGCAGGTAGGCGATCACGGCGGAGACCGCGATTGCCACCCCCTGGCCCAGGAAGCTGCCCAGCGGCTCCTCCAGGAGGTCCCTGATCGTCGGCTCGCCGAGCGCGCCGATGCCGATCGAGGTGAAGGTGATCCCGACCTGGATGGTCGAGATGTACTCGCTGATGTCCTCGATCTGGCGCAGGGCCAGGGCAGCGCCCCGCTGCCCCTCGTCGCGCATCTCCTCCAGCCGCGAGCGCCGGGCGCGCACCAGCGAGTACTCGCCGATGACGAAGAAGGCGTTGAGCGCCACCAGCAGCGCGACGGCGATTAGCAGCAGGACCGTCAAGCGATCGCCCGCGAGGGCGGGGAGCCCGTGCGGGCGCCGCTACTTCGGGGGAGGTCGTCGTTCATCGAGCCGACGCGCGGAACCGTAGCAGGCGGTTCGCCGGCCTCGGCCGAGGCGGCAATCCGGCGAAGCCGCGTTCAGTCGAGCTCGTCGATCGTGGCGGCCAACGAGAAGTCGGCCTCGGTCAGGCCGCCCTCGGAGTGGTTGCTGAGCGACAGCCGGACCCGGTTCCAGCCGTGGACCAGGATGTCGGGGTGGTGGTTGGCCACCTCGGCGACCTCGGCCACGCGGTTGACGAAGGCCATGGCCGCGGCGAAGTCGTCGAGCTTGCGCTCGCGCACGATCTCGTCGCCCTCGCGCCGCCACTCGGAGTCGGCCAGGCGGGCGGTGATGTCGTCGTCGCTCAGCAGTGCCATATCGTGTTCGCGGTGCGGATCGCCTCGCTCGTCCCCTCCGCCACCGAGACGCTGTTCGCCCTCGGGCTGGAGGACGAGGTTATCGCCGTCACCCACGAGTGCGACCACCCCCCGGCCGCTCGGCGCCTGCCGCGCGTCACCCGTGACGTCGTCGGCGTCGGTCTCTCGGCCGGCGAGATCGACGCCGCCGTGCGCGAGCGCACCGAGAGCGGCGAGTCGATCTACGAGCTCGACGAGGAGCGCCTGCACGCGCTGGCGCCCGACCTCATCGTCACCCAGGCACTGTGCGCGGTGTGCGCGGTGTCCTTCGACGACGTGCAGGCGCTGGCCCAGCGGATCGAGTCGCGCCCGCGGGTCATCTCGCTCGACCCGCGCACACTGGGCGAGGTGCTCGCCGACGTGCGCACGCTGGCGGCGGCCACGGGACGCGAGGCCCAGGGCGAGGCGCTGGTCGCGGACGCCGCCTCGCGCATAGACCGGGTGCGTCTCGCGGTGCGCGCCGCCCGCCGGCCGCGGGTCGCCGCGCTGGAATGGCTGGACCCGGTGTTCGTCGCCGGCCACTGGACCCCGCAGATCGTCGACTACGCGGGGGGCGAGGACGTGCTGGGCTTCCCGGGCGAGCACTCGACGGTCGCGAGCTGGGAGGAGGTGGCCGCGGCGCAGCCCGACGTGGTGGTCGTCATGCCCTGCGGCTACGACGCTCCCCGCGCGCACGCGGAGGCCGAGGCCCACCGCGACGCGCTCGACGCCCTCGGCGCGGGGCAGGTGGTGGCCGTCGACGCGGCGGCCTACTTCTCGCGCCCCGGCCCGCGGCTGATCGATGGCCTGGAGCTCATGGCCGCCATCCTGCACCCGGAGCGGCTGCCGGACGCCAGCGAGAGCGAGGGGCTCGCTTCCCGCGCGCTCGAGCTGGCCTGAGGGCCCGCGGCCGCGGGGATCGAGGCGGATCCCGCTCAGGCCACGGCGATCGACGCAACGACCGCGACCGCCGACAGCACGCCACAGCCCAGGAGCGGCAGCGCGGCCGACCGCTGCCTGGCCCCCAGCTCGACGAGGACGTAGGCGGCCACGGCGCCTCCGATCAGGCCGCCGATATGGCCGCCGATCGAGATGGTTCCTCGGAAGCTGAAGGTGAGGATCAGGTTGAGCACGATCAGCGGCCCGATACCCGACTGCCACGGATCGATCCCGCGGCCCCTCATCACGACGACTGCGGCTCCCATCAGCCCGAAGACGGCCCCCGATGCGCCTACGGTGGCGCTCATCGGAGTCAGGAGCAGGGCGCCGAACGACCCGCACAGCAGCGCCGTGACGTAGACGACCAGGAACTTGACCCGCCCGATCGCCGGCTCGAGCAGCCGGCCGAGGTAGAGCAGGATGTACATGTTGAAGCCGATGTGCAGGACGCCGAACGGCAGCTGGTTGGAGTGCAGGAACGCCGAGCTGACCAACCGCCAGTACTGGTGGCCTTCGGCGATGGCCGGCCCGTAGAGGGCGCCGTACCCGTACACGAGGCCCCCTCCCTGGCCCCCGCCCGCCCCCGTGGCCAGCTCGGCCAGCCACAGGACGACGTTCACCGCGATCAGCACATAGGTGACCACGGGGTTGCCGACCAGGCTCGCCGCGGTGTGCACCTTCGTGCGCTCGCGAGCGCACTCGGGGCAGCGCATGCCGACCGAGGTCGGCGTCATGCAGTCGGGGCAGATCGGCCGGCCGCAGCTCGAGCAGGAAACGCCGGTCTCGCGCCCGCTATGGCGGTAGCAGGTCGCCATCGGAACGCCATCCACGCTACACCAGCCACCCCGTCGCTCCGGCCGGCTGGAAGGCCGCGCCTAGGTCGGAGGCGTGACGATCGTCGGGGCACGAGTCGGCGCCGGGCTGCCTCCGAGCGGCTCGACCGTCACCAGCACTTGGTCGCCGTCGTGGAGGCGGCGTGGGATGTCGATCGTTCCGCTGCGCACGGCGAAGGTCGCGCCGGCAGGGACGGGCGAGTTGCCCGGCGCCTTGGTCCAGACCTGGTAGACGCGTCGGGTTGGCGGATCGGGCAGCCCGTGCACGACCAGGCTCGCCTCGCCCCCCGAGAGCCTAACCGCCGCTCTAGCGTCCGCCGGCACGCTGGGGTCGGTGATGCGCGCAGCGAGCACACGCTGCGTGGCCTGGGGCTGGCGCGAGCCTCGGTCGTTGACCACCGCGATGCCGCCCACGACTCCGGCGCCAAGGGCGGCGGCGGCAGCGGCGGCCGTGATCGCCGGGCGCGGGAAGAGGCGCCCCCACCCCCGCGCGCGCTGGCGAGGCGGCCGGTCGGCCGAGGCGCCGGAGACCGCCAGCAGCTCCGCCTCGGAGCGCACCACCGCCATGACCCGGTCCTTGAGTTGCGGCGGCGGATCGACGGACGGAGCCGAGGCCGGCAGCGCCTCGACGGCCAGCTGAAGGGCAGCCGCCTCCTTGCGACAGGATCGGCAGGTCTCGAGGTGGCGCTCGAGCGAGGAGCGCTCGTCCTCGTCCAAAGCTCCGAGCACGTAGGCGCCCACGGCCTCGACGTGATCGCGATGGTCCCCCCCGTGCGAGCTCACGAGATCGACTCCGGGGCGCCCGTCGCGTCCATGCGCGCGCGCATCTTCTCCAGGCCCAGCCGCATGCGGCCCTTGACCGTCCCGATCGGCGTGTCCAGCATGCGGGCGATCTCGGTGTGGGTGAAGCCGCCGAAGTAGGCCATCTGGATGACCCGGCTCTGCTCCTCGGGGAGCTCGTCGATGATCGCGCGCACAGAGTGGGCCTCCTCGCGCCGAGCCACCTCCGAGTCCGTGCGGTCGGGCGCCTCGAAGCGCTCGGCGATGCCCTCGTCACTGGCCCGCCGGCGCTCCTGGACGACACTGCGGCGCAGGGAGTCGATCGCCCGGGTGTGGACGATCCCCAGCGCCCAGGTGCGCACGCTCCCCCGGGCGGGGTCGTAGCGGGCGCCGCTGCGCCACATGGCGAGGAAGGCCTCCTGGGTCACGTCCTCCGCCGCGCCGCGCGAGCCGCACATCCGGTAGGCCAGCGAGAAGGCGGCGCGAGCGTGGCGCTCGTAGACCACTTCGAAGGCCTCGGCCTCGCCGCGGCGCACCAGCTCCATGAGGTCCTCGTCGGCGAGCGTGCGGACCTCGGCCTGAGGCTGGCCGCGGCCTGGGGCGCGGGAGCGTTGCATCCGTTCAAGCCTACGGCTGCCCTCTGCCGGCGGATCAGCCCGTTCGGGGCGCCGACCAGACGCCGGGTGTCAGCGAGCGGGCGGGACTGGGCGCAGGGCCCGCCGCGCCTCGGCGACGACGTCGCGCGCCGCGCGCTCAGCGAGCTCGCGCACAGCGTCGGCGCCGCCCCTCCGGCGCTGGGCGCGCCGCCGGGCACGCAGGAGGACCAGCGCGGTCCCCGCTGTCGTCCCGACGACCACGGCGGCGGCCGGCCGCACCCAGTTGCGAGGGTCGCCCATGGCGCTGAGCTCCCACGCCTCGAGCTCGTCGGCGGCCAGCTCGGTGAGGTCGGCGAGCGTCGCCTCGAGGCGCTCGTAGAGGTTGGCCGGCGGCTCGACCGGGCTCAGCGCCTGGCGCAGGAGGGTCTCGAAGTCGGCGGCCTCGCCGGTCACCGTGCAGGCTCCAGGGAGGGGAAGGGCTTGGTCTGCGTCACGAGACCGCCACCCCGTCCTTGACGATTTCCTCGAGCTGCCGCGTCGCCCGGTGCAGCAGGACCTTGGTCGCGCCGTCGCTGCGTCCCAGCGCCCGGGCGATCTCCCGGTTGCCCATTCCCAGCGCGAAGCGCATGATCAGCGCCTCGCGGCGGTCGTCGGGCAGCTCGCCCACACCCTCGATGATGCGCTGTAGGCGCTCGCGTCCCTCGACCAGGGACTCGGTGTCGTGGGGAGAGCTCAGCACCGAGGCGTCGTCGATCGGCGTCTGGGGGCGGCGCGAGCGATCGCGGTAGTAGTTGGCGGCGAGGTTGTGGGCGATCCGGATCAGCCAGGGTCGCAGCGGGCGCCCTTCGGATTCGCGCTGGGCGCGCTCGAAGTGGCGATAGGCCTGGAGGAAGGTCTGCTCGGTGAGGTCCTCGGCGTCGTGGTGGTTGCCGATGCGGTAGTACGCGTAGGAGTAGACGTCGCGCAGATGGGACCGGTAGAGCTCGCTGAACTCGCGGTCCACCTGCGCCTTGGGCCGAGCCTCCGTCACGCAAGGGACACTACCCGCGTCAGGCGGCGCGGACGGCGGCTCGCTCCGGCGTGCGCGGCGCGATCAGGTCGCGCGACCAGGCGTCGGCCGGCGTGCGCCCCGAGAGCACGTCGGCCAGTCCGGCGAGCGCCGGGGCGGGGATCGCCGCGTCTCGGGCCAGCTCGGCCAGCAGGGGGATGGCGTCGACCGCCTCGGCGACGTGCCCGAGCCGCGCCTCGATCTCCCCCACCGGCACGCCCCCCGCCAACAGCTCGCCGGCGCGGCGGTTGCGGCTGCCCTCGGCGGTCAGCGTGGCCACCAGGTCGCCGACGCCGGCCAGGCCGGCGAACGTCTCGGACCGCGCGCCGTGGAAGCGCCCGCAGGCCTCCACCTCGGCGAACACCTTCCCGGCCGCCGCTCCTGCCAGGTTGGGTCCGGCCGGGGCGGCGGCCGAGGCGGCCAGGGCCGCCGCGTTCTTCGCCGCCGCCGCCAGCTCCACGCCGATCACGTCGCCGGTGCGCTGGACGTCGAGTCCCGCGCGCGCGAGGACCTCGGCCAGCTGGCGCCCGAGCCCGCGGTCGTGGGAGGCGAGCACGAGCGAGGCCCCCCGGCCGAGCGCCTCGGCGGCGTGCGCCGGCCCGGCCAGGCAGGCGACGGCGCGGGCGCGGACCCGCTCGGCCACGAAGGCGCTGGGGAGCGTGCCGAGGGGAGGGGCGAGGCCCTTGGAGACCACGAGCACCCCCGCGCGCGCCGGAACGTGGCCGCCGTGAGCGGCCACGGCGCCCGGCAGCGCCCGGGCGGGGACGGCGAAGCACACGAGGTCCTGGGCGTCGAGCGAGAGCTCGGAGGCGCGGTGGACGCTGACCGAGTCGGGAAGGGCGACGCCGGGCAGGTATCGCTCGTTGACCCGGACGGCGTCGAGCAGGCGCGCCTGCTCGGCCGTCCGGCAGCCGAGGTCGACCTCCACCCCGGCCCGCGCGAGCGCGACGGCCAGGGCGGTGCCCCACGAGCCGGCGCCGATGATGGCCGCCCGGCGCAGCGGCGGCAGCCCTCCCAACCACTCCCATTGGAGCATCACGCATGGCCAGATCCGCTCGGTCACCGTCGCCGCCAGTGCCGGCGAGGGATCCTCGACGCGGGGGAAGGTGAGCGGCCGCCCGCAGCGGATCCGCACCTGGTGGGGCCGGATCCTCCAACCGTGACGGATCGCCTCGGTCCCGATCACCGCGACGGGGACGACCGGCGCTCCCGTCTGGAGCGCGAGGCGGCCGACTCCCCGCCGCGACCGGCCCAGTGACCCGGGGCGCACCCGCGTGCCCTCGGGGAAGATGACCACGCAGTCCCCGCGCTCGAGGATCGCCCGCGCAGTGGCGACCATGTCGGCGTCCGAGGCGCCCCGGTCGACCGGGAAGGCGCCCAGCGCGTTGAGGAGCCAGCCCTGCCAGGGCCGCTCGAAGAGCTCCTTCTTGGCCACGTAGTAGATCGGCCGGCGCACCAGGGTGGCGACCACGAAGGGGTCCAAAAGGGAGCGATGGTTGGCGGCGAGGATCACCGGCCCCGACGCCGGAACGTGCTCGCGCCCCATGCGGGTGAGGCGGAAGTAGAGATGGAAGAACGGCTGGAGGACCACCCGCACCAGCCAGTAGAGGACCGGGTTGGCCCCTCGCGCTCGGGCGCGCGCGTGGTAACGCGACTGGTCCATGGGCTGACGAGAACCCCGGCCGCAGGCTCCCGTTACAGTTGGACACCGCGATGGCGCTCGACCCTTCACGGACCGCCAAGGGCGCCCTCGCCGGCGTCGCCGCGGCGGCCGTGTGGGCGGCTCAGCAGCCGCTCGACAAGCGAGCTTTCGACTCCCGCTACGACGACGTCGAGCTCCTCGGCAAGCTGGTGACGCGGGGCCCGGCCTGGTACCCGATCGGCCTCGCCCTCCACCTCCAGAACGGCGCGGTGTTCGGCGCGGCGTACGCGACGCTCGCTCCACTCGTTCCCCTCGGCGCGCTGCCGCGCGGCATCCTCGCGGGCATGGTCGAGCACTTCGGGCTGTGGCCTCTGGGCCGCGTCAGCGACCGTCACCATCCCGCCCGTCGCGAGCTCCCGCCGCTCACCGGCAACCGCCGCGCCCTGTGGCAGGCGACCTGGCGCCACCTCCTGTTCGGAGCCGTGCTCGGCGAGCTCGAGCGCCGCCTCAACCAGGGCGCCGACGAGCCGGAGATCGACTTCGAGGTCGTAGCCTCCTCCAACGGCCACGCCAACCTCGAAGACGTGGTCACAGCCGGGGCTTGACCGACCGCCGGCGCAGCGGGAGCCTGACTCCCGCGCTGCCGACCGGCCGCCCTTCGCGCGACTTGCCCGCCTAGCTCAACTGGCAGAGCACTTCATTTGTAATGAAGGGGTTCTCGGTTCGAATCCGAGGGCGGGCTTTACCGACGGCTGAGCCCGGGGAATAAGGCGTCGTAGGCCGCTGGCGGTCAGTCGATCCGCTCGGTCACCCATTCGCCGCCGGAGCGACCCAGCGTCAGCAGCGTCTCGCCGTGGTCGGTGACGAAGCGGAAGACGGCGTGGTCCTCGTCGGTGCCTGGTCGGTCGAGGACCTGGACGAGGGCCTGCTCGCGCACGGCCACGCCGGGGCGTCGCTGCTCGAACTCGCGGCGCGCGGTCGCCTGGAGGGCGACCGGCTCCCATCCCTTGTCGGTGGCGTGCGCCGCCGCGAGGGCTCGGTTGGCCTCGGCCAGCGCCGCCTCGCGGTCGCCCGGGTCGGGCTGGCGGCGGGCGTTGGCGACCGCACCACCCACGGCCAGCGCGAGCAGGACGGCGACCACGGCGATCACGACGATGGCCAGCGTGGACATCGCAGGATCTTAGGGCCGCCCCCCGGCTCAGCCGCTCGAGCAACGCGTGGTGCCCAGGCAGCGACGACCCGTCAGGCCGGAACGGCCCGCGACTCCAGGTGCGTGCCCACCTTTCGCTTCACCCGCTGGAGCGCGTTGTCGACGGTCTTGGCCTCGCAGCTGAGGTGCTCGCCGATCTCCTGGTAGGAGCGACCGTCGAGGTAGAGGCCGAGGACCCTGGACTCGAGCTCGGAGAGCACGGTCGACAGGCAGGCGATCAGCGCGCGCAGCTCCTCGGTCGAGATCGCCTGGTTGACGGGATCGTGAGCCGACGGGCCGGCCAGCAGCTCGTCGAGCGTGGACTCGCCGTCCGCTCCCCCCGCGGGCGGGAGCGAGAACGAAGTGTAGCGGTTGAGCGGCGCATGCTTGTTGCGCGAGGCGGTCTTGACCGCGGTGATGATCTGGCGGGTGATGCAGAGCTCCGCGAAGTTGCGGAAGCTCGACTCGCGGTCACTGCGGAAGTCGCGCACCGCCTTGTAGAGGCCGACGAGGCCCTCCTGGATCAGGTCGTCCGCGTCACCGCCGGCCATGAAGTACGACGAGGCCTTGAGGCGCACGAAGCCGTAGTAGCGACGCACGATGGCGTCGTAGGCCGCGGTGCTGCCCTGCTTCGCCAAAGCAATGAGATACCCGTCATCAAGCTGGCCCTCAGCTTGAGGCTTAGGTGAGAATCTAGCCACGAAACGCTCCTCTCCGCACGGCCAGTCAGCCGCCCGTCGCATCCGTGGCGCACGCCTCCCCCGGCGCCGCTCTCTCATCGAACCTCAAGTCCAATGACCCTCAGGCTCAACCTTATGGCGCGACCCTAAACAGTGTTATGGAGTCGTGTCAAGGGCCTCCCGACGCTGCAAGATCTCGTACAGCAGGACAGCCGCCGCTGCCGAAACGTTGAGCGAGTCGACCTCTCCCCTCAGCGGGATGGCCACGAGCTGGTCACAGGCCCCGGCGACGCGGGGACGTAGCCCCCGGCCCTCGGCGCCCAGGACGACCACTACTCCCCCGCGGTAGTCGGGCGCGTCGTAGCGCACGGGCGCGCCGGCCGCCGCGCCATAGCGCCAGCAACCGGCATCCCCCGCGGCGATCAGGAAGTCTGCCAGGTTGCGCACCCGGGCCACCGCCAGGTGCTCGACCGCTCCGGCCGAGGCCTTGCAGACCGCGGGGGTGACTTCGGCGGCGCGGCGCTCGGGCACGACGACGCCGGTGACTCCCGCGGCCTCGGCCGTGCGACAGACCGCACCAAGGTTCTGAGGATCTTGGACCTGGTCGAGGGCGACGATCACCGGGTCTGGCCGCTCCAACAGCGCCCGCGCGTCGACGTAGGGATAGGCGCCCGTTTGCGCGCAGACGCCCTGATGGGCTGACGATCCGCATAGCCGCTCGATCTCGATCGCCTCGACCTGCGCCACTCGCTCCGGGTGAAGCCACGGCTCGCGAGCCGCCTGTACAGTCGCCCACACCTGCGAGACCTCCCGCCGGCCGCGCAGCGCCTCGCGCACCGCCTGGCGGCCGTAGACGATCACGGGCCGGCCGCGGCCCGAAGGAGCGCGGGACCGTTGGGTCCGTCGCGGACCTCCCATCCCGCCGCTCGCAGCTCGTCGCGCAGCCGGTCGGCCGTCTCGAAGTCGCGCTGGCGGCGCGCCGCCTCGCGGCGCTTGGCCAGCTCGAGCGCCGCCTCGCTCGGTCGCTCGTCGGCGGCGGCCTCGAGCAGGTTCTCCAGCGCCAGAACGCCGAGCATCTCGCGCATGTCGGCGTCTCCCACGGACTCCCGGCGGGCCGCACGGCGATTGGCCTCGCGCACCCAGTCGAAGAGGAAGCCCAGCGCCTCGGCCGTGTTGAAATCGTCGGCCAGGGCGGCGAAGAAGCGCTCGGGCAGGCGTCGGAGCTCGGCCGGGCTGGGCCCAGCCGACAGGGAGCGGGCGGCCTCGCGCACGCGCGCCACCCGGCTCGCCGCCTCCTCCAACCGCGCCGGCGAGAAGGCCAGCGGCTGGCGGTAGTGGCCGCTGACGAAGTACATGATCAGCGCGTCACGCCCGTACTGGTCCAGGGCCTCGTGCAGCACGCGGATGTTTCCCACCGACTTGGCCATCTTCTCCTCGGAGAGCTGGACCATCCCGTTGTGCATCCAGATGCGCGCGAGTGCAGCTCCGCGGGCGCAGCGCGTCTGAGCCGCCTCGTTCTCGTGGTGGGGGAAGACCAGGTCGGAGCCTCCGCCGTGGACCTCGAACCCGACGCCCAGCAGCTGCTCGGCCATGGCCGAGCACTCGATGTGCCAGCCCGGGCGGCCCCGCCCCCAGGGTGAGTCCCAGGCGGTGTCCTCCCCCTCCTTGTGGGCCTTCCACAGGGCGAAGTCGAGGGCATCGCGCTTGCGCTCCGCGCCCTCCACGTCCTCGCCCTGGTCCATGTCGTCGGGGTCGCGGTGCGACAGGTCGCCGTAGGACGCGTCCGAGCGGACCGAGAAGAGCACATCCCCCTCGGCGGGATAGGCGTGCCCACGCTCGACCAGGGCCTCGATCAGGGTGACGATCGCCTCGATGGTCTCCGAGGCCAGAGGCTCGTGGTCGGGCCGCCCCAGCCCCAGGCGATCGGTGTCGGCCCGGTAGTGCTCGGTCATCTCGCGCGCGAGGTCGGCACTGGGCAGGCCGGCCGGGCGAGCGGCGGCGTAGATCTTGTCGTTGACGTCGGTGACGTTGATGACCAGCGTGGTCGCGTAGCCCTCGTGCGCGAGGAAGCGCTTGAGCAGGGAGAAGACCACGAACGGGCGGGCGTTGCCCACGTGGACGCGCCCGTAGACCGTCGGCCCGCAGGCGTAGATCCGCACTCTTCCCGGCTCTTCGGGCTCGAGCCGCTGGCGCCGGGCGCTCAGCGTGTCGTGCAGGACGATCTCGCGCACTGCGCGCAGACCCTATCGCCGGCCCGAGCGGGGGCTGGCTGCCATTTGCGGGCTTTTCCCGCCACGGCCGCACGCGCCCGTCTCACGAGCGGACGTTCGCCCGAGCGGCCCGCTAGGGTGCCCGCCCGGTGCCCGGGACCGTTCCCACCGCTCGCCGCCCGACGGTCGTCGAGCAGGCCTTTCGGTCACTTCCGAGCCGTTACCTCGGAGCCGACCCCGGGTTCAGCGCCACCTACCAGGTCCGCCTCGGCGACCTCGGGCACACCTGGGAGATCAACCTCGACCCGCATGCCGCGAGGGTCCGCAAGGGCGCCAGCCGCCGGCCGGACGTGGTCATCGGGACCGATGCAGCGACGTGGCTGGCGCTGCGCGAGGGCGAGCTGTCGGGTATCGAGGCCTTCTCGCAGCGCCGTCTCTACGCCCGCGGCAACCTCGACCTGGCGGTGGGGTTCGAGGGGATGTTCCGCCTGCCCGGCGGCCGCGACCCCCTCCTGCGCATCCACGACGTGCCGGTCGGGCGCATGCGGATCTCGACCCTGACGATGGGCGCGGGCCCGGACCTCCTGCTCATCCATGGCCTCGGGGCCACCAAGGCGTCCTTCTTCGACACCGCGGCGGCGCTCAGCCGCTCCTACCGGGTGCACGCCCTCGACCTGCCGGGCTTCGGCTCGTCGAGCAAGCCGGCCACCGCGCCCTACGACGCGGCCTTCTTCGCCGAGGCGGTGGTCGGGCTGATGGACGCGCTGGACATCGAGCGCGCGCACGTAGCCGGCAACTCGCTAGGCGGGCGCGTCGCCCTCGAGGTCGGGATGTCGGCGCCCGACCGGGTGCGGGGGCTGGGCCTGCTGTGTCCCGCCGTGGCCTTCGTGCGCCGCGAGTTTCATCCCATCGTCAGGCTGCTGCGCCCGGAGTTCGGGCTGCTGCCCCACAACCTCGGGCGCGAGCGGGTGGCCCGCCAGTTCTGGAGCCTGTTCGCCGACCGGGCGGCGATCGACCCCAGCATGGCGGACATCGTCGTCGACGAGTTCCAGCGCATCTACGGGTCTCCCGGCGCTCGCCTCGCCTTTCTGTCGGCCGCGCGCAAGATCTACCTGGAGCGCCCGTTCGGGCGTGGCGGCTTCTATCCGCGCCTGGCCGAACTGCGCCGGCCGGCGCTCTTCGTGTGGGCGTCGCACGACCGGCTGGTCCCTGCCGTCTTCGCCCGCCACGTCAAGCAGTGGCTCCCGCAGGCGGACCAGATCGTCATCGACGCCTGCGGTCACGCGCCTCAGGTCGAGCGTCCCGAGCAGGTCAACGGCCTGCTCTCGCGCTTCTTCGCCGGCGCCGACGCGCTCGTCCCGGCGCGGGCTCCCCGATCCACCCGCCGGGCCGCCGCCTAGGCGTTCGGCCCAGGCCCGGCCTACCTCAGCCGGTCCGAAACGTCCTGAACCGCCGCTACGCGCGGCGCGCCGGAGGACCGCAGACCTCCGCGAGGCGGGCGCCCGGCCGCTGGCGACCACCCGCGGCGGCTCTCTACCCTAGCCCACGAGCCGACCCTCGAGCAATAGAATCGCCGGCGATGACCGACGCCACGATGGCCGACCGGGCTGCTCGCAACGGACATGCGGGCGACGAGCCAAGCGGCCGAAGCCTTGCCAGCCGGGTGCTCGGCGGCCTGGCCGAGCAGGTCCAGCGCCGCATTCCGACGGCCGACCTCGACGAGCGCGACCCGGACTACATCCGCGAGAGCCTTCCGCGTCAGTGGCTGCTGTCCTCCCTCTACTTCCGCGCCGAGGCGAGGGGTCTGGGCAACATCCCCGAGGACGGCCCCGTGCTGCTGGTCGGCAATCACTCGGGCGGCAACCTGACGCCCGACACGATCGTCTTCACGCTGGCCTTCTGCGCGTACTTCGGCGTCGAACGCCCCTTCTACCAGCTGGCCCACAACCTGGTGCTCTCGATGCCCGGCCTCTCGTTCCTGCGCAAGTTCGGCACGGTGGCCGCGTCCCAGGCCAACGCCCGCCAGGCGCTCGACTCCGGCGCCGCCCTGCTGGTCTATCCGGGCGGCGACCACGAGGTGCACAGGCCCAGCTGGGAGGGCGACCGCGTCGACTTCGACGGGCGCAAGGGCTTCATCCGCCTGGCCCTCGAGCAGGATGTCCCGATCGTCCCCGTCGTCTCGATCGGCGGGCAGGAGACCGCGCTCTTCCTCACCCGCGGCCGCGGCCTGGCGCGGGTCCTCGGCCTGGACCGCATGTTTCGCCTCAAGGTCCTGCCGATCTCGCTCGCCCTGCCCTGGGGCCTCAACGTCGGCGACATGCTCGGCCACGTGCCGCTGCCGGCCAAGATCACCGTCGAGGCGCTGCCGCCGATCTACCTGCGCGAGGAGTTCGGCCCCGAGCCGGACCCGGGGGAGGTCTACGACCACGTCGTCCGGGTCATGCAGGAGACCCTCGACGCCCTGGCCGCCGAACGGCGGCTGCCGCTGATCGGATGAGGGTCGGCTCGTCCATCGAGATCTCCGCGCCGCCCCAGGCGGTGTGGGAGTACGTCTCGGACCCCGCGCGCTACCTGCACTTCATGTCTGGCATCACGCGCTGGGAGGTCGTCTCCGACGCGGATCGCGGGCTCGGGTCGCGCTACCGCATGCTCTTCCGGGTGGGGTCGGCCGAGGTCGGCGGCCTGATCGAGGTCATCGAGTACGTCGAGCGCCGCGACATGGCCTGGACGTCGGTCACCGGGCTCGACCAGCGCGGGCGCTGGCGCGTTCGCCAGCGCCCCGGTGGACGAACGCGCGTCGAGCTGCGGCTCTCCTACGGGGTCGCCGGCGCCGGCCTCTTCGGCTGGGTGGCCGAGCGCATCGCCGCACCGATCGTCTCCGGCCACCTGGATCGCAGCGTGCGCCAGCTCAAGCGCCAGGTGGAGCAGGAGCAGACCCGCCGCCGGGCCGCGGCCCGGCGGGCGGCTCGGGCCGGCGCCTCGTAGCCCCCGGCCTGGCTTCCCCTCCAGCGACTTCGCTGCCGGCGCCCCCTCGCGCTTTGGGCTTGCTGGCCGTGTCGGAACGCCTTGCGCCGTGCCTCTGGACTCCCGCGCCCTGTAGTCCATCCGACAGCGCACCACGAGTACTCGTGGTACGGAACTGATACCGTCCGTACCACTTCTCGCTCGACCAGGGAGGACCAGCGATGCCCAGCTCGATGCTTCCGCCCCCCGACGAGGTCGCCTCGCTCGTGCCCCGTCCCGACGGAATCCTGTGGCGCTATGGCGGCGACGCGCGGATCCTCGTCACCGCGGGGTCCACGCTCGTGCTCCAGGTCGCCCACCCCACGGTGGGCGCCGGGGTCCGTGAGCACTCGACGTTCGCCAGCGACCCGTGGGGCCGGCTCCTTCGCACGCTCGACTACGTGTTCGTCATGTCCTACGGCGGAGCGGAGGCGGCCGCGGCCACCGGCCGGAGGCTGCGCGACATGCACAAGGCCATCAAGGGCGTGCGGCCCGACGGCAGCCGCTACCACGCCCTCGAGCCCGAGGCCTATGCGTGGGTCCACGCGACACTCTTCGACGGGATGGTCACCGGCCATCGCCGCTTCGGCCGGCCCATGCGCGACGACCAGGTCGATCGGCTCTACGCCGAGTGGCGGGCGCTGGGGCGCGTCATCGGGGTCCGCGAGGGCGACCTCCCCGACGACTGGGCCGGCTTTCGGCCCTACTTCGACCGGATGGTCGAGGAGCGCCTCGAGGACAACGACGTCGTGCACGAGGTCCTCTCGACGCTCACCCGCCCGGCCGCTCCTCCCATCCCCCTGCTCGGCGACCGGGCCTGGCGGCTGGCCAGCGTGCCGATGGCGCGGCTGGGCGCCCTCGCCACCGTCGGGCTGCTGCCCGTCGCGCTGCGCGAGCGGCTCGGCCTGCGCTGGGCGCGCGCCCAGGAACGGGAGCTGGCGGCGCTGGCCGCCGCCTCCCGCGCGGCGACGCCGCTGATGCCGGCGCGCCTGCGCAACATCGGCCCCGAGTACCTGCGCTGGCGCGGGCGGGACATCGGCCGAGACGAGCAGTCGGTCGCGGTGGCCCCGCGCGCGCCGGCCCTCGCCTGAGGCCGAGCGCAGCTGAGCCGCCACGATGGCCGCCGAGACCGCATCCCTCCTCGCGCTTGCGCTCGATGCGCGCGTCGAGCCACCGGGCGACGCGACGAGCCAGCGCATCCTCGACGCCACGCTGGCCCTGGCGGCGGCCTCGGGCATCCGGCACCTGACCATGGACGACGTGGCTCGACGGGCTGGAGTCGGGCGGATGACCGTCTACCGCCGCTTCGGCGACAAGGCGCGTCTGATCGAGACCCTGGCGGTCCGCGAGAGCCGCCGCTGCCTGGCCGAGCTCGACGCCGCCGTCGATCCAGCCGCCCCGATCGGCGATCAGATCGCCGAGGGCTTCGTCACCAGCCTGCGCATCGCCCGCGAGCACCCGCTGCTCAACCGCCTCGCGCGCCTGGAGCCGGAGAGCCTGCTCGACGCCCTGGTCGCCGGCGGCAGCCCGGTCTTCGCCGCCGCGAGGGCCTACCTGGCCGTCCGTCTGCGCTCGGCTCAGCGGGCCGGCGCGATCGGCCCCATCGCCGTCGACCACGCCGCCGAGCTGCTCGTCCGCCTGGCGCTCTCGTTCGTGCTGATCCAGGAGACCGCGCTGCCGCTCGACGACGAGGAGCGAACCCGGGCGCTCGCGCGGCAGCTGATCGCCCCGGTGCTCACCGGGAGCCAGGCGCCGTCGGCCGGTCCGACGGCGTCAGGCTCGCCACCGCCAGGGCGGCCGCGCCCTCGCCGCGGCCGATGAAGCCCATACCCTCGGACGTCGTGGCCTTGACGCTGACCCTCTCCACCCCGATCCCCAGCCCGGCCGCCAGCGACCGGCGCATGGCCTCGCGGTAGGGCGCCAGCCGCGGCGCCTCCAGGACCACGGTGGCGTCGACGTTAGCCGGGCGCAGCCCGCGGTCGTGGAGGAGCGCCGTGACCTCGGCCAGCAGCGCCATCGAGTCGGCGTCGCGGTAGCGGGGGTCGCTGTCGGGGAAGTGCTGGCCGATGTCGCCCAGCGCCGCGGCCCCCAGCAGCGCGTCGATGACGGCGTGGGTGAGGACGTCGGCGTCGGAGTGGCCGGCCAGGCCCCGCTCGCTGGGAACGACCACGCCGCCGAGCACCAGCGGCCGGCCGGTCGCGAAGGGGTGGCAGTCGTACCCGATCCCGCTCAGCGCGCTCACGACGGCCCCAGCTCCTCAAGCCGCCGCTCACGGCGCTCGAACACGCACAGCTCCAGGACGCCGAGATCGCCGAGCAGGTCCAGCGCGTCCTCGTAGCGGTAGCCGAGCTGGTCGGGCACGTGCGCATCGCTGGAGAGCGCAACCGGGCAGCCCGCCTCCAGGCACCACCCCAAAAAGGCGGGGTCGGGATAGATCTCCCCCACCGGCTTTCGCAGCCCCGCCGTCGAGACCTCGATGGCGATGCGCGACTCGGCGATCCCGTCCATGGCCAGCTCGTAGAAGCGCCGCAGGTCGCCGTCGGGGCGGGGCCGATCGGCGCCCCACACCTTGACCAGGTCCGGGTGGGCGAGCACGTCGAACAGGCCGCTGGCCGCCGCCCCCCCCAGGGTCTCGAAGTAGCGGCGCCACACCTCGTCGGGGCTGCGCGCGCCGCGCCACACGTCCCAGTCGGCGTCGTTGTCGACTGCCTGGTCGCGCAGGAAGTGCACCGAGCCGACCACGTAGTCCCAATCGCAGCGCTCCAGCAGGTTTGCCGTGCGGTCCTCGCGGCCGGGCAGGAAGTCGGCCTCGATCCCCAGCCGCAGGTCGGTCTCCTCGCGCACGAACGCGCAGTAGTCGTCGAGGTCGTCGGTGGCCTGCTCGCGCCAGAACGGGTGCTGCCAGACGTCGAGGGCCTGGCGGAAGCGGTGGATGTGCTCGGAGACCCCGAGCTCGCTGATCCCCCGCTCGGTCGCCACGGTGCGATAGCGATCGGCGTTGGCGGCCGTGAAGTATTCCGCGGCCGGTGTGCCGGGGTCGTCGGGCCGAAGGTGGACGTGGTAGTCGGTGAGCACGGTCAGGTCCGCCGGCTCAGCATCTGCTCGGCCACGCGCAGGTCCAGCGGGGTCGTGACCTTGAGGTTCTCCGGCTCGCCCGCGACCACGCGGACGGTCCCTCCGGCGCGCTCGACCAGCCAGGCGTCGTCGGTGGCGGCGGCCAGCGTTCCCTCGTCGACCTCGAGCGCGCGCTCCAGCGCGGCGCGGCGAAAGGCCTGGGGGGTCTGGATCGCCCACAGGTGCGAGCGGTCGAGCGTCTCGAGCACGGTGCCGTCCTCGTCGGCCCGCTTCACGGTGTCGGTCACCGGCGTGGCGGCGATGGCCGCGTCACAGCCCTCGACCCGCAGCGCGTCGAGCGCGCGCTCGAACAGTCCGGCGCTGGCCAGCGGGCGGGCCGCGTCGTGCACGAGCACCGGATCGCCCTCGCTCGTGGCCGCCAGGGCCGCCCGCATCGATGCCGAGCGGCTCGCCCCCCCAACGACCGTGGTGAGCTTGGGGCCCGCGACCGGAAGGGGGATGAGGCGGCCGGAGGGGACGGCGATCACGATGCGCTGCACCGCATCGACGGCGCCCAGGGCGTCGAGGCTCCACTGGAGCATCGGCTTGCCCGCCAGCGTGACGAACGCCTTGGCCCCGTCACAGCCAAGGCGTTCGCCCTTTCCGGCGGCGAGCAGGATGGCCACCGCCATGTCGCTGGGGGCAGCTCGCTGGCGCTAGCCGACCGCCACCTGGCCATCGGCCGAGCGGCTGAGGATGTCGTCGAGGTGCTCCTCGGCCTCCTCCTCGCCCATCTCGAGCGCGTACATCAGCTCGGAGGCCAGGATCTTCTTGGCCCGGGTGAACATCTGCTTCTCCCCGGTCGACAGCCCCTTCTGGGACTCGCGGATCGCGAGGTTGCGCACGACCTCGGCGAGCTCGTAGATGTCGCCCGTCTTGATCTTGTCGCGGTTGTGCTTGAAGCGCCGGTTCCAGTTCTTGGGCATCTCCGACACCTGGTCGGAGAGCACGGCGAGCACCTTCTGGACGGTCTCCTCGTCGATGACCCGGCGCAGCCCGGCCTTGCCTGCGTTGATGGTCGGGACCATCACCGTCATGTCGTTGTGGAGGATCTTGATCGTGAGGTACTGGCGGGTCTCGCCGAAGATCTCCTTGTCCTCCTTCTTGAGGACCTTGCCGGCCCCGTGATGGGGATAGACGACGTTGTCGCCGATCTCGAACTCGATGTGCTCGATCTCACGGGTTACCTCGAGGTCCTCCAGCTGCTCTTCGATCACTTCGGGAATGGTGTCCTCCTTCTCCAGGTGCTCCCCCGCGCACCCGAGTGCGCGGCGGCGGTCTAGGTCTGCAGGTATCGGTCCACGAGGTTTATCTCCTGCAACCGGCGAAGGCCCTCGCGGATGTCCTTCGCACGGATCTCGCCCACGCCGTCGACCGTCTCCAGCTCGGCGTCTGTGGCGGCAAGCATCTCCTCCAGGCGCCCGAACTCGCGGACGATCTCCTGGACGACCAGCCTCGGCAGCCTCGGAATGCGCCCCAGGATGCGGTAGCCCCGCGGCGAGACCGGATAGTCGAGCGTGTTGAGCTTGCGGTCGTAGCCCAAGAGCTCGGCCAGCCGGCCGAAGTCGAGGAGGTCCTGGTGGGGCAGGCGCACGAGCTGGTCCATGACGGCGGCGTAGGCCTGGTCGCTGTCCTCGGACAGGTAGTCGTGCAGCAGGGCGGCCTTGTCGCCGGCCACGCCGACCATCGTCTCGTCGAGCTGCATTTCGATGAGGCGCCCCTCGGTGCCGAGCTCGACGATGTAGCGCTCGATCTCCACCGCCATGCGGGTGACGAGCTCCGCCCGCTGGAGCACGGTGAGGACGTCGTGCAGCGTCGAGCCGCCCTCGAACTCCAGCGCGGTGAGGCGGGTGGAGACCTGGTCCAGGCGGGTGCGGAACTTGTCCAAGGTGGCCAGCGCCTGGTTGGCCTTGGCCAGGACGACGGGGATGTCGACCATGATGTACTTGGCGCCGTCGACGTAGAGGGAGACGACGTCGCGGCGGGCCGACAGGGCGATGACGGTGGCGTCGGTCTGCTTGGAGACGCGCTCGGCCGTGCGGTGGCGCGTGCCGGTCTCGACCGAGAGGATCGTCGGGTCGGGCATGAGCTGGACGTTGGCCCACACCATGCGGGTGACGTTCTGGTTGAGGACGATCGCGCCGTCCATCTTGGCCACCTGGTAGAGCAGCGCCGGCGTGTAGTCCACGTCGAGCCTGATTCCCCCGGAGTAGAGAAAGGCCAGCTCCTCGGGGTCGCCGATGATGATCAGGCCGCCCGTACGGGCATGGAGGATGTGGTCGAGGCCCTCGCGCAGCGCCGTCCCCGGCGCCACCATCTCGAGTGCCTTGACCAGCCGGGGCTCCTGCCTTGCGTCGAGCTCTGAGAGCTCGTCCCCGGTCCTCGACGGCATAGGGACGGCATTTTAGCGGGATTCTTGCCCGATTTTCCGGCGATTTCGGGCGCGGCGACGACGCGCTCAGGCGGCGGCTCGGCGCGGGCCCGGCAGGGCGGCACCGAGGGCCTGCGCCAGCGATTGAACCCCGAGCGCATTCTCGGTCGCCGGCGGCGCCACGACCGGCGAGAGTCCGAACTTGCGCGCCTCCGCGATCCGCCGCTCGGCGTGGGCCACCGGGCGCACCTCACCGGTCAGGCCGAGCTCTCCGAAGCACGCCAGAGGGACGCGGCTCCCCGGCTCCCCCAGCGTCACCCCTCGGGCCGCTCCGGCCACGGCCAGGGCGATGGCGAGGTCGGCCCCCGGCTCTTCGACCCGCACCCCGCCGACCACGTTGACGAACACGTCCGCGGCCCCGACCGACACGCCCCCGTGGCGGGCCAGCACGGCCAGCACGAGGGCGAGGCGGTTTCGGTCGATGCCCGAGCAGACGCGCCGCGGGGGGACGAGCTCGGACGGCGAGACCAGCGCCTGGACCTCGACGAGCAGCGGCCGCGAGCCCTCCATCGCCGCCAGCACCGCGCTGCCGGGCGATCGGGTGGCGGACTCGACGAAGCGCGCCGAGGCGTCGCGGACCTCGGCCAAGCCGTCGTCGCGCATCTCGAAGACGCCCACCTCGTTGGTCGAGCCGAAGCGGTTCTTGAGCGCGCGCAGCGTGCGGTAGGTCCGCTCGCGCTCGCCCTCGAACTGGAGCACGCAGTCGACCAGATGCTCGAGGACCCGGGGACCGGCCAGCGCGCCCTCCTTGTTGACGTGGCCAACGAGGACCACGGCGATGTCCGCCGCCTTGGCCAAGCGGGTGATCTGGTCGGCGACCTCGCGGACCTGGCCCACCGAGCCGGCGGCCCCGCTGAGCTGGGAGGCGTGCAGAGTCTGCACCGAGTCGATGACGCAGACCTCGGGGCGCTCGCGCTCGAGCGTTGCCAGGATCACCTCGAGCTCGGTCTCGGCGACCACGGGGACGTCGAGGGCGCCGGCGGCCAGCCGCTGGGCGCGGAGCCTGACCTGGGCGGGCGACTCCTCGCCTGAGACGTACAGCGTGCGCCGCCCCGCGGCGGCCAGGCGGCCGAGAGCCATGGCGGTGAGCGTCGACTTGCCGATGCCCGGCGAGCCGCCGATGAGGACGAGCGAGCCGGGAACGACTCCGCCGCCCAGGACGCGGTCGAGCTCCTCGATGCCCGTGCGCAGCCGCGCGGCCTCGACCGCGCGTACCTCGCTCAGGCGCTGAGGGGTCGACGCCGCGGCCGTCGCGCCCAACCGGCCCGAGGCCCGCCGCGCCACCACGGGAGGGGCCAGCGGCTCCTCGACCAGCGTGTTCCATCCGCCGCAGCCGGGGCACTGCCCGTACCACTTGGCGGCGCTGTGCGCGCACTGGCTGCAGACGTGGACTGTCGTGGGGCGGCCCATGGACGGGCCACCATAGGCCGTGGCGTAGACGTCATCGCCGGCCTGCGCAGACTCGCCACCGGCGCGATAGAGGGCGTACACGAACCGCGCGCCCGGCAGGGCACGACTGGTCCATCCGTCCACTCTGCGGACGGGCGCGCGGCCGACCGCACCCCGGGCCCCGGTGCTCGGGAGTTCGCCCGGGCCCCGGTGCTCGGGAACCTCGTCGGCGGCTACTGCTCGGGCTCTTCGACCGCCGGCTGGTCGAGCGCCCCGCCGGGCTCGTCGATCACCGGCGGCTCGTCGCCACCCTGGGCGCCGACGCCCACGGGGGTGGGAGCGGGCTGGGGCTGGATGACCGTCAGCTTGACCGGCTCGGAGCCATCGGCGTCGCCGTCGGGGCTGGACTCGACCATGACGGTCGACCCCGGCGGCACCTCGGCCCGCAGCACGAAGTCGGCCAGCGGATCCTCGATGTAGCGCTGGATCGCGCGACGCAGCGGGCGGGCGCCCATGGCCGGGTCCCAGCCCTTGTCGACGAGCAGCTCCTTGGCCTCGTCGGTCAGGTCGAGCTGCAGATGGTGCTCGGCCACCTGGGCCTTGACCCGGGCGATCAGCAGATCGACGATCTCCTTGATCTCCTCACGGGCCAGCTTGTGGAAGACGATCACCTCGTCGATGCGGTTGAGGAACTCGGGGCGGAAGACCCGCTTGAGGTCGCCCATGATCCGTTCCTTCATCTCGCCGTAGTTGGTCCCCGTCTCGTCGTCGGTCGAGCCGAATCCGAAGGAGACGTTGCGGGCGATGTCCTTGGCCCCGATGTTCGAGGTCATGATGATGATCGCGTTGCGGAAGTCGACCGTGCGCCCCTGGGCGTCGGTCAGGCGTCCGTCCTCGAGGATCTGCAGGAGGATGTTGAAGACGTCTGGGTGGGCCTTCTCGATCTCGTCCAGCAGCAACACGGAGTACGGCTTGCGCCTGACGGCCTCGGTCAGCTGTCCGCCCTCGTCGTAGCCGACGTAGCCCGGAGGCGAGCCGACGAGTCGCGAGACCGCGTGCTTTTCCATGTACTCGGACATGTCGATGCGGACCATCGACTCTTCGTCGCCGAAGAGGAACTCGGCCAGG
>JBBPZM010000055.1:0-6370 GCA_038199035.1 Solirubrobacterales bacterium | reverse complement strand
GCCTCGGCGCTGTTCGTCGCGCGCTTTCGCGAGAACGCCGACCGCGCGCTGCTCATCCCCCGCGCCTACCCCGGCCGGCGCACGCCGCTGTGGCAGCAGCGGCTCAAGGCCCAAACCCTGCTCGAGGTCGCGCGCCGCTACGCCCAGTTCCCGGTGATCCTCGAGACCTACCGCGAGTGCCTGCGCGACGTGCTCGACGTGCCCGGCCTCCAGGAGCTGCTGCGCGCCCTGCACCGCCGCGAGCTCTCGCTGGTCGAGGTCGAGACGCAGAGCGCCTCCCCCTTCGCCTCGTCGCTGCTCTTCGACTACGTGGCGACCTACATGTACGAGGGCGACACGCCCAACGCCGAGCGCCGCGCCGCCGCCCTGTCGCTGGACCGCGACCTGCTGCGCGAGCTGCTGGGCCAGGAGGAGCTGCGCGACCTGATCGACCCGGCGGCCCTCGCGACCGTCGAGGACGACCTCCAGCACCGCTCGCCGCGCGCCCGCGCAGCCAACCGCGACGCGCTGCACGACGTGCTGCGCCGCGTCGGCGACCTCTCGGCGGACGAGGTGGCCGACCGGGTGCTCGAAGGGGTGGCCATGGAGCCCATGCTGACCGAGCTCGAGGACGAGCGACGAGCGATCCGCCTGCGCATCGGAGGCCAGGAGCGGTGGGCCGCCGCCCAGGACGCCGGCCTCTTCCGCGACGCCCTGGCCGCCGTGCCCCCGAGCGGACTGCCCGAAGCCTTCTTGGTCGAGATGCCCGACGCTCTCGTCGAGCTCTCCCGGCGCTACGCGCGAACGCACGGGCCGTTCACCACCGCCCAGCTGCGCGAGCGCTACGGCGTCGACCCGGCCGCCGCGCTGCGCGAGCTCGAGCGCGCGGGCGACGTGGTGCGGGGCGAGCTGCGCCCGGGCGGCAGCGACCGCGAGTGGTGCGATCCGGAGGTCCTGCGCCGCCTGCGGCGCGCGTCGCTGGCCGCCCTGCGGCGCGAGATCGAGCCCGCCGACCAGCGTGCGCTCGCCCGCTTTCTGCCCTCGTGGCAGGGCGTGGATCGCCACCCCGCCGCCGGCGCGGGAGTGGACCGTCTGCGCGAGACGCTCGTCCCGCTCCAGGGCCTTGCCCTGCCGGCGCAGACGTGGGAGCGCGACGTGCTGGCCAGGCGCACGGGCGCCTACTCGCCGGCCTGGATGGACCAGCTGTGCGCCAGCGGCGAGCTGGTGTGGATCGGCGCCGGCGCCCTCGGCCGTCACTCCGGCCGCGTCGCGCTCTTCTTCCGTGACGACGTCAGCCTTGTCGGGCCGCCACCGGTCCGGGCCGATCCCCCCGACGGGCCGGCGCACGCCGCGTTGCGCGAGCGCCTCGCCGCCGGGGCGTGCTTCTTCACCGACCTGCTGGCCGACGTGTCGCTCGTCCCCGAGGAGCTGCAGGAGGCGCTGTGGGACCTGGTGTGGGCGGGCGAGGTGACCAACGACGCCTTCGCGCCGCTGCGGGCGCCGCGCCTGACCCTGGCCAAGGCCCGGCGCGACGGCCGCGCGCCGGGCCGGCGGCGCTTCTCGGGTCGTCCGCGCGGCGCTCAGGCCCAGGTCCAGGGCCGCTGGTCGCTGACCGCTCCTCTGTTCGTCGACGCTCCCGACCCGAGTCAGCGCCGCCGCGCGCTCGCCGAGCTGCTGCTCGAGCGCTACGGCATCGTCACCCGTGAGCAGGTCCTGGCCGAGGGCGTGCCGGGCGGGTTCTCGACCCTCTACGACTCGCTCTCGGCGCTCGAGACGCTGGGAGTGGCCCGGCGTGGCTACTTCGTCGAGGGGCTGGGAGGCGCGCAGTTCGCCCTGCCCGGCGCGGTCGAGCGCCTGCGCTCCCATCGCGAGCGCGACGAGGCGCGCCCGCTCGTGCTCGCGGCCGTCGACCCCGCCCAGCCCTACGGCGCCGCGCTCCCGTGGCCCCGGCGCGACGGCGACGGCGAGCGCCGCCGGCCCCAGCGGGTGTCGGGCGCCCACGTCGTGCTGGCCGACGGGGAGCCCGTGCTCTACCTCGAGCGCTCGGGGCGAGGCGTCGTGACCATGGTCGACGGCGACGACGCGCGCCTGCCCGCCGCCTTCGAGGCGCTGGCCGAGCAGGTGCGCGCCGGTCGCATCCGGCGGGTATCGCTCGAGCGGATCGACGGCGCGAGCGTGGTCGGTTCTCCGTTCGAGGGGCTGCTCGTGGGGCTGGGCTTCCGCCAGGGCCCGCGGGCGCTGACGCTGAGCGCCTGAGCTGCCGCCAGATGACTGGTTCCGCGGCCGCGTGTGCGTGGTGGCGGGGAATCACTCATCTACTCTTCCAGCCGTGCCCGAGGGCGACACCATCCGCTACGCGGTCAACCGCATGCGCCCCGTGCTGGAGGGTCAGGTCCCCGACGAGGTCCTGACGCCCCAGCCCCGCCACGCGATGGACCGCTGGCCCCAGCGCCTCGACGGACGCACCGTGCGCTCGATCGACGCCCACGGCAAGCACCTGTTCGTGCGCTTCGAGGGGAACCTCACCCTGCACTCCCACCTGCGGATGACCGGCGCGTGGGCGGTCTACCCGCGCGGCCGGCCCTGGCGACGCTCGCCGCGGCGGGCATGGCTGGTCCTGCGCACGCCCGGCCACGACATCGTGCAGTTCGACGGCCCGGTGCTCGAGCTCATGACCGAGTCGCGCACGCGCTTCGATCAGCGCCTCGGGGGCCTCGGCCCCGACGTCCTGGCCGAGCCGCGCTTCGACGCGCGCGGCTTCCTTCGCCGCCTGCGCCAGGATGATCCGACCCGGGGGATAGGCGACGCCCTCCTCGACCAGCGCACCATCGCGGGGATCGGCAACCTGTGGAAGGCCGAGTCGTGCTGGGCCGCGCAGATAGATCCGTGGCGCGCGGTGGGTCAGGTCAGCGACGAGGAGGCCCTGGCCATCGTCGGCGCGGCGCGACCCCTGATGGCGGAGTCCGGGCGCACCGGGCCCCAGGACCGCCACCGGCGCATCTACGACCGCGCCGGCCGGCCGTGCCCCCGCTGCGCGGAGGCGATTCTCGCCCGCGGACAGGGCGACGACAACCGCATGACATTCTGGTGCCCGGGATGCCAGCGCTGAGGCGCGTCGGCCACAAGGGGGCGGACCTGATCGCGCCCGGCAACACCCTCGCGTCCTTCGACGCGGCGCTGGACGCCGGGGTGGACATGATCGAGTTCGACGTCCTGCCCGAGCGCGGGACCGATCGTCTGATCCTGGCCCACGACCCCGACGCCGCGCTGCTCACCACACCACCGACCCTGGAGGAGGGCCTCGCCCACTTCGCCTCCGAGGCCTTCGGGGGCATCGAGCTCGATGTGGACCTGAAGGCCCCCGGGTACGAGGACCGCGTGGTGGCCGCACTTCGCGAGCATGGCCTGGTCGAGCGCACGCTGGTGTCCTCGCAGTACATGGACAGCCTGCTGCGCATTCGTGATGTGGAGCCGAAGCTCCGACTCGGATGGTCGCTTCCCCGGGCCAGCCGCGACTACACCAGCTCGCCCTTCACCGTCCTGCCGACGCTGGCCATCCTCGTCGGCTACCGCCGCGTTCTGCCCTGGCGGGCGGCGCGGGCCATCCGGGCCGGGCGCTGCGACGCGCTGATGGCACACTGGCGGGTGATCACGCCGCGGCTGGCCGCCAGCGTGCGCGCCGCCGGGGGAGAGCTGTTCGCCTGGACCGTCGACGAGGCTCCGCGAATCCGCGCGCTCGAGGCGCTTGGTGTGACCGGAGTCATCACCAACGACCCGCGGCTGTTCGGCGCGCTGGCCTGAACGGGGCCTGGACGCCCCTCCCGCCGGCCCGCGGACCAGCCTGTCGCCTACCGCGGACCACGGTTATGTGATGAACCCCGCGTCCGGGCGTAGTGAGGACGATGACCCAGACTCTGGCCGTGGCCGCGCCGCCCCGATCCGCGTCGAGCGGCATCGACTTCGATGCCCTGTACCGCGACAGCCGCGATGACGTTTACGGCTACGTAGCCGGACTGCTGCGCGACCGCAGCGCAGCAGAGGACGTGACCGCCCTGGCTTTCGAACGGGCCTACCGCCGGCGCCACCGCTTCAGCGCGCGCCGGGGCACGCCTCGTGCCTGGCTGTTCGGCATCGCCCGCAACGCGGCGCTGGACGAGCTGCGCCGCCGCCAGCGCGCGGGCGCGGTGCTGGCCGACATTCCCGACGACGATCGCCACCAACCCGTCGAGGAGGCCGAGCTGGCCGAGCGCCGTCAGACCGTGCGCGCCGCGCTCGACCGCCTCGAGCCCCGCGAGCGCGAGCTGGTCGCCCTCAAGTTCTTCGGCGGACTGTCCAACGCCGAGCTGGCCCGCGTGCTCGCGGTCAGCGAGTCGAACGCCGGGACCCTCCTGCACCGAACGGTCGAGAAGCTGAGAAAGGCCTGCCATGGCACGTCGTGACCGAGTCGATACGAGCTCCGAGGTGGGGCGTCGCCTGACGGCCATGGACGCCGCCCTGGCCGACGCGCCGGTCGAGCCGGATCTCATCGAGCTGGAGGAGCTCGTCCACGCGGTGCGCGCAGAGCGCCCGCGGCCGATAGAGGCGTTCAGCGAGCGGCTCGACCGCCGCGTGGCCGAGCGCTTCGCCGACGGCCCGGGCCGGGCCCGCGCCGGAAAGCGCGGGCGCTGGACGTTGCCGGGAGTCTTCGGACGCCACATGCTGCTCTCGGGGGCGGGCGCGCTCGCCTCCCTGCTCGTCGTCGTTGTCGTCGTCACGGCGGCTCTGCGCGGTGGCGGCCTGGGCCCGAGCGGCGAGGGTGGCCAGACCGCCCGTCCGCTGCCGGCCGACAAGCAGTCATCGCAGAAGGCCAGCGGCAAGGGCGCGGCCGTGCCTCCGGCCTTCACCCAAAGCGGCCAGCAGGGAGGTGCGAACCGCCGCGTCGAGCGCCAGGCGTCGCTGGCCCTGACCGCGCCGACCGACCGCATCGACGAAGTCGCCGATGGAGTGGTGCGGGTGACCGATCAGGTCGGCGGGATCGTCGCCTCGTCCAACGTGCAGAGCGCCGACGATGGCCAGGGCGGGGCGAGCTTCGAGTTGAGCGTCCCAGCCCGGCGCCTGGGCGAGGCCCTGGCCAGCCTCTCCAAGCTCGCCCACGTCCAGTCGCGAACCCAGAGCTCGCTCGACGTGACCGAGCCCTACACCTCGGCCGCCGACCGGCTGCGCGAATCACTCGCCGAGCGCTCGAGCCTCCTGCGCCAGCTGGCGGCCGCCACCGCCTCTGGCGAGATGGAGAGCATCCGGTCGCGCTTGCGCATCGTCAACTCCCAGATCGCCTCCCGCCGGGCGCAGGTGGCGAGGATGGCCCAGCGCAGCAACTTCGCGAGCGTCTCGGTCAGCATCGGGCCCGACTCGAACGCCGGGGGCGCCAGCGGGCCCTGGACCCCCAGTGACGCCCTTCACGACGCCGCCCGGATCCTCGAGGTCGCCGCCGGCGTGCTCCTCGTAGCCCTCGCGCTCCTCATACCCTTCGCCGTGGTGGGGCTGACGGGCGGGCTTGCCCTTCGCGGGCTGCGACGCCGGCGACGCGAGCAGGCGCTCCAGGGCGGCTAGCGCCTCCAGGTTCGAGCATCGCAAGTCTCCGACTTCCAAGCAGCGCGGGCTCGTTCGGTCGAAGGAGCGGCCCATCCTCCGATCGGACGAGCTGAGCCCGTGGGTTGTCGCGGTTTGCTGAGGGAACATAAGCATGCGCCCCCAAAGTGCGGTAGAACCGAGCAATGGGAAGGGGGCCACGTCGTATTCGGGTCTTCGTCGCCGACGATCACCCGCTCTACCGGGAGGGCGTGGTGCGGGCCGTCAAGGAGCGGCCTGACCTCGAGTTCGTGGGCCAATCCGACGACGGACGGTCAGCCATGGCTCAGATCGAAGAGCTTCAGCCCGACGTCGTCCTCCTCGACATGCGGCTGCCCTCCCTGAGCGGGATCCAGGTCATCACCGCCTTGTCGGACGCCGAGTCCCCGAGCCGGGTCCTCGTGCTCTCGGCCTTCAACGACAGCGCCCTGGTCTACGACGCGATCGGCGCGGGCGCCAGCGGCTACGTCATCAAGGACGCCGACCGCCAGACCATCTGCGACGCCATCGTCAGCGTGGCCCGCGGCAAGACCGTCTTCTCGACCGACCTCCACGACGGCTTGGCCGAGCAGATCCGCGCCCACCGCAACGACCAGCGTCCGACCCTGAGCCCCCGCGAGCGCGAGATCCTCTCCCTCACCGCCGAGGGCCGCTCGAGCCCCGAGATCGCCCGCCTCCTCTTCCTCAGCACCTCAACCGTCAAAACCCACCTTCAGAACATCTACGAAAAGCTCAACGTCTCCGACCGCGCGGCAGCGGTGGCCAAGGCGCTGCGGGAGGGGGT
>JBBPZM010000054.1:0-5258 GCA_038199035.1 Solirubrobacterales bacterium | reverse complement strand
GCCTCGCTCGGCGCCGCCCGGTGCGCCGCCGCGGCGCGGGCGGGGCGGCCGGCGGTGGGCGGCGCCGGCGACGACCGGGCCGCCCGCGACCTGGCCAGCGACCTGCGGGCGTGGCTGCGACCTCGTCCCGTGCGCTTCTACCCCTCCCGCGGGGTCACCTCCGAGTCCCACCTCACGCCGCCGGCTCACCTCGTCGGCCTGCGCGTCGCCGCGCTGGACGCGCTGCTGGCCGAGCCCGGCCCCGAGCCGCCGGTGGTGGTGGTCAGCGCGGTGGCGCTGTCGGAGAAGGTGCCCGATCCCTCACTGCGCCCGCACGGGCTCACGCTGCGCCGCGGCGAGCTGGTCGACGTCGACGAGCTCATGCGCGACCTGGTGGCCGCCGGCTACGAGCGCGTCGACCAGGTCGAGGACCGCGGGCAGTTCGCCGCCCGTGGAGGGCTGCTCGATCTCTACCCCGCGACGGAGGAGCGGGCGGTGCGCGTCGACCTCTTCGGCGACGAGGTCGAATCGCTGCGCTGGTTCTCGACCTTCACCCAGCGCTCGCTCGGGGAGGCCGAGGAGATCGAGGTCGCGCCCGCGGCCGAGCTGTCGGCCGAGCACCGCGAGCTGGCGGAGATCGCCGCGCTCGAGGAGGAGCGGCCCGACATCGCCGAGCTGTTGCCGGTCGGCGACTTCCGCGCCTTCTTGGAGCTGGCGCCGCAGGAGGCGGCCGTGGTCGTCACGGCCGAGGAGGACGTCCAGCCGGCCCTGGCCGACCACTGGCAGGACGTCACCGCGGCCTTCCACGACGCCGACGCCCACCACCTCTACGTCGGGCCGCAGGAGATCGCCGACCAGCTCGAGCGCCGGGCGCGCGTGCGCCTGACCAGCGTCCCCCGCGACCAGCCGGTCGCCTTCCACGCCCAGGCCGCCGACACCGCCGCCCGGTCACTGCGGGAGGCCGAGCCCGAGCTGGAGAAGCTCGTGCGCTCGGGCTACCGCACGACGATTGCCTGGCCGCGACGGGGAGAGGGCGAGCGGGCTGCCTACAACCTCGCCCGCCTGAGCGCCTCGTGGCTGGGGGAGCACGCCGGCCCCGAGGCGGGGTTGCGCTTCACGCAGGCCACCCTGCGCGACGGCTTCGTCGCCGCCCCGTTCAAGCTCGCGGTGATCCCCGAGCACCGGCTGCTGCGCCGCCGCCGCGCCCAGCGCCCCGAGCGGCCGCGCTCGGGGGTCATGCGCTCGTTCGCCGACCTGCGCACCGGCGACATCGTCGTCCACGAGGACCACGGCATCGCCCGCTTCGCCGGCTTCGAGACCAAGACGGTGGCCGGGGTCACACGCGACTACCTCTACCTCGAGTACGCGGGCGACGACCGGGTCTTCGTCCCCTCCGACCAGCTGGCCAAGATCTCCCGCTACGTCGGAGCGGGCGGCGATCACCCGCCGCTCTCGCGGCTCGGGGGGACGCGATGGGAGCAGATCAAGGCGCGCGCGCGCCGCGCTGCGCAGGAGCTGGCCGGTGAGCTGCTCAACCTCTACGCCGAGCGCCGCCGTCGCACCGGGCACGCCTTCGGATCGGACTCCGACTGGCAGCTTGACTTCGAGAACCGCTTCGGCTTCCAGGAGACGCCCGACCAGCGCGAGGCCATCGAGGCGGTCAAGGCAGACATGGAGGCTCCGCGCCCGATGGACCGCCTGATCTGCGGCGACGTGGGCTACGGCAAGACCGAGGTCGCACTGCGGGCGGCGTTCAAGGCGGCCGAGGGCGGCAAGCAGGTGCTGATGCTCGTGCCGACGACCATCCTCGCCCAGCAGCACTACGGCACGTTCGCCGAGCGCCTGGCCGACTGGCCCTTCCGCGTCGAGCACGTCTCACGCTTTCGCCCCGCGGCCGAGCAGCGCGCGGCCATCCGCGACTTCGCGCAGGGCAAGGTCGACATCCTCATCGGCACACACCGCCTGCTCTCGCGCGACGTGCGCCCGCACGACCTGGGCCTGCTCATCGTCGACGAGGAGCAGCGCTTCGGGGTTAAGCAGAAGGAGCTGCTGCGCCAGCTCAAGCTGCGCGTCGACGTGATCGCGCTCTCGGCCACGCCGATCCCGCGCACCCTTCAGATGTCGCTGGCCGGCGTGCGCGACATCTCGACGATCGAGACGCCGCCCGAGGGCCGGCGCCCGATCCGCACCTACGTCGGCGAGTACGACGAGGAGCTGGTGCGCGGGGCGCTGGAACGCGAGCGCCGGCGCGGGGGCCAGGCCTTCTTCCTCCACAACCGGGTCGAGACGATCGAGGAGACGGCCGAGCGCCTGCGTGGCCTGTGTCCCGACCTGCGCTTCCTCGTGGCCCACGGGCAGCTCGACGAGCGCGAGCTCGAGCAGCGCATGCTGTTGTTCCTGCGGGCCGAGGCCGACGTCCTGGTCTGCACCTCGATCATCGAGTCGGGCCTCGACATTCCCCAGGCCAACACCCTGGTGGTGGAGGACGCCCACACCTTCGGGCTGGCCCAGCTCTACCAGATCCGCGGCCGGGTCGGGCGCAGCCGCGAGCGCGCCTACGGCTACCTGCTCTACCCGTCGGCGGCAGCGCTGACCGAGGAGGCGGCGGCGCGGCTCACCGCGCTGTCGGACTACACCGAGCTGGGCGCCGGCGTGCGCATCGCTCTGCGCGACCTGGAGATCCGGGGCGCGGGGAACCTCCTGGGCGACGAGCAGTCAGGCCACGTGGCGGCGCTGGGGTTCGAGCTGTACCTGCGCATGCTCGACGAGGCGGTGGCGGGTATGGAGGGCGAGGGGGCAGAGCCCGCCGATGAGCCGGTGCGCCTCGACGTCAACGTCGACGCCTACGTCCCGGCCGACTACATCCCCTACGAGCAGGCCAAGATCGACGTCCATCGCCGGATCGCGGCCGCCCGCGAGGTAGCGGACCTCGGGCTCCTGCGCGACGAGCTCGAGGACCGGTTCGGGCCGCCGCCCGTGCCCCTGGCCAACCTCACCTCGCTCCAGCAGGCGCGCATCAAGCTCGGCCAGGCGGGAGCGCGGGCCGTGTCCTTCCGCGGCGACCGCCTGGCCGTCACCCCGGTCGAGCTCGACTCGGCGCGGGCCCGACGCCTGCGCGAGCAGATCCCCGAGGCCCTGTACGAGTCGGGCCGCTCGCAGGTCTCGGTGCGCGTGCCCGCCCAGGCCGACGAGCGCTTCCCCGCGCTGGTGCGGGCGGCGGACGTGCTGCTGGCGCTCACCCGCGAAACCGCCCGCACGGCGGAGCCGGCGCTGTCTACGCCGGCGGAGCTGTGAGGGCGGGAGGGCGGCGAAGCCGCCCGGCCTCCGAACGGCGGGGCCACCGAAGCCGCCCGGCCTCCGAACGGCGGGGCCACCGAAGCCGCCCGGCCTCCCCACGTTAGACTTCGCCGTCGCGTGGCTCGACCGCTCCGCTTCGTCCTGGCGCTTGGCGCTTTTTTTGTGCTCGCGGGCCTGCTGGCCGCGTGTGGCAACAGCGTGCCCGGCAACGCCGTCGTGCGCGTCGGGGACTCGCTGGTCAAGCGCAGCGACTTCAACCACTGGCTGGGGATCGCCGCCCGGATGGCGCAGCCTCCGGGCACCGCCGGCGCCACCGCCGTCCCGGACGCCCCGTCCTTCGCCAAGTGCATCGCGGCCAAGCGCCAGAGCACGCCGCGAGCGCCGCAGGGCCAGCCGCAGCTCAGCGACGCGCAGTTCAAGGCCCAGTGCCAGCAGGAGTACGACAGCCTGCGCGACCAGGTCCTCCAGTTCCTGATCCAGGCCAAGTGGCTCCAGGGCGAGGCCGACGACCAGGGCATCAAGGTCACCCCCAAGGACGTCCAGACGGCCTTCCAGCAGCAGAAGAAGCAGTCGTTCTCCAACGAGGCCGACTACCGGCGGTTCCTGGCGACCTCCGGCCAGACCGAGCAGGACCTGCTCCTCCAGATCAAGCTCGGCCTGCTCTCCAACAAGATCCGCGACAAGGTGACCAAGGGCAAGGACAAGGTCACCGAGAAGCAGCTCATCGACTACTACGCCAAGAACAAGCAGCGCTTCGCCCAGCCCGAGCGGCGCAACCTCCTCGTCGTCCTGACCAAGACCGCCGCTCGCGCCCAGCAGGCCAAGCGGGCCATCGCCGGCGGCCAGCCATGGGCGAAGGTGGCCAAGCGCTTCTCGGTCGACCAGTCCTCCAAGGCAAAGGGGGGCCAGCTGCTCAACATCCTGCCCGGTCAGCAGGAGCAGGCGCTCGACACCGCGGTCTTCCACGCGCGGCCGAACCAGCTCGTCGGCCCCGTCAAGACCCAGTTCGGCTACTACGTCTTCAAGGTCACCAACGTCACGCCGCCCTCCCAGCAGCCGCTCTCGCAGGTGCGCGACGCCATCCGCCGGGTCCTGATGTCCCAGAACCAGCAGCAGGCGCTCAACAAGTTCGTCCAGCGCTTCCAGAAGAAGTGGAAGTCCCAGACCAACTGCCGCAAGGGCTTCGTGGTGGCGCTGTGCGAGAACGCCCCCAAGCCGCCCCGGACCTCGACGGTCCCGCCGGGCGCGGTGCCCCAGGGGGGCGCCCCGCCCGGCGTCCAGCAGCCGCAGGGCGCCCCGCCGCAGGGCGCCCCGCCGCAGGGCGCGGTGCCGCCCCAGCAGGCGCCGCCGGTCCAGCCCTGACCGGGTCGCGGGTGCCGTGAGCCGGCCCGAGATCGCCCAGGCGCTGAGCGGGCTGGACGAGCTGACGCGGCGCCTGCGCCGGGAGTGCCCGTGGGATCGCGAGCAGGACGAGCGGTCGATCGTCCCGCACACGGTCGAGGAGGCCTACGAGCTGGCCGACGCCGCCAACCAGGGCGACGATGCCAAGGTCCTGGACGAGCTGGGCGACGTGCTCTTCCAGGTGCACTTCGTCGCGCTCCTGCTCGAGGAGCGCGGCGCCGGCGACCTGGGGGCCGTGGCCGACCACTGCGCTCGCAAGCTCATCCGCCGCCACCCCCACGTCTTCGCCGACGCCGAGGTCGCCGACGCGGCACAGGTGCTGCGTAACTGGGACGCCATCAAGGGCGAGGAGGCCGGGCGCGAGCGGGGCGTCTTCGGGGAGGTGCCCGAGAACCTCCCGGCCCTGCTGCTGGCCCGCAAGGTGCAGCGCCGGGCAGACTCCGCCGCCGCGGGTCCACCGGCGGGCGGCCCGATCGACGAGCTGCGCGACCAGGTCGAGCGCCTGGCCGCGCTCGACGACGGCGGCGGCGACCACGGGGACGCGAGCTTCACCGCCCTGGGCGACGTGCTCTTCGCCGTGG
>JBBPZM010000053.1:0-17936 GCA_038199035.1 Solirubrobacterales bacterium | reverse complement strand
GCTCGCCCTCGCCGTCGAGCGCCAGACCACCGCTCACACCATCATCGACACACCCGCGCCGGAGGTCGCCGCTTCGACCGTCTGACAGAATTCACACCAGAGACCGCCACCGAACTTCCACGGCGAGCGGGACATCCTCCGCGAGCTCAGACCCCTGTGTCTCCGCGCTGGAACGCGTGATCCTGTAGACGCTGCCGTCAGGCCACACGAGGATCCTGTTTTCTTCGATCGCCATCTGCCGCTGGTCAATCCTGGGCGTTGGGGCCGAAGCTGACTCCGTACTGCTCTATGAGGCGTGGCACGCTCTCGAAGTCGAGCTCGAGTCCGTAGCGGGCAGCTAGTTGCGCTAACGCCGCGGGGTCGGGCGGCCCGCCGTGGCCTAGCGACTCGGCGAGCTGATCGAAGTAGCGTTCGAAACCCGCGGGAGAAATGATCTCGAGGATGCGGGCGGGCTGATTGCCGGCGTTCCAGAAGGTGTGCCAGTGGCCGCGCGGCTTGAAGATCAGGTCGCCTGGCTCGCCGTACACGGTCTCGTCCCCGAGCAGCGCTCCGACTCTGCCCTCGATTACGAAACTGTATTCGTCCTCTCGGGAGTGCCGGTGAAGTGGTGCGGCCAGCTTGTTTGGGGGCATCGGATGCTCAACTAGAGAGAAGCCTCCGCCCGACTCAGGGCCGTCAATCATGAACCTCACGCCGATCGATCCGAGCTTGCCGACTTTCCCATCTTCGGGGCCGAGAACCCGCGCTTGTGCCGTGGCTGCCATTGCCCGCCTTTTTCGTTGAACAGTGTGTTCGGCCGTCTGACGGCCACAGTATCATCGATAAACGCGATGTCAACTGAAAAGCGGAAATACCAGCTGAAGGCGCGGGCCGAGAGCCAGTTGCGAACCCGCGAGCGCATCGTGAAGGCGACCATGGAGCTGCACGAGCAGGTCGGTCCCGCGCAAACGACCATCTCTGAAGTCGCGCGTCGGGCCGACGTTCAACGGCTGACGGTCTACAACCACTTCCCCGAGGACATCGAGCTGTTCGCCGCCTGCCAAGCCCACTGGATGGGGCTCCACCCGCTGCCCGACCTGTCCGCCGCTCTGTCGCTGCCCGATCCGAAGCACCGTGTGCGCGCTTGCTTGCGCGGCTTCTACGGCTGGTACCGGGAAACGGCAACGATGGCAGAGAACGTCCAGCGAGATCGCGGCACCGTCCCTCCGCTGGATGCCTTGATGAAACAGACTGCCGATGCGCGGCTCGCCGAACTGACTGATGCTTTGAGCACGGGTTTTCGGCTACGAGGCGCCCGAGCCGACCGGCCCCCGGCGCTCATCCGACTCGGGCTCGACTTCTGGACCTGGCGGAGCCTCAACCGCGACGGCCTCGACGATGACGCCGCCGCCGACGTCATGACGGAAGCCGTCGCCGGCGCGGCTGCCGTGACGCAGACGCGTCGGTGAACGCAAATCCAAGCCGATGCGCGAGCACCCCTGTGCGCCCTCTACTAGTGCAGCGCCACCGAGAAACGCAGACCCCCCTGAAAGCGGGTTCTGAACTTGAAATCAGGCCCGGTCCCGGCCGGCGAATTTCTGAGTCGCTGCACTAGGTGGTTGAGGGAGGGCACGTGTTGGCTCGAGTAGTCTCAAGCGCGAAGGCCCCCCTCGTCAGGGGCTTTCGCCGTTTTAGGCCGACCCTTCCGCCTCGCAGGCGGCGACCCCGGCACCGGTCATGCGGCCATCCTGTAGCTCTCGACGACCCTCGGCGCGTCGCCCCGAGAGGCCAAGCATTGCCTCGGGGCCCGAATGCCGCGACGCTTCCGCGCTGCCCTGTGACCGCGGCAAGCACTGCCGCTTCCGCTTCGACGCGGCATGAACCCAGCGGCCCCGCTACCTCGATGTGCCGATGTCCGAGCATTCATGGTCCAGTACAAGCACCGTGGCAGGCCGGCACGACGACGGCGAAGGCTGGGCCGAGTCGTTCATGCGCCTGGACGACGGCGCTACCTCGACAGCAACGGCAGTTCCGGATTCTGGATCCGCGCCACGAGATCGACGCTGACGGTGTGATCCACGGCGTAGACGGCGGCGGCAAGCACCTGTACCGCCTCCTGCCGCTACCGATCGACAACGACCGGACCTCACCGGCCGCCTGCGCGTGGGGGATGCCAAGACGGACGCCGGACGCCGGGACGTGCGACTGCGGCCTGTGCTGCGCGACGAGCTGGCGGCGGTCAAGGCGGCCGCGCCCGACACGCGGCCCGAGGCGTTCGTGTTCGCCACGTCCGAAGGACAGGCGACCAATGCCAGCGCCGTGCGTAACCGTGTGCTCGCCCCGGCGGTCGAGCTGGCAAACCGGCGGCTGGAGGATCACGGCTCCCCGCCGCTGCCGGACCGCCTGACGCCGCACTCGTTGCGGCGGACGTTCGCCTCACTGCTCTACGCGCTCGGGGAGAACCCGGCCGTCGTGATGGCCGAGATGGGGCACACGGACCCCGGGCTCGCACTGGCGATCTACGCTCAGGCGATGCGCCGCCAGGAAGGGGAGGCCGGCCGCCTCCAAGCCCTCGTCAACGGGGCCTATTGGACAGATGCGGGCAGACGAGCCGCCCCTGACCCGGTGATCCAGGCGCCGGCGACAGCCGCCTAGAAGCCGCGAAACCCTGCGGTTTGCAGGGCGTTCCGGTCATGGGCGCGGCTGGTTTCGAACCAGCGACCTCTCGCGTGTGAAGCGAGCGCTCTCCCGCTGAGCTACGCGCCCGAGGTGGACGGGGATTCTAGGCGCTGAAGCGCGTGCTTCCAGCGCTCCTCGCCGACGAACCGCGTGCTGCCGCGGGCCTCCGCGCTGCCTCGATGGCTACGGAGGCGTATATTGCGCGCCCATGAGCGCCGTCGCCGAGCGCGCGGATCTGGAACTCACCGTCGACGAGCCCGAGCGGCCGGATCACGAGGTGGTGGTGATCGGCGCCGGGTTGAGCGGCGTCGGCATGGGGATCGCGCTGCGCCGTGCCGGCATCGAGGGCTTCGTGATCTTTGAGCGCGCGGACGACATCGGCGGGACGTGGCGCGCGAACACCTATCCGGGCATCGGCGTCGACATCCCGGCGCAGGCCTACCAGTTCAGCTACGAGCTCAAGCCCGACTGGTCGCGCATGTTCGCCAAGGGGCCCGAGGTCAAGGCCTACGTCGACCAGTGCGCCGACCGCCATGGCATCCGCGCGCACGTCCGGCTCGGTTGCGACGTCACCGAGCGCGTGTGGGACGAGGAGCACCACCTGTGGCGCCTGCGGGTCGGCGGCCGTCAGGTCACCGCGCGCTTCGTCGTCAGCGCGATCGGGCCGTTCGTCGAGCCCAAGCCATGCGCGATCGCCGGCGTCGAGGACTTCGCCGGCGAGACGATCCACTCGGCGCGCTGGGACCACGGCGTGGACCTGGCGGGCAAGCGGGTGGCCGTCGTCGGCACGGGGGCCAGCGCCGTCCAGATCGTCCCGACGATCGCCCGGCAGGTTGCCCATCTCGACGTCTACCAGCGCACGCCGATCTGGGTGGGGCCGAAGCTCGACCCCACTACGCCCCGCGTCGTCGAGGAGCTCTTCAGGCGCGTCCCGGCGGTACAGGACGCCGTCCGTGCGGTCATGACCCACGGCGTCGAGGCGGGCCTGGTGACCGGCGTTGTCCACTACGAGCGGGTCGGCTTCATCACCCGCGGCCTGGCCTGGCTGGCCCGCGAGGTTTGGTATCGCCGGCAGGTCCCCGATCCGGAGCTGCGCCGGCGGCTCACTCCCGACTACGACATCGGCTGCAAGCGCCCGGCGGTCTCCAACCACTACCTGCGCACGTTCATGCGCGACAACGTCGAGCTCGTGACCGATCCGATCGACCGTGTCACTCCGCGGGGCGTGCTCACCCGCGACGGGGTGGAGCGGGAGGTCGACGTGCTGGTGCTCGCGACCGGCTTCTGGCTGGCCACCGACCCGGAGGCGTTCGCCGGCCGTCCGGTGCGCGGACGCGACGGCTTCGACCTGGCCCGCTTCTATGCCGAGCAGCGCTCCCAGTCCTATGAGAGCATCAGCATGCCCGGCCTTCCCAACCACTTCATGATCTTCGGTCCCTACGGCTGGACCGGCGGCACCTGGCACGTGCTCGTCGAGACCGCCTCGACCCACATCCTCCGCGTCATCGAGGAGGCGGCCCGGCGCAGGGCCACCGCCGTCGAGGTGAGACCGGACGCGGCGGAGCGCTGGACGCGCTTCGCGGTCGAGCGCCTCGGCCGCTCGCTGTGGCAGGCCGGCAACTGCGCCACCTCCAACAGCTACTACTTCGACCGCCACGGCGACACGCCGTTCCTGCGCCCCACCAGCTCCACCCAGGCGTGGCGAGCCGCCCGCACATTCCCGCTCGACGACTACGCGTTCAGTGCTCTGGAGAGCCGCAACGGCCGTGTAGCGGACGGTTCGCCCGATCGGGTACCGGCCGCTCAGCGCTGATCGCATCCGTCGTTCTCGTGCCGCGGCGTCTGGGCTCGTGGGGCGTGGCCTTCGCGGCTTGACGGATAGCGTGCCCGGGAGATGAGCGCGCTCCCCGCCGCCGAGGTGCGCAGACGCGTCCAGTTGCGCTGGCGCGACATGGACATGCTCGGCCATCTCAACCAGTCGGTCTTTCACGAGCTGCTCGAGGAAGGGCGCGCCGCCCTGTTCGAGGAGCTCAACGGGGGCCGGGGCTTCCCGTTCGTCTTGGCCCGAGTCGAGCTCGACTACCGCCACGAGGTGCGCCGGTCAGACGGTCATGTGGAGGTGGTCACCCGCGTCGCCGCGGTCGGGCGCTCGAGCGTCACCGTTGACCACGAGATCGTCACTCCGGCGGGCGACCTCGCGGCCAGCGGCCGCTCGGTGCTCGTGGCGTGGGACACCCAGGGGCGGCACTCGCGTGCCCTCGGCGATGACGAGCGGGCGCTGCTGGGCGGCTGAGCGGGGCGTCCCGCGCCGCTTTGCTTCAGGGCGGCCAGGCGCCTGAGACGATGCGGAGGTGGCGGCGGCGATCGATGCGGTGGTCTTCGACCTCGACGGAGTGCTCGTCCAGTCCGAGGAGCTGTGGGACGCGGCCCGGAGAGAGGTCGCCGCCGCCGCGAAGCGGCCGTGGCCCCCCGGGGCCACGGCGGCGATGATGGGCATGAGCTCACCGGAGTGGTCCCGATATGTCCACGAGGTGGTGGGGGTGCCTGCCGACCCGGATGTGATCTCGGCCGACGTCGTCCGCTTGGTCGAAGCCCGCTACCGGCGGGACGTTCCGTGGATCCGGGGCGCCAGGGAGGCGGTGGCGCGGATGGCCGCCAGCTGGTCGCTGGGCCTGGCCACGTCTTCGAATCGAGAGATCATCGATCTGGTGCTGGAGGTGGGAGAGCTGGCCGGCGACCTGGCCGTGACGGTCTCCTCGGAGGAGGTAGGGGCCGGCAAGCCCGCCCCCGACGTCTACCTCGAGGCGGCCCGGAGGCTGGAGGTCCCGCCGCCGCACTGCATCGCCGTCGAGGACTCGACCAACGGGCTGCGATCGGCCATCGCCGCCGGCATGGCGGTCATCGCCGTGCCCAATCCCGCTCATCCACCGGAGCGCAGTGCGCTGAGCGCCGCCGCGGCGGTGCTCGACTCGCTCGACGCCCTCACTCCCGAGACGGTGTGCGCAGCCGCCGGCCTCGCCAGTTGATCCGCGCCCTTAGCCGAGTTCCTCGAGCAGGTCGGCGACCGAGTTGAGGGTGCGTGACGGCCGGTAGGGATACCGCTCGACCGCGGCGGACGTCCCCCGCGGTCGGGCGGCGCTACGATGAGCGCGGACCGTGCTAGGCGGGGAGGTAGCGGTGCCCTGCACCCGCAATCCGCTCTAGCGGGGCTGAATTCCCTCTCGAGGGGTCTCGGCCCTCGGGGCCGGCGCGCCGAGCCGAGGCGTCGAAGGCCGGGTCCCGCGCGATGGCGGCCCGTGAACCAGGTCAGGTCCGGAAGGAAGCAGCCTTAAGCGGTCACCGGTAGGCGCAGCGGGTCAACCCGGCTGGAGCCAGGGCCAGGCAGCCGCCCGAGGACCCGCCTCGACGGAGGGTGCACGGTCCGCTTCGCGCTATCGCCGGCGGGGTCAAAGGCGTGAGTACCACTCGAGCTGCGATGACGCGCGGGCTCTCAGGCGGCGTTCATCTTGCCTCGCGATACTCGGCCGGCTCGCCTGATCTGGTAGCGCAGGCGAGTGGGGGATAGCGAGCCGGCTGCGGCGCGCTTGCGTCAGGAGGGCTAGGGGCCACTTCGTGGAGCGAACCCGTGCCCTCCAGGTGATCATCGACGACCTCCAGCTCGCGTCCCACGCCGGGGCCTGCGAGATCTCCGCGCGCGCCACCCGAACGGGGCGCGCGCCGGTGCGCCTGTGGTGGCGCATCCCGGCCGAGCTCGCGCCGGCCTGGCCCGACGGCTCGCCCTTCGTGGTCGCCGCGCTGCTGTGGGCCGTCCACCACGGCGAGGAGCTGGTCGCCGACGTCCCGATCTCGCCGCGGCTGGCCGGGAGCCTGGGTGCGATCGAAGCGCTCTACGCGTCCCGCCGCTCCGCGAGGAGCAAGACCGTTGTCGAGCCGACGCGAATCGCCACACCGCCGCCGGCTCAGAGGGGCACTGCCTGCTTCTTCAGCCGGGGGGTGGACTCCTGGCACTCCGTGGTCACCGCCCTGGAGGACGACCGGGAGGCTGCGCCGGTCGAGCACCTCATCTACAGCCCCGACTTCCTCAACCCGGACTGGCCCAGCCATGTCGTCAAAGCCCATCGGGACGCGACGGGCGAGGCCGCGACGAGCGCGGGCTGCCGGCTGGTGGCGGTGGAGACCAACGTCGCCCGAGAGCTCGACGGCTGCTCCGGGACGCTGCGCCTTGCCTCCACCGCGCTCGCGTTGGGCTTCTCACAAGTCCTGATCCCGTCGAACGCCAACCGTCGCCTTGGACGCCGCCCGCGCGGTTCGGCCGGGAGCCGGAGCTCGTCCGAGCAGCACTTCTCCACCGAGCGCACGGAGATCGTGCGTTACGCGGAAGCGCCGCGCCTGGAGAAGGTGCGAAGTATCGCCCGCTGCCGCGAGGCGCTCGAAACCCTTCACGTCTGCGAACGCTCGCGGGCGGTGACTGCGGAGAACTGCGGGCGCTGCGAGAAGTGCCTGCGCACGATGCTCGCCCTGCACATCGCCGGCGCTCTGGAGCGTTGTCCCGCCTTTTCCACGGACCTGCTGGAAGCGGTGGCGGACATGCGCAAGCCCCTCTCCCATCGCCAGCAGTGGCTCGACATCCATGACCTCCTCAGAGCATCGGAGGAGGAGCGGCCGCTGGCGGCTGCCGTGAGGCTGGTCATCGCCCGGCACGATCTCGGCCGGATCGCGGGTGACCTGGGCGAGCTGGCGGACGACCCGGCGCTCTGGCAGGTTGCCAAGCGGCTTCCCGGAAACGCGCGCCAGGCGACAGCGTTGGCCGTTCAGGCCCAGCTCGTCATCGACCCCGTAGCCGACCGGCCGGGCAAGTCACTGGTCAAGCACCCGGCCAAGCGTCCGCAGGGGGACGCGAGGTTGGGGTTGGATCGTCGCGAACGGGGCGCCTGAGCGCAGTGGCGTCCGCTCGCGACCGTCCAGGCCGTCCGCCGCCGCCTCAGGCGATAAGGGGGACGGTCCGATGCGAGCGCTGCCGTGCCGTCTACATGGCCGACCTGCCGCTGGAGTACTGCAAGATGTGCGGCGCTCCAGGAACGGTCGGAATCGCCGTTCTGCACGCTCAGCGCGCGTAGACGTGCTCGCAGGCCGGAAACGGCCGGTCGACGCGGTCGGCGATGACCGTGTCGATCCCGCTTCCGCAGTCCACCAGGGGATCGCGGCGCCGGTCGCGCGTGTAGAGGCGGTCGTTGCCGACGCCCCCCTGGAAGGTGTCGGCGCCGAACGAGCCGATCAGCACGTCGTTCCCGGCTCCGCCCGCCAGGCGGTCGTTGCCGGGGCCGCCGTCGATGGTCGCGGGGACGCGCACGTAGTCGGCGATGGCGCCGTCGTCGTTGCGGTTGCCCAGCCGCAGGACGATGCGCCGCGTGGCGGCGATGTCGCAGTAGGCGATGCTGAGCGAAGGTGACACGCAGCCCGGCCCGGCCACCACGTCGACCGGCCCCTGCCCATTGGCCGTCCCGCCGTCGACGACCCGGAAGACGACGGTCCCGTTGTCCTCGGTAAAGCGGTCGACCACGACGGCGTCCGGCGTGTCCGCTCCGGCCTGGAAGGTCAACGTCCCGTCGACGATGCGCACCGTCGCCGGGGGCGTCAGCGCCGCCGCGGGCGCTGGAAGCGCGGCGAGCCCGCCCGTCAGCGCGAACGCCGTCGCCGTCGAGCCTGCCTTCGCCCTGAGCCATCTCGACGTCATCGGTCCCTCTCTGTCGATCCAGTCGGGCGGCGCGGAGGGCCTGGTGAGCGCTCACCGCGCCGCCCCTCCACGGCGCGGCGGACCCTACTCTCGAGCGCTCGCGACGGTCAAGCGAGAGGCGCCCCGAAGGACAGGGGTTGAGGGCCGCCCTGCCTCGCCATTGGGCCCCCCGGGCCGCGGGCGGGTGCCGAAGCCCTCGCTAGACTCGGCCGCCCGTGACCGAGGCCCCGTCGCTGTACCGCCGCCATCGTCCCCGCGCCTTCGACGAGGTGGTCGGCCAGGAGGCGGTGGTGCGCACTCTGCGCAACGCCGTCGAGCAGGGCAAGGTCCATCACGCCTACCTCTTCGTGGGCTCGCGGGGGACGGGGAAGACGTCGATGGCCAAGATCCTGGCCGCCTGCCTCAACTGCGAGCAGGGCCCGACGACGCGGCCGTGCGGGCGCTGCGAGTCGTGCCGCTCGATCGCCGCCGCCACCTCGCTGGACGTCATCGAGCTCGACGCCGCCTCCAACAACTCGGTGGACGACATCCGGGACCTGCGCGAGCGCGTGGCCTACGCGCCGGTGTCGGGGCGCCACAAGGTCTACATCCTCGACGAGGCGCACATGCTCTCCACCCAGGCGTGGAACGCCTTCCTCAAGACCCTCGAGGAGCCGCCGCCCAACACAGTCTTCGTGCTGGCCACGACTGATCCCCAGAAGGTCCTGCCCACGGTGGTCGACCGCTGCCATCGCTTCGACTTCGGGCGCCCGTCGGCCGAGCAGATCGCCACCGTGCTGCGCCGGGCCGCGCAGGCCGAGGCGATCGACCTGCCCGATGCCGCCGCCGCGCTGATCGCCCGGCGGGCGGGCGGCTCGTTCCGCGACGCGCTGGGTGACCTCGAGCAGATCGTCACCTACAGCGGCGCCGGCGACTCGGTCGCCCCCCGGATCGAGCTCGACGCCGTGCTCGCCGTGCTCAACCTCCCCGACGCCGACCTGCTGCTCGAGGCCAGCGGGGCCGTCGGCGCCGGCGATCCTGCCCGGGCGCTGCGGGCGGCCGCCTCCCTGGCCGACGGCGGGCGCGACCCCGGCCAGTTCCTGCGCGACCTCGAGGAGCACGCGCGCTCGCTGCTGATCGTCCAGGCGCTGGGAGAGGTTCCCCCGGAGCTGAAGGTCACCGCCGAGCAGGACGAACGGCTGGCCGAGCAGGCCCAGACCGTGGGGCGCGCCGAGGTCGTGAGGCTGCTCGACCTGCTGGCCGAGGGCATGGAGGCGGTCAAGGCGGGGGCGGACGCGCGGACCCAGCTCGAGCTGGCCCTGATGAAGGCGGCGGCGCCCGAGCTCGACCCGTCGGTGCGCGCGCTGCTGGCCCGCATCGAGCGCCTCGAGGCCCAGCTCGCGGGGGAGCGCCCGGTCAGGGCGGTGGCCGACCAGCCGGTGGCGCCCACCCCGGCGGCCGGTCCGGTCCCCGCCCCGCCGCCACCATCTCCAGCTGCGGCGACGCGGCGGGCGCCCGAGCAGCGTGCGCCGGCGGCGGCCGCCGTGGCGGTTGCCGGCGAGCCCGCCGCGGCGCTGGTCGCCGATCGAGCCTCGCCCGGCGACCCCGGCCCGGCAGCGGCCCCGGCGGCCGTCGCGCCGACTCCGGTCGTTACGCCCCCGCCCGCGCCCCCTGCCACCGAGGCGGCTCAGACCGTCGTCGACCTCGACACCGTTCGCTCCCTGTGGCCGGCGGTGATCGAGACTGTGCGCGCGGACAACGCCATGCTCGCCGCTCTGCTCGAGGGCGCCCGCCCCATCGCCCTGGAGGACGACGAGCTGCGGCTCGCCTTTCCGGAATCGGCCGCCTTCCTCAAGCGCAAGGCGGAGGGCAACGAGAACCGCGAGGCGGTGGCCGGCGCGTTGGCCACCCTGGGCGGCCGTCGGCTGCGCCTGGCCTACGAGCTGGCCGCCGACGAGGAGGGCCACGACCCGGACGGCGCCGCCCTCAGCGGCGACGAGCTGGTCGCGCGGGTCATGGCCGAGTTCGACGCCGAGGAGCTTGCGCCCGACGAGGGCCGACAGCCGGCCACAGCCAACAGGGAGGGCGAGTGATGCCCCAGCAGCCCAACATGCAGCAGATGCTCAAGCAGGTCCAGAAGATGCAGCAGGACATGGCGGCCGCTCAGGAGTCCCTCAAGGACGAGCGTGTCGAGGCCTCGGCCGGCGGGGGGATGGTGAACGTGGTGGTCAGCGGGGAGCTGGAGGTCAAGGAGATCCGCATCGATCCCCAGGCCATCGACCCCGACGACCCCGAGATGCTCAGCGACCTCGTCCTCGCGGCGGTCAACGAGGGCCTGCGCTCGGCTCAGGAGCTGGCGGCCACGAAGCTGGGCGGCGTCACCGGAGGCCTGGGCAACCTCGGTCTGCCCGGCCTCTAGGTCCCGGGGCCGCCGCGGCGATGTACGCCCCACCCGTCCAGCGGCTGGTCACCGAGCTAAACCGGCTCCCGGGGATCGGCAACCGCAGCGCTCAGCGCCTGGCCTTTCACATACTGCGGGCGTCCGACGAGGAGGCCGAGGCCCTGGCCGACGCCATCCGCGAGGTCAAGGCAAGGATCGGGCCGTGCGAGGTCTGCTTCAACCTGGCCGACGGCCCGCGCTGCCGGATCTGCGAGGACGCCCGTCGCGACGAGAGCCTGATCTGCGTGGTCGAGGAGCCGGGCGACGTGATCCCCATCGAGCGCACCCACGAGTACCGGGGGCGCTACCACGTGCTCGGCGGCGCGCTCTCGCCGATCGACGGCGTCGACCCCGAGGACCTGCGGATCTCCGAGCTCTACGCGCGCGTGCAGGGAAACGGCGTGCGCGAGGTCGTGCTGGCCACCAACCCCACCACCACCGGCGAGGCCACCGCGCTGCACATCGCCGACGGCCTGCGTGAGCGCTCGCCCGACATCGCCGTGACCCGGCTGGCCAGCGGCCTGCCGGTGGGCGCCGACCTCGAGCACGCCGACGAGGTGACGCTGGGCAAGGCGTTCTCGGGACGCCGAAGCATCTAGGTCGCGGCCAGCGCCTCGCGCAGGTCGTCGATGCCCTGGAAGCTGAGGCCGAGGGCGTGGACGTGGCGGTGGCGGACGATCCCGTCCTCGTCGATGGCGAACACCGCGCGGGCCGTGTGGCCGGGGCGAGAGACGCCGTAGAGCGCGGCCACCCGGCGGTCCTCGTCGGCCAGCAGCGGGATGTTGAGGCCGTGGTGGTCGGTGAAGCTGCGGTGGGACTCGACGTCCTGGTTGGAGATGCCCACCACTACGGCATCGAGCTGCTCGAGGTCGTCGGAGCGGTCGCGGTACGAGCAGAACTGCCGCGTGCAGACCATCGTCTCGTCTCCGGGATAGAACAGCAGCAGCACCTTGCGACCGCGGTGGGCCGACAGCGAGAAGCTGCCCTGCGTGCCCTCTAGCTCGAAGTCGGGCGCCGGGTCGCCCGGCTGTGGTCCCTTGGCCATCTCCACCTCTCGTCTCGCCGGCTGGGCGGCGGAGGATATGGCTTCGGCGGCGTGGCGCCGGCTACGGCCGTCCGGGCGCCGGCGGGCCGGCCACCGGTGCGGGCGGCGCGCGCCGCGGTGAGGCCCGACGACGCGGGGATGTCACCGTGCGCGCGCCGGGCCGGCTGCGACGCGTCGGGGCCGTTCGCCGCGGTCGCGCCGGCGCGGCGCGCGAGGGGCGCTTGGCGGCGGCCGGCGGTCGCGGTCGCGGCGACGGCAGCAGCCCGTAGCGGCGCTTGAGGGCGAGCACCCGCAGCACCGAGAGACGCAGGCGGGCGCGCGAGACTCGCCCGCTCCTCACCGCCCGCATCACGGCCCGGTAGGCGCTCTTCTGGTCGGCTCCACCGCCCGACACGTAGAGGAGGTCGGCGCCCGCCTCGAGGGCCGAGACCGCCGTCGCCCCCACTCCCTGGCCGAGCACGGGCGCGGTCGAGACCAGGTCATCGGTCATGACCACCCCGTGGAAGCCCAGGTCGCGACGCAGCAGCCCGCCGACCACCTCGGGCAGGAGGACGGCCGGCGTCACGCCGTCGTAGGCGGCGTAGACGGCGTTGGCGACGATGACCACCGGTACGGTGCGCGCGACGGCGGCGAAGGGGCGCAGGTCGCGCCGGCGCATCTCGGCCAGCGAGAGGCCAACGGTGGCGGTGGCCACGTCGGGGTCGGCGGACGCGGCGCCGATTCCCGGGAAGTGGCTGACCGCCGACATGATCCGGGCCTGGCGGTAGCCGCGGACTGCGGCGGCGACCATCCGGCTCACCACGCCGGCGTCGTCGCCGTAGACCTGGCCCTCCACCGGCCCGGCGGGTGTGCCCACGTCGGCCACCGGCGCGAGGTTGAGGTTGACGCCGAGCTTGCGCAGCGCCCGGCCCGCGGCGCGAGCCTGGGAGAGCGCCACTGCGGGTCGGAAGGTGCGGCCGATCGCGCCCTGGGCGCGGGGAGGCAGCCCCGGAAAGGCCGACGACGAGCCGCCCGACTGGTTGACGGCGATGACCGGCAGCACGATCCCCGCCTGGCGCGCCACCACGCCGAGCTCGCCGGTCAGCGCCGCGAGCTGCCCGGGGTTCACGAAGTTGTCGGGCCCCAGGACGACGCCGCCCCATCCGCGCTGGCGGAACTGGGAGAAGAAGGGATCGCGCGGATAGCGGGCCTCCATGTCCACCACGAAGAGCTGGGCCACCTGGCGGGGAAGCGTCAGGCGGTCAGCCGCTCGCCGCACCGCCGCGGGCACGACCAGCCCGCGAGCCGGGTGCTTGGAGCTGCCGGGGGCGGCGTTCTCGAGCTGGGTGTGCTCCCGGCGGCTGATGTCGGGCCCTCCGCCCCCGATGGCCACCGCCAGCCCCACGCCCACCACGGCGACCAGCAGGGCCAGGGCGGCCAGGGCGATGAGGCGACGTCGGCGCACCCGCCACTACTCTAGGCCGCCGTGCCCGAGCCGGTCGTGGTCATGAAGTTCGGAGGAACGTCGGTCGCCACGGCCGACCGGCTCAAGCGCGCCGCGGCCCGGATTGTCGCGCAGAAGGAGGCGGGCCGGCGCGTGGTGGCCGTCCTCTCGGCCCGGGGCAGCACGACCGACGAGCTGGTGGCCATGGCCCAGGAGGTCTCGCCGCTGCCCCACCCGCGCGAGCTGGACATGCTGCTGTCCACGGGCGAGCGGATCTCCTGCGCGCTGTGCGCGATGGCCATCAACGACCTCGGTCACCGGGCGATCTCCCTCACCGGCTCCCAGGCGGGGATCGTCACCGACACCTCCCACACCAAGGCGCGGATCCTCGACGTGCGCGCCGACCGCATCGAGCAGGGACTGGGGGAGGGCGCGATCGTGCTGGTCGCCGGCTTCCAGGGGGTCTCCACCTCGCGCGACGTGACCACGCTCGGTCGCGGGGGCTCGGACACCACCGCCGTGGCCCTCGCCGCCGCCGTGGGCGCCGAGGTGTGCGAGATCTACACCGACGTCTCGGGCGTGTTCAGCGCCGATCCGCGGCTGGTGCCCGACGCCCGCAAGCTGCCGGTCGTCTCCTTCGAGGAGATGCTCGAGATGGCCTCGTCGGGGGCGCGCGTGCTTCAGCTGCGGGCGGTGGAGTACGCCCGCAACCACGGCGTGCGCCTGCACTGCCGATCGTCGTTCGACGACGCCCCCGGTACGGTAGTGGTCTCCGAGGAGGACACCGTGGAGCAGCCGCTGATCACCGCCGTCACCCACTCGACCGAGGAGGCCCGGGTCACCCTGCTCGGCGCTCCCGATCGCCCCGGCGTGGCCGCCCGCATCTTCACCACCCTGGCCGCGGCCAACGTCAACGTCGACATGATCGTCCAGAACGAGCCGCTCAGCGAGGGCGCCGAGGCCGACATCTCGTTCACCGTACCCCGCGCCGACCTGCCGACGGCCCGCGAGACGCTGGACCCGATGGCCGGCCAGATGTTCGCTCGCGTGGCCACCGACGCCGAGATGGGCACGGTGTCGATCGTCGGCGCGGGCATGAAGTCCCACCCCGGGGTCGCGGCCAAGGTCTTCTCCACGCTCGCCGAGCAGGGCATCAACATCGAGATGATCTCCACCTCGCCGATCAAGATCTCCACCGTGATCGATGGGGGGCAGGTCCCGCGGGCTGTCCAGGCGCTGCATGCCGCCTTCGAGCTCGGGACCGACGTGCGTCCCGAAGAGCCGTTCCGAGGGCGGGCGTGAGCGACGGCCTGCGCGTGGCGGTGGTGGGGGCGACCGGCGCCGTGGGCACGACCATGCTCGAGGTGCTGCGACAGCGGGCCTTTCCGGCGGCCGAGGTCGTGCCCTTCGCCTCCCCGCGCTCCGCCGGCCGCGAGCTCGACGGCGGCCTGGTCGTGCGGGCGCTCGAGCCGGAGGCCATCGAGGGCTTCGACGTGGCGCTGCTCTCCGCCGGCGGGACCGTGTCGCGCGAGTGGGCGCCGCGGTTCGCCGCCGCCGGCGCGGTGGCCGTCGACAACTCCTCGTGCTGGCGCATGGAGCCCGACGTCCCGCTCGTCGTGGCCGAGGTCAACCCGCAGGCCGTCGACGGCCACCGCGGCATCGTCGCCAACCCCAACTGCTCGACCATGCAGATGGTCGTCGCGCTCAAGTCCCTCCACGACGCCGCCGGGATCGAGCGCCTCGTGGTCTCCACCTACCAGTCGACCTCGGGCACCGGCCAGCGCGCGGTCGACGAGCTGCTCAGCCAGTCGCACGCGATGCTCCACGAGATGGACCCGCCACCCGCCGAGGTCTATCCCCACCGCATCGCCTTCAACATCCTGCCCCAGGTCGAGACGTTCAAGGACGGTGACGACTACACCACCGAGGAGCGCAAGATGATGGCCGAGACGCGCAAGATCCTCGACGAGCCCCAGCTGCGCATCTCGGCCACCTGCGTCCGCGTTCCGGTGCCCGCCTGCCACTCGGAGTCGATCAACGTGCAGACGCGCGAGGAGCTCTCGCCCCAGGAGTGTCGCGATCTCCTGGCCGCGGCGCCCGGCGTGGCCGTCCGCGACGACCCGAGCGCCGGCGTCTACCCGCTGGCCTCCGAGGCCGAGGGGCGCGACGAGGTCTTCGTGGGCCGGATTCGCCGCGACCCCTCGCAGGAGCGGACGCTGAACCTGTGGGTGGTCTCCGACAACCTCCGCAAGGGGGCGGCGACGAACGCGGTCCAGCTCGCGGAGCTGCTGCACGCCCGGGGACTGATCGGCTCGGGCGCCCGGCGCGCCGCCTGAGGAGCAGAGGGCGGTCTCAGAGCGCCGGAGGCCCTGCCGCCGGGTCGCCCCGCCCCGCCGAGCCCTCCGGCCTGCCGGACCGCGGCGTCAGCTCGCGCCGCGTGCTGACCCCGAGCTTGCGGTAGATGTTGCGCGCGTGGGTGCGAATGGTCTCCACGCCGACATGGAGCTCGACGGCGATCTCCGCGTTTGACCGTCCCCGCTGGAGCAGCTCGAGCACGTCGGACTCGCGGGCCGTCAGCAGCTGCGGAGCGGTCGGCGCCGGGGCGAAGTCGCGGGGCGGACGCGGCAGTACGTGCAGGCCGCGCGAGGCGAGGTGGATGGCGTTGAGGATGTCGCGGGCCTGGGTCTCCTTGGACAGGCACGCGGTCGCGCCGAAGGCCAGCATCTGGTTGGACTCGACCGAGGAGGGCTGGTTGGCCATGACCACGAGGCGTGCGTCGGGGCGGGAGCGATGCAGGTCCCGCACCTCGGAGGCGCTGCGCAGCGAGCCGAAGTTCACGATCGCCACGTCGGGCGCGAGGTCGGCGATCGCGCGGCCCAGCTCGGAGTGGGGGACGTCGGCCGCCGCGACCTCGAGGTGAGCGTCCTCGTCGATCAGGGCCCGCAGGCCCCGAGCCACGAGGTCCTCGAAGCGGGCGATCACTACGGAGACGCAGCGACGAGCTTCCATGCGATGGCCGTGACGCTGGTGGTGACGGCGCGGCGGCCCGATGCTAGCGGGATCCGTTCCTCACCGGGTGACATGCACTTCACCCGTCACTCCCCCGCTCGCTCACCCCAAGTTCACCCTCTTCAGGTGACGACAGCCCCGGCCGGCTCAGTCACCATGTCCACACGCGAGGCCCGGCAGCCGACCGGCGCCGGCCCGCCGCGGACAGCGAGCTTCCCGGGGCGGAAAGGGGTACCCACCATCGTGAGAGAGGGCCTTTCGGGGCCCTCTCTCGCTGCGCAGGCCGGGGAAGCCCCGGTCCGGTCGCCCCCGAGCGGCTCAGGCGCTGGAGGCGTCCTTTTCCGGCGTGGTGGCGCCGATGTCCTCGGGGTGCTTCTTGTCCGCGCCGGCAAGGCCGCCGACCGGCTCGGTTCACCTACGCCGCCTCGGCGACCACGGCCTGCGACCAGTCGATCACCGAGGTGGGCCTGACGACGTGCTTGGACATGCCCAGCTCCTTGGGCTCGAGGCCGAGCGCCAAACCGATGAGCTGGGGCAGGTGGAGCACCGGCATGCCCAGGTCGCGGCCCACCGCCTTCTCGGCCAGGGGTTGCTGCATGTCAAGGTTGAGGTGGCACAGTGGGCATGGAGTGACCAGGCAGTCGGCGTCGGCGTCGACGGCGTCGCCGAGGTGGCGCCCGGCCTGCTTGAGCGAGGCGTCCTTGTTCATCGTGATGATCGGGAAGCCGCAGCACTTGTACTGGCCGGCGTAGTCGATCACCGTGCCCCCCAGCGCCTCGATGATGCGGTGCAGGTAGACGTCGCGCGGGTGGTCGTCGTCGATCCCCAGGCGGTCGGTCGGGCGCACGATGTAGCAGCCATAGAAGGGGCCGACCTTGAGGTTGCGCAGCGGCCGCTTGACCAGCGTGCGCAGGTGGTCGAGCCCGATGTCCTCGACCAGCACCCAGGCCAGATTCTTGTTGGTGACGCCCTTCTCGTAGCGCAGGGTCTGGCCGCTGAGGTTCTCGTTGATCTGCTCGCGGTACTCGGTGTTGGCGTCCAGGCGCTCCTGGCACTCGCTCATCGAGCCCTGGCACGTCGAGCAGATGTTCATCATCATCGCCCCGTCGGTCTGCTGGGCCAGGGCGAAGGTGCGGGCGTTGAGGGTGTCGGCCAGCTCTTGAGAGTGCTCGGCCAGCACGCCCGCCCCGCAGCAGGAGGCGCGGTCGAGCTCGACGAGCTCGAGGTCGAGCAGCGGCGCGATCTTGGCCATCGCGCCGTGCAGCTCGGGGGTGAAGCCGCGCGAGACGCAGCCGGGCCAGTACGCGACCTTCATCGTGACGGCGGCTCCTTCTGCGCGCCGGCGCCGGTGGCCTGCCCGCTGGACTACTCCGAGGACCCGTAGTCGTCCTCGTGCTGGGCCGACGGGTCCTCGTCGTAGCCGGTGATGTAGAGGTTCAGCTCGAGCGGCTCCTCCTTGGCCTCGACCTGCTGGATGAGCTTTCGGACCTGCTTGAACTCCTTGCGGTGGGGGTGCAGGAGGGCCTTGGCCGGGGTCATCTTGCCGCGGGCCATGGCCTTGGTCACGACGGGCAGCGAGCTGACCAGCTCCGGCACCGTCCGGGGATGGAACTTCCCGCCGTAGGAATCGGGCAGCAGGTCGGCCTCG
>JBBPZM010000052.1:0-28839 GCA_038199035.1 Solirubrobacterales bacterium | reverse complement strand
GGCAACGTCCGAAGGAGACCTGTACTAATGGGTCGAGGGCTTGACGGATGTTTTGTGATCTCGTGGATTTGCGCTCTGCTGTGCGGTTTTGAGGGCCCGTGGAGGGCCGGTCTCGCTTGATTTCGGTGGCTCTAGCGAGAGGGACACACCTCTTCCCATTTCGAACAGAGCAGTTAAGCCTCTCAGCGCCGATGGTACTTGGCCTTCACGGGCCCGGGAGAGTAGGTCGCCGCCGGTTTATCTAGGTTCAGGGGCGCGCCGTCCGCGGCGCGCCCCTGTTGCGTCCGGAGGCGGGGGCCGCGTCGTTCAGCGACCCGCCGCCCTGTTGCGTTCGCAGGCCGTCGCTCCTCACACCCGTCCGGGCGAGCCGCGCCATGAAGGCCTCCCAGCAGCTGGCCTCGGTCGCCGACCGGCCGAGACCGGCACAGGCGAGAGGCACGGCTGCGCCTTTGGCGCAACCTCGCCCGGACGCCGCTGGCGCTCCCAAATGAGCTTCCGGCGATGGGGATGACGCGCCTGCTCCGGCTCGGCGAGGCCGTCGACCAGCTCGCTCAAGACCTGCATGAGGCCTTTGAACGGGCGCCCGGCCTGCCGGCTCGATCCCGCTGGACGGAACATGCGTTCGCAGGCTAGGCGGAGGCGCAGACGGAAGGCGAACGGAGGTCCGCCCGGCATGCTCGGCGCCGCCCGTTTACTGCAATTTCCAGCGACTTCGGTCACGTTTCGGTGTGCAACAAGGGTTGCAGGCCACCGTCAAGCTCGGGGTCAGCGGTGGCGCCGCAGGGTCCCCACGCGCCGGCAGGCGCCCGCGGGCGCACACCCCACATCCGCGCCGCCTCAGGGCTCCGCGCACCCACGCGCGCTCAGGCGTCCGGTCGTCCGTCCAGGCCGAGCTCGGTCGCCCTCGGCTCGAGCGCCTCGATCACGATGGCCACGTGCTCGTCGAGGTCCGCTCCCATCTCCTCGGCTCCCCCCCGCAGAGCCTCCCGGTCCACGGCAGCGGCGAACGAGGGCTGCTTGAGCTTCTTGCGCACCGACTTGGCCGTCAGCCCGTGGATCCCCTGCGGGCGGACGTACGCACAGGCGGCGATGAAGCCGCACAGCTCGTCGACTCCGTAGAGCGTTCGCTCGAGGGCCGAGTCGCGCGCCACCTCGAGGTAGTCGGCGTGGGAAGCGACGGCGCGCACGAACTCGGGCGGATACCCGAGGCGCTCGAGCTCGGCCATCGCGTAGCGCGGGTGTCCGTCCTCGAGGGAGGGGAAGCGCTCGTAGTCGAGGTCGTGGAGGAGGCCCACCTGTCCCCAGAGCTCCTCGTCCTCGCCCAGACGGCGGGCGTAGGCCCGCATCGCGGCCTCCACCGCCAGCACGTGTCGGCGCAGTGACTCGGACTCGATCCACTGCTCCAGCAGGTTCCACGCCTCCTCGCGCGAAAGGGGCAGCGGCATGGCTGTTACCCTAGCCAAGCGCCCCGGAGCCGACGCGCGCCCGGCCCAGCGCGCCCGTGCGCCCATGGAGAAGTTCGTCATCGAAGGCGGCGCCCCGCTGTCCGGCACGGTTCAGCCGGCCGGCAACAAGAACGGAGCCCTGCCCATCCTCGCCGCCTCGGTCCTGACCGAGGACGAGGTCCTGCTGGGCAACGTTCCCCGCATCCGCGACGTCGAGGCGATGATCGGCCTGCTGGAGCGGGTGGGCGTCCGGGTCGAGTGGGTGGGGCCCAACGACCTCTCGCTGTGCGCGGCGGGGGTGAGCGAGCGACCGGAGATCGACCGCGACCTCTCCTCGCACATCCGCGCATCGTTCCTGCTGGCCGGGCCGCTGCTGGCTCGCACCGGCCGGGTGGTGATGCCCCCGCCCGGAGGCGACGGGATCGGCCGCCGGCGCCTCGATCCTCACCTCGACGCCTTCCGCGCGATGGGAGCAACGCTCGACGGCCACCGCGACCTCGAGCTCTCTGTCGGGCCCGGCGGCCTGCGCGCCGGTGACGTCTTCATGGACGAGCCGTCGGTCATGGCCACCGAGAACGCCCTGATGGCCGCCGCGCTCACCCCCGGGACGACGGTGATCAAGAATGCGGCCTGCGAACCCCACGTCCAGGACCTTGCGCGCTTCCTGGTCAAGATGGGGGCGGACGTCCAGGGCATCGGCTCCAACGTCCTCACGATCACCGGGGGACAGAGCATGCGCGGGTGCGAGCACGCGATCGCTCCCGACCACATCGAGGTGGGGTCTTTCATGGCCCTTGCCGGGGTGACCGGGGGAGAGCTGCGCGTCACCGGCGTGGTGCCCGACGATCTGCGCATGATTCGCCTGGTCTTCGACCGCCTGGGGCTGCGCTCGGAGATCGAGGGCGACGACGTCCTGGTCCCCGGAGGGCAGCAGCTGGTCGTCCAGCGCGACGTGGGGGAGTACAGCGCCAAGGTCCAGGACGGCCCCTGGCCCGCCTTCCCCGCCGACCTGACCAGCATCGCCATCGCGCTGGCCACCCAGTGCGAGGGCTCAGTCCTCGTTCACGAGTGGATGTTCGAGAACCGCCTCATCTTCACCGACAAGCTGCGGCTGATGGGCGCCGACATCGTCTCCTGCGACCCTCACCGCGTGATCGTGGCCGGGCCGCGCAAGCTGCGCGCGGAGCGCCTGGAGTCGCCCGACATCCGCGCGGGCATGGCCATGCTCATCGCCGCCCTGTGCGCCGAGGGGGTCTCGGAGATCGGCAACATCCGCCAGATCGATCGAGGCTATGAGCTGATCGACGAGCGCCTGCGCGGCCTCGGGGCGCGGATCGAGCGCGTGGCCACCGAGCCCGACCGCCAGCACGCCTAGCTCACGCGCCAGCGAGTGTTCGCGATGGCCCCGGGTCGGCTCAGATGATCCACCCCATACCCTCAGGCACACGGGACGTCCTGCCCGACGAGATGCGCGAGATGCGGGCGATCTCGGAGTCGCTGCGGGCGACCTTCACACGCTTCGGCTACGGCGAGGTCTATACGCCCGCGCTCGAGTACGAGGCCACCCTGGCGCGAGGCGGCGTCGAGGGTGACCCCAGCGGCGGCGCGCGCCCGGCCTACCGCCTGTTCGACGAGAACGGCGAGGTGCTGGTGCTGCGCTCCGACATGACGGTGCCAATCGCCCGGGTGGCCGCCACCCGCTACGCCACGGCGGCGCCGCCGCTGCGCTTCTCCTACCTCGCGCACGCCTATCGGGGAGTCCGCCCCCAGCGCGGGCAGCCGCGCGAGTTCCTCCAGGCCGGGATCGAGCTGATCGGCTCGGCCGCCCCGGAGGGGACGGCGGAGGCCCTGACCGTGCTGTGCGCCGCGCTGGACGCGGCCGGCCTCGAGGGCTACCGGGTCGGCCTCGGGGACGCGGGCCTCTTTCCCGCCCTGCTGGACTCGTTCGCCGTCCCCGCTGAGGCTCGGCCTCCGGTGATCGACGCCCTGGTCGCGCGAGACTTCGTCGGGCTCGAGCGCGCGGTGGCGGGGCTCGGCCTGGCCCAGGAGCCCGCGCAGCTGCTGCTCTCGGTGCCCCAGCGCCGGGGCGGGGACGAGGTGCTCGAGGCGCCCTCGGGGCCCGTGGCCGAGGCTGTGAGGCGGGTCGGCATGGTCCGCGACCTGCTCGAGACCTCGGTGGGGGAGCGGATCATCTTCGACCTCGGCCTGCTGCGCGGACCCGGCTACTACACCGGGGCTGTGTTCGAGGTCTACGACCCCGCGCTGGGCGCCCCCCTGGGCGGCGGCGGGCGCTACGACGAGCTGCTCGGCCGGTTCGGGCGGCCCCTTCCGGCCGTCGGCTTCGCCCTCAACGTGGAGCGCCTGCACATCGCGCTGACCGGCGAGGAGCACTACCGATGAGCGCCCCCCGCCCAGCCGAGGCGGGCCTGACCATCGCCGTGCCCCGCGGGGCGCTGTTGGAGGGAACGCTCGACGTCCTGGACCGGCTGGGGATCGACACGACCGAAGTGCGCACGAACGACCGCCGGCTGCTGTTCGCCGACGTGGGGGTAATCACGATGCGCCCGTCCGACGTGCCCACCTACGTCGAGGCAGGCGCCGCCGACCTGGGCATTACCGGCAAGGATGTGCTCATGGAGCTGGCCGGCACCCCGGAGCGGCCCGGCCGTGACGTCTACGAGCTGCTCGACCTCGGCTACGGGCGCTGTCGCATGGTGCTGGCCACGCGCTCGGGCGAGGACGCAGCGGCAACCGCGCTGCGCCGGCTGGGAGTCATGAGGATCGCCACCAAGTATCCGCACGTCGCGGCGCGCTACTTCGAGGAGACCGCGCGGCAGGCGGAGATCGTCGAGGTCAAGGGCTCGGTCGAGCTGGCGCCGCTCACGGGGCTCGTCGAGGGGATCGTCGACCTCACGGCCAGCGGGCGCACGCTGGCCCAGAACGACCTCGTGGTGCGCGAGGAGATCGCCGAGTGCACGGCCCGGCTGATCGCCAACCCGGTGGCCCACAAGCTCAAGGCGGCGGCCGTCGACGACGTGCTGGAGCGCCTACGTGCGGGTTGAGCGGGTGACCATGGGCGCCGAGCAGGCGGCGGCCACGGCGGCCTCCGTGCGCGCGCTGGCTCCGGCGGCCGCCTCCGTGGCCGACCCGGTGCGCGAGATCGTCGAGCACGTCCGCGCCGGCGGCGACGAGGCCGTGCTCGAGCTGACCCGGCGCTTCGACGTGACGGACGGCCAGCCCTGGCCCCTGGCGGTCGACGCCCTCGAGCTCTCGGCGGCGATGGAACGGCTGACGCCGCAGCTGCGAGCGGCGCTCGAGCTCGCCGCCGCCAACGTCCGCGCGCTGGCCCTCGCCGGGCTCGAGAGTGAACGGCGGGAGGTCGACCTTTCCCAGGGCCAGAGGATCGTCGTGCGCGAGTTCCCGGTGCGGCGCGCGGCGATCTACGTGCCGGGGGGCCGGGCTCCGTATCCCAGCACCGTCGTCATGGGCGTCGTGACCGCCCAGGCCGCCGGCGTCGAGGAGGTGGTGGTCTGTGCGCCTCCGGGCCCCGACGGCCAGGCCCAGGCCACGATCCTGGCGGCATGCGGGCTGTGCGGAGTCGAGGAGGTCTACCGGATGGGTGGCGCGCAGGCCGTGGCCGCCCTCGCCCTCGGCACGCAGAGCATCGCCCCGGTGGATGTGGTCGCTGGGCCGGGCAACCTCTACGTCCAGGAGGCCAAGCGCCAGCTGTCGGGCGTGGTCGGCATCGACGGGTTCGCCGGCCCCAGTGACCTGCTGGCCCTGATCGATGGCCCCACCGATCCCACCGAGCTGCGTGTCATCGCCCTCGACCTGCTGGCCCAAGGCGAGCACGGGCCGGAGAGCCTGGTGGCAGCGGTGTCGCCCGACGCGCACGCCCTCGGCGCCCTGGCCGAGGCGCTCGAGGAGCTGGCCGCGCAGCGCCCCGGCGCCGACCCGGCGGCCTGCGTCCTGGTGTCCGCTTCCTCGGTGGAAGCCGCGCTCGAGTTCGCGGAGGCGTTCGCGCCCGAGCACCTCCAGCTCGCGGGTCGCGGCGCCGAAGCGCTGGCCCCGCGCGTGCGAGCCGCGGGCTGCGTGTTCGTGGGCACGTCGAGCGCCACGGCCTTCGGCGACTACGTCGCCGGCTCCAACCACGTCCTGCCCACCGGTGGGGCGGCGCGCTTCTCGTCTGCCCTCTCGCCGCGGCACTTCCGCCGCCGGGTGTCGGAGGTCCATCTGGACCGCTCGGCGGCCCGCGCGCTGGCGCCGGCCGGAGCGGCCATCGCCCGGGCCGAGGGCTTCGCCGTGCACGCCGAGTCCATGGAGGCCCGCATGCAGGAGAATGGCGGGGATGGCTGACGGCAAGCGCAGCGCGCAGATCTGCCGGACCACCAAGGAGACCGACGTCCGGGTCTCCCTGCGGCTGGACGGCTCCGGGGGCGGCGGCCGCAGCACGGGCGTTGGGTTCCTCGACCACATGCTCGACCTGCTCGCGCGCCATGGGCGGCTCGATCTCGAGGCCGAAGTGACCGGCGACCTGGCCACGGGCTCTCACCACACCGTCGAGGACACCGGCATCTGCGTCGGCCAGGCGCTCGACCGCGCGCTCGGCGACCGGGCGGGCATCGCGCGCTACGGCCACGCCGTGGTTCCCATGGACGAGGCGCTGGCCACCTGCGCCATCGACGTCTCCGGACGCCCCTACTGCGCGTGGTCGGCCCACCTGCCTCCCGGCTCGATCGCCGGCTTCGACCACGAGGAGGTCGAGGAGTTCTTCCGCGCGGTCGCCATGAGCGCCAAGCTGACGCTGCACCTGCGCGTGGAGGAGGGCACCAACGCCCACCACATGATCGAGGCCGCCTTCAAGTCTTTCGCCCGCGCCCTGCGCGCCGCGGTGGCGCTGGACGAGACCGAGACCGGCGTGCCCAGCACCAAGGGAACGCTGACGTGAGCGCGCCGACGATCGGCGTCGTCGACTACGGGATGGGCAATCGGCGCTCCGTCGAGAAGGCGCTCGAGCACGTGGGCGCGCGGGCCGTGGTCTCCCACGATCCCGAGCGCGTCGTCGGCACCGACGGCCTGATCGTGCCCGGGGTCGGCGCGTTCCCGCAGGCCATGGGCAACCTGAGCGACCTGGGGCTGGACACGCTGATCGTCGCCCGGGCCAAGGCCGGGACGCCGATCCTGGGCATCTGCCTGGGCATGCAGCTCCTGTTCGAGGCCTCGACCGAGCTCGGGGGCTCCGAGGGGCTCGGCCTGCTGGCCGGCCGAGTCGAGCGCCTCGAGGCGCCCGGCGCCAAGCTGCCCCACATCGGGTGGAACGAGGTGAGCTGGCGGCGGGAGTCGTCGCTGGTGAGCGACCTGCCCCAGCCGTGCGCCTTCTACCACGTGCACTCGTTCGTCGCCCACGCCGCCGACGACGACGTCTTGGGCGAAAGCCGCTACGGGGAGACCTTCGCCTCCGTGGTGGAGCGTGGCTGCGTCTTCGGCGTCCAGTTCCACCCCGAGAAGTCGTCGATGCTGGGGCTGGCGCTGCTGGCGAACTTCAGCGCGATCTGCGAGCGCGTAACGGCGTAGGGCGGGCGAGGCTGAGCGGTGTGGCATGGTGCCCGACCGTGGAGCTCTACCCCGCCATCGACATCAGCGAGGGCCGTGCGGTGCGCCTGCGCAGCGGCCGCTTCGACCAGCAGACCATCTACGTCGACGATCCGCTGGAGGCGGCCCGGGGGTGGGCGGCGGCCGGAGCTCGGCGACTGCACGTCGTCGACCTCGACGGCGCCCGCCAAGGCGAGCCGGTGGCGCTCGGACACATCGCGGCGATCGCCGCCGAGGTCGGGGTGCCGGTGCAGTGCGGCGGAGGCCTGCGCTCGCTGGACGCGGTGGCGGCGGCGCTGGACGCCGGCGCCGTCAGGGTGGTGCTCGGCACCGCCGCCCACCGCGATCCCCAGCTGCTGGACGCCGCGCTCGAGCGCCACGGCGAAGCGGTCGCGGTGGCGGTCGACGTCCGGGGAGGCAGGGTGGCGACCGCGGGGTGGATGGAGACCACCGAGCTCGACGCCCAGGCGGTCGTCGAGCGCCTCCAGGAGCGAGGCGTCACAACCGTGGTCTACACCGACGCCGACCGCGACGGCACGCTCGAGGGTCCGGCCCTGGAAGCCGCCGCGGCGGCGGCTTCCAGGGGCGACGGGGCCGGGGCGCAGGTCATCTACTCGGGCGGCATCGGGACGCTGGCGGATCTCGACGCCCTGGTCGCGCTCGACGCCCCGGCGCTGGGCGGGGTGATCGTCGGCAAGGCCCTCTACGAGGGACGCTTCACGGTGGCCGAGGCTCAGGCGGCGCTGGGGGAGGTCGGCTGAGGCCGTGCACTTCAAGCGCGTCATCCCGTGCCTGGATGTCGACGCCGGGCGCGTGGTCAAGGGCACTCGGTTCATCGACATCCGCGACGCCGGCGACCCCGTCGAGCTGGCGGCCCACTACGACGCCCAGGGCGCCGACGAGCTGGTCTTCCTTGACATCACCGCCACGCACGAGAAGCGCGAGACCATGGTCGCCCTGGCCCGGCGCACGGCCGACGACGTCTTCGTCCCCTTCACCATCGGCGGCGGCATCCGGGAGGTGGCCGACGCCCAGGCGGTCCTCGACGCGGGCGCCGACAAGGTCTCGGTGAACTCGGCCGCACTGGCTCGGCCGCAGCTGCTCGAGGAGCTGGCCCGGGTCTTCGGGGCCCAATGCGTCGTCCTGGCCATCGACGCCAAGCGCCGCGACGGCGCGCGGGCCGGCTGGGAGGCCTTCGTGGCCGGCGGGCGCACGCCGACCGGCCGCGACGCGGTCGAGTGGGCGCGCGAGGCGACCGAGCGGGGGGCGGGGGAGATCCTCCTGACCAGCATGGATCGTGACGGAACCCGCGACGGTTACGACCTCGAGCTCACGCGCGCGGTGGCCGACGCGGTGGGCGTCCCGATCATCGCCTCGGGCGGGGCGGGCGAGCTCGACCACCTGGTCGACGGAGTCCGGGCAGGTGCGGACGCGGTGCTGTGCGCGTCGATCTTCCACTTCGGCCGCTTCCGCATCGGACAGGCCAAGGGAGCCCTCTCCGCTGCTGGGGTGCCGGTTCGTCGCTGAGCGACCTCCGCGCACGGGAGACTCCCCGCGTGCCTCGCGTCGACCCCTCACAGCTGCCCGCGCGCATGGCGGCAAGCCCGGCCATTGCGCGGGCGACCGAGGCCCTGGCCCCCGTGCCCGGCTGCTGGCTGGTCGGCGGCGCGGTGCGCGACCTGCTGCTCGGCGGCCAGCCGCTCGACCTCGACGTGGTGGTTGAAGGGGACGCCGTGGCCGTGGCCGCCGACGCAGCCGCCCGCCTCGACGGCCGGATGCGCGGCCACGATCGCTTCGGCACCGCGACCGTCGAGGCCGGCGGGCTCCGCTTCGACCTCGCCACCGCGCGGCGCGAGTCCTACGCCGCCCCGGGAGCGCTGCCGGCGGTCGAGCCGGCGCCGCTCGACGAGGATCTGCGGCGGCGGGACTTCACGGTCAATGCGCTCGCCGCCGGCCTGAGCCGGGGGCGTACCGGCGAGCTGCGAGCGGTCGACGGGGCGCTGGGCGACCTCGAGGCCGGGCGGCTGCGCGTGCTGCACGACCGCTCGTTCCTCGACGACCCGACGCGCCTGCTGCGTCTCGTGCGCTACGGCGCCCGGCTGGGCTTCGCCGAGGAGGCGGCGACCCGCAGGCTGGCCCGCGAGGCGATCGCGGGCGGGGCGATGAGCACGGTCTCGGGCCCACGCGTGGGAGCCGAGCTGCGGCTGCTCCTGCGCGAGCCGGGCGCCTTGGAGGCCATGCGTCGCGCCCGTGCGCTCGGGCTTGGCCGCGCCCTGCATCCCGGCCTAGCGGGCGACGAGGGGCTGGCCGCTCGCGCGCTCGCTCGCGCGCCGGCGGGCACCCGACCCGACCTCGTCCTGTTGGCCGCGAGCGTCACCGGGCTCGAGCGCTCGGACCTGCGGGCCTGGCTGGACCGGCTGGGGCTCAGCTCCTCCGAGCGCGACGCGGTGGTGGGCGCGGCCCTGGACGCTCCGGCGCTGGCCGAGGCCCTCAGCGCCGCCCGGCGACCATCGCAGATCGCCCGGGTGGCGGCTCAGCGGGCGCCCGGGGAGCTGGCGATGGCCGCCGCCCTCGGCGCCGACGGGCCCGTCGCGGAGTGGGATCGCCACCTGCGCCACGTCGGCCTGGAGATCGACGGCGGCGACCTGATCGCCGCCGGCGTCCCCGAGGGGCCCGTCATCGGTCGGGCGCTGGCCGAGGTGCTGTCCCGCAAGCTCGACGGCGAGCTCGGCGGCCGGCAGGCGGAGCTGGACGCGGCGCTGGAGGCGACCGACGCGATCTAGCATCTGCCGCGATGGCGGGCGATCCGAACGCGCTGCGCTGGGACGGCGGGCCCGGCCACTACGAGGTCTACTACCTGACCGTCACCGACCGGGCCAGCGGCGTGGGCCTGTGGGTCCGCTACACGATGCTCGCGCCGTCGGCGACGCACGCCGGGGGCGCGGACGGGCTCCCGTCCACGACGCACCGGCGTGGGGACGGAGTCCCGTCCACCACGCACGCCGGCGACGCCGGGACGAGTGCCGACCCCGCGCAGCCGAGCTGCTCGCTGTGGTTCGCGGCCATGCACCCCCGAGACGGCGTGCTCGCGGCGCGCAAGGCCGCACTTGCGATCTCGGACCTCACGGCCGGCGAGCGGCCCTTCCACCTGCGCATCGGCACAGCCGAGCTGGCCAATCACGGGATGTCCGGCGCGCTCGACGACGCTCGCTGGGACCTGCGGTGGGAGCCGAGCCTCGCGCCCGCCGAGCACGTCCACCGGCTGCTGCGCGCGGCGCGGGCGCCGAGCACCGTGCTCGTCCTGCCCCATCCTGACCTCGCGGTCTCGGGAACCGTGGCCTTCGGCGGGCGCGAGCTGCGGCTCGAGGGCGCCCGCGGTGCCCAGGCCCACCTCTGGGGATCCAAGCACGCCAGCCGCTGGACGTGGGCGCACTGCAACGACTTCGAGTCCCTGGAAGGCGAGGCCAGGCCGGAGTGCTACCTCGACGCGGTATCGGCGGTCGTGTCGCGGCTCGGGCGCGAGGTGGGGCCCAGCACTCCGGTGGTGGGGCGCTTCGGAGGGCGCGACTTCCGCTCCACCCGTCCGCTGGAGATAGTGCGCAACCGCAGCCGCTTCGGGCTGACCTCGTGGCGGCTGGAGGCCACTGACGGCGGGCGACGCGTGGTGGCCGACGTGCAGGCCGACCGCGCGGCAATGGTCGGCGTCACGTACCGCGACCCCGACGGCGAGCTCGCCTACTGCTACAACGGCGAGACCGCCTCCATGCGCGTCCGCGTGTGGGAGGGCGACCGGCTGGTGGAGGAGCTCGCCGCCCCCGGGCGCGCCCACTTCGAGTACGGACAGCGTGAGCCGGTGCCCGGCATGCCGCGGCAGGTCACATGAGGCTGCGCGCGCCCTTCCGGGCGGCGGGCGACCACATCGCGGCCGAGCTCGAGCGCGCCCACGTCCTCTTCACGACCCGTCGCGGCGGGGTCTCGCGCGGCCCGTTCGCGAGCCTCAACCTCGGCCGCTGGACCGACGACGACCCCGGATGCGTGGACGCCAACCGCGCCCGGGTCGCCGCAGCGGTGGGCGTCGCGCCGGAGCGCCTGGCCCATGGCCGCCAGGTCCATGGCACCGATGTCGAGCGACGGCACCGCGCCCCGGACCCCCGCGGAAAGCCGGCACCCGCCGACGGGCAGGCCGCCAGCCTGCGCGACGTCGTCCCCATGGTCCTGGTGGCCGACTGCCTGCCGATCGCCCTGGCGGCGGACGGCGCGGTGGCGATGGTCCACGCCGGCTGGCGGGGGCTGGCCGGCGGGGTGGTGGAGGAGGGGATGGCCGCCCTGCGCGACCTGGGCGCTAGCGGGCCGGTGGAGGCGGCGATCGGCCCGGGTGCCGGCGGCTGCTGCTACGAGGTCGGCCGCGAGGTGCTCGAGGCCTTCGCCGACCACCCCGAGGCCGTCGTCGGCGGCGACCCGGGCCGCCTCGACCTCAAGGCGATCGCGGACGCGCGACTGCGCGCCGCCGGCGTGGAGGTCGTGCACGACGTTGGCCTGTGCACGATGTGCTCGGACGCCAGCCTGTTCTTCTCCCATCGACGCGACTGCGGGGTGACCGGGCGCCAGGCCGGCATGGTGTGGCGACGGTGAGCCCGCCCCTCCGGTCAGTGCACGAACTCGACGCCGAGCGCGTCCGCGACAACCTGGCCGCGGTGCGCGAGCGCATCGCGGCGGCCGCGCGTCGATCCGGCCGCGATCCGGCCGTGATCGAGGTGTGCGCGGCGACGAAGTACGTGCCATGCGAGGAGATGGAGGCGCTGGCGCGGGCGGGCATCGAGCTGGTGGGGGAGAACCGCGCGCAGGACCTCGAGGCCAAGGTCGCCGCCTACGGGGAGCGCTTCACGTGGGACTTCATCGGCCACCTCCAGAGCCGCAAGGTCCGCCAGGTGCTGCCTCACGTCAGGCTCATCCACTCCGTGGCCAGCGACTCGGTGCTGACCCAGCTCGGTCGCCACGGCGGCCCCGACGTCGAGGTCCTGATCGAGGTCAACACCTCGGCGGAGCCCTCGAAGTCGGGCGTCGCCCCCAACGAGGTCGAGGCCTTCGCGGCCCGGTGCCCCGTGCGGGTCGCCGGCCTCATGACCATGCCACCGCTCAGCGACGACCCCGCGCGCAGCCGGCCCCACTTCGCCGCCCTGCGCGAGCAGGCCGAGCGCCTCGGCCTGGAGCGGCTGTCGATGGGCACCACGCAGGACTTCGAGGTGGCGATCGAGGAGGGAGCGACGATCGTGCGTCTGGGGAGCGTGCTGCTCGGCTGAGTCCGCGGCGGCGCACGCCGCCGGGCCGGAGGCGCATAATCCCGGCAGGGATTCCTTCCCCGCGCGCGAACCTGCAAGCGCTATGGCACTTCGCGACACCTGGCACCGCGCCCTCGTCTACTTCGGCCTCGCCGAGGAGCAGGACGACTACCTCGAGGAGGTCCCGGCCGGCTCGGCCGCCCCCGCCGCGGCCGAGCCGCAGGCCGAGCGCGAGACCGAGGACCGCTACCGCGACCGTCCCAACGTCCGGCGGCTCTCGAGCCGCCGGCGCCGCGACGAGATCGACGACATCTTCGCCGACGACCCCGCGGCCGAGCGGCGCACGACGGTGCTGCGCTCGGTCTCCGGCGGGCGCAACGGCGGGGCGCTGGGCGACGTGCGGGTACACCTCGTCATCCCCAAGTCGTTCAACGACGCCCAGCAGGTGGCCGACCGCTTCAAGGACGCGATCCCAGTGATCCTCAACCTCCAGGGCAGCGACACCGACCTGTCCAAGCGCCTGATCGACTTCGCCAGCGGCCTGACCTACGCGCTCGACGGCGGCATGCAGCGCATCGCCGACAAGGTCTTCCTGCTCACCCCGCGCAACGTCGAGGTTTCCGCCGAGGAGCGGGCGCGGCTGATCGAGAAGGGCTTCTTCAACCAGAGCTGACGGCGCCCGCGGGCGCCGGGCCATCGGAAGGGGCCAGCTAGCCTTGGCGCCGTGATCGGGCTGCTCGGAGCGGGCAACATGGCGCGGGCGCTGGCCCGCGGCTGGGGAGAGCCGGTCCTGTGCAGCGACGCCGGCTCGGGCCGTGCCGCCGCCCTGGTGGCCGAGGTAGGGGGGGAGGCGGTGTCCAACCTCGAGCTGGCCGAGCGGGCCGACCTCGTCGTCCTCTGCCACAAGCCCGCCCAGCTGGAGTCGGTCGCCCAGGAGGTGGGAGGTAGGGCTCGGCTGGTGGCCTCAGTCTTGGGGGCGACTTCGCTCGCAGCGCTCCAGGCCGCCTACCCCGGCGTTCCCGTGGTCCGGACCATGCCCAACACCCCGGTCGAGGTCCGCCGCGGGGTCATCTGCCTCGCTGCCGCGGCCGACGTCGACCCGGCCCTGCGCGAGGAGACCCGCCAGCGCTTCTCCCGTCTGGGCACGGTGGTCGAGCTCGACGACGCCCGGATCGACCTCGCCACCGCGGTGATGGGCGTCTCGCCCGCCTACCTCGCGCTGATCGCCGAGGCCCAGGTCGATGCGGCCGTACGCCACGGGCTGCCGGCCCGCCAGGCGGCGCAGCTGTTCGTCGAGACCATGGCCGGCACGGCCGAGCTGCTGTCGGCACGCGGCTACGACACGCTGGCCGTCCGCCGCGAGGTCACCTCGCCGGGAGGCTCGACCGCCCGCGGCCTGGCCGCGCTGGAGGCCCGGGGCCTGAGGGCGGGGTTCGACGACGCCCTGGCCGCGGTCGTGGGTGAGCGCCCGCGGTGACCGTCACCCTCGCCGCCATCGACCGGCCGGCCGTGGCCGCCTACGTCGGCGACGTCCTGCTCGTCTACTCGATCCTCATCGTCGTCTACGTGCTGGCGCTGATGGTCTTCTCGATCGGCGGGCGGATGCCCTACTCGAACTGGTCGGACGGGGTGCTCGGCTTCCTGCACGACGTGTGCGACCCGTACCTGCGGATCTTCCGCCGCTTCATCCCGATGGTCGGACCGTTCGACCTCAGTCCGATCGTCGCCATCCTGGCCCTCAACTTCATCGGGATGGGGCTGATCGTCCCCCTCATACACGGCTGATGACCCCGCCGCCGGCGCCCCGCCGGCCGCTGGGGGCCTGGCTCGCGGCCGCGGGCGTCCTCGCCGCGGTCGTCGCGCTCGACCAGGCGACCAAGGCGCTGGTGCGCGCCAACCTGCCGCGGGGCCAGCATCGCGACCTCGTCCTGGGCATCGACCTCGTCCAGGTCCACAACCGGGGCATCGCCTTCGGCCTGTTGACCAACGGGGGCACCCTCCTGACGGTCGTGACCTTCGCGGCGCTCGCCCTGCTGCTCGTCTACTTCGCCCTCCACGCCACCCGCCCGCTCCTGTGGCTCCCGACCGGCCTCCTGCTCGGCGGCGCGATCGGCAACCTGGTCGACCGCGCGCGGCTCGGTGCGGTGACGGACTTCATCGACCCGCCGCTGTGGCCGGCGTTCAACCTGGCCGACGCCGCCATCACCATCGGGGTCCTGGCCCTGCTCGTGTCGCTCGACCTCGCCCGCGAGGAGAAGGCCGACTGACCGCGGAGGAGACCGGCGTGCGGGCCTTCGACGTGTCGGCGGGCGCGGCGGGTCAGCGCCTCGACGTCTTCCTGGCCGAGCCGCTCGGCTCCCGGGCGCATGCCCAGCGCCTGATCGACGCCGGTGCGGTGGCGGTCGACGGGGTGGTGCGCCCCAAGCGCCACCGCCTGGCCGGGGGCGAGCGCGTGTCGGTCGTGGACTCGCCGGAGTCACCGCCGGGCGGGGAGGAAGCCTCGCCGGCGCCGTACGCGGTTGTCCACGAGGACGCCAGCCTGCTGGTCGTTGACAAGCCTCCCGGAGTGGTCGTCCACCCAGCGCGCGGCCATCGCGAGGGCACGCTGGCCCAGGCGCTGGCCGGACGGGCGGCCGGGGGAGAGCAGGGATGGCGCGCCGGCATCGTCCACCGCTTGGACCGCGACACGTCGGGGTTGCTGGTGGTCAGCAAGTCCGACGTCGCCCACCGCAGGCTCAAGCGGGCCCTGGCCGAGCGCCGGATCGACCGCGAGTACCTCGCGCTGGTCGAGGGGCGGCCCCCGGCGCGCACGGGCACGATCGACGCCCCGCTCGGCCGCGATCGCCGCGTGCGCACCCGGATGTCGATCGACTCCGACCAGCCCCGCGAGGCCCGCACCCACGTCGCGCTCGAGCGCGCGCTGCCCCGCGCGACGCTCCTGCGGGTTCGCCTCGAGACCGGCCGCACGCATCAGATCCGCGCCCACCTCCAGGCGATCGGCCACCCGGTCGCGGGCGACCCCGAGTACGGCACGCCGGGGCTATACGGCCTCGAGCGCCAGTTCCTGCACGCCGCTCGACTGGCCTTCGACCATCCGCTCGAGGAGCAGCGGCTCGAGCTGAGATCGCCCCTTCCCCCCGACCTCGAGGAGGCGCTGCGCCGGGCGGCCGGCGGCTGAGACGGTCGCCCGCCCCCGCCGTCAGGTGGTGCTGGAGCGCCCCCGCAGGCGCGCGCCGAGCGCGCCTAGCAGCGCGCCGGCCAGGGCGGTGCCGTCAGGGCTGGCCTACCGTCGACCATGAGGGTGACCGTACCCAACCACGAACCCCCGCGCGATCGCCGGCCGCGTCGCCCCCGTGTGACCACGCCGCACGCCCGGGTCGTGGCAGGGCAACTCGCGTAGACTTGCCGTTCGTCCAACGCAAACTCGACCGGCAAAGGTCCTCGCGGCCCTGCCCCGGCCCGCCCACGCGGCGCCGGGATCGCGAGTTCCCGGTCGAGAGTCACGAAGCACAACAAGGGAGAACGTGTCATGCCTGAGGTGGGCATCAAAGAGCTGCTGGAGGCCGGGGTGCACTTCGGCCACCAGACGCGCCGCTGGAACCCCAAGATGCGCCGGTTCATCCACGGCGAGCGCGGCGGCATCTACATCATCGACCTCCTCGCCACCGCCGAGCTGCTCGATCGGGCCCGGTCGTTCACGAGCGAGATCGCTCACCGCGGCGGGAGCGTCCTGTTCGTGGGCACCAAGAAGCAGGCGCGCGACGCGGTCCGCGACGTCGCCTCCGAGTCGGGCATGCCCTACGTCAACCACCGCTGGCTGGGCGGCCTGCTGACCAACTTCCACACGATCGGTCAGCGCATCAAGCGGCTGCACGAGCTCGAGCGCCAGGAGGCTGACGGCCAGCTCGCGCTGCTGCCCACGCGCGAGCGGATCGCCGCCCAGAAGGACCTCGACAAGCTGCGGGCCAACCTCGGCGGGGTCAAGGACATGCAACGGGTGCCCGACGCGATGTTCGTCATCGATCTCAAGACCGAGGCGATCGCCGTTCGCGAGGCCCAGCGCCTGCGCATCCCGATCATCGGGCTGGTCGACACCAACTGTGACCCCGACGGGATCGAGTACGTGATCCCCGGCAACGACGACGCCATCCGCTCGTGCGCGCTGATCACGCGTGCCATCGGCGAGGTGGCGGCCGAGGGGCACAACGCCTTCCGCGCGCAGGAGGAGCAGGCGCGGCGCGAGGCCGAGGAGCAGCGCCGCCGCGAGGAGGAGGAGCGCGCGCGGCGCGAGGCCGAGGAGCAGGCGCGGCGCGAGGCCGAGGAGCAGCGCCGCCGCGAGGCCGAGGAGGCGGCGCGCGCCCAGGCTGAGCAGGCCGAGGCCGCGGGACCCGAGGGAGCGCCCGCTCCGGCGCAGGCGCAGGCTCCGGCGCCACCGCCGGCGCCGGCTTCGACCCCGCCGCAGGCCACGGCACCGCCGCAGGCCCCCGCACCAACCGCCGAGCAGCCCGGAGGCGGCTCGTGAGCCACCAGCCGAAGGCCACCGACGTCAAGGCGCTGCGCGACCGCACCGGCGCCGGGATGATGGACTGCAAGGCCGCGCTCGCCGAGTCCGGGGGAGACGTCGACCGCGCCGTCGAGCTCCTGCGGGCCAAGGGCCAGGCCGCCGCCGCTAAGCGCGGTGAGCGCGTGGCGTCGGAGGGCACGGTCCAGAGCTACATCCACGCCAACGGCAAGGTGGGGGTCCTGGTCGAGGTGGACTGCGAGACCGACTTCGTGGCCCGCAACGACGACTTCGTGGGCTTCGCCCGCGAGATCGCACTGCACGTCGCCGGTAGCCCGACCACGCGCTACGTCTCCGAGGACGACGTGCCCGACGACGACCGCCAGGCCGAGCTGCGCGTCTTCGAGCAGCAGGACGCCGAGAAGCCCGAGCACGTGCGGGCGAGGATCGCCGAGGGACGCCTGCTCAAGTGGCTGGAGGAGGTCGTGCTGCTCGACCAGCGCCACGTCAACGCCGACAAGCACGAGAGCAAGACGATCGAGGAGCTGCGAGCCGAGCTGGCCGCGCGCACCGGGGAGAACGTCGTCATCCGGCGCTTCTCGCGCTTCTCGGTCGGCGAGGACTAGATGAGCGAGTCCGCGCCCGTGCCGGGGGGCGGCGCGATCACCGACGCCCCGGCCGGCGGCTCGGCCGCCTCGCCGGCTCCCGCACCGGCCGGCGCGGCGCCGGCGTTTCGCAGAGTCCTGCTCAAGCTCTCGGGCGAGTCCCTCATGGGGCAGCTCGACTACGGCACCGACCCCGAGCGCGTGAGCGCGATCGCCAAGGCGGTCGGCCGGGTGCGCGACCGCGGGGTCGAGGTGGCGATCGTAGTCGGGGCCGGCAACATCTACCGCGGCATGGCCGCCGCGGCCGAGGGCATGGACCGCGCCACGGCGGACTACATGGGAATGCTGGCCACCGTCCTCAACGCGCTGGCCCTGCAGGACTCCCTCGAGAACGACGGCGTAGACACGCGCGTGCAGTCGGCCATTCCCATCTCCGAGGTGGCCGAGCCTTACCTGCGCCGGCGAGCCATGCGCCATCTCGAGAAGGGACGGGTGGTCATCTTCGCCGCCGGCACCGGGAACCCGTTCTTCACCACCGACACCGCGGCCGCGCTGCGGGCGTCGGAGATCCACGCGGAGGTCATCCTCATGGCCAAGAACGGGGTGGAGGGAGTGTTCACGGCCGATCCGGCTACCGATCCCAGCGCCGAGTTCCTGCCTCAGATCACCCACATGGACGCCATCCAGCGACGGCTGCGCGTTATGGATGCCACCGCCCTGACGCTGTGCATGGAGAACAAGCTGCCGCTGCACGTCTTCAACATGGACGACGAGCGCAACATCGACCGGATAGTTTGCGGTGAGCGCGTGGGGACCTTGGTGATGACGTGATGGGGGGGGCGACCACGAGCCGGCCCGCCAGGATGCGGGGACGCCGGTGGCGAGCCTGATCGACGAGCTGCTGGTCGACGCCGGCGAGCGCATGGACAAGTCGGTCGGGGCGACCCGCCACGAGTTCGCGAGCGTGCGCACGGGACGCGCCAGCCCCGCCCTGCTCGACCGCATCTCGGTTGACTACTACGGGGCGCAGACTCCGCTCAAGCAGCTGGCCACGATCTCGGCGCCCGAGGCGCGGATGCTCACCGTCCAGCCCTACGACAAGTCCTCGATCAAGGCGATCGAGCGCTCGATCATCGAGTCCGACATCGGGCTCACGCCCAACAACGACGGCTCGCTCATCAGGCTCGTCGTGCCCGAGCTGACCGAGGAGCGCCGCCGTCAGATGGTCAAGGTGGTCCACGGCATCGCCGAGGAGGGTCGGGTCGCGATCCGCAACGTCCGCCGCGACGTGATGCACGACCTGCGCGAGCTGAAGTCCGAGGGTGAGGTCGGCTCCGACGAGGAGCATCGCGCGGAGGGCGAGCTCCAGAAGCTCACCGACGCCAAGGTGGCCGAGCTCGACGGGGCGATGCGGGCCAAGGAAGCCGAGATCCTCGAGGTTTGAGCCGCCCCGCGCCTCCGGCGGGCGAGGCGCGCGCCCGCTACGTCGCCATCATCACCGACGGCAACGGCCGCTGGGCCCAGCGGCGAGGGGTCCCGGTCGTCGAAGGCCACCGCGCCGGAGCCGACACGGTCAAGGCGCGCCTGCGCGATGCCGTCGAGCTGGGGGTGCGCGAGCTCACCGTCTACTCGTTCTCGACCGAGAACTGGTCGCGGTCGCCCGACGAGGTCGCGGGGCTGATGGCCATGTTCGCCCAGCGCATCGACGCCGAGACGCCCGAGCTGCGCGAGGAGGGGGTGCGCATGCGCTTCATCGGCCGCCGCGACGGCGTTGGTCGCGACCTCCTCGACCGCATGGAGTGGGCGCAGCGCGAGACCGCCGGCAACGAGCGGATCACCCTGTTCATCGCCTTCAACTACGGCGGGCGAGCGGAGATCGTCGACGCGGCGCGAACCTTCTCGGGGACCACCGAGGAGGAGTTCCGCCGCCACCTCTACGCGCCCGAGATGCACGACCCGGACCTCATCATCCGCACCAGCGGGGAGCAGCGGCTCTCCAACTACCTCATGTGGCAGTCGGCCTACTCGGAGCTGGTCTTCCGCGAGGAGCTGTGGCCGGACTTCGGCCGAGCGGCCTTCGAGGAGTCGCTGGGCGAGTACGCGGCCCGGCGACGCCGTTTCGGCGGGCGCTGATGGCCACCCGTCCGCCGAGGCGGCCCGCAGCGAGCGGCCGGCCCTCCGCGCGACGCGCGCCCGGCGCCGATGGTGGCGACGGTGGCGGCCGCCGCCCTCGTCGTGGCGGCGGCGACCTGCGCGCCCGGCTGTTGGTCGCCGTCCCGGCCATCGTCTTCGCCATCTTCATCGTCTCCGAGGGCGGCTGGGTCTTCGCGGCCGGCCTGCTCCTCCTGGGCGTGGCCTGCCTCCACGAGCTCTACCTCCTGCTCGAGCCCACGCGGCCGGTCAAGCTCGCCGGATTCGTCGGGCTGCTGGGGCTGGTCCTGGCCGCGCAGCTCGGCGGTCAGTTCCAGATCGTGCTCGTCCAGGTGGCCCTCGTGCCCCTGGTCTTCGCGCTGGCCATGGCCGCGCCGCGGCACGGACCGGCGACGATCTCGATGGCCGTCACCCTGTTCTCGCTGTGGTGGATCGGGCTGGCCATCGCCCACGCCATCCTGCTGCGGGCGCTCCCGCACGGCGGCGCGATCCTCATCGACATCCTCGTGGGCACGTTCGTCGGCGACAGCGGCGCCTACTTCGGGGGCAGGATGTACGGGCGGCGCCCGCTGGCGCCGCGGCTGTCGCCCAACAAGACGGTCGAGGGCCTGGCCATCGGCATGGCCACCGCCGTGGTGGCCACCATGTTCGCCGGGCTCTACCAGGACTGGCTCCCCAACAGCTCGGCCCTGCTCCTGGGAGTCGGAGTCGCCCTGGCCGCTCCGGTGGGCGACCTCTTCGAGTCGCTGGTCAAGCGCGAGGCACAGACCAAGGACACGGGCCGGCTGTTCGGCGCCCACGGCGGCGCGCTCGACCGCCTCGACGCCGCCCTCTTCACCGTCGTGGTCGGCTACTACGTGTGGGCGGCTCTGGTGTAGCTGGGAGGGCTGATCTGAGGTAGTCTCCCCAGCCGTTTCGCTGGGAAGGAGAGCAATGAGAAGGTTCTTCGCCGTTCGCAGTACCCTCGCGGCGATCGCCATCGCCGCCGTCTGCGCCCCCGCCGCCGCGGCACAGGTCGCGCCGCCGGGCGTCGAGCCGGCCGGCACCAACGACGCGGGCGGGTTTCGCAACATCCTCGGCGTGGGTCAGGGCGAGACGATCAGCGAGGAGGAGTTCGGCCTCTACGGCGCCGGCACCGTCCCGCCGCCCACCTTCGTTAACCAGCGCGACCCCGGCCATGGTCACGTCACCTACACCGGACTCGTAGCCGCCGCTCCGCATGTGACCAAGGGCAACATCGGCGACTTCTTCAAGCCGGCCGGGTTCGGCGTGCCCGCGGGCGAGATCGACTCCAGCCGCACGGAGGTCATCCCGGTTCCCAACGGGGGGACCTTGACGATCGTCCGCGACCGCACCTATGAGGTCCCGCATGTATACGGGAGCACCCGTCGGGCGACCCTGTACGGCGCGGGCTACGCCTCCGCCGAGGACCGGCTCTTCCTGATGGACGCACTGCGCCACATGGGCCGCGGCAACCTCAGCGAGCTGATCGGCCCGGGCGCCGACGACTCCAACATCAAGGCCGACGCCGAGACGCTCAAGACCGCGGACTACTCCGAAGAGGAGCTCCAGCGCCAGATCGACACCGCGGCCCACAACTACGGGCGCGAGGGGCGCCAGGTCAAGCAGGACCTGCTCGACTACACCGACGGCATCAACGCCTACATCACGCAGGCCAAGGTCGAAGGCAGTCCCCTGCGGCCGGTGGAGTACACCGCCCTGGGCAAGCCCGCGGGGCTCTTTCCCGAGTACTGGAAGCCCACCGACACGGTGGCCGTGGCCTCGCTGATCGGCGGCATCTTCGGCCTCGGCGGCGGCCAGGAGGTCACCGACGCCGACATCCTGCACAAGGCGATCGACCGCTTCGGCAAGCACTCCGGCCGCCAGGTCTTCAACGACTTCGCCGAGACCGAGGACCCGGAGGCGCCGGTCAAGATCACCAAGCCGTTCCACTTCGACGGCAACCCGAACGTCGACGAGAGTCGCAAGGGGGCGGCGTTCACCGACTTCGGCTCGTTCAAGGCGCGCGATCCGATCGAGTCCAGCGGCGGCGTAGTCCAGACATCCGCCCAGTCCTCGCCCCGCTGGGCGCAGCGGTTGGGGTCGCAGCTGCGCGAGGCGCTCGCGCCCGGCCAGCGCCGCGAGGCGTCCAACGCCACGCTGGTCAGCGCCAAGAACTCGCAGTCCGGGCACCCGATCGCCGTCACCGGCCCCCAGGTCGGCTACTACTCGCCCGAGATCCTCAACGAGCTCGACCTCCACGGCCCGGGTTTCGACGCCCGTGGCGCCGCGTTCCCGGGGATCAGCCTGTACATCCTGATCGGGCGCGGTCGCGACTTCTCGTGGACGGCCACCTCGGCCACCTCCGACAACGTCGACCTGTTCGCCGAGCGCCTGTGCAACCGCGACGGCTCCAAGCCCTCGCGCTCCTCGGACCACTACGAGTACAAGGGCAAGTGCATCCCGTTCCTGGAGCGCACGCGCACGCTGAACATCACCACCAACCCGACCGAGCAGAACCCGCCGCAGACCGTCAAGCTCAAGATCGAGCGCAGCGTGCACGGCCCGATCCAGGGAACCGCCACCGTCGACGGCAAGCCGGTGGCCATCTCCAAGGCGCGCTCGACGTACATGCACGAGGTCGACTCGGCGCTGGCCTTCGAGCGGCTCAACACCAACCAGGTCCACGGGCCGGCCAGCTTCAACCGCGTCATGAGCCAGATCAACTTCGTCTTCAACTGGTTTTACAACGACGACCGCCACATCGCCTACATCACGTCGGGGTGGTACCCCCGGCGAGGCGACGACACCGACCGCCACCTCCCCACGTGGGGCACCGGCAAGTACGACTGGCGGGGGTTTGATCCCGGGAGCTACACGTCCAACAGGATCGCCCGCGACGACCTGCCGCAGACCATCGACCCGTCGCGCGGCTACATCGTCTCCTGGAACAACAAGCAGGCTCCCGACTGGCAGGCCGCGGACGACATCTTCGCCTACGGCTCGGTGCACCGGTCGCAGCGCCTGGAGAAGCGGGTGCGCGAGGGCCTGCGCAACGGGGGCAAGCTCTCGCTGCCCGACCTGGTGGGGATCATGGGCGATGCCGCCACCGTCGACCTGCGCGGCCAGGAGGACTATCCGGTACTGCGGGAGGCCATCGGCCGAAGCGACGACCCGGACGTGCGCAAGGCGCTGAAGATCCTCGACGACTGGACCGACAACGGGGCGCACCGGCGCGACAAGGACCTCGACGGCTTCTACGACGAGCCCAAGGGCGTCGTCCTGATGGACGCCTGGTGGAACCGCCTCGTGCGCCGGATGTTCGAGCCAGAGCTCGGCGGCAAGCTCGTGGCGCAGATCACCCGCCAGCTGCCGTTCGACCAGCCGCCCGGCCCGGGCGGCAGCGCCTATTTCAGCGGGTGGTACGGCTACGTCGACAAGGACCTGCGAACGCTCATGGACCGCCACGTCGAGGGGCGCTTCTCCCGCCGCTACTGCGGCCATGGCAAGCTGGGCGCCTGCCGTGACGTCCTGGTCTCAAGCCTGAAGAGAGCGTTCCGCGAGGCCGAGGACAAGTACGGCAAGGACCTCGAGAACGCCAAGGTGCGCTCGGTCGACTGCGAGGGTCAGGATCCCTGCGACCAGATCGAGTTCACCGCCGCGGGGGCGGTCGGGACCGATCCCATCCCGTGGCAGGACCGCGGGACATTCCAGCAGGCGACGGAGGTCCAGGGCCACCGCTAGCCGGTCGCGCGTGGCGGCCGGTTGAGCCGTCGATCGCCGCCCGGCGGTTTAGCGGCCGCGAAGGGAGGCCGACCTACAATCGACGGTCACATGCGCCGACTGCTGATCCTGGGCGCCACCGGCTCGGTCGGGAAGCAGGCGCTCGAGATCGTCGAGCGCTCACCCGACCTCGAGCTGGTCGGCCTGTCCGCCGAGCGCTCCTGGGAGCCGCTGGTCGCGGCCGCCTCGGCGCACGGGGTCGGCCGCATCGCCCTGGTAGACCCGGCGGCCGGCGCCCGCGCCGCCGAGGCCTGGACCGGGGGAGAGGTCCTCACCGGCCCCGACGGGCTGGTGGCGCTGGTCACCGAGTCCAACGCCGACCTGGTGCTGAACGCGCTGGTCGGCGCGGCCGGCCTCGGGCCGACCGTGGCCGCGCTGGGCGAGGGCATCGACCTCGCCCTGGCCAACAAGGAGTCCCTGGTGGTCGGGGGCGACCTGGTCATGGCCCTGGCCCAGGCCACGGGCGCGCGGATCGTGCCCGTCGACTCCGAGCACTCCGCCCTGCACCAGCTGATCGGCGCCGAGCGGCCCGTCACGGTCGAGCGGCTCGTGCTGACCGCGTCGGGCGGCCCCTTCCGCGGACGCCGGCGAGCCGAGCTGGAGGGCGTGACGGTGGGGGAGGCGCTGGCCCATCCCACCTGGGCGATGGGCGGCAAGATCACGATCGACTCGGCCACGCTGATGAACAAGGGCCTGGAGCTGATCGAGGCCCACTACCTCTTCGACACGCCCTACGAGCGCATCGACGTGGTCGTCCACCCCCAATCGATCGTTCACGGGCTTGTGCATCTGTGCGACGGGGCGACGCTGGCCCACATGGGCTTTCCCGACATGCGCGTCCCGATCTCCTACGCGCTGCACCACCCGGAGCGGGTCGACGTGCCGGTGCGGATGCTCGACCTGGTGGAGCTGGGGACGCTGACCTTCGAGGCGGTGGACGTCGAGGCCTTCCCCTGCCTGCGGCTGGCTCGCGAGGCGGCCGGCGCGGGCGGCACCGCGCCGTGCGTGCTCAACGCGGCCAACGAGGTCGCTGTCCACGCCTTCCTCGAGGGCCGGCTCGGGTTCCTGGGCATCGCGGCGGTGATCGAGCGGGCGCTGGACCGGCTGGGCGCCTCGCGCGTTCATTCTTTCGAGACCCTCTACGACGCCGACCGCGAGGCGCGCGCGGTGGCCGGCGAGGCCGTCGAGGCGGCCCTGGCCTCGGACGCACGGGCATGAGCTGGGTGCTGACGATCGTCGGCTTCGCAGCGCTGATCGTTCTGCACGAGCTCGGCCACTTCGCGGTAGCCAAGGCGGTCGGCATGCGCGTCGAGCGCTTCGCCCTGTTCTTCCCGCCGCTGCTGGTCAAGGTGCGCCGCGGCGAGACGGAGTACGGGATCGGGGCGGTACCGCTCGGCGGGTACGTGAAGATCAGCGGGATGAACCCGCGGGAGGAGCTCCCGCCGGACGTCGCTCAGCGGGCTTTCTTCCGCCAGCCGGTGTGGAAGCGCGTGGCCGTGATCGCCGCCGGGCCGACCATGAACGTGATCGTCGCCTTCGCGATCCTGTGGGTGCTGTTCGTGGTTCACGGCGTCCCCAGCGACCGACCGACCAGCCGCGTCAGCGCCGAGGGCCTGCGCCCCCCGGCCGCCTCGATCCTCCAGCCCGGTGACCGGATCGTCTCGGTGGATGGCCGGCGCGGCGGTCCGAAGGTCATCCAGCAGCAGGTCTCGACCCATCGCTGCCGTGGGAGCCAGACCGCCGGCTGCCGGGCCGCGACGCCCGCCCGCCTGGTGGTGGAGCGCGACGGGCGCCGCCTGACCTTCGAGGTCCGTCCCCGCTACAGCGCCACCGTGAAGCGACCGCTGATCGGCTTCGGGTTCGCCCGCGAGTACGTACCGCAGCCACCCGGCAAGGCAGCCGCCGTGAGCGTGAGCTACATGTGGTACGTCACCTCGCACACCGTCTCGGCCATGGCCAGGATCTTCGATCCCCAACAGCGCAAGCAGATCTCGGGGGTCGTCGGCATCTCGACCGGGCTCAGCCAGCAGTTCAAGTTCGACACGCCCCAGGCGATCCTCATCCTCGGAATCATCTCGCTCTCCCTGGCCATCGTGAACCTGTTCCCTTTCCTCCCCCTCGACGGAGGCCACATCTTCTGGGCCCTGGCCGAGAAGGTCCGCGGGCGGGCGATCCCGTTCTCGGTGATGGAGCGCTCGATGGCCATCGGATTCGTCCTCGTGCTCACCCTGTTCGTGATCGGGCTGACCAACGACCTCGGTCGCCTTCAGGATCCGGCCCTGGGCACCCGCTAGGGCGGCCGCCCGCGGGTTCACGGCACCTGCGGTAGCGTTGCGCGGGGAGCCATCAGCAACCGAGGGAGCTGGGATGGAAGACACCACCGTCACGCCCACCGGCGAGCGCGCGATCGACGCCGCCACGATGATCGAGGCGTTCCACCGCAGCGCCGCCCAGCACGCCGACCGGGTCGCCGTGCGCACCAAGGACGACGAGGTCTCGATCACCTGGGCGCAGCTGCGCCAGCGCGCCGACGCGCTGGCCGGCGGGCTGGCCAAGCTCGGCGTCAAGCACGGCGACACCGTGGCGCTGATGTTCGGCAACGTGCCGGAGTTCCACATCAGCGACCTGGCCGCCATGACGCTCGGGGCCACCCCGTTCTCGATCTACCAGACCTATGCGCCCGAGCAGATCCAGTACGTGGTCTCCGACGCCGGCGCCCGCGTGGCCATCATCGAGCCGCAGTTCCTCGACAACTTCCTCGTGGCGCGCAAAGACCTGCCCAAGCTCGAGCACGTCATCGTGACCGGTGACGATCCGCTGCCGGACGGAACCATCACCCTGGCCGAGGTCGAGGCCATGGACCCCGACTTCGACTCCACGGCCAGCGCCGCCGCGGTAGGCCCGGACGACGTCCTGACGCTGATCTACACCTCGGGTACCACCGGGCCGCCCAAGGGCGTCCAGCTCGCGCACCGCAACCAGATGAGCGTCGTCGCCTCGCTGGAGCAGATCATCAACCTGCCCGACGGCGCGAAGGTGATCTCCTGGCTGCCCTCGGCCCACGTGGCCGAGCGCAGCGCCCACCACTACATCCCGATCGTCTTCGCCGGGACCATCACCTGCTGCGACAACCCCCGGGAGATCCTCGAGTACCTGCCGGCCGTGCGCCCCAACTGGTTCTTCGCGGTCCCGCGCATCTGGGAGAAGCTCAAGGCGGGGCTGGAGACCATGCTGGCCGCCCAGCCCGACGAGCAGCGCGAGAAGGCCGAGGCCGCGATCGCCGCCGCGCGCGAGAAGGTCCGCCTGGAGCAGGCCGGCGACCCCGTGCCCGAGGAACTGGCCGCTCAGGTCGCCAAGGCCGACGAGGAGATGTTCTCCCACCTGCGCGCGCACCTGGGCCTCGACGAGGTGGCCGCGGTCAACGTCGGCGCCGCGCCCACGCCGACCGAGGTGCTCGAGTTCTTCCACGCCATCGGCATCGAGCTGGCCGAGATCTGGGGCATGTCGGAGACCACGGGCGCCGGCACCGCCAACCGCCCGGGGGCAGTCAAGATCGGGACGGTCGGCCCGGCCTACCCGGGCATCGAGATCAAGCTCGCCGACGACGGCGAGGTGCTCGTGCGCGGCGGGTGCAACATGCTCTCCTACCGCAACCAGCCGGAGAAGACGGCGGAGACCATCGACTCCGAGGGGTGGCTGCACACCGGCGACGTGGGCGAGATCGACGAGGACGGCTACCTGCGCATCGTCGACCGCAAGAAGGAGCTGATCATCAACGCGGCCGGCAAGAACATGTCGCCGGCCAACATCGAGGCCGCGATCAAGAGCGCCAGCCCGCTGATCGGCCAGGCGTGCGCGATCGGCGACCGCCGCTCCTACAACACCGCGCTGATCGTCCTCGATGCCGACTTCGCGCCGGCCTGGGCGGCCAAGCAGGGCATCGAGGACACGTCGCTGGAGTCGCTGGCCCAGGAGGAGAAGGTCGTGGCCGCCGTGCAGGAGAGCATCGACGCCGCGAACGCCAAGCTCGCCCGGGTCGAGCAGATCAAGAAGTTCAAGATCGTGGCCGGCGACTGGCAGCCCGGCGGCGACGAGCTCACGCCGACGATGAAGCTAAAGCGCAAGCCGATCGACCAGAAGTACGCGCAGGACATCGAGGCGATGTACGCCGGCTGAGGGCGGGAGCGGCGCGCGCATCTGCGCTGAACGGCGACATGGTCCGCTTCCTCGTGGTCTACGAAACGCCGAGCGATCCGGCGAGGGGGGGCTTACCCACGGCGAGCAGGTTCCTCCTCGCTGTCGCGAACCAGGCCGGAGTCTCCACTGCCTTTGCTTGTTGGTTACCTTCCTGAGAGACGCCGCCGACGGTCTGAAGTCCTGGGAGGAGACTCGGAATATTCCTCTAAGACTTTGCCGGAACCTGCTGCAACAGCCAGAGGTTGCCGTCGGGATCGCGGAAGGAAACGTATTTGACGCCGCCCATGTCGTTGACTTCACCCACTTCAACGCCGCGACCAGCTAGGTCTTGGCGTGCTGCATCAATGTCCGTGACGACCAGATGCAGGCCTTTGACCGATCCCGGCTGCATGTCGGTAGTTTCGGACATGCCCGTCCCGAAGACGATTGAGCATGCGGAGCCGGGCGGCGTGAACTGGACCACTCGCATCCCCGGCTGCGGCTCCACATCGACTTCGAGCTTGAACCCAGCCTGTTCATAGAACGCCTTGGCGCGGTCGACATCAGCCACTGGTACCGGCACTAGCTCAAGTTTCATATCCACGACTATTCCCTCGTTCATCTAGTTACTTGGTCGGGATTCCGGCTGGCGAACTTCGCGATGACCGGGACCAGCATCGCGGGGTCGGCCTCGTGGCCTTGGCCTTCCAGCAGGTGGTGGCGGCCGTCGGGAACGCCAGCCGCGAGACGGACGCCGTTGTCGATCATGAACGGTGGGCTCATGCCTCCCGAGATCGTGAGCACCGGTGCCTTGACCTGGTCGAGTAGTTCGGTCGGGATCGTGGCGCCGCGCTCGATGTCGCCCATCGCCGCCGAGTCGTAGGCGAGCGTCGGGGCGAGCGCTTCCTGGCTCGCGCGGCCGGGGCTGTCGCGTCTTGTCTGGATCAGCTCCGGCGGCATCCCGGTCAGCGACATGAACAGGTCGAGCGCCTCGCCGCGCCGGTCGTGCGAGCGCCTCCGCGGTCGATCGGGTGATCGCCCGGTCGCAGGTCGCGCCGCCAACGAGGATCAGCGGCGGGCCCTCCCCGAGCCGGTCGAACGCGATCGTGGTTCCGTCAGGCGAGATCACTTGCTCCATGTCGTTCCTCTCGAGCTCGGGGCACTGGTAGTGCTGACCGGCGCGGCGACGGAAAGTCATCGCCTCCTCCGCATCCCGAGCGGCGAGCGCCGGGAAGTTCGGGGGGGGGGGGGGGCGGGGGGGGGGGGGCCCCGGGGGGCGCGTCCCGGGGCGCGGAGGCGGGGCTCGG
>JBBPZM010000051.1:0-21886 GCA_038199035.1 Solirubrobacterales bacterium | reverse complement strand
AGCTTCTTGACCTGGCGCTGGGACTTGCCGCAGAAGGAGCAGAGGAGCTGCTCGTTTGAATCCGTCGGCCGTGCCATCTCTCCCCCCGGTGCCGCCTGCGCTCGAAGCTAGTGCTCCGAGATCACTCGGTCGATGATGCCGTAGTCCCTGGCCTCGTCAGAGCTCATGAAGTAGTCGCGCTCGGTGTCGGTCTTGACCTTGTCGAGCTCCTTGCCGGTGTGCTTGGCGATGATCTCGTCCAAGCGCCGGCGCACGTCGATGATCTCGCGTGCGTGGATCTCGATGTCGGTGGCTTGGCCCTGGAAGCTCGACGAGACCTGGTGGATGAGGATCTTGGCGTTCGGCAGCGCCATGCGCTTGTTCGGGGCGCCGCCGGCCAGGAGCAGCGCGCCCATCGACATGGCGATCCCCACGCAGATCGTCTGCACGTCGGGCTTGATGAACTGCATCGTGTCGTAGATGGCCAGGCCCGAGTAGACCGAGCCGCCTGGCGAGTTGACGTAGACCGAGATGTCCTTCTCGGGATCCTCGGACTCCAGGTGCAGCAACTGGGCCACGATCAGGTTGGCGATCTGGTCGTCGACCGGCGTGCCGAGGAAGATGATGCGCTCGTTGAGCAGGCGCGAGTAGATGTCGAACGCGCGCTCGCCGCGTGAGGTCTGCTCGACGACCATGGGTACGAGTGGGCTCATCGTCCTCGCCTTGTTTCGCTTGTCGGCCTCGAATCCTGCCCGAGGCCGAACTGACAGCCCCAGCGTCGCCTTGGGCGACCTCGCGGCGAGTCTAGCAATCGCCTTTTGGCCCTCGAGGCAGCTCGACAGCGTCCGTGAAAGTCCCGTGAACGGCGGCTCGACCGCCGCCGAGAGGACCTTCCGCGGCGCTCAGGAGCCGGGGGTCCAGAGCTTGCCGGGAGCGGCCTGAGCGGGCTGGTCGCCGGCGGGAGAGGCGTCGTCGGCGTCCTTGTCGGGGGTCCACAGCCGCTCGCGGGCCTCGGCGCGCTCCAGCGGGATGGGCTTGGCCTCGCGTGCCAGCAGGTCGACCGCCTGGCGGGAGGCGAGGTCGCGGCTGATGGCCTCGAGGCGCCCGGCTCCGCGCAGGCGCTCGAGCAGCTTGGCCGGCGTGGTCTTCTCGTGCTCGGCTGGGTGCTCGAGCGCGCCCAGGAGGTCCTCCTCGGAGGGCTCGATCCCCTCCGCCTCGACGATGGCCGCGAGGACCGCCTCGCGCCGGAGCGCGCGCTCGGCGTCGGGCCGGGCCTCGGCGACGATGTCGTCCTCCTCGCGTCCCGAGATCTGGAGGTAGGCCTCGCGCGCGATCCCCTGGCGCGCCAGGGTCGACAGCAGCTGCTCCCACAGCTCGCGCGCCCGCGCCTCGACGAGGGCGTCGGGCACCTCGACCTGCGCCGCGTCGACGGCGGCGTCGAGCGCCGCCTGGCGGAACTCGCCCTCGATGCGCGCGCGGTCGGCCTCCTCGAGCTTGGAGCGCACGTCGTCGCGCATCTCCTCGAGCGTGTCGAAGCCCGCGGCATCGGCGGCGAGGTCGTCGTCGAGCTCAGGCAGGTGCTTGCGCTTGACCTCCTTGACCGTGACCTCGAAGAGAGCCTGCTTGCCGGCCAGCTCGGCGGAGGGATGGTCGTCGGGGAACGTGACCGCGATCTCGCGCCGGTCGCCCGCGGCGGCGCCGACCAGCGCCTCGTCCATCTCGGGCGCGAGGCGCCCCGCGCCCAGCTCGACCAGCTCGGCGCGGGCCTGTCCACCGGTGATCGGCTCCCCGTCGACCGTGCCCGCGAAGTCCACGACGAGGAAGTCACCGGCCGCGGCCGGCTCGTCGGCGGTCTCCAGCCGGGCGTGGCGCTCGCGCACGGCCTCGAGCTCGCGCTCGACGGCCTCGTCGGGGACCTCGGGCTCGCGCCGGCCGACCTCGAGTCCCTTGTAGTCGCCCAGCCGCGCGGTCGGCCGCACGCCAATCTCGATCGAGAAGCGCAGCGGCTGGCCCTCCTCCGGCAGCCCGGGCAGGTCGAGCTGGGGATCGCCGACCGGGACGATCCCCGCCTGGTCGATGGCGTCGACGTACCAGCCGCCCAGGGCGTCGCGAACGGTCTCGTCGAGCACGGCGGCGCGCCCCACCCGCTGAAGGACCATCGGCGGCGGGATCTTCCCCTTGCGAAAGCCCGGCAGCTTCATCTCACGCCCGAGCTGGCGCGCGGTCTGCTGCACGCGGCGCTCGACCTCGTCGGCGGGGACCTCGGCCTCGACGCGCACGCGCGACTCGGGCAGGTCGGTCACGCTGGTCTGGACCGGGGCCATCGGGGGCGGGAACGATACCGTCCGCTCGGTGAGCTCCCCAGGTCGTCCACCGGCCCGCCGGCGCTTCGCCGCCTGGCTGGTCACCGGCCCGCTGGGCTTCCTGGGAGCGGGAGTCGTGGACTCGGTGGAGCTGATGGGGCGCTACCTGTGGGCGCGGGCGCGAGGGCGCCAGCCCTGGGCGTGAAGCGGCTCGCGGCCCGTCGCGTTTCTTCCCGAGATCGTCGGCGAGGTTTTGCGGATCGAGCCCCGTAGGGTGCTAGCCTCGACAGCAGAGCACGCACTTCGCAGCACACGTGTTCTCGGCAGTCTCCGGTAGGGCGAAGCAGGCGTCGCGTTGGTCTTCCGAAGCGGTCGCTGGCGACCAGGGAGCCTTCCCTGGGCCGCGGCTGTGCCGGACTGTGATTCCTCAAGCGAAACGAACGGAGACGACTCGGTGAGTCAGTCAGAGCAGAAGGTCGTGCAGTACCTCAACGAAGCCCATGCATCCGAGGTCGGCTTGACGCGAGTGCTCCAGTCGCAGATCGCGATGACGCCGACCGGGAGCTATCGCAGCGGCCTGGAGACGCACCTGCGCGAGACCCGCGACCACGCCCAACGCGTCCAGAAGCGACTGCGCGAGCTCGAGCAGGGGCGCAACCCGCTCCAGCTCATCAACGGCGCCGCGCAGACAGTGGTCAGCCAGGCAGTCGCGCTGGCCAAGACTCCGCTCGACCTGGTACGAGGGTCAAGCGGCGAGGAGAAGGTGCTCAAGAACGCCAAGGACGCCTGTGCGACCGAGGCGCTGGAGGTCGCGACCTACACCGCGCTGGAGCGCCTGGCCAGCTCGGTCGGCGACGAGCAGACCGCAAAGCTCGCGGCCTCCATCCGGGGCGACGAGGACAAGATGCTCCAGCGCGTCCTGCGCGAGATTCCCAAGCTGACCGAGGCGGTGGTGCGCGCCGAGATCCGCGGCAACCCGTCCTTCGACATCTCCGAAACCGGCGCGGCGGACGCCGTGCGCGAGGCCGGTGCGGGCGCCAAGAGCACAGCCCGCAAGGCGAGCGCCCGGACCAAGCGCACCGCACGTCAGGCGCGCAAGGTACCCGGCGTGGCCCAGGCCGAGGGCCAGCTCAAGGGCGCGGTGGCCTCCGAGTCCGACCTGGCCATCTCCCGCTACGACCAGCTGACCGCCGACGAGGTGGTGGGCAAGCTGTCCGAGCTCTCCCAGGTGGACCTGGCCAAGGTCGACTCCTACGAGCGCAAGAACGAGAACCGCACCACGGTGCTCAGCCGCATCTCCACGCTGCGAGGCGACGAGCCGTGGCCGGGCTACGACGAGCTGACCGCGGCCGAGGTGCAGGCGGCGCTCAGCGCGGCCGACGACGAGCGGGCCAAGGACGTCCGCTCATACGAGCGGTCCCACAAGAACCGGACGGGCGTGCTCAAGGCCGCCGAGCGCGAGCTCGCCACGGCCTGACCGAAAGCCCGAGCGTCAGGGGGTCCCGCGCGGTGAATCGCGCGGGGCCGCCTCGCCGGTCACTCCGCGCGGGGCGGCCACCTGGCCGGTCAGGGCCTGGGGCTCAGTCCCCGCGCTCAGCGCCTGGGGGCTCAGTCCCCGCGGTCAGCGCCTGGGGCTCAGTCCCCGCAGGCGCCGGGGTGCGTGTCGCAGTACTCCTTGAAGTTGCGCTGGGCCTGCTTGGGAGAGGTCACGCTTCCGCCGCCGGGCGGGGACGGCGTGCCGCCCGAGCCCTTGCCACTCGAGCCGCCGGCCGGCGGGTTGGTGGCGGTGGGCGGCGGCCCTCCGGGCCGGGTCGACGGCGCGATCGAGGCCGGGGGCGTGGTGGGCGTAGTCGCGGGTGCGGTCGCGGTCGCGCCGGTCGGCTGGCCGCCGCTGGACCCGCAGGCCGCGAGGGAGCACGCCCCTGCGACGGCGGCTACGAGCGCGGAGGTCCGGCGAAGCATCGCCGCAAGGTAGCAGCGGGCCGTGTCGCTTCCCCCACGCAGCGGGCCGTTTCGCTCACCTCACGCGCGAGGGGCCCAGGCGGCCCTTTTTGTCGCTCGCCGGTCGGGGTAGAGGACACGGAGTGAGCCCCGGGAGCAGGAGGCCACGCCCATCCCCAAGACCACGAAGACCGGCAAGCCCAAGAAGGAAGAGCTGCCGGGAACGCTGAAGCGCTCGCCCGCCAAGGCCCAGCGCACCTTCGTCAAGGCCCACGACTCCGCGGCCGAGCAGTACGGCGACGGCGAGCGGGCCCACCGCACCGCGTACTCCGCCCTCAAGCACTCCTACGAGAAGAAGGGCGACCACTGGGAGCCCAAGGACAGCAAGGGCCCCTCCGATCCCCAGGCCAAACAGGGCGGGTCGCGCTCGCGCAACCGCCCCCGCCAGACGGCCGGTGGGGTCGACGTCGAGGGCAACACCAAGCAGGAGTTGATGGACCGAGCGCGCAAGCTCGACATCGCGGGGCGCTCGAAGATGTCCAAGCTCGAGCTCGGCCAGGCGATCGCGCGCAAGCAGGACTGAGGTCAAGCCGCGGCTGTGGCCGGGCCGAGCCGCCAAGCGATCGTCCGGGCGCTACTCGAGCGCCACGGCACCACCTTCGCCCAGGAGCTCGGGATCGACCTGCGGCGAGCCGGGCCGTCCGCCCTGTTTCGCCTGCTCGTCGCCTCGCTGCTGTTCAGCGCGCGGATCAGCCAGGAGATCGCCACCGCCGCGGCGAGGGCTTTCAACGACCAGGGCTGGACCTCGGCGGCGAAGATGGCGCAGACCACGTGGAAGCAGCGTGTGACGACGCTCAACCGCTCGGGCTACGCGCGCTACGACGAGCGCACCGCGACCATGCTCGGCGACACGGTCGAGCTGCTCCAGGAGCGCTACCGAGGCGACCTGCGCAGGCTGCGCGACGAGGCGCAGCGCGACCCCGCCCGCGAGCGCGAGCTACTCAAGGAGTTCAAGGGCATCGGCGACGTCGGGGTCGACATCTTCTTTCGCGAAGTGCAGGTGGCGTGGGACGAGCTGGTGCCCTTGACCGGTCGGCGCGCGCTCGACGTCGCGCAGCGACTGGGGCTTCCCGGCGGCGCGCGGGGCCTGGCGCGGCTGGTCGACGACGCCGACTTCCCCGCCCTGGTCGCGGCGCTCGTCCGCGTGCGGCGCGAGCGCGATCGCGAAGAGGTGGTCGAGGCGGCGCGGCGGGGCTGAGCGTGGCGCCGCCGGCCGCAATCTGCACCGGTTCGGCCTGCACCCTGCCGCTCACCGCCTACGACGGCGGCGCGTCGCCCAGGAGCTCGTCGCTGCTGGCCAGCCGCACCCCGGCCCTGCCCATCTCCTCGAAGGCGCGCTCGGTGTCACCGGGCTGGAGGTCCACGCCGCGCGTCGCGTCGGTGACGAGCGTGACGTCGAAGCCCAGACGGCGCGCCTCCAGCGCGGTGGAGCGGACGCAGACGTCGGCGGCCAGGCCACCGACGACCAGCCCGTCGACGCCGCGGTCCCGCAGCCTCTGGGCCAGGTCGGTCTCGTCGAAGGCCGAGTAGCCCTCGACGCCGCGGCGATCGCCCTTGTCGACCACGTGGTCGATGCTCGAGCGCTCGAGAGCGGAGTGCAGCTGCGCGCCGTCGGTCTCCTGGACGCAGTGCGTCGGCCACGGACCGCCATGCTCGTCGAAGGAGTGGTGGTCGGGCGGGTGCCAGTCGCGCGTGGCGACCACGGTGTCGTAGCGCTGGGCCAGCCGGTTGAGCGGCGCGATCACGGCATCTCCATCTGGCACCTCGAGGGCGCCGCCCGCCGTGAAGTCGTTCTGGACGTCGACGATGATCAGCGCCTCGCTCATGCTCTTCGCCTACCGGGGACTCCGGCCGGCCAAACCCCCCTCGGGTTCCGGCTGCGCCGGGGCATCGAAGTGCTGGCCGCGCGCGGACAGGGCCGCCCCCCGCCGCCCGGCGTCAGCCGGCGCGGCGCCAGTCCACCGGCCCGGCCACGCTGGTGTGGCTGCCCAGCGCGCGCCCGAGGACGTCGCGCACCGCCCGGGCGGCGGACAGTAGGGCCTCGAGGTCGATCCCCGTCTCGATCCCCATCTCGTGCAGCATCGACACCAGGTCCTCGGTGGCGATGTTCCCCGTCGCGCCCGGTGGGACCGGGCAGCCCCCCAACTCGCCGAACGACGACTCGAAGGACTCGCACCCGGCCTCCAGGGCGGCCAGCACGTTGGCCAGCCCCTGGCCGCGGGTGTTGTGGAAGTGCGCGGTGAGCTCGACCCCGGCGCCGAGGGCGTCGAAGGCGTCGGCGAAGAAGCCCCGGACCTGCCGCGGGTTGGCCATCCCCGTCGTGTCGCCGAACCCCACCTCTGCCGCCCCCGCCTCGGCCAGGCGCCGGGCGATGGCCAGCACGCGATCCTGGGGCACCTCGCCTTCGTACGGACAGCCGAACGAGGTCGAGATCACCGCCTCGCAGCGCAGACCGGCCGCGCCGGCCCGGGCCAGGACCCGCTCCAGTCCCTCGAGCGACTCGGCCACCGAGCGGTTGACGTTGCGGGCATTGTGGGTCTCGGAGGCAGACAGGAAGACGTTGACCTCGTCGAAGCGGTCGCGCAGCGCGAGCGCGTTCTCGAGGCCCCGCTCGTTGGGCACGAGCACCGACAGGCTCACCTCCTCGGGGACGTCGATGCGGGCCAGCACCTCGTCGGCGTCGGCGAGCTGGGGGATGACGTCGGCGCGCACGAACGACGTGACCTCGAGGCGCTTGAGCCCGGTGTGGGCCAGCTGCTCGATCAGCGCCACCTTGTCGTCGGTGGGAATGACCTCGGGCTCGTTCTGGAAGCCGTCGCGCGGGCCGACCTCGCGGATGCGCACGCGGCCCGGCAGGCTCATGCGCCCAGGGCGCGCGCGATCACCATCTGCTGGACCTCGTCGGTGCCCTCCCCGATGGTGAGGATCTTGGCGTCGCGGTAGAAGCGGCAGACCGGGTACTCCTCGATGTAGCCGTAGCCGCCGTGGATCTGGACGGCCTCCTCGCTGGCCCGCACGGCGAGGCGCCCGGTCTTGAGCTTGGCCTGGGCGGTGGCGAGCGAGAAGTCGCGGCCCTGGTCCTTGAGCCAGGCGGCCTTGTAGGTGAGCAGGCGCGCCGCCTCGAGCTCGCTGGACATGTCGGCCAGCTTGGCCTGGATGGCCTGGAAGCGCGAGATCGGCTGGCCGAAGGCCCGTCGCTCGGTGGCATAGCTCAGCGCCTCGTCGAGCGCGCCCTGGGCCAGGCCGACGCCCATGGCCGCCACCCCGATGCGCCCGATGCTCAGGACGTGCAGGAACTGGCGATAGCCGTCGCCCTGGGGACCGAGCAGGTTCTCCGCCGGCACGCGGCAGCCGCTGAAGGTCAGGGGGCGCGTGTCCGAGGCGTTCCAGCCCATCTTGCGGTAGGGCTCACCGACCTCGTAGCCCGGCGTGCCCGTCGGGACGATGAGGTTGGAGATCTCACGCCCGGCGCCGTCGCCGGTGCCGTCGTCGGAGCCGGTCACCGCGGTGATGGTCACGTGCCCGGAGACGTCGGTCCCGGCGGTGGTGATGAACTGCTTGGCCCCGTCGATCACCCACTCGCCGTCGTCGCGCCGGGCGCGGGTGCGGGTGTTGCCGGCGTCCGAGCCCGCCTCGGGCTCGGTGAGCCCAAAGGCCCCGAGCTTGCGCCCGGCGCACAGGTCGGGCATGAGCTGATCCTTCTGCTCGTCGGAGCCGAAGAGGTGGATCGGCTGCGTGCCCAGCGAGGTGTGCGCGCACATGGTGATGGCGACGCTGGAGTCCACCCGGGCCAGCTCCTCCACGGCAACGGCGTACTGGAGCGAGTCGCCGCCCGCGCCGCCGACCTCCTCGGGGAAGGGGATGCCCATCCACCCCAGCTCGCCCATCTTGGCCACGAGGTCGTAGGGAAAGGCCTTCGTGCGGTCGAGCTCCTCGGCCACCGGACCGATCTCCTGCACGGCGAAGTCCCGGACGGTCTGCTGGAGGTGGCGCGTCTCGTCGGGCAGGTCGAAGACCACGGGCGGACTATAGGAGCGCCCGCCGCGAGCCGGGGCCCTGTCGCGGCGTCGCTCGCGGCCGGCGGCCTGTCGCTGCGCCGCTCGCGCGCGCGTGGTAAGTCTGTCCGGCCGGCCGACCGCAACCCTGCCGGCACGCCCCTCCCTCCACGAACGCCGGAACCCACCGCCCGCATGCCCGCCCACACCGCCCCCACCATCTTGTGGACACCGTCGCCGGAGCGGGTGGAGCAGGCCCAGGTCACCGCCTACGCCCGCTGGCTCGCCCGCTCGCGCGGCCTCGACCTGGGCAGCGGCTACGAGGAGCTCCGGCGCTGGTCGGTCAGCGACCTCGAGGGCTTCTGGGGATCGATTTGGGAGTACTTCGGCGTCCGCTCGCCGGCCGGCTACGACCGCGTGCTCGGCTCGGACGAGATGCCGGGCGCGCAGTGGTTCCCGGGCGCGCGGATCAGCTACGCCGAGCACCTGTTCCGCGACAGGAACCCGAGCGAGGTCGCCGTCCGCCACGCCTCCGAGCTGCGCGAGCTCGGCGAGTGGACGTGGGGGCAGCTGAGCCAGCGCACGGCCGAGGTGGCCGCCGGGCTGCGGGCGCTGGGCGTCGAGGAGGGCGACCGCGTCGTCGGCTACCTGCCCAACATCCCGGAGACACTCGCCGCCTTCCTGGCCTGCGCGTCGATCGGCGCCGTGTGGTCCTCTTGCTCGCCCGACTTCGGCGCCCGCGCGGTGGTCGACCGCTTCGCGCAGATCGAGCCCAAGGTGCTGCTCGCCGTCGACGGCTACCGCTACGGCGGGCGCGACTTCGACCGCATGGACGTCGTGGCCGGGCTCCAGGCACAGCTGCCCAGCCTCGAGGCCACGGTCGTGCTGCCCTACCTGAGCCGCGAGCCCGACCTTGGCCGCCTGCGCGACGCCCGGCTGTGGGACGAGGCGGTGCGCCCCGGCGAGGAGCTGGCCTTTGCCTCGGTGGACTTCGACCACCCGCTGTGGGTGCTCTACAGCTCGGGGACCACCGGCCTGCCGAAGCCGATCGTCCACGGCCACGGCGGCATCCTGCTCGAGCACCTCAAGAAGATGCACCTGCACCTCGACGCGGGGCCGGGGGACCGGGTCTTCTGGTTCACCACCACCGGCTGGATGATGTGGAACTTCCTCGTCGGCGTGCTGCTGACCCGAGCGTCGATCGTCCTCTACGACGGCAATCCCGGCCATCCCGACCTCGGGGTCCTGTGGGACCTGGCCCAGCGCGCCGGCATCACCGTCTTCGGGACGAGCGCCAGCTACATCGCCGGCGCCATGAAGGCGGGCGTCGAGCCGGCCGCCGGTCGGGACCTCTCCGCCCTGGCCGCGGTCGGGTCGACCGGCTCCCCGCTCTCACCCGAGGGCTTCGACTGGGTCTACGACCAGCTGGGAGCCGACACCTGGCTCTTCTCGACCAGCGGCGGCACGGACGTCTGCACGGCCTTCGTCGGCGGCGTGCCCACCCTCCCGGTGTACCGGGGAGAGCTCCAGGCCCGTGCCCTGGGCTGCGCCGTCGAGTCCTTCGACGAGGAGGGGCGCCCGCAGGTCGGCGCGGTGGGCGAGCTGGTCATCACCGAGCCGATGCCGTCGATGCCGATCTTCTTCTGGGGCGACGAGGACGGCAGCCGCTACCGCGAGAGCTACTTCGACACCTACCCGGGCGTGTGGCGCCACGGCGACTGGATCGAGATCACCGAACGCGGGACGGCGATCATCACCGGCCGCAGCGACGCCACCATCAATCGCGGCGGCATCCGCATGGGGACGAGCGAGATCTACCGCGCCGTCCTGGGGGTCGACGAGGTGACGGACGCCCTCGTCGTCGACCTCCCGCGGGAGGGGGCCGAGGACTGGATGCCGCTGTTCGTCGTCCTGGCCGAGGGCGAGGAGCTCGACGACCGGCTGGTCGAGGAGATCCGCCGACGGATCCGCAGCGACTGCTCGCCTCGCCACGTCCCCAACGAGGTCCATCGGGTCCCCGAGGTGCCGCGCACGCTGTCGGGCAAGGTCCTCGAGGTCCCCGTCAAGCGCATCCTCATGGGCCAGCCGCCCGACGAGGCCGCTAGCCGCGAGAGCCTGGCCAATCCGGCGGCGCTCGACTTCTTCGTCGAATTCGCGGCCCGCTGAGCGGGCGGCCGGTCGTCCTGCGGGCCACGGCGCACGGGCGCGCCGGCCCGATCTCTCAGCCGACGATCACCGGCCCCGGCCCGGGTCGCGCGCGCCGGGTGGGCGGGCGGGGCGCCGCGGCGGGCGACGGCGACGACGACGGGGCCGCCCCGGCCTGGGCCGCAACCTTGGCGTCGGCGGCAGCCTGAGCCCGGCGGCCTGCGCGCAGCGCCTGGGTCAGGCGCTCGATCTCGGCCGCCTGCGCGACGCTGGCGCCGGCTCGAGCCCGAGCGATGCCCATGGCCCGGGTGGCCGCCTGGCGCCGAGCGACGGCGATGGCGGCGGCGCGGGCGCGGGTCACCGCCCGCGACTGCGCGCGCTCGGCGGCCACGATCCGCGCGCGTTCGCGCGCCTCGGCGGCGGTGTCGCCTCCGGCGCAGGCCCGCGCAGTGACCCGCACGCGCCGGGTGACCGTGGCCGAGGCCGCCCCCAGCCCGCTCCCGGTCACCTTCCCCTGGGCGGTGGCCGACGCGCTGGCCGAAACCACATGGCCTGCCGCGGTCACCTGGGAGCTGGTCGCCTGCTCGGTGGCCGACACCGTACGGGTCGCGCTCGCGCGGCGCGCGGCGATCGTGGTCTCGGTCACCCCGGCGCCCTGGCTCTGGCTCGCGCATGCCCGCGCGGCGTAGGCCGAGGGGCCGCCGCCCGAGCGCCCGTAGACGACGATCAGCGCCGCGAGGACCAGCCCGACGCCGAGAAGGACCACCGGCATCGGCGGAAGCCGCTTCGTCGACAGCCAGCTGCGCATGCCCACTGATGATCGCGCGCGCCCGCCCGCGATGCCAGGACAGTAGGCGTCCCGCCGCCCTGACTCAGCGCGCCGTCCAGCCGAGGTCCATGGTCACCGGAGCGCCGGTGAACGCAGCGCCGACCTTCCCGACGAGGAACGCCACCACCTCCGCCACCTCCTCAGGCTCGATCAGCCGCTTGACGGCATGAGGGGCGAGGATTACGTCCTCGAGCACGCGCTCCTCGGGCAGCCCGTGCGCCCGCGCCTGGTCGGCGACCTGGGCCTCGACCAGCGGGGTGCGCACGAAGGCTGGGCAGACCGCCGTGGCGGCGATCCCTGCCTCGGCGCCCTCCAGGGCCAGTGTCTTGACCAGGCCCAGCACGCCGTGCTTGGCCGCCACGTAGGCGGCCTTGAACGGGGAGGCCACGAGCCCGTGCGCGGAGGCGACGACCACGAAGCGCCCGGCCGGCGCCTCGGCCAGCGCCGGCCACGCGTACTTGGCCAGCAGGAACGGACTGGTCAGCAGCAGGGCCAGCATGGCGTCCCAGCGGTCCTCGGGGAAGTCGGCCACCGGCGCGACGTGCTGGAAGCCCGCGTTGGCCACCACGGCGTCGAGGCGGCCGAAGCGCTCGAGCGCGGCGTCGACGGCCGCCCGGTTGCCCTCCCGGGTCGTCAGGTCGGCCTCGAACGGCACGCCGGGCCCGTCGGCGTCGGGCTCGGTCGACGGCCAGCACGGCCATGCCCTCGCCCTCGAGCCGGGCGGCGATCGCTCGCCCGATGCCGCTGGCCGCGCCGGTGACCAGGGCGCAGCCCTCCAGCGAGGGGCTCAAGCGCTCAGGACGTAGCGCTTGGGATCGAAGCGCCGGGTGCGCCAGCGGAAGTAGGCCGCAAAGCCGGGCCACAGCGCGTACTGGTGCCCGCTCTCGTCGAGGTAGTAGCTCGAGCAGCCGCCGGCCGTCCACACGGTGCCCTCGTTGCGCTGGTCGACCTCGGCCGCGTAGTCCTCGAGCGCCTCGGGGCGCAGCTCGATCCGCTCCGCCCGCTTGCGCGACATCTCCCTGATCGCGCCCAGCGCGTAGTTGATCTGGGACTCCAGCGAGAAGATCGCGGAGTTGATCCCGATGGCGTTGGGCCCGAGGAGGATGAACATATTGGGGAAGCCGGGAACGGTCGTCCCCAGGTAGGCGCGCGGTGACGGGCGCCAGGCCTGGGCGAGGGAGCGCCCGGCGCTGCCCTGGATGCGCTCGGTGGCCTGCGCCTTGGCATAGCGGTACCCCGTGCCGAAGATGATGGTGTCGACCTCGTGCTGCGCGCCGTCCGCGGTGACGACGGCCCGGCGCCCGACCCGCTCGATCGGCTCGGTCACCACGTCGACGTTGGCCTGGGTGAGCGCCGGGTAATAGGTGTTGGAGAGGACCGGCCGCTTGCAGCCGGCGCGGTAGCGAGGGGTCAGCTTGGCGCGCAGCTGGGGGTCGCGGACCTGCCTCGCCAGGTGCGCCCGGCCCAAGCGCTCCAGCGGGGCCAGGACCGCCGGGCGGGTGTGGAAGCCGAAGCCCACCGCCTCATAGGCGGCGAAGAGCAGGTTGCGGTGCGCGTCCTGGACCGGGGGCAGCAGGCGATAGAGCTGGCGCTCGGCCCACGGGGCGGGACGATCGGGATGGGGGAAGACCCAGGGCGGCGTGCGCTGGAATACCGTGAGGTGCTCGACCCGCGGCTGGATGCGCGGCACGAACTGCGCCGTCGCCGGCCCGGTGCCGATCACCGCGACCCGCTCGCCGGTCAGGTCGTGCTCGTGGTTCCAGCGAGCCGAGTGGAAGGTCGTCCCCTGAAACGAGCGCACGCCCCGGAGGTCGGGGTCGGCCGGCTCGCTCGTCCCCCCGATCGCGCTCACCAGCACGTCGGCGGTGAGCTCCCCGTGGCTGGTGGTCAGCTGCCACATCGAGTCGTCGTCGCGCCACTGCGCCTCCTCGAGCTCGCATCCGAAGCGCACGTGCGCCGTCACCCCATGGCGCCGCGCGGTGTCGCGGACGTAGTCGAGGATCTCGTCCTGGCGGGGAAACAGGCGGCTCCAGTGCGGGTTGCGGGCGAACGAATACGAGTAGAGGTGGGTCGGGACGTCGCATGCGCAGCCGGGGTAGGTGTGCTCGAACCACGTGCCGCCGAGGGAGCCGTTGCGTTCACAGATGACGAAGTCGTCGATCCCCGCCTGGAGCAGCCGCACACCCATCCCCACTCCGGCGATGCCCGCGCCGACGATGACGACGCGATGGTGCTCGGCCCGCGTCGGGCGGGCCGAGCACCTGGGCTTGGTCTCGGTGGCGGACACGGGCGAGCGCCTCCTTCGGTCGTGGCGAACGGGGCTCGAGGCCGGAGGGGTCACAGGATCTCCGCCCGGGCGACGAGGTTCTGGATCGGCTGGGGAGCCCCGCGCAGGAGGCGCAGGGCGAGGCTGGACTCGAGCCCGACGGGGACGACGTCGCGGTTGCGCTCCACCGCGCCGACGATGGCCTTGGCCACCGCTTCGGGTGGATGGCCGAACCGGAACGCCCGCACGGCCGCCTGCTGCTTGGCCGCCATCGCGCCGCGATAGCGCGTGTTGGCAGGGATCGGCGTGCGGATGACTCCCGGGCAGATCACGCTCACTCCGACGCCCGCCGGCCCCCAGTCGGCGCGCAGGCACTGGGAGAGCATCATCACCGCCGCCTTGGAGGCACAGTAGGCCGCCATGTTGCGGTTGGGGACGTAGGCCGCACCCGAGGCGACGTTGACCACGTGCCCGCGGGCGCGCTCCACCATCGCCGGGCCGAAGGCCAGGCAGCCGTGGGCCACCCCGTCGAGGTTGATCGAGCGCAGCCACTGCCAGTCCTCGAGCGTGGTGTCGAGGAAACGGCCGGCCACCCCCACCCCGGCGTTGTTGACCAGCACGTCGAGGGCCCCATGCTCGGCGGCCACGCGCTCGGCCAAGGCGCTCACCTCCGCCGCGTCGGCCACGTCACAGGCATGGGCCTCGGCCGGCGGACCGACCGAGGAGCACTCCTCGGCCACGTCCTGTGCGCGTCCCTCATCGACGTCCACCAAGAGCACGCGGCTTCCGGAGCGGGCGAAGCGCCGCGCGGTGGCCGCTCCGATGCCGCTGCCGGCGCCCGTGACCAGCGTCACCGCCCCGTCCAGGCGCACGCGGCTCACGCAGCCACCGCCGGGGCGCCATGGCGGTCGCGCACCCACATCCGCATGCCATGTCGCGGGCGCACGGTCAGCGTGGTCTCTGGTACGACGGGGTGGCCGGGGACCAGGTTGTAGGTGAAGCGCCGGCTCATCATCGCGGTGATCAGCGTCCCCTCCATGAGGGCGAAGCTCGCCCCGATGCACACGCGCCGCCCACCTCCGAACGGGAGGTAGGCCGCCCGGTGGCGCCCCTTGGACCGCCCGTCCAGGAAGCGCGACGGGTCGAAGAGCTCGGGCTCGGGCCACCAGCGCGCGTCGTGGTGGATGGCGTGGATCGGGATGAGGACGGTGGCCCCGCGGGGGATCCGGTGCCCGTCGATCACGTCGTCGGCCACCACCTTGCGCGGGATGACCCACGCCGGCGGGTAGAAGCGCAGCGCCTCCTGGAAGCAGGCCATCGTCCACGGCAGCTTGGGCACGTCGGCGGCGGTGGGGGTGCGGTCCCCCAGGACGGCGTCGACCTCCTCGAGCATGCGGTCGCGCGCCTCGGGGTTGAGGGCGAGCAGGTACCACATCCATGCCATGCCGTTGGCCGTCGTCTCGTGGCCGGCGAGCATGAAGGTGACCAGCTCGTCGCGCACCCGCCGCAGCGTGAGCCCGCCGTCCTCGTCGCCCGCCGCCAGAAGCAGCGCCACGAGGTCGCCGGAGTCGACCGGGTTCTCCCGGCGCTCGCGAATGATCCCCCACACGATCTCGTCGATCGTGCGCATGGTCCACTGGATGCGGCGCAGCTGGGGCACGACCATGGGGGCGTGGTGGACGAAGCCCGCCCAGGCGCGGATCGTCCACGGCGGCGGCTCGACGAGGAAGAGCATCCGAGCGGCGACCTCCGCCGCCCGCAGCCCTCCGGTGACCGCGGGCTTGAGCCGGCGGGCCACGTCGCCCAGCTCGCGGCCGAACAGCGCGCTGCCGACCACGTCGAGCGTCAGCTCGGTCATCGCGCTCACCATGTCGAGCTCGTGGCCGTGGCCGCGGGCCTCGAGCTCGCCGACGTAGTGCTCGATCGGCTCGATCATGAGGTCGCACAGGTCGTTGAGGTGACGTCGGCTGAGCAGCGGGTTGAGCATCTGGCGGTGACGGCGCCACGAGTCGCCCTCGTCGGTGAACAGGCTGAGGCCGACCACCGAGCGCAGCAGCTCGTACTCGATCGACTTCTCGTAGCGATCGACCGCGCCGAAGAGCACGTGGTCGACGTACTCGGGGCTGCGCACCGAGAAGAACGTGCGCCGCCCGATGCGCCAGCGCACGATGTCGCTGCCCTCGACGCCCTGGTTCATCGGCAGGTCGATGCTCAGCCCGTGCATGAGCTGGCGCACGACGTCGGTCGTTCCCAGGCTGGGTGTCTTGTGGATGGTCGCCATCAGCCGCGCCTCCGTTCGGTCGTCGCCAGCCCACCGTCGCTGCGGCTGGCCAGGTACCGGGCCTCGATCTCGCCCAGCTCGGTCACCGGCTCGGCGTCCAGCAGCCACTCGCGCGCGATGTCCAGCCACGTGTTGGTCGCCGAGAGCTGCCCGAGCAGGCCGATGAGCAGCATCACCGCTCGCATGAGCACGAGGTGCTCGGCGGGAAGGGTCATCGACTCGAAGCCCTCGGCGCCGCGCATGGCCGTGTAGCGGCGCATCATCTCGCCGGTGCGGCCGCCGTCGACAGTCAGCGGCTCGTCGACCAGCAGCCACCCAAAGATCTCCAGGTAGCTCTCGAGGAAGGGCTCGGCCAGGGAGGGGTCGGGCGGCAGCCCTCCCAGCCCGGCGACCACGCTCAGCAGCCGCTCGGCGTCGCGGTCGTAGGTGGCGCGGGTCGACTCGATGAGCTGCTGCACCTCGACGTCGCCGAGGCGCTTGAAGAAGCCGAAGTCGAGGAAGGCGACGCGGCCATCGGCGAGGAACAGCGCGTTGCCCGGGTGGGGATCGCCGTTGAGAAGGCGATGGCGCAGGGGTCCGTTGATGTAGAAGCGCACGAGGATCTCCCCGATGCGGTCACGCTCGGCCGCCGGGGCGCCGCGCATCTCGCCGAAGCGACGCCCGTCGACGTAGTCGCTGACGATCACCCGCTCGCGGCACAGGTCGGTGACCACGTCGGGCACGACGACGAACGGGTGGGCGCGGTAGGCCCGGGCCATCGCGCGCTGATTGGAGGCCTCGAGCTCGTAGTCGAGCTCCTCGGCGATGCGCTCGCGCAGCTCGTCGGCGATCGCCCCGGTGTCGATCCCGGGCGCGATGACGCTCAGGAGCTTGAGCCCGAGCCCGAGGTTGCGCATGTCGGCCCGTACCGCCTCGGCGATCCCCGGGTACTGGACCTTTACCGCCACCTCACGCCCGTCGTGGAGCTCCGCACGGTGGACCTGCCCGATCGAGGCCGCGGCCACCGGCTCGGGCTCGAAGTCGGCGAAGGCACCGCCCAGGCGCTCGCCCAGGTCGGCCTCGATCACCTTGCGAACCGCGCCGAAGGAGACCGGCTTGGCGTTGTGCTGAAGGGCGGCCACGATCTCCTGGAACTCGGCGCGGAACTCCTCGGGGACGAGCCCGAGGTCCACCGCCGAGAGGGTCTGGCCGACCTTCATGGCGGCACCGCGCATGCCGCCGAGGACCTTGACCAGCGACCTGGCCGCCTTGAGCTGCTGCTTGCCCAGCGCCGCCCGGCGCGCCTCGGGTGAGCGCGTCGACGTGGCGGCGCGAGTGGCCGCCGTCCGGGCGGCCATGCCCGCGGCGGCGCCGGTCATCGTCGCCGCACGGCGCATCCGCGAGCCGGTGATCTGATCGGCAGCCACGACAGAGGGTCCCGGATCGACACCGTAACAGGAATATTGATCGAGCGATCGAGTGGTATCCACTACCGTTCTCGCAGAGGAGAGATGGCCGAGACCACCACCCCCCGCCGGACCCAGGCCGAGCGCCGGGCGACCACCCGCCTGGCGCTGCTCGACGCCGCCGTCGACTGCCTGATCGAGGAGGGCTACGCCAACCTCTCGACCCGGCGGGTGGCCGAGCGCGCCGGGGTGGCGCAGAGCACCCAGATGCACCACTTCCCCACGCGCGAGGCCTTTTTGGTCGAGGCGCTCAGCCACGTCGCCCAGCGCATGGCCGACGAGGCGCTGGCCGAGCTCGACCTCGCCGACCTGCGCGAGCCCGAGCGCCGGGCGGCGATCCTCGACCAGACGTGGCGCGCCTTCACCTCGCCGGTGGCCGAGGCGGCGACGCAGCTGTGGGTGGCCGCCTACACCGAGCCCGAGCTCGCCGCCGCGCTGCGCGAGCTCGAGCTCCAGATCGCCTCGATCATCGCCGCGGCCGGCGCCACGCTCTTCCCCGACGAGGCCAGCGACCCGCGCTTCCCCGTGCTCGTCGACGGAGCCCTCGCGCTCATCCGTGGGCTGGCCCTCACCGCTCCGGTGAGCGGGCGAAAGGCGATCGAGCAGCGGTGGGAGGCCATCAAGCCGATCCTCGTCGAGATCGCCGTCCAGCTGCTGGACGCGCCGGAGACGGAAGGCCGCTCGGCGCCGATCCGCTAACCAGCGGCGGCCAGGAACCGCACCACGTCGGCCGCGTCGCGCTCCAGCACGCGGGCGTCGCGGGCGCCGAGGCGGCCGAAGGGCTCGAGCACGACCTTCCCCGCCGGCATCGCCCAGGTCGCGACGGCGCGGCCGCGAACCAGGGCGAAGGGGCGAAACAGGCCGTTCACGGTGATCACCGCCTCGTGCTCCTGGAGCAGGGGCTCACGCGAGGTCCACCCCAGCAGCACGGGGTCGAACGCGCCGAGCAGGCGCGGCGGAGGGAGCTCCGCGGCGGGCGGGCGCCCGGCGAGGTCGACGAGGCCGTCCTCGGGCTCGTCGAGCTCGGGAGCGATGGCTGCCAGCCCGGCGCGTACGTCACGCAGCCCGAGCCCCGCCCACTTCGCGAGGTCGCGGTCGCTGGCCGGCCCGTGGCCGGCGAGGTAGCGGCGGGCCAGCTCGGCCAGCGCGCGGTCGCGGTCGACCGGCGCGGGACGCTCTGCGGGCAGCCAGTCGCGGACCAGCGCGTAGGCGTGGTGGGCGCCGACCATCGGCCCGCGGATCGTCAGCCCGCGCAGGGCGGCGAGCATCAGGAGGTGGACGAGGGCCTGTCCTTCGGTGCGCACGCCGGCGGCGGCGATGCGCTCGCGCAGCTGGTCGCGGGTGAGCGGCCCCTCGTCGGCCAGCGAGCGCTCGATCGTCGCGACGCCGGCCTCCGCCGCCGCCGGGCTGACTTCCTCCTGAGCGAGGCGCCGGGCGTTGCCGGTGGCCAGGGGCGGGGTGGTCAGCGCGTGCAGCCACGGGTAGTCCTCGCTGCGGACCAGGTGCAGCGTCCCCCGGTTGAGCCAGGTGATGACCAGCGAGCGCTCCTCGGTCAGGGCGCGGTCCACGTCGGCCGCGGTCAAGCCCTTCGTCCGCGCCCGGATGGCCAGGCGCGCGCCGCGGGGGTCCTGCCCCTGGACGGCGAGCAGCCGCTCGGCGACGGCCACCGGGTCGCGGGCGGGCGGGCCGGCGAGGAGCTGCGCGGTCAGGCGCTGCGCCGTCGTCGAAGCGTCGCGGGAAGGGGGAGGGCGTACGGGCATGGACGCCAAGCCTGCCACCCGGACGGCATCCCGCGGCTGCGCTTGCGATGATCGCCGAGCTGATGAAGGTGGATGCCGGGGGATACGCGTCGACGCTCGAGCAGGCGGGCGACGCCGCGCGCCAGGCCGAGCAGGACGGCTACGACGGCTGGTGGGCGGCCGAGACGCAGATCGACCCGTTCCTGGGCTGCACCATCGCCGCCGAGCGAACCGAGAGGGTCGAGCTCGGGACGGCGATCGCCGTGGCCTTCGCGCGCAACCCCATGACCGTCGCCCTCCAGGCCAACGACCTCCAGTCCATCTCGGGCGGTCGCTTCTTCCTTGGCCTCGGCTCCCAGATCAAGCCGCACATCACCAAGCGCTACTCGATGCCCTGGTCCAAGCCGGCCGCGCGGATGCGTGAGTTCGTGCTGGCCATCCGCGCGATCTGGGACGCGTGGGGCACCGGCGCCGCGCTCGACTTCCGCGGGGACTTCTACACCCACACCCTCATGTCGCCCTTCTTCAACCCCGGCCCCAATCCCCACGGGAATCCCAAGATCGTCCTGGCCGCCGTCGGCCCGCTGATGACCGAGGCGGCAGGGGAGGTGGCCGACGGCGTGCTCTGCCACGCCTTCTCGACGGCGCGCTACGTGCACGAGGTGACGGTGCCCGCCCTTCAGCGTGGCCGCGCCAAGGCGGGGCACGACGACCTCGACGGATTCGAGATCAGCGCTCCGGCGTTCGTCGTCGCGCGCGAGGACGAGCAGGAGGTGGCGCAGGGCATCGAGATGGTCAAGCAGCAGATCGCCTTCTACGGCTCGACGCCCGCCTACCGCCCGGTGCTCGAGCTCCACGGCTGGGGCGAGCTCCAGGACGAGCTCAACGCCATGACCAAGCGCGGCGAGTGGGACAAGCTCGGCAGCGTCATCGACGACGAGATGCTCCACACCTTCGCGGTGATCGGCACGCCCGAGGAGGCGATCGCCGAGCTCCAGCGCCGCTACGGCGACGTGGCGACGCGAGTCACCCTCACGCTGCCGGCCGACCACGACGCCGAGCGCTGGGGCGCGATCTTCGACTCGCTGCGCACCGCCGGGCCGGAGCGGTAGAGCCGCCCCGTCCCGGTCGCGCCGCCACTTCGATGATCTCCCGCCTCTGCTTCTCGATCGGCCTTGTGGCCGGGATCGCGGTGACCCGACGTCTGCACGGCGACCCCGAGGCGGGCCGATGGGGCGAGCGGATCGGTGCAACGCGGCTGCGGTTCGCCAATCTCCCGGTCGGCGGGACGATCGCCATCGCGGTGTCGGCCGTTCTCCCGCCCCGTGCGGCCGCCGCCGCCCGTGCGCTTGGAGCCGGCGCGCTCGTAGGGGCGCTCGGTTGGGGCTTCGCCGACCCGTTGCCGCCGATTCCCCCGGGCTGAGACCGCCGGCGCCGGCGCCGTCTCCGTTGGGCGCCCGGCAGTTCTCAATCCGGCCCGGCTCAGTGCGGCGTGAGCAGGGCAGCGACGTGGTCGCTGAGCGCCTCGGCGCTCGCGCCGTCGCCGGCGGGGACGACCCAGGCGACTATCCGCTCGCCCAGGTCGTCGTCGGGCTCGCCGGTGACCGCCACCTCGGCGACGTCGGGATGCTCGAGCAGGGCGTTCTCCACCTCGCCCGCCCCAACCTTGAAGCCGCCTGTCTTGATGAGGTCGGTTGCGCGGCGGCCGACGATGCGTATGTACCCGTCAGCCGCGATCGTGGCCAGGTCGCCGGTTCGGAAGAAGCCGTCGCGCAGCGCCACGCCCGTGGCGTGCGGACGGTTGAGGTAGCCCGAGAACAGGCTGGGGCCGCTCGCGAGGACCTCGCCGATCGCCTCGTCGTCTGCGGCGACGTCGTCGCCGTCGTCGTCGTCGACAACGCGTACGTGCACCCCGTCCAACGGCGGGCCGGCGTACCCCGGGCGTCGAGGTCCAGGGCGACATGCGGCACCTCGGCCAGCCGATCCGGCAGGTCCTCGCCGGGGGAGCACACCAGTTGCAGGCGCTCAGGCAGACGGGGGCTCGCCCGTGGCGCAACGCATTGTCCAGCATCGAGCAGCGATCCGCTCGCCCCCTTCGCCCCCCTGCTAGCTCAGCGGCGCCGCCACGCGTGATCTTTTCAACAGCCTGTGTGTAGCGGGATAGATCCACGGTGTCGAGCCGGCCGGGGGGCAGCTCTACCACGAAAGCGGTGCTCCGCGAGAGCCGGTGGTTTTCCCAGCCTGCGGCGCTGCCCGGGTAGCGGGCCAGCCGGCGCAAGGGGAGGCCGACCAGTCGGGCAAACCGCCGCTCGACGCTGATACGTCCCCCTGACTCGTCGACCAGTCCGAGCGGCTGGTGAAACCAGATCGTTAGCTGGGGTCGCACGCGCAGGATGAACCTGCAGGCCGAGCGTGATTCCGGTTCCGATAGCGCAGAGCTACCCGAGTACTGCCGATCGCCGCGACGGCCAAGCCGACGCCAAGCCCAAGGAAAGTTGCGATTCAGGTCGACCCCATGAGCGTTCTGGCGAACACGGGCGGCTACGCCGTCCGGGTTCAGATCCTCGACCAGCCACACATCCGCCTCGGGCGGCGGGGACTGGAGGCAAGTCGGTGGACCACCGCGATGCCCGCACTCTCATCACCATGGATTGCGCCGACGATGAGCACCTTGCGTCTCGCATCCGGATCCCCCATCTCAACGACCCCTATAGGTCTACCCAGGGCGGATCGAGCCAGGAGAGAGCGCCGACGCACAACCTGAGGTGCCGTCCCGTTGACCGGGGAAATGTAGGGCGGACGTAGCCTCCGCTTTGTCCTGACAAGACGAAGCTGATGGAGGTACGCCCGCATGGCGAAGATAGTCCCGAGTGAGCGGCTGCGCTGCGAGCTCGATGAGGTGT
>JBBPZM010000050.1:0-25353 GCA_038199035.1 Solirubrobacterales bacterium | reverse complement strand
GCCGCCCCGCCTCGCCAGCCCGCCGCGGCACGAGCCGCGGCGCCGCCTCGCCAGCCCGCCGCGGCACGAGCTGTGGCGCCGCCCGCGCCTCCCGCCCCCGCCCGCTCCCTCACCGCGATGACCTTCAACATCGCGCACGGGGCGCTGGCGCAGGGCGGCCTGCCCCGCATCGCCGCCGTCATCCGCTCGGCCCACCCCGACGTGGTCGGCCTCCAGGAGGTCGACCGGTCGTGGTCGCGCAGCGGCAGCGTCGACCAGGCGACGGTCCTGGCCGGCCTGCTGGGCATGCACGCCTACTTCGACCCCAACCTCAACTGCGCGAGCCTCGACCTCGACGGCGACGGCTTCTGCCAGTACGGGACGGCGATCCTCTCGCGCTACCCGATCGTGACCGGCAGCGGGCGCCAGTACGGCCTCCCCGGCCGCGCCGGGGAGGAGCCGCGCGGGCTGGCGCGCATCACGGTCAACGTCTCGGGGCGGCTCGTCGACCTGTTCAATACCCACCTGTCGTTCGTCGAGGCCACCCGCGTGCGCCAGGTCGCCTACGTCAAGCGCCTGGTCGCCGCCGACCGCCGGCCGTGGGTGCTCTCTGGCGACCTCAACGCGCTGCCCTTCTACCTGGAGATGGTCAGCCTGCGCCGGGTGGCCCGCGACGCGGCCATCGCCGCCGGGCGCCCCTACCTGCGCACCACCGCGCTGGCCCACCCCGTCCGTATCGACTACCTCATGCTCCCCCGGCCGCCGATCGACGGCCCGCCGGCACGCATCGAGGCCAGCGACGCGAGGGTGGTCTACGCCTCGGGGGTGTCCGACCACCGGCCGCTGGTCGTGCGCCTGCGTATCCCGGCCACGCCCGCCGCCCCGCCCGCCGGCGCTCACGCCTCCACTTCGCCGAGCGAGAACCGGCAGCCGGAGAAGTAGTCCCCCGCCGGTGAGGCCAGGTAGGCGACCAGGGCGGCCAGCTCGTCGGCGGTCGTCCGCCGTCCGGGGGCGACCGTGGTCAGGCGGATGTCGTGCCGCGACCACTCGATCGACAGCGTGCGCGAGAGGTTCTCCAGCGCCACCCGAGCCGCCTCGGCGTGCGGACCGGCGTCCGGCGCGGGGGCCAGGACCACGAGCTTGCCGCCCTTCGAGGCGGCGATCATCACGCGGGTGGCGGCCGCCCGGGCCACCACCCCGGCCATCGCAGTGGTCGCGCGCAGGGGGGCCACGGCCATGACGCCGGGCACGGCTTCCGGGGCAACGGCCAGCGCGCCAGGCGCAACCTCCGACACAACGGTCTGCGCGCCATGCTCGGCGTCCGACGCAGCGCCCCGCGTCAGACGGGCCGCGGCAAAGGCGCTCGCCGCGTCGATGACCACGACGTCGAGCCGCTGCTCGGGGGCGGCGATCGCCGCCATGGCCGCGCCCACCGCCGCCTCGTCGAGGAAGTCGACGCGGTGGCCCTCGTCGCCCAGCTGCTCGACGTGGGCGCCCAGCGCGCCGCACGCCTGCGCGGCGGCTCGCCCCAGCCCGCCGGTGCGACCGGCCACCGCCACCACGTGGCCGTCGAGCAGGCCGGGCGCCAGCAGCGGCGAGCGGGCGAGGCGGTGCATGGCTCGCGGCAGCCTACCCGCGCCGGTAGGGTCGCAGGCCGTGAGCGTCTCGGCCGATCCCCGGCCTGCCGAGCTGCCGCTCCCGGGTGGCGTGGAGGGCGCCACCGTGCGGCTGCATCCCCTGCTCACCGGCGAGGTCCTCGCTCCGCCGGCGCTGCTCGAACGCCCGTCCGGTCGCCTCGCCGTCCCGCGCGCCCTCGGCCTGGGGCGCAGCCGCGAGGACTGGGTGTGGCTGCCCATACCGGCCTTCCTGGTCGAGCACCCGGGCGCCGGGGTGGTGCTCGTCGACACCGGCCTGCACCCCAGCGTGGCCATCGACCCGGCCCAGAGCTTCGGCTCCCTGGCCGCGCGGATGACCGAGGTGCGCATGTCACCCGAGCAGGCGGTGCCCGAGCAGCTGCGGGCGCGCGGGATCGACCCCGCGGCGGTGTCGACGGTGATCATGACCCACCTTCACGCCGACCATGCCAGCGGCGTCTCCGAGCTGCCCGGCGCGACCCTCGTGGTCGACCGCCGCGAGTGGGAGTCAGCGAGCGCCCGCAACGCAGCCAAGCGCGGCTACCGCCCCGCCCAGTTCGACTACGGCTTCGACTGGCGCACGATCGACTACGACGCCGAGCCGGTCGACTCCTTCGCCTCCTTCGCCCATGGCGTCGACCTTTTCGGCGACGGCTCGATCCGCCTCCTGGCCACCCCCGGGCACACGCTGGGCCACCAGTCGGTGCTGCTGCGCCTGGGCGGCGGGGGCGAGGCGCTGCTGACCGGCGACGCCGCCTACGAGCGCCGGGCCATCGACCGCGACGTCAGGCCGCTGCTCCTGCACGACGAGCACCTCTACTGGCGCTCGCTGCGAGAGATCCGCCGCTACCTCGGCCAGACGCCCGGCGCCCTGGTCATCGCCGGCCACGACCGCGAGCAGTGGCCGCAGCTGTCGGCGGTGTACGCGTAGCCGAAGCCGCCGCTCAGCCCGCGCACCCGGCCGAGCCGGGGTTGTCGGACCCGATGGCTCGGTCTACGCCGTGGCCGCTTGGCCGCTCGAGCGCTCGGCGCGCCGGCGCTCGCGCATGCGCTGGACCATTCCCCGGCGGCCGTAGCGCTCGAGCTCGCCGTAGAGCGTCTTGATGGCGCTGAAGATCTCGTCGGCCACGGCCTGCTGGCGCTCGGGGCTGGGGTCGGTCTCGGGCTCGAAGCGCAGGGCGTCCCCGTACTGGACGGTCACCTTGGGGAATTGCAGGCGCTTCCAGTTGCGCGCCTTCTCGGAGCCGTAGATGGCCACCGGCACGACCGGCGCCCCCGAGACCAGGGCGATGCGGCCGATGCCCGGCCGCGCCCGCGGCGCCAGGTCGCCGGTCCGCGAGCGACCGCCCTCGCAGTACATGGCCAGGCAGCCGCCGCGCTCGAGGATGGTGAACGCGGTGGTGAAGGCCTCCTCGTCGCGATGGCCGCGGCGGATCGGGAACACCCCACCGTGGGAGTAGACGAACTGCATCGGCCGCGAGAAGAGCTGGGACTTGGCCATGAAGCGGATCTTGCGCCGCAAGAAGGCGCCGAGGAGGAAGTGGTCCATGAACGAGAAGTGGTTGGGCGCGAGGATGACGGGGCCGCTGGCCGGGACCTTCTCCGAGGAGATGCAGCGGGCGCGAAAGCCCGTCCACGCCCACAGCGAGGTGATCATCCGGACCAGCTCGTACATGGCGTCGGGCTCGCGCGTGCGCGCCCGCTGGTGGAAGCGGTCGAAGTACTCCGCGGGGCGCTGGTCCTTGTAGACCTGCTCCTTCATGGCCGCGAGCTCCTCGCTCATGATCGGTCTGCTACCCCGTTTCGGCGCACCCGTTACCGCGCGTCGTCCTCGACCGCCCAGCCCCGGGCGCGCTCGACCGCCGCGCGCCAGCGGTCGAGCAGCTCCTCGCGCCGCGCCGGCTCCATCGCCGGCTCGTAGCGAGCGCGCTCACGCCACGAGGAGCGCACGTCGTCGAGGCTCCAGGCGCCGGCTCCGATCCCGGCCAGGTAGGCCGCTCCCAGCGCTGTCGTCTCGGCGATCTCCGGCACGACGACCGGCACGCCGAGGACGTCGGCCTGGAACTGCATGAGCCAGCGGTTGACGCTCGCGCCGCCGTCGGCGCGCAGCTCGGCCAGCCGCTCGGGGCCGGCAGCCTCCATCGCGCGCACCGCGTCGACGGTCTGGTAGGCCATCGCCTCGAGCGCCGCCCGCGCGATGTGGGCGCGGGTGGTGCCCCGGGTCAGGCCGACCAGCGTGCCGCGCGCGTAGGGGTCCCAGTGGGGCGAGCCCAGGCCGGTCAGGGCCGGCACGAAGTAGACGTCGTCGTTGCCCTCCAGCGACCCGGCCAGGCCCTCGGTCTCGTCGGCGGCGGCGATCACCCCCAGCCCATCGCGCAGCCACTGCACGGCCGCGCCGGTGACGAAGATCGCCGCCTCCAGCGCGTAGGTGGTGCCTTCCCGCAGCCCCCAGGCCACGGTGGAGAGCAGGCCGGGGACGGGCGGCGGGGGGTCCTCGCCGGTGTTGGTGAGCACGAAGGAGCCGGTGCCGTAGGTGTTCTTGCCCAGGCCGACGTCCACGCACGCCTGCCCGAACAGCGCCGCCTGCTGGTCGCCGGCCACGCCGGCCACCGGCACCTCGTGGCCGTGCAGGGCGTCCGCGCGCGTGGTCCCCAGCTCGCCGGCCGAGAGGCCGATCTCGGGTAGGGCCGAGCGGGGCACGCCGAGCAGGTCGCACATCTCCTCGTCCCAGTCCCCGCCGCCCAGGTCGTAGAGCAGCGTGCGCGAGGCGTTGGAGGGATCGGTGACGTGGCGGCCGGTGAGCTTGAAGACCAGCCACGAGTCGACCGTCCCGAAGACCGCCCGGCTCTCACGGGCCCGCTGGGCCAGGCCGTCGACGTTGCGCAGGAGCCACTCGATCTTCGTCCCCGAGAAGTAGGGGTCGAGCACCAGCCCCGTGCGCTCGCGCACCAGGTCCTCGTGGCCGGCCTCGCGCAGCTCGTCGCAGCGCGCCGCCGTGCGGCGGTCCTGCCAGACCAGCGCCCGGTGCAGCGGCTCGCCGGTGTGCGGATCCCACGCCACGACGGTCTCGCGCTGGTTGGTGATCCCGACCGCGCGCAGCCCGCCGGGGCGCACCCCCGCGTCGCCCAGGGCCTCGCCCGCCACCGCCAGGGTGACGGCCCAGATCTCGGCCGCGTCGTGCTCGACCCAGCCAGGGCGGGGGAAGTGCTGCTCGAACTCCCGGTAGGCGCGGCCGGCCAGCCGGGCCTCCTCGTCGAAGACCAGGCACGTCGTGCCGCTGGTCCCCTGGTCGATGGCCAGGATCACCCGAGCGAGGCCCCGGCTCGGCCGCGTCGCCAGCGGCGATCGACGTAGACAGCGGCGAAGTCGGCCAGCTGGCGGCCGCGGTGGACGAACCCGCGCAGCGTCCGGCCGGTCGCCCGGTGCTCGAGGTCGAGCTCGATCTCGCAGACGGCCAGCCCAGCCCGGGCGGCGTCGATGTTCATCGCGGTCTCCATGCCGAACCGGGGAGCGAAGGGCACGAGCGCCGCCAGCGCCCGTGCGGTCAGCGCCCGCTGGCCGGAGATCGGCGCCTCGAGCTCGAGCCCGGCGAGCGCCCGCGTCGCCCAGCGCGAGAAGCCCAGCGCCGCCCCCACTCCGCCGCCCACCCGCCGGGCGAACTTGCCGATCGCCATGTCGCAGCCGCGCTCGCGCAGCGCGGCGACCAGCCCGGGCAACTCGCGGGCGCTCTCGGCCAGGTCGCCGTCGCACAGCACGATCGTCTCCGCCTGGCTGCCGAGCACCCGCCGCGCGGCCAGGGTCATGGCCCCGCCCTTGCCGATGGTCCGCGGGGTGCGGACGAGCTCGGCTCCATCCTCGACCGCCACCCGATCGGTGCCGTCGCGCGAGCCGTCGTCGGCCACCAGGACCCGCGCGCCGGGGAAGGCGGCGGCCACCGCGCGCAGGGTGGCGGGCAGCCGCTCGGCCTCCTGGTAGGCGGAGACGATGACGGCGATGGGCGGGGCGGCGGCGGGCACGGAGGGTCGGGACCGGCGGCTATTGTGCCCGCAACCCGGTCCCGCGAGCGTTCGAGGAGGTCCCGTTGCCCGAGGTCGAGGCCCACATCACCGGCACGGTGTGGAAGATCGAGGTCAAGGTGGGCGACTCCATAGACGAGGGCGACACCGTGGTCATCCTCGAATCGATGAAGATGGAGATGCCGGTCGAGGCCGAGGACGCGGGCACGGTCAGCGAGATCCTCTGCCAGGAGGGCCAGGCCGTAAGCGAAGGCGACGCGCTCGTTGTCCTCGACTGAGGCGTGGTCGCCCCCGGCCGGGGCGCGGAAGCTGGCCGACGGGAAGCTGGTGGTGGACGAGCCCGCCGAGGGCGTAGCCCGCCTGACCATCGCCAACCCGGCCAAGCGCAACGCGCTGGACCACCCGATCCTCGACGCGCTGGCCGGTGTGCTCGACGAGCTCGACGCTCGCTGCGTGATCCTCACCGGCGCGCACGGGATGTTCTCGGCCGGCTACGACATCGGCGGAATGCCCCAGGAGACGTTCGCCCAGGAGGCCGAAAAGCTCGTGGCCCATCCCTTCGCCGCAGCCATCGAGGCCCTGGAGGCCTATCCCTACCCGGTCGTCGCGGCCCTGTCGGGCCACGCCATCGGAGGCGGGCTCGAGGTGGCGCTCTCGGCTGACCTGCGCGTCGCCGCGCAGGGGATCAAGGTGGGGATGCCGCCGGCCAAGCTGGGGCTCGTCTACTCACACACGGGCCTGGCGAAGTTCATCGAAGTCGTCGGCGCGGCGCGCACCCGCGAGCTCTTCCTGGTGGGACGCAACATCCCAGTGGAGCACGCCCTGTCCTGGGGGCTGGTCAACGAGGTGGTCTCCCCCCCGCGGCTCCAGGACCGGGCGCTCGAGCTGGCGACCGAGGTCGCGGCCAACGCGCCGCTGTCGCTGAGCGGCAACAAGCGGATCATCCGCGAGCTGCTGAGCGCCCAGCACCGTCTCGACCCCGAGCTCGAGTCAGCGCTCGTGGAGCTGCGCCGCGCCTGCTTCGCATCCGAGGACTTCCGCGAGGGCGTTCAGGCCTTCGGGGAGAAGCGCCCGGCCCGCTGGCAGGGGCGGTAGGCGGTCGCCGTCGTCGGGTCAGGGCGCGGCCGACGGCGCCGGCACGACCGCCGTGCGCGGCCGCGAGCGCTGGGTGACGAGCACGCAGACCGCCACCACGACCGCGGTCAGGAGCGCTCCGAACCCCGCCCGCTCGCCAAGCAGGGGAACCGACCAGGCGATGGTCAGGAGCGGCTGGCCGAGCTGGAGCTGGCTCGCCTGGGCCACCCCGGCCTCGGCCAGCCCCCGGTACCAGGCGAAGAATCCGAAGAACATCGAGAACGAGCACACGTAGGCGAAGCCGGCAAGCGCCGGCGGGCTGGGATGCGCCGACGTGTGCAGGACCGCGACCACCGTGATGGGCAGCGAGAGCGGCAGGGCCAGCAGCACGCCCCAGGCAATGACCTGCCAGCCGGGCATGTCGCGGGCCAGCCAGCCGCCCTCCGCGTAGCCGACGGCGGCGACGGCCAGGGCTGCGAGCAGCAGCAGATCAGCCGGCGCCAGCCGCCCGGCGCCCCGGGACAGGGCATAGACGACGACGGCCGCCGTCCCCGCGGCGCTGGCGGCCCAGAACGGCCAACGCGCCCGCTCGCCCCCGCGGATGACCGCGACCACCGCGGTGGCGGCGGGCAGCAGGCCGACGACGACAGCCGCATGCGTCGACGTCGTGTGGCCCAGGGCGAGGGCGGAGAGGAGCCCGAAGCCGATCCCGCAGCCCCCGGCCACCGCCACCAGCCCCCGCCACTGCCCACGTCGCGGGAGCGGCGCCCGGACCGCGAGCAGCGAGCTGGCGGCGAGCACGGCGGCCACCACGGAACGACCGGCCCCCACGACGTAGGGATCGAACCCCCGCAGCGCCAGCGTGGTCGCGGGAAAGGTGAACGAGCAGGCCAGCACTCCGAGCGCGGCCCAACCCAGGCCCCGCGAGCGCCGGCTCAAGCCAACCAGTCCGTACCGCCCGCGCGCAGCTCCCCGGCCGCCTGCTCGAGCCAGCGCAGGGCCGCCTGGTGCAGCCCGCTGCCGACGCTCAGGCGGGCGACGCCGAGCTGCGCCAGGCGGGCGATCGACGGCATGCCGGCACGCAGGAAGACGTTGATCGGGCAGCCCAGCTCATCGACCAGGCGGGCGATGGCAGGCTCGTCCGCGAGCGTGATGGGATAGACGCAGTCGGCGCCGGCGGCGCAGTAGCATTGCCCGCGTCGCAGCGCCTCCTCGAGCTGCTGCTCGTCGGAGCCCGTGCCCCGTCCCCGCAGGAAGACGTCGAGGCGGGCGTTGAGCACCACGTCCACCCCCCTCTCGCGGCCGGCCTGCTTGATCTCGGCCAGCCGCCGCGCGTGGACGTCGAGGTCGACCAGGCCACCACCGCCGCGGTAGTCGGAGTCCTCGACGTTGCACCCGACGGCGCCGGCGTCGAGCAGGCGCTCGACCAGCTCGGCGGGGTCGAGCCCGTAGCCGGCCTCGAGATCGGCGGTGACCGGCACGTCCACGGCGGTGGCGATGCGGGCCACCACGCCGAGCATCTCGTCGGGCGCGATCCGCTCACCGTCGGGATAGCCCAGCGTGGCGGCGATCCCGCCGCTGGTCGTGGCCAGCGCCGGGAAGCCCGCCGCGGCCAGGACCCGGGCGCTGGCCGCGTCCCAGGCGTTGGGCAGGACCAGGGGCTGGCCGGCTTGGTGGAGGTCGCGCAGCCGCTGCGCCCTCTCGGCCAGGGAGGAGCTCGACTGGCTCACCGCCGGCCTCGCCGGCGCTCGCCGAGGAGCTTGTCGAGGCGCGCGAGCCGCTCGTCCCACTGGCCGCCGACCGCGGCGATCCACGCCGCCGCGTCGGTCAGGCGCTGGGGCTGCAGCCGGTAGCGGGTCTCGCGGCCCGCCCTGCTCTTGGTCACCAGGCCCGCCGCCTGGAGCACGGCGAGGTGCTTGGCCACCGCCTGGCGGGTGACCGGCAGCTGGGCGGCCAGGGCGTTGGGAGTGACCGTCGACCCATCGCCCAGGCGCTCGAGCACGTGGCGCCGGGTATCGTCGGCCAGGGCGAAGAAGACGTTCCCGACGGCGTCGGCTGGGGTCTCTAGGCGCACACCAGCCCGGCGTGCATGGAGGCGAGGGCCGACAGCGCGAGGCCCCAGCGCGAGGGCCCGACGGCCGAGCCGGCGGGCTGGGTCTCGACCACCACGAGCCGCGTGCGCCCGTCGGCCGGCTCCAGCCGGAAGTCGACTCGGTGGGCCTCCTCGTCCCCGGCCCACCACCAGAAGGTCAGCCGCTCGTGTGGGAGCACCCGCTCGATCCGGCCATGGCGCGTCTCGCCGTCCTCGAACTCGAAGCGCGCCCGACCGCCCTCGCGCAGCTCGAGCTCGACGTCGGCGGCCAGCCACCGCTCGAGCAGGACCTCGTCGGTCAGCGTCTCCCACACCTCGTCGGGGGCGGCGTCGAGCGTGCGCTCGCGGGTCACCTCCAGGGGCTGCTCGGACATGGTCCTCCTCTCGATGGGCAACTCGAGGGTTGCATGCTACCGTGCGCTCGATAAGGCAACCTTGTGGTTGCTCATCTTCGAGGAATGGAGACGCCATGCCGCTGGTCCCCATGGTCGTCGAGCAGAGCCCCCGCGGCGAGCGCTCGTTCGACATCTACTCGCGCCTGCTCAACGAGCGGATCGTCTTCCTCGGCCAGGAGGTCGACGACCAGATCGCCAACGTCGTCGTCGCCCAGCTCCTGCACCTCGAGTCAGAGGACCCCGACAAGGACATCTCGATCTACATCAACTCGCCGGGCGGCTCGATCTACGCCGGGCTGGCCATCTACGACACCATGCAGTTCATCGCGCCCGACGTGCAGACGATCTGCTTCGGGATCGCCATGTCGATGGGCTCGCTGCTCCTGGCGGGCGGCGCCCCGGGCAAGCGCGTTGCCCTGCCCAACAGCCGCATCCTCATCCACCAGCCCTCGGCCGGCTTCCAGGGCCAGTCGACCGACATCGAGATCCACGCCCGTGAGGTGATCGAGCTGCGCCGTCGGGTCGACGACATCTACGCCCGCCACAGCGGGCAGGCCGTCGAGCGCGTCCATGAGGACATGGAGCGCGACCGCTTCTTCACCTCCGGGGAGGCTGTGGAGTACGGGCTGATCGACCGCATCATCGAGAGCCACGAGGTCAGCCGCACGCCGCTGGGCTTCGGGCGCAACGGCGCAGGCGCGAGCGACAGTTCCGAGCAAGACCGGGCGCGCGCTTGACCCTCACGCGGCGTGAAGGCCTACGGTGGCCCTCATGGAGCGCGAGCACTGGAGGATCGGGGAGCTGGCGGCGGCCACCGGGCTGACGGTTCGGGCACTGCGCCACTACGACGAGGTCGGCGTGCTCGTCCCGGCGCAGCGCACGGCCGCCGGATACCGGCTCTACGGCCAGGCCGACGTGCGCCGGCTGTACCGGATCGTCGCCCTGCGACGGCTCGGGCTTGCTCTGGAGGAGGTCGCCCGCCTCCTGGACGGCGGCGGCCCCGACCTGGCCGAGACCGTCTGTCGCCAGCTGCGCGTCGTTGAGCGCCAGCTGGCTGAGTCGCGGCGCCTGCGCGACCGGCTCAAGGCAATACAGGGCGCGATCGAGCGGGACGGCGTCCCGTCGATGAATCAGCTCATCGAGACCATGGAGGCGATGACCATGCACGAGAAGTACTACACGGCAGAGCAGCTCGCGCGCCTACAGCGCCGGCGCGAGCAGCTGGGCGAGCAGGCGATCGAAGACGCGCAGCGCGAGTGGGAGCAGATCTTCGCTGCGCTGCGCGCGGCCCAGCGAGAGGGCACCGACCCGTCGGACTCGCGGCTCGACCCCCAGCGCCAGCGAGCGCGCGACCTCCTGCGCCAGTTCACCGGCGGCGACGCCGACATCATGCTCGCCATGAACGAGATGTGGACGAACGAAGACCCCGAGGAGGTCAGCCACGGGATGATCGACCGCGAGCTCGGCCGCTACGTCGTCCGCGTATTCGCGACCCCGAGCGAGGCATAGGTCGCAGCCGGCGTCGCCGGCTCCCGGTTGACCGCGCGGTCAGCCGCCTTCAAGCTCGGGCCATGAAGCGGGCGCTGCTGGCCGGGATCGCCGCCGCCATGGCCGTCGCCGCCCCGGCGGGAGCGGCGGCGTTCGACTCGGGCCGCGAGGCGGCCAACGTGGCCAAGTCGCGCGAGCGCTTCGCGCACGACCAGGCCAGCCCGGGCTACCAGGCCCAGCTCGCCATCCAGTCGCTGGCGGGAACGGTCTCGGTGGCGCAGTACCTGGCCGACCACCCGGGCGCGACGCCGATCAACCAGTGCGCCGACCCCGCCGGCCCCTGCGGCGGAGACAGCCGCGTGTACGAGAGCGCCGGGCGCTTCACGCTGGTCCGCGCGGTGCGCTACGTCAACCGCAACGGGGCGACGATCTCCGCGCACCTGTGGGCGCCGCTCTCCCGCCGCCGCCACGCCCACCGGCTTCCCGCGGTGCTCATCGTCAACGGGGACCTGGCGTCCGAGGAGATCTACTGGTACGCGGCCGAGGTCCTGGCTCGCCACGGCTACGTCGTCATGACCTACGACCCCCAGGGACACGGGCGGTCGGACACCTTCGGCGCCGGAGTCGACGCCTCGCGTCACGTCGACGTCCAGCAGCAGGCCACCTGCGACTGCGTCGAGCTCGCGGCCAACGAGGACGCCGCCGAGCAGGCTCGCGACGCGCTCGACTTCCTGCTCTCGTCACGCGCCCGTCGCTACCACCCTGTCCGGCCGCGAGACGAGGCGACACCGCGCGGGCAGCCGACCCCGGGCCAGGCCAAGCAGCGCCAGCAGTCGCGCGACAAGCAGGTCGACGGCTACGACGAGCTCGCCGGCTTCGTCGACCGTCGCCACGTCGGGATCGCCGGCCACTCCCGCGGCGCCTACGCCGCCTCGATCGTCGGCAGCGCGGACCGACGCGTCGACGCCATCGTCGCCTGGGACGATCTGCTCGGCGGCGCGAACCGCGAGGAGACGGCCCGACCGGTCAGGCCGCGGGTGCCCGCCCTGGGGATGTCGGGCGACTACTACGAGGCGCCCCAGCCCTACACCGAGGCGCCCGATCGCCGGGCCAAGGACGGACCCGTCGCGGCCTATCGACGCGCCGGGGTGGACGTCATGCACCTCGTCGTGCGCGGTGGGACCCACTACGAGTGGTCCTACGTCCCCAACCCCGCCTTCCCCGCCACCCTGCGCGGGATCGACATGGCCACCTGGTACACGCAGGCGTGGTTCGACCGCTACCTGCGCCACGACCACCGCGCCAGCAACCGCCTGCTCACCGACCGCTGGCGCCACGACCCCGTCCAGCGCCGGATCGACCTGCGCGGCGACCGCGACCTGTTCTCGTTCTACTACCGCTCGCGCTTCGTCCTGCACCTGCCGGGACGCGGCCTGGTGCGCTGCCTGGACGTGCGCGCGGGGTGCCGGGCCCTGGTGCCGGAGGCGCATGACGGCTACCGCGGGCGCTACTCATACCTGCGCGCCCTGCGTGGCTAGGCGGCCACGATGGCGACCTCGCGCGCGTGTCGCCTATCTCCCCTCCGTGGCCGAAGGGCGCTGCGGGGATCGCTCGCGGTGATGACGTCGGCGCTGGCGGTCGCCGGCTGCGGCGGCAGCGAGCGGCCCGCCGGACCGCGGCTCGACGTCATCTGGCTCCAGCGCGACCTGTCGGGCCGCATGGCGCGCCAGACCCACGCGCTGATCGACCGCATGGCGTGCCCGCCCTCGGTCGCCCGGGCCGGCCTGGCGATCGAGTGCTCGGCCGCCTTCAACGCCGAGCCCGACCTGGTCGAGGTGACGCTGCTGGAGGCGCGGGCGCGTCCGCGCTACCGCGCGCGACTGAAGAACCTGCTGCTCGGCGCGCTCGAGCGCGCGGTCCAGACGCGCCTGCGCGCCGCCGGCTTTCCCGCCACCTCGGTCGACTGCCCGGGCCCGGTCCCCCAGCAGCGCGGCCGCGTCTCGCGCTGCCGCGTCGAGGACCCCCAGGGCCGCGGCGCGGAGATCACGGTGCGCCAGATCGACGATCGCGGGAACGTGCAGGTGCGGCCCGCGGCCCGCGGGCGGCCACGGCACTGAGCGGCGGCCGATGCGTCCGGGGGCGACCGTATGGTCCCGCACGTCCGACAGTTGCGCCGCCCATGCCACCGCTGATCACCCGCAAGGAAGCCCTGGAGCTCGGCCAGCTCGAGGACCGCGCCGCGATCGAGGCGCTGGTCGAGCGGGCGTGGCAGGCGCGGGTCGAGTCCTTCGACGACTCGACCGACATGTGCTCGCTGGTCAATGCCAAGTCCGGCGGGTGCGCGGAGGACTGCGGGTTCTGCGCCCAGTCGCGCTTCGCCGAGGCGCAGACGCCGATGCACGCCATGATGGAACCCGAGCAGATGCTCGAGCACGCGCGCGCCGCCGAGGCCGCGGGCGCGCACCGCTTCTGCATGGTGACCCAGGGCCAGGGGCTCTCCAAGCGCGACTTCGAGCAGGTCCTGGCCGGCGCGCGCCTCGTGGCGCAGCACACGAACCTCAAGCGCTGCGCATCGGTCGGCCACATGTCGACCCAGCGCGCGCGCCAGCTCAAGGACGCGGGCATCCAGCGCGTGCACCACAACGTCGAGACCGCCGAGTCCTACTACCCCGAGGTCTCGACCACCGTGCGCTACGAGGGCCGCCTGCGCACGATCGACGCCGTTCGCGAGGCCGGGCTGGAGACCTGCGTCGGCGGCATCCTCAACCTCGGTGAGACGCGCGAGCAACGGGTCGAGATGGCCTTCCAGCTGGCGGGGATCAACCCCACCAGCGTTCCCATCAACCTCCTCAACCCCCGGCCGGGGACCAAGTTTGGCGACCGCGAACACATGGACCCGTGGGAGGCGGTCAAGTGGATCGCCATCTTCCGCCTGATCCTGCCCGAGGCCCTGTTCCGCCTGTGCGGGGGACGCGTGGAGAACCTCGGAGAGCTCCAGCCGCTGGCGGTCAAGGCCGGGCTCAACGGGGTGATGATGGGCAACTTCCTGACCACCCTGGGCAGCGCGCCGGAGGACGACCGCGCGATGTTCGAGGAGCTGGGACTCAACGTCGCACGCCAGCCCGACAACGGCGCCAACCCCCGGCCCGACAACCGCTCCGGCCACCTGGCGGGCGAGACGCCCGCCGTCGTCGACGACTTCCTGGATGCCGCCGCCCCCGACGACCAGGTCAGTCTCGATGTGTGCCTGTGGGATCCCTCCCAGCAGCTGCGCTTCCGCCCCAAGCGAACCGTGCCTCCTCGGCCCGACGGCGCGCCCAACCGGGTGCCGGCGGGGTTGGCCGACTGAGCGCTCGATGAGCGACCTCGAGCAGCGACTGGCCGAGCTTCGCGAGCTGGGGCTCTACCGCCGTCTGCGCATGGTCAGCGGGCCGCAGGGGCCGCGCGTGGTGCTCGACGGCAAGCCGGTCCTGCTGCTGTGCTCGAACAATTATTTGGGACTGGCCGACCACCCACGCGTGCGCGAGGCCGCGGCCGATGCCGCCATGCGTTGGGGAGTCGGCGCCGGGGCGTCGCGGCTGGTCTCGGGCTCGATGACCGTGCACCGGCGCCTCGAGGAGGCGCTGGCCGACTTCAAGGGCACGCAGGCCGCCCTGCTCTTCGGCTCGGGGTACCTGGCCAACACCGGCGTGATCGCCGCGCTGGGCGCCGAGGACGGCGTGGTCTTCTCCGACGAGCTCAACCACGCCTCGATCGTCGACGGCTGCCGGCTGGCCCGCGCCCAGACCGTCGTCTACCGCCACGCGGACACCGAGCACCTCGAGTGGGGGCTGCGGCGTGCCGCCGGGGCGCCGGCGCTCATCGTCACCGACGGCGTCTTCTCGATGGACGGGGACATCGCGCCGCTCGAGGAGATCTGCGAGCTGGCCGACCGCTACGGCGCGCGCGTCATGGTCGACGAGGCCCACGCCACCGGCGCGATCGGGCCGGGGGGCCGGGGATCGGTCGCCGAGGCGGGTCTGGAGGACGAGGTGGACGTGATCGTCGGCACCCTGGGCAAAGGCCTGGGCTCCTACGGCGCCTACGTCTGCTGCGACGAGACGACGGCGGCCTTCTTGGTCAACACCGCCCGCACCCAGATCTTCTCCACCGCCCTGCCGCCGCCCGCCGTGGCCGGCGCGCTGGCCGCCCTGACCCTGGTCGTCGAGCAGCCGCGGCGCGTCGAGCGCCTTCAGGGCAACGGACAGGTGATGCGCGAGGAGCTCGAGGCCCAGGGGTTCGACACCGGCGCCTCGAGCACGCACATCGTGCCGCTGGTGGTCGGCGACGCGGCGGCGGCGATGGCCGTGTGCGAGGCGGCGCTGGCCCGCGGCGTCTTCGCTCAGGCCATCCGCCCGCCGACCGTGCCGGAGAGAACCTCCCGCCTGCGCTTGGCGGTCATGGCCTCGCACGGCAAGGTTGAGCTGCGCGAAGCGGCACGTGCGCTCGGAGCCGCGGCGCGGGCCGCAGGCATCGATCCGGCGTCGCAGCGTCGCTTCGCGCCAGCGGCGGAGCGTCGGGACCGTCCCGCGGCGGAGCAGGGCTTCGAGCCAGCGGCGGAGCAGGGCTTGAAGCCGGCCGTGGAGGGGGGCTCCGAGCTCATGACCGTGTTCGACGTCGAAGCGCTCGAACCGCCCGCCCGCGCCGCCTGAGCCAGTCATCGGCCAGGTGCCGCGCCGTGACCAGGACGAGCACGGCGTAGCTGGCGTGCGGGGCTGCTTCGTCACCGGCACCGGGACGGGCGTGGGCAAGACGGTGGTGGCCGCCGCCATCGCCGCCGCCCTGGCGGCGCACGGGCAGCGCGTCGCGGCGTTCAAGCCCGTCGTCACCGGCCTGGACGACCCTCCCGATCCGGCCTGGCCTCCCGACCACGAGCTCCTGGCCGCGGCCGCCGGTCAGCCCGACGCCGGCGCGGTCACGGCGTTCACCTTCGGCCCCGCGACCTCGCCGCATCTTGCCGCCGAGCTCGCCGGCGTCGAGATCGAGTCGGTCGAGCTGGTGCGAGCGGCGCGGCGCGCGGCCGACGGCGCCGACGTGCTGGTCGCGGAGGGAGTCGGCGGCCTGCTCGTTCCCCTGACCCTGACGTTCAGCGTGCGCGATCTCGCGGTCGCCCTCGGTCTCCCGGTCGTGGTCGCCGCCCATCCCGGCCTGGGGACGATCAACCACACGCTGCTCACGCTGGAGTCGCTGCGAGCCGTCGGTCTGCCGGTCGCGGGCGTCGTCCTCACGCCCTGGTCGCAGGAGCCGTCGGCGATCGAGTCCTCCAACCACGAGACGATCGCCGCCCTCGGAGACGTTGACGTGGCGACGCTCCCGCGCCTGCCCCGCGCCGACCCCGCTCTGCTCGCCCGCGCAGGCGCGGAGCTGCCGCTGAACCGCTGGTTGGCGCGCCCTGGCCGCCGCTGACGAGGCTCGGGGACGAGGCCCCTGGGAGGACTCCGGGTGAAGTTTCACGAGGGGTGCGCCCAGCGGTGCGTCCGCATCGGCCGCGTCCGAACCAGCGGCGTGTCCGAACCAGCGGCGTGCCCGAACCAGCCGTGTGCCCGAACCAGCCGTGTGCCCGAACCAGCCGTGTGCCCGAACCAGCCGTGTGCCCGAACCAGCGGCGTGCCCGCATGGGCACTGCGCGCCCCGCCCGCTTCGCCCCGATCGACCACGGGTGGGAAGGGGGCGCCCCGCCGTACCTGATAGCCGGGGCTATCAATAGTGATAGCGGGGGCTATCAGCTCCGGAAATCCCTCCCCGTGCGCTCCCCGTCGTCCGCACCGCATGGGTCGCCAGGTCCGCGCACAGCACAGACCCCTTGGTTCTCGGTTTGGTCGAGGCGACTCGAGTAGGGCGCCGAACCCGGACCACCCCGCGGACGCAGGTGAAGCGCGGCTCGCGGACGCAGGTCAAGGCGGCTCGCGGCCGCCTGGCCGCCGCGGCCGCACACACGGCTCAGCGCAGCTCGGCCGACGGCAGACGCCGCGACCGGCCGCAAGCGCCCATGCGGCTGCGTAGGAGCAGCGGAATTCCCCAGCCCACCATCGGCCAGACGACCCAGAAGTAACCGAAGCCGGTCAGCGCCCAGACGGCCACGAGGACGAGCTGGACGGCGGCGAACTTCGCCCACTCCTGGCGAACGGCGGCGGCCCGACGGCGGCCTGAACCATGCCGCGCCGGCGCCCGGCCTGCGGGCAGGTCGGCGAGCAGCGGCGCGAGCTCGCCCTGCGTCCTCGCCGCCAACGCTGCGCCGACCCGGTCCTCCAGCTCGTCGGCGTCGAGCCGGCCCGCCCCGGCGTGGGCGCGCAGCGCGCTGACGACGCGCTCGCGGTCGGCGTCGGACACCCGAAGTTCGGGCGATCGATCCTGCGGGCTCATCGTGCACCTCCGAAGTGGTTGCCGTGGAACGAGAAGGGGATGTGGTGCGGCACCCGCGCCCGGGCCAGCTCGGAGAGGTCGCCCGCGTCGAGGACGGCGAGGAACGAGCTGCCACTGTGGGCGTCGAGCGTGACCGACAGCAGGACGCCCGCGTCCTCGCGGTCGCTCGCGGGGTCGGGCACGAAGACCGGCTCCCCCGGGTAGCAGCCGGGCGCCGACCAGGTGCGCACGTCGCGCTCCTGCACGTCGACCTTGACCACCTGGTCGAGCCAGCCACCGTCGCGGTGCCCGACGCCCCAGGCGTAGCGGTAGGGACGTCCGTTGCGCCGGCGGTAGTCGATCCGGGCGAGCTCGAGTCCCTCGTCGACCACCGCCTCGTGGTGGACCGCGCCGGCGTCGAGGTCGAGCGTGAAGCGCCGCAGCTGGGCCGTGGGCAACCCCGGGAGGTCGCGCTCGAGGGCCTCGAGGTAGAGCGCGTCGATGATCCCGGGGTCGCGGTAGACCGAGGCGTCGACGACCACCTCGCCGTCGCGCTCGTAGGCGTTGACGTGGTGGAAGCCGAAGAACGGATCGGTGCGCAGCGACGCCGCCTGCTTCCCGGTGTGGCGGTCGACGACCAGGAAGCGGGTGCCGCGCTCGGGCTTCCAGCGGTAGTTCTCGATGTAGGGCCGGCCGCCCAGCGCGAGCCGGGCGGGGTTGACCACGAACGGGAACTCGGCCAGGACCAGGAAGCGCTGGGTCATGGCGAAGGAGTGCACGTAGCCCGGCTCGCGTACGGGGACGGAGGCGATCAGGCGCTGCTCGGAGCGGCCGCGCTGGGCGAAGAAGCGGTAGTGGCTGCGCGCACCGAGGTGGAGAGCGAAGTTGACCAGCTCCCCGCGCTCGGGATCGTGGTGGGGATGGGCGGTGGTGAGCTGCCCGGGCGGCCGGTAGGCCACCCCCGCCGCCTCCAGCGTCTCGGCGTCGAAGACGACGGGGAGAGGGGTCTCGGTCATGGCGATCAGCTCGTCGCCCAGCCGGGAGACGTTGACGTTCCCGTTGTCGGTGAGGCTCGGCGAGAAGGCCGAGGCCACGCGCTTGAAGAGCGAGCGACAGGGGTCGGTCGCGAACTCGGGGAAGGCGAGGCGACCTGTGCGCTGGGCCTCCGTGTACGCGCGCGACTGGAGGAACCGGCTGGCGTAGGAGACGCGACCGTCCGAGAACGAGAAGCGGTGCAGCATGGCCATCCCGTCGAACCAGTGGCGCAGGCGCCGCTCGCCGACTTCGAACTTCGCCGGGCCCGTGCGCACGAGGCTGCCGGCCAGCCACGGCGGCAGCGCCCCCTCGACGTCGAGGGAGTCGAGCCGAACCTCCTCGTCGAGTGTGGAGAACCCCAGCCGGTGGGCGGCGCCAGAGGCGTGGGCGGCGGGCTGAGCGCTGGGTGGGGCGGCAGGGCTGACGGTGGCGGACACGGCTTCCCTCGCTGGTAGTCTCGACAGGACGGATCCGACCATACCGTCCACTTTGGACCCATTGCAAGAGGACATCCGCCTCACGCCCGCCTCGTTCATCGTCCTCGGCCTGCTCGAGCTGGCGGGTGAGGCGACTCCCTACGACCTCAAGGGCATGGTCGCGGGCAGCGTCGGCAACCTCTGGTCGCTTCAGCACGCGCAGCTCTACACCGAGCCCGAGCGGCTGGCCGCCGCCGGCTACCTGACCGAGGAGCGCGAGTCGGCGGGGCGGCGGCGCAAGCTCTACGCGCTGACCGAACGCGGGCGCCGGGCGCTCGCCGACTGGCTCGCGACCCCGACCCGCGAGTTCACCGAGCTGCGCGACCTCGGCCTGCTCAAGCTCTTCTTCGGCGGCGATCCGGCGATGCTGGCCGCCGCCCAGGTGGAGCTGCACGAGGACAAGCTGCGCGAGTACGAGGCCATCCACGCCGGCAGCCACGACGGGCCGGCCGGGCCGCGGCTGGCGCTCGAGGCGGGCATCGGCCACGAGCGGGAGTGGATCCGCTTCTGGCGGCGCCTGGCCAAGCGCCCGACGGGATGACCCCGGGCCCGGGCCGCTCCGGGAATCAATTTCGCCTCGGGATCACTTTCCGCCCCCCGGCATCACGTTCCGCCCCCAGGCTCCTCCCGCCGCCCGCGCCGCCTCTAGGCTGCGGCCCCGTGCCGGCCTACAACCTGACCGTGCGCCACGGACCCAAGGTCGAGCACGAGCGCTTCGAGTCCCTTCCCGCCGCGCTCGAGCGCCTCCAGGCCGCCGTCGACGAGCTCTCCGGCAGCGGGCCACGCGAGGCGATCGACCTGCGCTACCGGCGCATCGAGCCCGTCCGGCAGGTCGCCGCGCGGGCGGAGGTCGCCGGGCCGCGCGGCCTGCGCGGCGGCGTGGACCTGCGCGGCGACGGCTCGCTCGAGGCATTCACCGGGCGCCTGCGGCGTCGGCCGGTGCAGCCGGCCGGCGGGGAGAGCGCCTACGAAGCGCTGCGCCGCAGGCTCGAAGGCCGCGCGGGGGATCGACGGCGTAGCTAGAGGGCCAGCAGGTCGCTCTAGCCCCGCAGGCTCGAAGACCGCGCTGGGGGATCGACCGCCTAGAGAAGGAGCAGATCCCCGTAGCGCCGCAGCCAGCGCTGGTGGACGCGGTAGTCGTGGCAGTGGCGCTCGAGGAGCGTCCAGAAGCGCCAGGAGTGGTCGGGCACCCGCAGGTGGCAGACCTCGTGCCACACCACCGCGTCGAGCACCGGCGGTGGGGCGAGCAGCAGGCGCCAGTTGAAGCTCATGGCCCCCGAGGACGAGCAGCTCGCCCAGCGCGTGCGCTGCCCCCGGATGGTCAGCCCGGCGTGGGGCGTGCCCGCCTCTGCGCACGCAGCCTCGAGGCGCGGTGCCACCTCGGCTCGGGCCCGGCGGCGATACCACCGCTCGAGCGCGGGCCGGTGGTCCTCGCCGGGCACGAGCAGGCAGCTCTCACGGCGGGCGACCCGCTGCCGACCCGCCTCGAAGACCAGCGCCAGCTCCTCCCCGAGGTAGGGCACCGTTCCCTCCCGCAGCCCCAGCTCGGCGCGCGCCCGCTCGAGCGCGCCCAGCCGGCGCACGACCCACGGGCGCAGCTCGCGCATGGCGGCGCCCGCCTCGCGCTCCGGGGCCCGCGCGGGGAGGACGACCTCCACTCCCTCGCGTGGATCGACGCTGACCCGGACGCGCCGCGCCCGCGCCGAGCGCCGTATGCGGTAGGGGATCTCGTCCACCGTCCTGACGATACGAGCCCGCCAGGACGCTCCACGGACGGCCGGCGCAGCCCCGCCGCGGCGCCATAATCGAGCGGTGAGCGAGCGTTGGCGCGTGAAGCTGCCCGCCGGCGTGCGGCCGCCCTTCGAGGTCTACCTCAACGGGGTCCCCCAGCGTGAAGGCGCCGACTTCGAGTACCGTAACGGGCGGCTGCTGTTCGATCGCCCCCTGGCGAAGGAGGGAAAGCTCGGGTTCTGGCGCTGGTTCATGGGCGCCTGGGGGGTCGGCACCTACCGCCAGAACGACAGCGTCGACGTCGCCTACCAATCGGGGGGGCGCCCGCAGGTGGCCCACGGCCTGGAGATCGAGCCTCCGCACGAGCGTCGAGCCCACGGCCTGGAGATCGAGCCGCCGCGCGCGCGCCGAGCCCGCGGGGACGACTGAGCGCTCGCCCGCTACCGCAGCGCGCGAAAGGCCACCGCGGCGCCCAGCCCGTAGACGAGGTGGGCCCCCAGGTCGCTGGCGACCTCCGGCGGAGACCAGCGCCAGACGGGCGGCGCGAGCCTCATCGCCGGCAGCACGACCAGGCTCGCTCCCCAGACCCCCGTTCCCAGGGCAGCGCCCCCGGCCAGCGGCCTGCCGCCGCCACCGCCGCGGCCCGAGCCGGCGATCACCCCGTACGGGATTCCCCACGAGCTGCCGTAGATCCAGTGGACCAGGTAGTTGAGCGCGGGGCGGCGCTTGCGCGGCACCCGGCGCTTGAGCACTCCCTCCACGATCCGGCGCTCGACCTCGCCGGGAAGCGAGCTGGGCTTGGCCCCGGTCGCCTGCCGATGGGCGGTCTGGGCGACGGTCATGGCGGCCGTCCCCGCCGCCCCGGCCGCGAGCCCTCGCCACACGGCGCCAAGCGGCGAGAGCGGTGGGCTGGTCTGCGACGACGGTCCGATGTCGTCGTCGACCGCCTCCGAGCCGCCGGGTTGGTCGGAGGCCGACGCCAACCCCGGCTCCGCCGACGACATCGCGGCCGGCCCGTCGGCCGCACGACCGTGCGTGACCGCCGCGGCGAGGGCAATGGCCACGGCGTCCTCCGCCGCGCCCCACCACGCGTCGGCGATGCCCGTCCGCCGGCCGAGCACGGCCCGCGCCCGATAGGTCACCACGCCGCTGACCAGCGCGGTCGCCGCCCCGGCCGCCGAGCCTCTCGGCCCGGCCAGCTCCTGCCCGGCGACGCCGGAGCCCGCCATGCGCGCGGCCAGCGCCCCCGGATGGACGCGCGGAAGGATCAGCGGATGTTTGTCGCCGGCCAGCTCGCCCGCCGCCGCCGCGAGCAGCGCGCGGCGCCCCCGGCCGTCGGCCAGGCGTCCGCGGGCCGCCAGCGCCGCGGGCGGCATGAAGGTGCGCATCCCGCCGGGCACCCCCAGGAGCGCGGCCCGGGCCCACCCCGTCCGCTCGCCGTTGCCCTGACGCGCCATCGGCCGCAACCGCCGATGCCTCAGATCGCCGCCGGGGCGACAGCTGCCCGCGCCGAGGCGGCGCTGCGGTCCCACGGGCGATGCAGGCGCAGCGCGGAGACGATGGCGCGCGTCGCCGGGGAGCGGTTGAGCGTGTAGAAGTGGACGCCCGGCGCCCCGCGCCGCAGCAGGTCGGCGCACTGAAGCGTCGCGTAGGCCACCCCGAGCTGCATGACCGCATCGGCGTCGTCGGCCCGGCGCTCGAGCTCCTCCAGCAGGTCCGCGGGGATCGAGGCGCCGCACATCGAGGTGAAGCGCTTGAGCTGCTCCACATTGGTCACCGGGATGATCCCCGGGATGATCGGCTCCTCGATACCCGCCGCGCGCGCCTGCTCGACGAACTCGAAGTACAGGGCGTTGTCGAAGAACAGCTGGGTGATGAGGAAGCGCGCGCCGGCCTTCACCTTCTCCTTGAGGAAGCGCAGGTCGTGGGCGAGGTCGGGCGCCTCGGGATGAACCTCGGGGAAGCAGGCAGCGCCGATGCAGAAGCGGTTTCGCTCGGCGATCAGCTGCGCCAGCTCGGTCGAGTAGCGCAGGCCGCCGGGGGTCGGTCGCCACTCGGTCTCGCCCCGCGGCGGGTCGCCGCGCAGGGCGAGCACGTTCTCGATGCCCGCGGCGTGGACCTCGTCGAGCACCTCGGCCAGCTCCTCGCGCGTGGCGCCCACGCAGCTCAGGTGGGCCATGGCCTCGATGCCCAGGTCCTGCTTCATCCACTTGGTGAGCTCGATCGTGCGGTCGCGCGTCGAGCCGCCGGCCCCGTAGGTGACCGACACGAACGAGGGCTCCAGCGCGCACAGCGTGCGCAGGGTGTCCTGGAGCATGCGCTCGCCCTCGGGCGTCTTGGGGGGAAAGAATTCGAACGAGAACAGCGGCTCGTCGCTGCGGGCGAGGATCTCGTCGATGCGCATGGGCGGATTCTAGGAGCGCCCGGCCGATCGCTCAGTCCGAGCACCGCGGCCACCGCAGCTCAGGCCGCCTCCCAGCGCTCGGGCTCCCCCTCCACGCGCCGGGCGCGCCCCGCGCGCTCGAGGTGGACGAGGTAGCACAGGGTCTCCGACAGCCACCACGCGGCGTTGGCCGGGCTGACGGCGTCGCCGTGGACCTCGGGGACGATCTCCACCGCCGGCCGCGGCCGATCGGCGATCGCCGCCGCCGCGGCCTCGACGCGCTCGCGGACCAGGCTGCGGTTGCCCTCGACGTGGCCGTGGACGTCGGTGAAGGGCCGCCCGTGACCCGACAGGCACAGGCGGGCGCCGAGGGCGTCCACCTTGTCCAGCGAGGCGAGGAACTCGCCCGCCGGGTCCGGGGTCCACCCGAAGTCGTAGTAGAGCGAGACGCGCCCCAGCAGATGGTCGCCCGAGATCAGCAGGCGCCGCTGGGGCTGGAACAGGCAGACGTGCGAGGGGGCGTGGCCGGGCGTCTCGTAGACCACCCACTCGCCGAGGTCGGTGTCGAGGGTGACGCCCTCGACGAGGTCGCGGTCGGGCTCGACCACCGCGGCGATGCCCGGCCCCTGGTCGCGGCGCTGCTCGGCGTAGCGGCGCAGCGGCTCGGCCGGGACGCCGCTCTGGCGCGCCACCTCCAGGCGGCGGGCCAGCGCCGCCTCGGGATCGGCGACGCTGGCCGTCATGTGCTCGTGGTTGGGGTGCATCCACAGCTCGCAGCCCGTGGCGTCGACGACGGTCGCGGCCTGCCCGTAGTGGTCGGAGTGCGCGTGCGTGCAGACCAGCAGGCGCACGTGCTCGAGCCTGAGGTTGACCATCGCCAGCGCCCGCTCGAGGTGGCCGAGGGAGCCCTCGTCGTGGTAGCCGCAGTCGAAGAGGACGATCCCGTCCCCGGCGGCGACGGCCCAGGCATTGCCGTGCGGGACTCCGGGCCACGGCAGCGGGAGCCGCAGCCGCCAGACGCCAGGCAGCACGCGCTCGCCGCGTCCGACCTCGCGCTTTCGGGTGGACCCGGTCACGGCCAGTGACCCTACGACCCATCTAGACTCCGCACCCTCGTGGAAGCCTCGCCCGTCAAGCCCAAGCGCCCGAGCAAGGCCGCGACGACGAAGGTCGTCAAGGCCTACTTCGCGGCCCTCGCCGCGCACGACGCCGAGGCCGCGGTGGCCTGCTGGGCGATCGGCGGCCAGGAGAACATCCACGGCCAGCGCAGCGTCGTCGCGCCCACCGGCGTGCGCGCCTTCCTCGACGAGGTCTTCGGGGCGATCCCCGACGTCAGCTTCGAGATCCACGACATCACCACCGAGGCCGACCGCAGCGTCGTGCGCTACACGTTGCGCGGCACGTTCGCCGGGCCGGGCACGTGGACGGGCATCGAGCCGACGGGCGCGCAGCTCGAGATCCCCGGCACCGACGTGTTCGTGGTCCGCGACGAGAAGATCGTCCGCAACGACGCCTACCTCGACAGCATGACCGTGGGCCGCCAGATGGGTCTGCTGCCGCCCCAGGACTCACCGATCGAGCTGCGGATGACCGCGCTGTTCAACGCCCGCACCCGCGCCGCGCGGAAGCTGCTCGGCCACGACTTCGGCCAGATCGCCGAGGGCGTCTGGCGCCTTCAGGGCAACCCCGCCCGCTGCAACGTCTTCTTCATTCGCGACGGCGACGGTGTCCTGATGTTCGACGCCGGAGCGCGGACCATGAGCCGCGCGGCTCACGTCGCCGCCGCGCAGCTGGGCGGGCTGACGCGCATCGTCCTGGGCCACGGGCACACGGGCCATCGCGGCACCGCGCCGTCGTTCGACGTTCCGGTCTACTGCCATCCCGACGAGGTCGTCGACGCCGAGGGTTCGGGCGGATTTCGCTACTGGGACCCCGAGCTACGCTCGCTGGGCTGGCGGCGCCACCTCCACAAGCAGCTGCACAGGCGGGCGTGGGACGGCGGGCCCGTGAAGATCGCCGGCACGGTGAGCGAGGGCGACGACGTCGCCGGCTTCCGCGTCGTGCACCTGCCCGGCCACGCGCCGGGGCTGATCGCGCTCTACCGCGACAGCGACCGGCTGGCGCTGACCACCGACTGCTTTTGCACGCTCGACGACTGGGGCCGCGACACCGACCCCCACGTCCCGATGGCGACCTACAACCACGACACCGAGCAGGCCCGCGCGTCGATCCGCAAGCTCGCCGCGCTCGAGCCGGCCGCCTGCTGGCCCGGACATGCCAACGCGCTGACGGGGAACGACGTCCGCGAGCGTCTGGAGCGCGCCGCCGAGAGCCCGGCCTGATGGGCCGGCGCGCCCGCGCCCGGGGAGCCGTCGACAAGCTCCGCGCCCCCGACAGCGAGTACGCCGACGCCGACGGCAACGTCCTGGTCCTGCGCGGCTCGATGTCGCCGCTCACACGCCGCCGCTACGCCGCGACCCTGCACGACCAGTCACGGACGACCGACGACTCCTGGCAGCGCGCGGTCGAGTTCCTCTTCGAGCGACTGGCCGTCCGCTGGGTCGTCCACGACGTCCCCACCGAGGGCCAGAAGGAGCTGCTGGCGCGCTACCGGATCGCCTCGGCCGGCGAGCGGCGCTGGGTGCGCGACACGCTGCGTGCCCATCTCG
>JBBPZM010000049.1:0-30908 GCA_038199035.1 Solirubrobacterales bacterium | reverse complement strand
TCCTCGGTGACATCCTCAAACAAAGGGGTGCCCGCCACCCCCGCCTGGCTTCAACGGAGCCGAGGAATGTAGTCCTCGGTGACGCTCGGGCCGCCGGTCCGCGCGGCGTGGAGTCTCGTCGCTTCAACGGAGCCGAGGAATGTAGTCCTCGGTGACGACGATCCTCGACGACCTCACGGATGCCGGCCGCCTCGCTTCAACGGAGCCGAGGAATGTAGTCCTCGGTGACGCCGACCAGGGGTTGGATCAGGCCCGGCTGGACATGCTTCAACGGAGCCGAGGAATGTAGTCCTCGGTGACATCGTCGCGGTCTTCGGCGCCGGCCCCGCCGTCTTAACGCTTCAACGGAGCCGAGGAATGTAGTCCTCGGTGACCAGCTGCTGCGCGACACCCGGGTCGGCGTCGTCGTCGCTTCAACGGAGCCGAGGAATGTAGTCCTCGGTGACCCGAACCCACCGTCGGGGGGGCCGTGCCGGCCCTCGCGCTTCAACGGAGCCGAGGAATGTAGTCCTCGGTGACAGTAGGAGGCCGTATGGCCCTGACGCTCCCATCAATGCTTCAACGGAGCCGAGGAATGTAGTCCTCGGTGACCCGAGCCAGAACCCCGCCCCGACCAGCGCGAGCGCGCTTCAACGGAGCCGAGGAATGTAGTCCTCGGTGACATCCGCTCCTCACCGCGGAACCAGGTGGAGTTGTCCCGGCTTCAACGGAGCCGAGGAATGTAGTCCTCGGTTACCTGCATTTGATGGCGATGAGCTACTGTGGCTGCTACGGCTTCAACGGAGCCGAGGAATGTAGTCCTCGGTGACCAACAGGCGGTCGCGGAGGTGGCCGGGCATCGCCCAGCTTCAACGGAGCCGAGGAATGTAGTCCTCGGTGACCAGGCGCGGGACGGTCCCGTCGCGGGCGTACAGCTGCTTCAACGGAGCCGAGGAATGTAGTCCTCGGTGACGCGGCGCAGCCGACCCGGGAGAAGGCCGCGGCACGGCTGCTTCAACGGAGCCGAGGAATGTAGTCCTCGGTGACCTGTCAGACCATCCGTGGCCATCGCCGGGGAGTGTGCTTCAACGGAGCCGAGGAATGTAGTCCTCGGTGACGGACCCTCGCCAACGGGCTGATCCCCAGCTCCGCCAGCTTCAACGGAGCCGAGGAATGTAGTCCTCGGTGACAATCGCTCACGTCCGCGTTGCCGTTAATCTCACGCAGCTTCAACGGAGCCGAGGAATGTAGTCCTCGGTGACACGTCGAGCGCGGCCAGCCGGGGCGGCGGGTGACGGTGCTTCAACGGAGCCGAGGAATGTAGTCCTCGGTGACCGCGGTCGACGCGACGACGGGGGCGACGAACGGCCGGCTTCAACGGAGCCGAGGAATGTAGTCCTCGGTGACGGCTCGCGGTTTTCACGGCCCAAATGCAGCGACTTTGCGGACGTGCGCGAGAGGTTCGCAGAAGGCCCCAGTCCGTGCGTCCAGCCGTCGGGTGCTCGATCAAGAAAAGCGGCCGCTTGCAGGGCAACAGGGCATGCGAGGGCTTACTGCCTGGGAGCGACATGACCTCACCCCTCGACTACCAGACCGCCGCCTTGTTCTGATCAGGAAGGCCTCTGCGTGAGCCGAGAAGCTCCACGCACCTGACGCCACGACCGTCCGGCTGTCCGAGGTCAAAGATGCCGATGCTGTCGCAGCTGAGGTCGGCCTCCTCGACGAGGTGCCGCTTCATCGCGAGCAGTTCGATCTTGCTCAGGTCACAGACGAACACCGAGTACTGTAGGGCTTCGCCGAAGTCCTTGGCCACAGCATGCACTCGTCGTAAGCGCTTCGGGTCGCGAATGTCGTAGACCAGCAGGTAGCGAACGCGCTGCGCCATGCAGTCAACGAGTTGTCAAAGGTCTGTACGCCGGCACGTCGCCGACGAGCGAGGCGGCCAGCAGCCGCCCCTGAATCTCAAGGGTACGCCGATAGCTCGCTCGATACTTGAAGAGCGGATGCGTCAGCTCGCCAGCCATCCGCCGCTCGTACGCCTTCACGACCTGGCGCCGTCCGTCTTGGGTCAAGCTCACCGCCCCGAGCCGCCGTACGAAGTGGCGAGCCCCAACCTCTCCGTTGTTGATTGCGGTCATGACGACCGAGTCGGCAATCAGCGGCCGGAACTCCTCCGCCAGATCGAGGGCCAGTGCCGGACGCCCGAAGCGAGGACGGTGATAGAAGCCGACGTACGGATCGAGCCCCGCGGCGAGCGCCGCCACCGTCGTGTCCTTGACCAGCAGCGCGTACACGAAGGACAGCAAGGCGTTGACCGCGTCCCGTGGCGGACGCCGGTTGCGGTGCTCGAAGTCGAAGGCATCCTCGCCTTCCAGTTGGCGGATCAGCGTTCCGAAGTGCTCGAAGTAGATCCGCGCCGCCGTGCCCTCGATGCCGAGGAGCGACTCAACCTTGCGCTCGTGCTCCGCTTGGGTTGCGAGCTGAGCCATCTGACGTAGCGCGCCCGAGCTCTCCTGCCGGCCGTGGCGTCGCAGCAGCGTGCGAGCGTTGCGGATCTTGCCGGCAACGAACGCGGCGGCTAACTGCGGACTGCCGATCGCCGCGGCCCGATGCTGGCGTATGCGCAACTCCACGTTCTTGGGCGGCATCCCAGATGCAAAGCCGGAGAACCAGCCGCCGCTGGTGAACCACAGGATCGGGGTGCCGGCGTCGAAGCATGAGCGCAGCAGGGCGCTGCTGACGTCCACGTTGCCGAACACGGAGATGTGCGACACGTCGATCAGTCGGCGCGAGGCCACCTCCCTTCCCTCTTCGCGCAGCAGAACCCTGCTGCGTTGCTTGGAGAGGCGGCTTCCCGCTTTGGTTGCGTAGAGAGGCGTCGCCGGCGGGTCGCCCGCCACCAGGCGCCGAGGCACTCGCGCCGCCCGCTCCTTCAGCAGGTTGACTTCGTCCGGAAGGCAGATGCCGACCAGCGAGCAGCGAGGGCACTTGGGACTGTCCACCAGCGGCGAGGGCGGCTCGTCGCGCGCGGCGTTCGCGCGCATCTCCGCGATCGCGGCGAGCGTTCTCTCCACTAGCGCCTGATCGATCGCGATTCGATGTCGCGTGCGGGTCTCGGCAAAGTAAGCCTCGGCGTGCTCGACGCGCCGGCCAGCATCGCGCAGAAGCAGGACCTGAGCGCACACCTGAATCAGCTCGGGGTCCCAAAGCGGCTGCTCGGGGGATCGCGGCCTTCCTCGCTTGTACTCCACGGGGACGGCCACGTCGCCGCGGGTTTCGAGCAGGTCGATCTTGCCGATCAACCCCAGGCGCTCTGAGGAGAGTGTCGTGGCGGTGGTTCGGGGAGCGTCGGCAACGTCTTCGTCGTCAGCCACGGCCCGCCCTTTCTCGACGTCAACCCGCCGATGCACCCAGCGACCCTCGACCGTGTCCGCGCTGTCAACGAACTGCTGGTCCACCCACTCGAGATAGGCCAACCTCGGGCAGTAGACGTGCTCGTTGAGCTGCCGGATCGGGATGAGATCGGGGGTCTCAGCGGGGGGCGATGTCATGAACGCTCCTGCCTCACAGGTCCAAGGCGATGCGCAGGGCTCGATCCAGAGCACGCTGGGCGCCGGCATCGAGGCGGCCGCGACGACGCACGAGAAGACGCTTGGGGACGGTGTAGACCTCGTCGCAGTTGGCGACCGAGGGATGGTCCAGTCCGTGCGACTCATCGAGCGCCACTTCGGCGACGTGGTCTCGAACGGTGGTGGTGACGAGGACGACGGTCACGTTCGAGCGATACGCGATCGCCTCCTGGCGCGAGACCACCACCACAGGATGTGGTCCGGCATCGGGCAGATCGGCGACGAACACATCACCGCGGTCGATCAGGCTCATCTATGGCCGCGGCGCTGGAACGGCGGCGTCCCTCTACGTTCGGCTCATCACCGGCGGCGCTCGGTGGCAACGCGATCTTGCAGCAGATGGGCGCCGGCTCGACCCACCCAGCTCTCCTCCGGGCGCTTTTCATAGGCGCGGCGGTAGGACTCTCCTACGGCGGCTTTCGACTCTGCGGAGAACGCCCGGCGCACCGCATCTGCGATCGCCTCTGAGCGGCTGGCGAACCGTCCGGCGGCGACCGCCGCGTCGAGTGCGGCCAAGCACTCCTCGGAGACAGCGACTGGAACTTCGATCGTCCCCATTTGCCTCTCGATCATACGGCTCTGCGCCTAGCATCGGACAACCGGCTTGTAAGCAAGTCCCCCGGGCTGCGACAGTCGCTGAGGATGATCGACCCAGACCACTTCGACGAGGCCTTCCGCCGCGCCGCTGGCCACGAGCCCTACGAGTACCAGCGAACCCTCGCGGCTCAGGAGGCTCCGCCTGCGGTCATCGACGTCCCGACCGGAGCGGGGAAGACGCTGGCCACGTTGGTGCCCTGGATCTGCGATCCGAACGCGCCGCGCCGGCTCGTGTACGCACTTCCGATGCGCTCGCTCACCGAGCAGACGGTCCGTGTGGCTCGCGAAGCGCTGGCCCGGCTTGGTGACGACACGCCCGTCCATGTCCTAATGGGAGGAGTAGAGCCCGACGACTGGCGGCTCGAGATCGACCGGCGAGCGATCGTCGTCGGCACCATCGACATGCTCGTCTCGAGGGCTCTGAATCGCGGCTATGCGGAAAGTCGGTTCGCCTGGCCTGTGGCCTTCGGCCTGCTCAACAACGATTGCCGCTGGATCTTCGACGAGGTGCAGCTCATGGGCCCCGCGCGCACGACGTCGGCCCAGCTCCATGGCCTTCGGAGCAAGCTCGGGGTCATCGGTGAATGCCAGACCGTGTGGATGTCGGCCACGATCGACCAGCGCGCCCTGGAGACCATCGACAACCCCCGAGTCGCTGGAGTGGTGCGTTTGAGCGATGGCGATCGGATCGGTCCCCTCCGCCGCCGGCTCGAGGCAGACAAGCGCATCGAGCGGCTGGACTTGACATCGACGCCGGCGCCACGTCTGGCACGACAGATCGCGGGCGCCGTACGGGACCGTCACCGGCCGCACACGCGATCGATCGTGGTGGTCAACCGCGTCGAGCTCGCCCAGCACGTACATGGCGCGCTGGCCAAGGCGCTCGGGCACGAGGAAGACCCGCCGAGGCTGGTGCTCCTACATTCGCGCTTTCGCCCGCCCGACCGCGCCCAGCACATGGCCGACGCGCTGGCCGACCCGCCCGCGTCAGGCACGATCGTCGTCTCGACTCAGGTCATAGAGGCCGGGATCGATCTCACCAGCGCGCTGCTGGTCACGGAGACCGCGCCGTTCAGCGCTGTGGTGCAGCGGCTTGGCCGATGCAACCGAGCCGGCGATGACGACGACGCAATTGTCCTCTGGCTCGACCGCGGAGACCTCGACCTGCGTTCCGCCGCGCCCTACCACCCAGACGATCTCCGAACCGCCCGGGCGGCCCTCTCATCGCTCGAGGGCGCTTCGGCGTCGCCCTCGGTCCTGGAGGGCATGAGCGTGACCGAGCGACGGGAACTGACCGCCGTGCTTCGTCGTCGCGACGTGCTCGACCTCTTCGACACGGCCCCGGACCTATCGGGCACGGACGTCGACATCGCGCCGTATGTCCGCGCTGACGACGAGCGCACGGTCAACGTCTTCTTTCGTGCGCTCGCAAGGCTGGACTCGACCGACATCGCCGATCAGCCGGCGGCCGGTCGCGACGAGCTGGTCGCGGTTCCGGTGGGAGCGGTGAAGGAGGTCAGCGCATGGACCTTCGACATCGTAGAGCGATGCTGGCGGCGGCTGGGAGATCGCGAGCGCAGGCGACCGGGAGCGACGCTGATGCTGAACGCCGCCCAGGGCGGTTACAGCGCTGAGCGAGGATGGACGGGCGACCGTCGTGACCAGGTGACGCCGCTGGCGCCCCCGGACGTTGCACCCGAGGGCTTCGACTCCGACCCGGGAAGCCTGGGCCGCGAGTGGGTGCCGCTCAGCCGCCATCTCGACGATGCGATGGGCGAGGCGGCTGGCTCCATGGCGGCGCTGCCGCTGCCGCGAGAGCTGGCGGCCGCGGTCGTGCGCGCCGCGGCTGTGCACGACATCGGCAAGGCGCATCCCGCCTTCCAGGAGATGCTGCTGAGCACCGCTCCAGAGGCGGAGCGTGGCGCGCTCACCGGGGAGCTGTGGGCCAAGAGCGCGTATCGCGGCGGACGCCATGTCCGCCCTCACTTCCGCCATGAGCTGGCCAGCGCGCTCGCGCTTTCCGATGGGCTGCTGCTCGACGAACGCGAGGAGGCACGCGATTTGGTCCGCTATCTCGTAGCCGCCCACCATGGGCGGGTCCGGATGTCGATTCGACCTGCGCCCGCAGAGGAGCCGCCGGGAGACGCCGCCCCGAGCGCGCGCTTCGCGCTGGGCGTGCTCGAAGGTGACGCTTTGCCGGCCGTGTCGACTCCTGTCGGCGACCTCCCCCCGACGGTGCTGGGGCTCGAGGAAATGGAGATCGGCGGAGGTGGGTGTTCGTGGGCGGAGCTTTCGTCTGAGCTGCGCGACCGCCACGGTCCTTTCGTCCTGGGCTTCCTGGAGGCGCTCGTGCGCGTCGCGGACTGGCGGGCCAGTGGCTGAACGGGTGCGCGTCGCGGGGGCTTCGCCGGCCAAGCTCGTGGGCTACCTCAAGGGCTTGGGGCTGCTGCGGGTGGTGGGTCGCCAAGCCGATCCCGCCGCTCGTGCGTGTTGGAGAGACGGGGCGCTCGAGTTGCACTCAGACATGGACCAGGCAGGACTGGAGGCGTTTCTTATCGATCGATGGGTCCCCGCCCCCGTGGTGTCGCCCTGGAATGGAGGGAGCGGGTTCTTCCCCAATGACAACACCGCGGCCTTCGAGGCCATCGAGGCCGACCATTCGGAGCGGCTCGGACCCTTCCGCGTTGCCATCGCAGCTGGTCGCAAGGCGTTGCAGGACACGGGGCTGGCCGAGAAGCCCGGCTCCAAGGAGGCCAAGGCAAGTCTTCTGCGCGAGTTGCGCGCCAACCTGCCCGACGATGCGCTGGAGTGGCTGGACGCCGCAATCGTGCTGGTGGGCGAAGGGACTGCGTTTCCGCCGGTGCTCGGATCGGGCGGCAACGACGGTCGATATGACATCGCCAACAACTACGCCCAGGCGGTGGTCGCGGCACTTGCGATCGGAGGTGACGAGCGCGATCGCGATGAGGAGGTCGAAGGCCTCGCCACGGCGCTCTGGGGCGGCCCAGGGTCCTTGAGGAAGATGAGCCTCGCTCATTTCCTGCGCGACGCCTCCCCGGTCAACTCGCCGAGTGGCGAGTCCGATGCGCTGGGAAACCCCTGGGACCTAGCCCTTGGGGTGGAGGGGGCGCTGCTGCTGACGGCCGGCGCCGGGCGTCGCCTGGCGGATGGCGCCCCCGCCGCGCTGGTCGCGCCCTTCACCCTGCAGTCGACCGGCGCGGGCTACGGCTCGGCCGCGGCCGGCGAGAAGGGCCGGGCCGAGATGTGGCTTCCGCTGTGGTCGCGCCCCGCAAGCCTGGCCGAGATCGAGGCGCTGTTTCGCGAAGCGAGGGCCCAAGTCGGGCGGCGGAACGTCCACACCGGCCTCGATGCGGCAAGGGCGACCAGTGAGATGGGGGTCGCGCGGGGGATCGACGTTTTCCAGCGCTTCTCGATCCTCGAGCGCGCAGGACAATCGAACCTCGCCGTTCCCGCGGGTCGGATCGAGGTGCGCCCCCGGCCCGGCGCGCTCGCCCTCCGCACGCTAGATCCGTGGCTGGGGCGGCTGCTCAGCTATGGGAGGGGCGATGTTCCCCAAGCCCAGCGAGAAGCACTCGCGCGCCTCGAGCGCGCGGCCTTCGACGCTGCGGAGAAGGGAACCCCTGCGAGCCTCGAGTCGCTCATCGTCGCCATGGGCGAGCTCGAGGGCCGCCTCGCCCTCGCCGACGAGCGGCACCGCCCGCTCGGCCTCCGGCCGATATCGCCAGCGGCTCGCCCGTGGGTCGAGGCCCTGGACCGGGCCTCTCTGGAGGTCAGGCTGGCGTTGGGGTTCAGCTCCGTCGCAGACCGCGCTGGCGGTGGCGAAATGCACCGTCTTCCCGCACTGCGCGACTACCTCCACGGGACCGGGTACGACGACCGAGGGCGCCGCCAGTACGGCATCACGACGCTCGGGCGGGTTCCCGCGCTGGAGACTGCGGTCAACCGCCTCGCGGCCGCGCACGAGCGTCGCCACCTCGACGCCGCTCGCGCCGACGGCGAGGAACTCGGCTTCCCCTACGGCCTTCCCGTCGCGTTCGACGACCTTGCCGGCTTCGTCGCGGGTCAAGCCGATGATGCCGTGATCGGCAAGCTCGTCGACGGCCTTGTCCTGCTCGATTACAGGGGGGTCAGGCTCCCGCGGCGCCCGACCGCGGTGCCCATGCCAGATCCGCTCTTGGGCGTGCTGGAGCTCGCGTTTCATGATCGCGACCAGCCAGCGCCTTCGCGGGAGGGCCGAGAGCCGTGCCGCCCCCGTCCCGGGTGGGCTGCAGCGCTACGGCGAGCTCAGGTGCGTTCGGTGACCGCCGAGGCGCTGCTCCGCCTCCAGCTCGCTGGCCTGTCTCCCATACCGGCGATCGACGATCTTCAGACGGCGCGGGCCGATGGGGCGCGGCTGGCCGCGGCGCTGCTCGCCCGGCCCCACTCGCGCGACCTCAGGTCCCTGACGGCGAGCTTGACGTTCGGCTCGACCACCCTGCAACCCCAGGAGAGCACAGCATGATCGACGCCTTGAACGACGCCACACGGCTCGTGGTGGATGCGCGGCTGCGCCCGGTGATCGGGTCGGCGTTCCAGCCGACGGGATTCGCCAATCTGGGCGCGGCGGAGTTTCGTCGCCCAGGTGGCCCTCCGTCCCTTCTCGTGGAGTCGGTCCAGTCGCTCACCAACCACTTCGAGTCGCTGGGGTTCGACAGCGCCCGGCAGGAGCCGATCGACCTGCTGGCCCCGCTGCCCTGGATCGCCGTCTGCGACGCAGATGGTGAAACGCATCTCACCTCCTCCCGCGAGGAGCCTCACCGGCTCGCCGCCGCCTACGTCTGCGACGCTCAGATCGACGGCGCCAAGGGAGAAGCGTGGCTCGTCGAGCGCCTGGGGCTAAAGCCGCGACAGCCCCTGGACTGGGGCGCGATCTATTCGGCGGTCCTCCAGCTGGATCCCCTGTGCCTGATCCACGGCGTGTTCTTCTCGCGCAAGGCGTTCCCGGGAAATCCCAAGGTGCGCCGCGCTCTGACCGCGGTCATCGAGGCCCACGACGTCACGCCGGTCATCTCCGGCGGCCTTAAGCGCGACGACGTGCAGTTCACCGCCGGCGAGGGTCAGGCGGCGGAGGAAGGCTACGGGTTCGTACCGTTCGGGCGCACGGAGTACAGCGCCGGGGAGATCCTGCTCAGCGCCTCGCTGGATCTCGAGCAGCTGCGCGGATACGGGCTCGACGCTCCCGCCGTGCAGCTGCTGACCCTCGTCGCGCTCTGGGAGCTGGTTTCGCTCCTCGACGGGCCGCTGCGGCTGCGCACGGCGTGCGATCTCGAGGTCGGTGAGGTCAACGTCCGCCGTCCTGATCGCTTCGAGCTGCCGTCCCGGGCAGCGCTCGAGGACGAGATCGCAAGACTTGACGTTCCCTTCGAGCACGCGGGCCGGCGCGCGGCCACGTGGCCGGTTCCCAAGGGGACTTGAACCTGGTGATTGGGCTCGGGGTCAGCTTCGAGCTGGGGCGTTATCACGCCACTGCCTGGGGCGCTCACGTCAACGAGGCGACCGTGGAGTGGCCACCCAGCCCGTGGCGCCTGCTGCGCGCGCTGCACTCCGCGAGCTTCACCGACGTAAGGCTGGCCGACGATCGCGAGACGCTGACCCGAGCGCTCACGGCGCTCGCCACGGCATCTCCTCCGAGCTTCGAGCTTCCGCCCGTCGAGAGCGGGCACACGCGCCACTTTATGCCGCTCCCCGGGTACAGCCCCACCAAGCAGGGCGAGACGAGCCTCGTGGTCGACGCCTTCCACGCACTCGAGCCCGGGGCAGAGGTGCGCGCGTGGTGGGACGCCGAGCTGGACGGCGAGGCTCTAGCGGCCCTGGCACGCGCGGCCTGCTCGGTCGGCTACCTCGGGCGGTCGGAGTCGGTCTGCAGCGTCCGAGTGCTCGAAGCTCCTGCGACCCTCCAGCCGGATGCCATTCCGGCGGCTGAAGTCGAAGGCGACGATGAGTGGGCCAGCGCCGAACGCATCGACCTCCTGGCCGTGGCCGAGGACGTGGAGGAGCCGCTTGCGGTGCTCGGGACCTCGGTGACGGAGATGCGCCGCGAACGAATGCTGGCGCCGTCGGGCACGCGCACCGTCGCCTACGCCGTCCGGTATCAGCAACCGAACCCGGCACCCCCGCGGCGTGTCGCTGTGTCGCGACCGACCATCGCTCTCCTGCGCGTGGCCGGCTCGGCTCGCCCCGCCCTGACCGATGCTGTGACCGTAGGGCACCTTCTCCGCAGCGCTCTCCAGCAGCGCTATGACGTCGAGCGCCGTGGCCAGCGCTCGCCCGTGCTCAGCGGGCACGACGCCAATGGCCCGCGCTCCGACCAGCATGCCCACGCACACTTCCTCTCGCTCCCAGACGCGGATCGATGGCGCGTGGATAGACTGGTCGTCTGGGCGCCGGAAGGCCTTGGACCGGGCGAGGTGGCCGCTGTGGTGCGCCTTTCCGAGCTTCGGATGCGTGATGCGCCCGAACCCTTCAGGGTCGCGCTGGCGGCCCTCGGGCGAGCGGACGAGCTGGTCGTGTCGGGCCTGCTTGGGCCCGCGACGACGTGGCAAAGCGTCACTCCGCTCGCCCTGACACGCCACCCCCAGCGCCGGCGCGGCCGGATCGTCGACGGGCCCGAGGATCAGGTCCGGCGGGAGCTGGAGCTGAGAAGCATCGGCCCCGTCGAGAGCGTGGAGCTGATGCGGGGCGATTGGATGCGTTTCGCCCGGACGCGGCCGGGCGTCTCGCGCCGGGAGGCTTCGCGCGTGGTGGGGGTCGGACTGCGATTCGCCGAGCCGGTTCGGGGACCGATCGCCCTTGGCGGCCTTTCGCACTTCGGACTGGGGCTGTTCGAGCCGGAGGCCTGAGTCTCGGCCCTGGAGTAACGACTGCGACACGAGGCGCGCCATCTCGTCGCGGCCGGCGCGCCGCGAAGCCGAATGATCTGGGCCTCGTCGTCGCCTACAGCGGGATGTTGCCGTGCTTGCGCTTGGGCACGGGCTGGCGCTTGGTCTGCAGGGTGTGCAGGGCGGTGATGACCTTGGGGCGGGTCTCGTGGGGGACGATGACGTCGTCGATGTAGCCGCGCTCGGCCGCGCTGTAGGGGTTGGCGAAGTGGGCCTTGTAGTCGCCGATGAGCTTCTCGCGGCGGGTGTCGGGCGTCGGTGACTTGGCCAGGTCGCGGCGGTAGATGATGTTGACCGCTCCCTCGGGCCCCATGACCGCGACCTCGGCCTGGGGCCAGGCGAAGTTGAAGTCGGCCAGCATGTGCTTGGAGCTCATGACGTCGTAGGCGCCGCCGTAGGCCTTGCGGGTGACGATGGTGATCTTGGGGACGGTGGCCTCGGTGTAGGCGTAGAGCAGCTTGGCCCCGTGGCGGATGATCCCGCCCCACTCCTGCGAGGTTCCCGGCAGGAAGCCCGGCACGTCGCAGAAGGTGATCAGCGGGATGTTGAAGGCGTCGCAGGTGCGCACGAAACGTCCGGCCTTGCAGGAGGCGTCGATGTCCAGCACCCCGGCCAACGACGCCGGCTGGTTGCCGACGATCCCCACGCTGAACCCGTCCAGCCGCGCGAAGCCGCAGACGATGTTGGTGGCGTAGTGCTCGTGGACCTCCATGAACTCGCCGTCGTCGACGATCAGCCGCACGACGTCGCGCATGTCGTAGGGCTTGTTGGGCGAGTCGGGCACCACCGTGTCGAGCTCGGGGTCCATGCGCAGCGGGTCGTCGGTGGGCTGGACGCGCGGCGCGGTCTCGAGGTTGTTGGAGGGCAGGAACGAGAACAGGTAGCGCGTGTCCTCCAGGCAGGCGTCCTCGTCGGGCGAGGCGAAGTGCGCGACGCCCGACTTGGTGTTGTGGCTCATGGCCCCACCCAGCTCCTCGAAGCCCACCTCTTCGCCGGTGACCGTCTTGATGACCTCGGGGCCGGTGATGAACATGTGGGACGTCTCGCGGACCATGAAGATGAAATCGGTCATGGCCGGCGAGTAGACGGCGCCCCCCGCGCACGGGCCCATGACCAGGGAGATCTGGGGGATCACGCCCGAGCACTGGACGTTGCGCACGAAGACGTCGCCGTAGGCGCCCAGCGAGACGACTCCCTCCTGGATGCGCGCGCCGCCCGAGTCGTTGATCCCGATCACCGGGCAGCCGATCTTGGCCGCCAGATCCATGATCTTGACCATCTTCTCGGCCATGACCTCGCCCAGCGAGCCGCCGAAGACCGTGAAGTCCTGGGAGAAGACGCACACGCGGCGGCCGTCGATCGTGCCGTGGCCGGTGACGACGGCGTCGCCCCAGGGGCGGTTCCTCTGCATGTCGAACTCGGTCGTCCGATGGCGCACGAAGGTGTCGAGCTCCTGGAAGGAGCCCGGGTCGAGCAGCTTCTCGACGCGCTCGCGGGCCGTGTACTTGCCGCGGTCGTGCTGCTTGGCCTCGGCCTCGGGCGCCGAGTGGATGGCCGCCTCGCGCAGCTCCTGGAGCTGGCCGAGCTTCTCCTGGTAGGTCTGGGCGGCGCGCTCGCGCATGAGGGCGGGGCAGTCTACCCGCGGGTCTGCCCTGCGACCTGTTCGACGCGCAGCGCCCAGCCCTCGCCCTCGGCCGCGACGGCGCCCGCATAACCGTCGCCGAGGGCGAGCGTGGCCACGGTCCACGCCGCCGCTGCCCCTTCAGGGTCGGGCACCTCGAAGCGTCCCGGCATGCCGGCGGGGCGCGGCTCGATGGGCTGGAGGCCGATGGGGAGGCCCTGCCCGCGGGCCTTGGCGTAGGCCTCCTTGCGCGTCCAGGCCGCGAAGAAGGCGTCGGGCTGGTACTCGGGCGCGAGCCGGCGCCACGCCTGCAGCTCGGAGGGGGAGAGCGCGCGCCGTGCGACGCTTTCGAGGTCCGACAGGGGGCGCCGCTCCTCGACGTCGACGCCGACCTGCCGGCCGTGAGCCAGGGCGAACGCCGCGAGGCGGCCCGAGTGCGAGGCGTTGAAGCGCAGCTCGGGGCGAGCGTGGTCGGGGTGCAGCGCCGGGCGCCCGCCGCCCTCGGCGATCAGCGTCACGTCAGCGGCTGGGACGTCGAGCTCACGAGCCAGCAGCTCGCGGAGCAGTCCGCGGGTCGCAGCGAAGCGCTCACGATCCTCGTCGCGGTGGAAGCGGGCGGCTCGCGCGCGCTCGTCTGGGCTCAGGTGAGCGTCGAGCTCGGCCATCCGCGTGCCGCCCACCGGAAGGCGCGCCAGCCAGACGACGACCTCATCGGCGCGCAGCGACGGTCTCCGCCTCGGGCTCGGACCGCGCCGGCGCCGAGCCGCTGGGCGCGGCGTGGCGGCGCTCGGCCTCGTCCAGGCGGTCGAGCAGCACCTCGGCCAGCGCCTGGACCGCGGGGGGGCGCAGCATCGTGTGGTGGGTGCCGGGGACGACCACGTGGTCGATCCCGCCGCCCGCCGCGCTCTCCCAGCCGGCGTAGCGACGGCGATGGGGGTGGGAGACGCTCTCCTCGCAGTGCAGGACCGTGACCCGGCCGGGATAGGGCGTGGCGACGTAGGAGCGCTGGGCGGCGCGGTTGGTGACCTCGACGCGCCGGCGGCGGCGCTCGACCTCGTCGGGGTGCAGCTGGCGGGCCAGGTTGCGGCTGCGCTCGAGCAGCGAGCGGTCCTCGACGCGCCGGCCGACCAGCGCCCGCTTGAGCCACTGCCACTGCTGCTTGGTCGCCCGGCGCGAGCGCTTGCGCCAGCGCCGCCAGGCGCGCACGCGCCGATCTCGCCACTTGTCGAGGGCCCGGCGCCCGCGGCGCAGGGCCTTGAGCGGACGCCACCAGAAGCCGCGCGCGAGGTCGATCCAGCCGACCTCGCGGGCCGACCGGGCCCGTCGCTTGGCCCGCCGGCGCGCGTCGCGGTCAGCGCGCCGCACCGGGCGCGGGTCGCGTCCGCTGGCGGTCGGCCGGCCGTTGCCGTCCGCGACTATCGGAGCCCGCTGGGCCTCGGTCTCACGCGGCCCGGGCGAGTCGATCACCCCGAGGAACGCCACCGTCTCGCCGCTGGCGTGCAGCTGCTGGGCCATCTCGAAGGCCACCAGGCCGCCCATGCACATCCCGGCCAGCAGGTAGGGGCCGGTGGGCTGGACGCTGCGCACCTCGGCCACGTAGTGGGCGGCCATCTCCTCCACCGTGGCTAGCACGTCGGTGCGGCCATCCAGGCCCTGGGCCTGGAGCCCGTAGAAGGGGCGAGTGGCCCCCATGCGACGGCCGAGCTCGGCGAACAGCGCGATCTCCCCGCCGGCGCCGTGGACGCAGAACAGCGGGCGCCCCTCGACCCGTGCGGCCACGGGGACCAGCGAGCGCCAGTGATCGCGAGCGCTCTTGCTCTCGACGAGCCGCGCGAGCCCCTCCACGGTCGGCGCGGTGAAGATCGAGGCCACCGGCAGGTTGACCCCCAGCCGCTCCTCGATCTCGGCGAACAGCCGCATGGTCAGCAGCGAGTGGCCGCCGGCGTCGAAGAAGTCGTCGCGCACGCCGATCTGCGGCACGTTGAGCAGCTGCGCCCACAGGGCGGCGAGCTGGCGCTCGACCTCGGTGCGCGGGCCGATGGGCACGGCCCGTCGCGAGCCGTTGACAGGTGGGGCGGGAAGCCCCCGGCGATCGACCTTGCCGTTGGCCGACCGGGGCAGCGCGGGCACCTGCACGAAGGCCTCGGGGACCATCGCCGCGGGTAGGCGCCGGATGAGGAAGTCGCGAGGGTCGATCTCGCTGTCGCGCGCCTCGAGGCGAGGGACGAGGTAGGCCACCAGCCTTCGCTCGCCGCCGGCTGCCTCGGACGCGACGATCACGGCCTGGGCGACGTCGGGGTGCTGGGCCAGCACCGCCTCGACCTCGGCCGGCTCGACCCGTACGCCGCGGATCTTGACCTGGTCGTCGAGGCGGCCGAGGAACTCGATCAGCCCGTCGCGACGCAGGCGCGCTCGGTCACCGGTGCGGTACAGGCGCGCGCTGGGTTCTCCGCTGAGGCGGTCGGGCACGAACCGCTCCGCGGTCAGCTCGGGCCGTCCCCGGTAGCCCCGCGCCAGGCCGTCGCCACCGATGCACAGCTCGCCGGCCGTGCCGCGCGCCACCGGCTGCCCCTGGGCGTCGAGGATCCGCACGTAGGTGTTGGCGATCGGTCGTCCGATGGGCACGCTGGCGCCCACCTGGTCAGGGTCGGCGACGGCGTAGGCGCAGGCGAACGTCGTGCTCTCGGTCGGGCCGTACCCGTTGATCACGGTGCAGCCGGGGAGCGCCATCAGGGCGCGGCGCACGTCAGCGGCGCGGACCACGTCCCCTCCGGCCAGCAGCTGGCGCAGCCCGCGCAGGGAGCCGGGGTCGAAGTCGACGATCTCGTGGAACAGCGCGGCGGCGAGCCACAGCGTCGTGACTCCGTGGGCGCGGACGATCTCTGCCAGCGCCTTGAGCGACGGCACCTCGGGTGGGGCGATGACCAGCCGGCCGCCGTTGAGCAGGGCGCCCCAGATCTCGAAGGTCGACGCGTCGAAGGCCGGCGAGGCGAGCTGGAGGTGAACCTCGCCGGGGCCGAGGCGCACGTAGTCGGCGCCGCGCACCAGCCGCACGACGCCCCGGTTGGGCGTCTCCACGCCCTTGGGGGCGCCCGTGGAGCCCGAGGTGTACATGACGTAGGCCAGGTCGTCGGCCCCGCCGCCGCCGGCGGGGGCGGGGCGCTCCTCGGGCTCCCCGGGGGCGACCGGGGCGTTGGGCTCGAGGGCCAGGAGCTGGGCGTCGCCGTCGAGGAGGGCATCGGCCAGCTCACGGCGGCTGATCAGCACCCGGCTGCCGCCGTCGGCGAGCATCAGGGCGCTCCGACACGCCGGGTGCTCGACGTCGAGCGGCAGGTAGGCGCCGCCCGCCTTGAGAACGCCGAGCATGGTCACCACCAGCTCCAAGGAGCGAGGAAGGGCCACGCCGACCAGCTCCCCGGGTTCCACGCCCAGCCGGCGTAGGCGCCAGGCGAGCCGGTTGGCGGCTGCGTCGAGCTGTGCGTAGGTCATGCGCCGCTCGCCCAGCTCGAGCGCCACGGCGTCGGGAGCGCGGTCGGCCTGCGCCTCGAACAGCTGCGCGATCGTCGCCTCGCGCTCGTAGGGCGTGCTGCCCCCGAGGCAGGGGGTGGGCTCGACGCCGACGCCGGCGTCCTCCTCGAGGCCCGCGAGGAGATCGCCGAGCGTGGCGTCCGGGCCGGCGACGAGCGACGACAGGGCGCGGACGCACAGGCCGAGCACCCGCTCGGCGGTCGAGGCGGTGACCCGCTCACCGTCGAACAGGACCTCGACTACCAGCCCCTCCCCGGCCTCGGAGACCTTGAGGGTCAGCGGGTAGCTCGGGCGGTCGATCAGCTCGAAGTCGCGCTCCTCCCAGGCGGGGTCGATCGCGCAGAGGATCGCCCGCTGGTCGCCGTGCTCGAACGAGAACAACGTCTCGAACAGCGGCTCGCCCGGCTCCAGGTCGCTGGCCCGCTGCACGTGCAGCGCCGGTGTGTGCTCGAACTCGCGCACCGCCACCGCATGGCGGTGCAGCTCGCCCAGCCAGTCGACCAGGCTGCGCTCGGGGTCGACGCGCGCCCGCGTGGGGACGGTGGTGACCGTCACGCCCATCATGTAGTCGGTCGAGAACGGCGGTGAGCGGCGCCCCGCCCGGGCCAGGCCGAAGACGACGTCGCGCTCGCCGGTCTCGGCCGCCAAGGTGAGCGCCCAGGCCGCCTGGAGAGTGACCCCGAGGGTGGCACCCGCCCGGGCGGTGAGCTCGCGCAGGCCGCGGCTGACCGGGGCCGACACGCGCTGGCGGCGCACTCCGGCCTCACCGGCCATGGCCTCCGTCGCGTTGGCCGGGAGGGGGGTCGGTCGGCGCACGCCGGCCAGGCGCTCGCGCCAGAACCGCGCGGCGCGGGCGGCGTCCTGAGCCTCGACCCACTCGACGAAGCGCCGGAACGGCTCGGGCTCGGGCAGCGTGAGCGACTGGCCCTCGCGCAGCGCTCGGTAGATGAGAAAGCCCTCGCCGAGCATGATCACCGAGCCGTGGCTGTCGAGCACGGCGTGGTGGAAGCTGGGCAGGAGCCAGGACTCGTCCTCGTCCACCCAGCAGAGGGAGGCCCGCACGAGGGGAGGCGCGCTCAGGTCGAAGCCGGCGTCGCGCTCGGCTGCCAGCAGGCGATCGCGGCGCCGGAGCTGCTCGGCGCGGTCCAGCCCGCGCCAGTCGTGGGCGACGATGGGGATCTCGGCGTGGGTGTGGACCACCTGCCAGGGGCGCTCGGCGCGCTTTACGTCGAAGCTGGTGCGCAGGACCGCGTGGCGGGCCACGACCCGGCGCCAGGCCGCCCGGAACAGGTCGATGTCGACGAGCTCGGGTATGGCGATAATCGCCTGCTCGCAGTAGTGCCCTGCGTGCGCACCCGAGAGCGCGTGGAAGATCATGCCCGCCTGCACGGCGGTGGCGGGATACGCGTCTTGGCAGCCGATCCTCATCCCGGCGGCGAGGGTAGACAATTCCCCGCGCGCGTCATCCAGCGCTCCCCCCTGTGGAGGCGTTCGCCGGGCCCGGGGCCGTCAGCCGCGCGAGAACGGGCGGTGGTGCGCGGCGCCGAGGTCGTCGAGCAGCTTGGTCAGCAGCTCGTCGAGGCGCGCAGCCTCGAGGCGCCCACGCTCGGGCAGGCCGGCGGCGTCGTGCTCGGGCACCGGCTGCGGGGGATCGTTGGGCGCGGAGGCCGGGGACTCGGCTTGCGGCTCGTCGACGGTGGCGGTGGGTGCGGGGAGTGGGGTGTCCTCGGGTTCGTCGAGGGCGGCCGGAGGTGCGGGAGTCCGGGTGGGCTCGGGCTCGTCGACGGTCGCGGGGGCCCCGGGGGCCGGAATGGTCTCGGGCTCTTCGGGGACCGCGGGGGGCTCGAACGGCGAGACGGGCCGCGCCAACGGGGCCGCCGGGTGGCCGTCGCGTCGCCCGCGCCGGCCTAGCCAGCCGAGCAGACGGCGGGCCGACCATCTTTCGCGGACAGGCTCCGGCGCCGCCGGCTCGTCGTAGGGCTGATAGCCCTGACCCAGCGCTGCGGTCGTCTGGGGCAAGCCCTCGTCCTCGAGCGGGCCGTCGTGACGCTGCGTCTCGAGCTGGACCGGTGCGGAGGCGACCAGCGTGTCGGCCGCCGTGGCCGCGGGGGCCGCCGCCGGCTCGGGCGACGGCTCGCGTCCCCGCGGTTCCGCCGCCGGCTCGGGGGACGCCTTGCTTGCTGGCGCTTCCGCCGCCGGCTCGGGCGATACCTCGCTTTCCGGCGGTTCCGCCTCCGGCTCGCTGCCCTCCGCGTTGCCAGGCTCGTCCGGGGCGTCGCTCGGCTCCGCAGTCAACGTGACCCGCGTCCCCCACCCGGAGGCCTCGATCTCGACCGTGCCGCGCGCGTGCTCGCCCTCCCAGGCGACGGTGCTCTCGGGCTCCAGGCGGGTGATGCGGATCTCTCCCAGCGGCTGGAGGCGCCGGCCCAGGGCCTGCGCGTCGCTGAGCTCGGCCCACAGCTCGGGCGGCGACTTGACGAGGGTCCGGCGGGCTTGCACGCTGGGCACAGGCGACGAATTCGCGCGGCTCGCCCGGACTCCTGCCGCGCGTGCCGCCCTGCAACGCGGCGGTCAGCCCGGCGTCGCTCAGAGCTCGCCGCGCGAGCCCAGGACCATGAAGAGGATCGTCGCCAGCAGCACCAGCGCCACCAGCGTCTGCGCGATCCGCACCCGCCGCGAGAGCGCGCGGTAGTCCTCGCCAAGCGCCACGTCCCCGCCAGCGGAGGCGTCGATGTCGCGCTGGGCCAGCTCGGCCAACCGACGCTCCCGGGGCGCGAAGAACGCGCCGACGAGCCCGAGGGTCACGATGATGACGAGCACCCCGAAGCCGACCCACCACTGCTTGAAGTCGAAGGGACCAGCCAGCGCGAGGTAGATCCCGGCCATCAGCACCAGCGTCCCGACCGGAGCGATGACCCGCTGGCCGATCAGCACCTGCATGCGGTGCAAGAACGCGAGGTTGCGCCGGTCCGAGCGCTGGGCCGCCGGGACGATCAGCGGGTAGGTGAAGACCACGCCGAAGGCCACCACGACGGCGGCGATGTGGATGGCCTTGACGATCGAGTAGAAGGTGACGGCGGCGAGCAGGCCGAGCACGCTACTGCTCCCGGACGACGGACCAGCCCGGGCCGGGCCGCCCTCAGCCGCCGACGCGTGCCCCGGCCGGCCGGCGGCGCGCCAGGGCGACCAGCGTAGCGGCGAAGAACACCGCCATGAAGACGATGAGGATGGCGATGACCTGTCGCGGCGTCGTATCGAAGAACGTCTGCCCGTAGTCGCCCAGGCGGGCGATCCGGGGGTCGGCCGCGATGCGGTCGTTCATGTTGATCGCGCTGCCCGCGCCGGCCAGCGACCAGCGGGCCATCATCAGCGAGGAGATCGAGGCGAGCGGCTCGGACATGCGCGCCACGGGGACGATCGCCCCGGCCAGCAGGAGCTGGGGAATGAGCGTGAGCGGGATGAGGCTCGTGGCCTGGTCCTCGCTGCTGACGGTGGCCGAGATCAGCAGGCCCATGGCTACGGCGGCGAACGAGGTGACGACGAGCAGCCCGATCACCGTGGCGTACGTGCCGGCCGGCTCGTCGAGCGGGCGTACGGCGAAGACGAAGTAGCTCAGGGCGGCGGTCTGGACGGCGACGATGGCGAAAAGGACCAGCGCCTTGGACGCCAGGTAGGAGCTCCAGCGCACGCCGATCGCGGCCTCTCGCTGGATCACGCTGCGCTCCTTGACGATCTCGCGCGCGCTGGAGATCGACCCGAACCAGATCGCCGTGGTGGCGAGGATGAACAGGACCTGGATGGCGTAGCGGGGGTCGCCGGGCTGCTGGAGCCCCACCCCCGCGCGGTCGAAGACGCCGGGGTGGAAGAGGAAGGCGGTGGCCAGCGCGATCACGGGCACCTGGCCGAAGAGGATGGCCACGTTGCGCAGGTCCCGACTGAAGAGCCTGAGATAGCGGCTGGCCAGCACGCCGACCTGGGGGCCGCCGCGCTGCTTGGCCTGGGGGGAGCCGGCCGGCCCGGGCTCGGGCGTCGGACCGGGCGCCGGGGCGGCCGGGCGGGGACGCTGGACCTCGAAGCGCCGTCGCCACTCGGCGGCCGGGCGCTCGAGCAGCCGGCCGTAGATCCCGTCGTAGGTGTCGACCTTGAAGAACGTCAGAGCCTGCGCGGGCGGCCCGTAGAAGGTCAGTTGCCCGCCGCGTCCCATGACCGCGAGGCGGTTGCACAGCTCGAGGCTGCGGGTGGCGTGGGTGACCACCACGACCGCGCGCTCGCCGGGCTGGGCGAGCTCGCGGAAGAGGGACATCATGAGCCCCTCGAGCCCGGGGTCGAGGCCGGTCGTCGGCTCGTCGAGGAAGAGCAGGCTCGGTCGGTTGAGCAGCTCGGAGGCCACGCCGGCGCGCTTGCGCTGACCGCCGGAGAGGGAGCCGATGCGCAGGTCCGCGCGGTCCTCGAGCGACATTTCGGTGAGCACCCGCTCGATCACCGACTCGCGCTCGCGGGGGGCCATGTCGCGGGGCAGGCGCAGGCGCGCGGCGTAGCCCAGCGCCTCGCGGACGGTCAGGCGGGAGTGCACGATCTCGTCCTGGGGGACGTAGCCCACGTCGGTCAGCCGGGCCGTGACCGGCTCCTCGTTGAGGGTCACGGTCCCGGAGCTGGGCCGCGAGACCCCGGCGAGCGCCCGGATCAGCGTGGTCTTACCCGACCCGCTCTCCCCGATGATGGCCACGAGCTCCCCGGGGGCCACCGCGAGCGAGACGTCGTCGAGGATCGGCCGCCCGTCGACCGACACGCCCAGGGCGGCGGCGTCGAGACGCAGGGCGCCGCGCTGGTTGCGGCGCACGAAGCGCGAGCCGTCGAAGACCAGGTCGAACGGCCCGATGCCGAGGTGGGCGCCGTCGCGGATGACCGTACGCTTCACCGGCTTGCCGTCCACCCGCGTGCCGCAGCGCGACTCCAGGTCCCGCAGCTCGATGTCGTCGCCCACCGGCGCGATCTCGGCGTGGAAGCGCGAGACGTTGACGTCGTCGAGCACGATGTCGTTGCTGTTGGAGCGCCCGATGCTGAGGCGCTTGCCCGTGAAGGCCACGACCGGTCCGCTGGACGCCGGCATTGCGGGGCGGAGTCTTACCGGTCGGCGGCCAGCGGCGCGCCGGCCCTGGCGCCAGCTCTCAGATGTCCGGCTGGTACTCGCCGAAGACGTCACGCATGGCGCCGCAGACCTCGCCCATCGAGCACCGGTCCTTGAGCGCCTGGCGGATCGGCGGCAGCAGGTTGTCGCTGCCGGCGGCGGCCTCGCGCAGCTCCTCTAGGCGGCGCGCCACCAGGTCGCCGTCGCGGTCGGCCTTGAACGTCTTCAACCGCCCGACCTGGGCGTCCTCGGAGGCCTGGTCGACCTTGAGGATGTCGGTCACCTCGACATCCTCCGTCACGTACTTGTTGACCCCGACGACGATGTCCTGCCCGATGCGGTAGCGCTCGTCGTAGCCCCAGGCCGACTCCTCGATCTCGTTCTTGATGAAGTTGATCGCCGCCACCGAGCCGCCGAGCTCGTCGACCTTGGCGATCAGCTCGCTGGCGCGCTGCTCGATCTCCGCAGTCAGCGACTCGACGAAGTAGGAGCCGGCGAAGGGATCGACGGTGTCGGCCGCGCCGGACTCGTGGGCGAGGATCTGCTGCGTGCGCAGGGCGATGCGGGCGGCGCGCTCGGTGGGCAGGGCCAGCGCCTCGTCGAAGCCATTGGTGTGCAGCGACTGCGTTCCACCGCACACGGCGGCGAACCCCTGGAGGGCGACGCGCACGATGTTGTTCTCGGGCTGCTGGGCGGTGAGGGTGACGCCGCCGGTCTGGGTGTGGAAGCGCAGCCGCTGGGAGCGCTCGTCCGTGGCCCCGAAGCGCTCGCGCATGATCTGCGCCCACATCTTGCGGGCGGCGCGGAACTTGGCCACCTCCTGGAAGACGTTGTTGTGCCCGTTGAAGAAGAAGGCCAGCCGGGGGGCGAAGTCCTCGACCGCCAGCCCCGCGTCGAGCGCGGCCTGCACGTAGGCGATCCCGTCGGCCAGCGTGAAGGCCACCTCCTGCACGGCCGAGCAGCCCTTCTCGCGGAAGTGGTAGCCCGAGATCGAGATCGTGTTCCAGCGCGGGATGTGCTCGTGGCAGTACGCGAACAGGTCGGTGGTCAGGCGCATCCCGCCCTCGGGGGGATAGATGTAGTTCCCGCGGGCGATGTACTCCTTGAGGATGTCGTTCTGGGTGGTCCCGCGCAGCTTCTGCGAGGGGACGCCCTGCTCCTCGGCGACGAGGTCATAGAGGAGCAGGAGCACGGCGGCCGGGGCGTTGATGGTCATCGACGTCGAGACCTCGTCGAGGGGGATCCCGTCGAAGGCCGTGCGCATGTCCTCGATCGAGTCGATGGCCACGCCGGTGCGGCCGACCTCGCCCAGGCAGCGGGGGTCGTCTGAGTCCAGGCCCAGCTGGGTGGGCAGATCGAAGGCCATGCTCAGGCCCGTCGAGCCGTGCTCGAGCAGGTAGCGGTAGCGCTGGTTGGTCTCGGTGGCCGAGGCGTAGCCGGCGTACTGGCGCATCGTCCACACCTGCTTGCGGTACATCTCGTCGTGGACGCCGCGGGTGTAGGGGTAGACGCCCGGCTCGCCCAGCTCGAGCGGCTGGGGCAGGTCGTCCTCGGTGTAGAGGGTCTCGACCTCGATCCCCGAGTCGGTGAAGCGGCGCGGGTCGTCGGGGCCGACGATGGGGGCGATCGTGCGGTTCTCCGGCGCCGTGGCCATGCGCTGTGAAGGTTACCCCCGCTCGGGAGATCTTCCGCGGGCGTAGCCTTCGGCGTCATGACCGACTCGGCCCAGGCGCTGCGCTCGCTGCCCTCGGTCGAGCAGCTCGCCGGGCGCCTGGACGCTCCCCACGGTCTCGCGGTGGCCGCCGCACGGCAGGCGATCGAGCAGCGTCGCCGCGAGCTGCGCGCCGGGGGCGACGGCGCCGTTGACCTCGTCGAGCGCGCGCGGGCGGCGCTGGCCGCCGCTCGGCGGCCGGCGCTGCGGCGCGTGCTCAACGCCACCGGCGTGATCGTCCACACCAACCTGGGGCGAGCCGCGCTGGGCGAGGCCGCGCGCGAGGCCGTGGCCCGGGTGGCCGGCGGCTACTCGAACCTCGAGCTCGACCTCGCCTCCGGGCGCCGCGGCTCGCGGCAGGCCCACGTCGAGGAGCTGCTGTGCGAGCTAACCGGCGCGCAGGCCGCGCTGGCCGTCAACAACTGCGCGGCCGGGGTCCTCCTGGCCGCCGCGGCGCTGGCCGGCGACGGCCGCGCGATTGTCGTCTCCCGCGGGCAGCTGGTGGAGATCGGCGGGTCGTTCCGGGTCCCCGAGGTCGTCGCCCAATCCGGCGCCCGTCTGGTCGAGGTGGGGACGACCAACCGCACCCGGCTGGCTGACTACGAGGCGGCGCTGGGCGACGACGTCGGCGCGATCCTGCGCGCGCATCCCTCGAACTTCCGCACCGTCGGCTTCACCGAGGAGGTGGAGATTGAGGCGCTGTGCGCGCTGGGGCCGCCGGTCATCGACGACGTGGGCTCGGGCGCCGTCGCCACCGGCATGGCGGCGCTGCGCGACGAGCCACCGGTGCGCCGGTCGGTCATGGCCGGCGCGGCGCTGGTGTGCTTCTCGGGGGACAAGCTGCTCGGCGGCCCCCAGGCCGGGCTGCTCGTCGGACGCTCCGACGCGGTGGCGCTCGCCCGCGCCCATCCGCTGGCCCGCGCCGTGCGCATCGACAAGCTCTCGCTGGCCGCGCTCGAGGCCACTCTGCGGGTCTACCGCGACCCCGCCCGCGCCCGCGCCGAGCTGCCCGTCCTGGCCATGCTCGAGGCCGGGGAGGAGGAGCTGGCCGCGCGGGCAGAGCGCCTGCGCGCCGCCCTGGATCAGGCGCCGGGGTTGGTCGAGCTCGGCCGAGCGGTCGCCCGGGTCGGCGGGGGCGCCCTTCCCCTGCTCGAGCTGGAGGGGCCCGTGGTGGCGGTGGAGCCGCCGGCCGGGGGCGTCGACGCCCTGGCTGCGCGCCTACGGGCCGGCGATCCCCCGGTCGTCGGGCGCATCCACGCCGGCCGGCTGCTGCTCGATCCCCGCACCCTCGCCGACGACGAGGTCGACCAGGCCGGCGCGGCCGTCGCCGCCGCGCTGGGCGCCGGCGCCGGTGGCTGAGCCCGCCGCCCCGCCGCTGACCCTGGGCACGGCCGGCCACATAGACCACGGCAAGACGGCGCTCGTCGCCGCCCTGACCGGCGTGGACACCGACCGCCTGCCCGAGGAGCGGGCGCGCGGGATCTCGATCGCCCTCGGCTATGCCCGCCTCGAGCTGCCCTCGGGCCGCCCGCTGTCGGTGGTCGACGTCCCCGGCCACGAGCGCTTCGTGCGCACGATGGTCGCGGGGGCGACGGGGATCGACATGTTCCTCATGACGGTGGCCGCCGACGACGGCGTCATGCCCCAGACCCGCGAGCACGCCGCGGTGCTGGCGGGGCTGGGCGTGCGAAGCGGGGTGGTCGCGGTGACGAAGTCCGACGTGCTCGACCCCGCGCCGGCGAGCGAGGAGGCGGCCGGGCTGCTTCCCGACGCCCCGGTCGTGGCGGTGTCAGCGCGGACGGGGCAGGGGCTCGACGAGCTGCGGGCGGCGCTCGATGGCGTGGCCGGCGAGCTGCCGGGGCGGGCGGTGAGCTGGGAGGAAGCCGCTGAGGCCCGGTTGCACGTCGACCGCGCCTTCACCATCCGCGGCGCCGGCACCGTGGTCACCGGGACCCTGTGGACGGGGTCTATCGGGCGCGGCGACGCGGTGGAGATCCTTCCGCCGGAGCGCCGCGCGCGGGTCCGCGGAGTAGAAGTCCACGACCGGGCGGTGCAGCGCGCCCGCGCGGGTCAGCGCGTCGCGGTCAACCTGGCGGGCGTCGAGGTGCGCGAGGTGGCCCGCGGCGACGTGGTCGTCGGCGCCGGGGCGCGGCTGCGCCCCACCCACATCCTCGACGCCGAGCTCGACCTGGGCGAGCGCCGCCACCGGCTCTCCGACGGGGGCCGCGTGCAGGTGCACCACGGGACCCGCGAGTCCCCGGCCCGGGTGGCGCCGCTGGGCGGTCGCTTCTTCCAGCTGCGCCTCGAGCAGCCGGTGGTCGCAGCCGTCGGAGACCGGCTGATCGTGCGCCAAATCGCACCACCCGACACCCTGGGGGGCGGCGTGGTGCTCGACCCAGCCGCGCGCCGTCACGGGCCCTCGCGCGACGTGCTGGCCCGGCTGGAGCGTCTGTCGCGCGGAGAGGCCGACGTCGAGGAGCCGGCGCCGGCCACCGGGCCCAAGCGCGCGCCCGGGACCGCCGACGCCGACGGCCATGACCGGCCGCTCTCCGCCGCCGCCCTGGCGCTCGAGCAGCGCCTGCGCGAGGCCGCGCTGGAGCCGCCGATCGAGGCCGAGCTGGGCGCCGCCGCCGCCGAGCTTCCCGTCTTGCGGGCCGCCGGGCGAGCCGTTCGGGTGGGGCGCAGCCTTCACTTCCACCCCGCCGCGGTGACCGAGGCCCAGCGCGCCGTGGTCGCCTACATCGAGCGCAACGGCGCGATCACCATCGCCCAGCTGCGCGACGAGCTCGGAACGACCCGCAAGTTCGCCCAGGCCCTGCTCGAGCACTTCGACGGGGAGAAGGTGACGCGCCGGGCCGGGGACGCGCACGTACTGCGCCGTCGGTGAGAGGACGGCTGACGAATCGACCCTTGCACCGTCGTCGCTGCGGTGAGGGAAGATGCCCGCCAGCGCGGGCGAGCCTGCCGACGGCCCGCGCGCCGGCCGCCGACCGGGCCGCAAGGTCCGCGACGGATCGGTCGATGAGGTGAGGACCGACCCGACCAGCCGTGCTCGAGACTCCTCCAGAACCCGCCGTCCATGCCCCGGCGCCCGCCCGCACGCGGGCGCGGCGGGCGGCACCGCGCGTAGGCGTGTGGCTGCGGCGGGGCGCCGATGGCGCCCTCCTCGCCCTGCCGGGTGGCCTGGTCGCCTACACCGCGTTCAACGCCGGCGGCTTCTTCGCCGGAACCGAGTCGCTGCTCGCCGGGATCCTGGCCATCGTCCTCCTCCTGCGGGTGACGCTCTCCGAGCGTCCCTTCGCCGGCGCCGGCCGGACTCTGGTGGTCGCGGCCGGGGCGATGGCCCTGTTCGCCGCCTGGATCCTCGCGTCGTCGGCGTGGTCGCACTCGCCCGGCCGGGCCCTGCTCGAGTTCGACCGCGCCCTGCTCTACCTCCTGGCCCTGGTCCTCTTCGGGTCGCTGCCCATGACCCCGCGGCGGCTGGCGTGGATGGTCAGGGGAGTGGTGGCGGCCGCCGTGGTGGTCTGCGTGTTCGCGCTGCTCAGCCGCCTGCTGCCCCACGTCCTTCCCACCACCCCCAACGTGGCGAGCTCGCGGCTCTCCTACCCCATCACCTACTGGAACGCGCTGGGGCTCTTCGGGGCGATGGCGACGATCCTGGCCCTGCACCTCACCTGCGGAGAGCGGGAGCCGGTGGCCGCCCGGGTCATGGCCGCGGCGGCGCTTCCGGTGCTGGCCGCAACCGTCTACCTGACCTTCTCGCGCGGGGCGATCGGCGCGGGGGCGATCGGGCTGGTCGTCTACCTCGTCCTCGGCCGTCCGCGGCTGCTGCTCGGAGGCCTGATCGGGGCCGTCCCGGCCACGGTGGTGGCGGTCGCCCACCTCTACGGCGCCGACGCCCTGGCCGCCACCGACCCCACCGGCTCGGCCGCCGTCGCGCAGGGCCGCGAGGCGGCGGTGACGATCGCCCTGTGCGCGGCCGGCGCGGCCCTGCTACGCGGCGTGCTCGCGGTCGCGGACGCGTGGCTGCTGCGGCGCGACCCCCGCGAGGTTCCCCGGCGGGTCGCCCTCGCAGCCGTGGCCGCGCTCGTCGTCGCGGGCCTCGCCGTCTTCCTGGTCGCCGGAGGTCCTGGCTACGTCGGCCGGGAGGTCCAGGGCTTCGTCAAGGGGAAGGCGGTCGGGGGGCCGCGGGCCGACCTGCGCTCGCGGCTGAGCGATCCCAGCAGCAACGGGCGGGTCGACCTGTGGCGCGTGTCGCTCCAGGGGTTCGCGCAGCAGCCCGTGCGGGGTCAGGGGGCGGGCACGTTCCAGCTCCAGTGGGAGCGCCGGCGCCCCGAGGACCTCCAGGTCTTCGACGGCCATTCGCTCTACCTCGAGACCCTGGGGGAGATGGGCATCGTCGGCCTCGTGCTCGTGGTCGTCGCCCTGGTCGCGGTGCTGGGCGGCGCGGCCTGGCGCATCAGGCGCCCGCAGCGCCCGCTGTTCGCCGCGATCCTCGCGATAGGCCTGGCCTGGGCGATCCACGCGCAGTTCGACTGGGACTGGGAGATGCCGACGCTCACGCTCTGGGTGTTCACACTCGGGGCAGCGGCGCTGGCCACCGCCCTGCCTGCGCGCGGTGCCGTGGGCGAGCGGGTGGAGGGGCCGCTCCCGCCGCGCATCGTCCGGGTGGTCGTCGGACTGGGCCTGCTCGTGCTGGCCATCGCGCCGCTCCAGGTCGCCGCCTCCCAGCGCAGCCTCGACCGCAGCGCGGCGGCGTTCGAGGGCGGCGACTGCGCGCGGACCGTGGACCAATCCCTGGCCGCCAGCGAGGCGGTCGCGGTGCGGCCCGAGCCCTACGAGCTGCTCGGGTTCTGCGACGCGCACCTGCGCCAGAACGCGCTGGCCCTCATGGCCATGCGCCGCGCCGTCCGGCTCGATCCCGGCAACTGGGAGTACCACTACGGCCTGGCGCTGGTGTCCGGCGCGGCGGGCATGGACCCGCTGCCGGAGGTGCGCGAGGCTCACCGGCTCAATCCCCTCGAGCCGCTGGCCTCCGACGCGGTGAGCACCTTCGCCACCCGCGACCCGCGGCAGTGGGTCCGGCGCGCCCTGACCGCCGAGCTGCCGCAGAGCTGAAGGCGGCTGGCTCAGCGCTGACGCTGGCCGCATGATCACTGAAGGCGGCTGGGTCAGAGCTGACGGGGACGGCCCTTTGCCGGGCCCACAACGCGGCGCGCCCCGAGGCCCTTGGGCCCCGAGGCGCGCGATGCGCTGATCTACGGCTGGTGACCGGCTAGGACTGCTCGCGCCGCACCTGCCGGCGGGTGACCATGCCGGCGGTGAGGAGGGCCAGCCCGATCAGGAGGATCGGGATCGCGGCGAACCCGGTGAAGGGCAGCTGCTGCTGGTTGCTCCCGGTGCTCTGGACCTGGCGCAGCTGCTGGACCGGCTCTGCGGCTCGCGGCTGGGACTTGGTCTCGTTGAGCACGCCTTGCTGGGGCGGAGCAGGCGCCTGGGCAATCGGCGGGCTCGTCTTCGTCTCGGGCAAGACCCCACTGCTGGGGTTCTGCAATGTCGGCGTGCCGTCGCTGCCGTTGTTGTTGCCGTTGTTGTTGTTGTTGCCGTTGTTGTTGTTGTGATGGTGATGGTGATGGTTGTGTCCGTACTGGGCCTTGGCTGCGCTGCCGCGGGCGGAGAGGCCGGTGACGGCCAGGCCGGTCCCGCCGACGGTCAGGAAGACGCCGAGCAGGAGCATCGACGTGATCGCGATGCGTGATCTCATGAATGATTCCTTTCGATGTGAGCCGCGAGCCCCCCGGCTGCGGATGCGGAGCTTGAGCGCATCGAGCTCGAGGGCGGCCAGGGCCGGGCGCTCGTCGCGCAGGCGCTGGGCCGTCTCGGTCAGCTCGAGGGGGAGGCGCTGATCGGTGTCTCGTTGCATCGGGGGTTAATACGAACGACGGGGAGGTTTTCCGATCGGCGATCATCGCCCGGTGCGAACGGGCGACTTCGAACGGCTCTACGACGCCCACGCCCAGGGCCTGTTCGCCTTCCTGACCTACCGCACGGGGGACCGCTCTCTGGCCGAGGACCTGGTGGCCGACACCTTCGAGCGGGCGCTGCGCGCGCGGCGGCGCTTCGATCGCCGCCGCGGCGGGGAGAAGGCCTGGCTCTACGCCATCGCGCTGAACCGCCTGCGCGACCACGTGCGCCGCCAGGGCGCGGAGTCACGAGCGGTCGAGCGCACGGCCGTCGCGCCGGCGCACGACGAGGGCACGGCGGCGCTGACGCAGGTGGAGGACCGCGACTCGCTGGGCGCCGCCCTGGAGCAGCTCAGCGCCGAGGAGCGCGAGGCGGTGGCGCTGCGCTTCGGCGCCGATCTCACCCTGCGCGAGATCGCCGCGGCCACCGGCGAGTCGATGACCACGGTGGAGGGCCGGGTCTACCGCGGGTTGCGCAAGCTGCGCGAGCTGATGGGCTGAGCGGGCACCGCGCTTCCGCCGGCCGTCCCTAGCGAAGCTCGACCAGGCGCTGCTCCAGCTCCGCCCGCTCGAGGCTGGCCAGCGCGGCCTCCATGCGGCTGTGATCGGCGGCCTGGCGCAGGCGCTGTTCGAGCTCGGCGACCCGCTGCTCGAGCTCGGCACGCAGCCGCGCTTGCTCCATCCCCCGCTCCTCGGCGGCGTCGCGAGCTGCGACCATGGCCTCGAGGTCGGCCGCCCGCTCGAGCTCGCAGAGAACGGCCTCGAGCTCGTCGGGTCGGGCCCGGGTGGTGGGCTGAACCTCGGTGACTGTGGCGTGCGCGGCGTCCTCCTCGACGGCACGCAGGCGTGCCTCTGCGGCTTGGGCTCGCGTGCCCGCCGCCGCGGCCGCCTGCTGGAGCTCGTCCGCGCGCCGTCGCAGCGTCGTGCGCTCCTCCTCCAACGCCGAGGCCCGCTCTTGGGCTTGACGGAACGCCCGCTCGACCTCCGTCACTCGGGCTTGCGCGGTGCGCCGGGCGGCGTCGAGCTCGGCCACGCGCGCGCGGGCCGTCGAGGTGGCAGCGTGGTCCTCGCGCTCAAGCTCGACCACCCGGCGCTGCGCCTCGGCCGCCGTGGCCGCCGCGTCCTCGACGCGGCGCCGAGCCTCGGCCAGGCGCTCCTCCGCCTGCTGGCGCTCGCGCGCCACCGTCCGGGTGCCGACGACGATCTCGAGCACGCGGCGCTCGGCCTCTCCCGCCGCCCGCTCGACGTCGGCGGCGCGTGACCGTTGGGCCTCGAGTGCCTCGCCGATCTCCTCCGCACGGCCGGCGACCGTGACCACGCGTCCTGCCATCTCCTCCAGGGAGCGGCGCAGCGTCTCGACCTCCTCGCGGGCGGCGGCGGCGACGCGCTGGCCCGCGTGATGACGGGCCTCGACTGCTCGGGCCTGCTCACGAGCACGATCGCGCGCGATGGTGACCTGCCCGAGCTCGGCGGCGAGGCGCTCCTGCTCCGCCTGGGCAGCCCGCGCCCGCGCCCCCGCTTCCTCGGTCTCGCGACGCCGGCGCTCGGCCGACGCCCGGGCCTCTTCGAGGACGGGTCGCAGGCGCGCCGCCTCGGCGAGCTGCGCCCGCGCGGCCTCCAGCTGCTCGCGCAACTGGTCGACCTGGGCCCCGAGCTGGCGCGAGCCGGCGTCGGCCTGGGCGCGCTGGTCTTCGAGCTCCTGCCGGGTTTGCTCGAGGCGCCCTTCGAGGTCGTCGCGCTGGGCGGTGATCCGGTCGCGCTCGCGGGTTGCGGCCTCGACGGCGGTGAGGATCTCCGAGGCGCGTCGCTCGTAC
>JBBPZM010000048.1:0-6251 GCA_038199035.1 Solirubrobacterales bacterium | reverse complement strand
CTCGACGCGTGGGAGCGCCTGGTCATCGACGACGTGATCGGTCGGGTCGAGGGCGAGGGCGGCGCGGCGACGGTCAGGCTGCGGCGGCTGTTCTCCCTGGCCTCCACACGCAGCGACATTCTCAAGATCGAGCTGGCCATGCGCGACTGGGCGCGGCGCGACCGCGCGGTGGCCCGGCGCGTACGGCGCGTCGACAACCGCCGGATGGATTACCTGCGCATGCTGTTCGGCGCGCTGTGCCCTGATCCCGACGATGTCGAGGCCCGCTGCCTGCTCGTGATGGCGTTGTTCGTCGGCCACCCCTCCATCGCGACGAGCCATGGCGGACGGTCGCGTGCCCAGGTGCTCGAGCAGGCGCTGCGGCACATCGAGGCGGGGTAGGCGGCGGGTTGCGGGCTTCAGTGGTGGCTGAGCGGCTGGCCGCCCACGGCTTCGTGGCCGCCGACGAAGAGGCGGCGGAGCTCGTCGAAAGCGCGGCGGGCGATGAGGCCGGGCTCGAGGCGCTGGTGGCGCACAGGCTGACCGGCGAGCCGCTGGCCTGGATCACCGGCCGGGCGGTGTTCTGTGGGATCGAGGTCATCATTTGTCCCGGCGTCTACGTCCCGCGCTGGCACACCGAGCCGCTCGCGCTGCGCGCCGTGCGGCGGGTGCCTGCTGGCGGCGTGGCCGTCGACGTCTGCACGGGCAGCGGTGCGGTCGCCCGCCTGCTCGCCGCCCATCGGCCGCACGCGCGGGTGCTCGCTACCGATGCCGACGAGCGGGCGGTCGGGTGCGCGCGCGCCAACGGCGTCGAGGCGTATACCGGAGACCTGTTCGCGCCCCTGCCCGCCGGGCTCCAGGCCGACGTCGTCGTGGGCGTCGTGCCCTACGTCCCGGCGCCCGATCTGCCGCTGCTCCAGCGCGACACGTTCACCTTCGAGACGCCGCTCGCCTACGACGGCGGCACCGACGGCCTCGACGTGCTGAGGCGTGTGGTGCGCGACAGCCCGCGGTTCCTGCGCCCCGGCGGCGCACTCCTGCTCGAGCTCGGCGCCGACCAGTCGGACACGCTCGCCGCGGATCTGCACCGCCACGGCTTCGACACCGCGGCGGTGATCCGCGACGAGGACGGCGCTGTGCGCGGCATCGAGGCGACGCTTCGCCGGGAGCACTTCGGCTCGAGCCGGCGTGAGCGCTGGTTCACGGCCTGACGGGCGGAGGCCCCGGCGGCGCCGGGGACCTCCGCAGAGGGTCAGGTCAGTTCTTGGCGCAGGCCGGGGCGCCGAGGGCCTTGGCCGCCTGCTTGTTGGTCTTGCTGACGGCGTTCTGCGACTTGATCGCTGCCACGTAGGCCGCGGTGTCGCCCTTGTTGGCCGCCGCGAGCGCCGACTTGTCGTTCGTGGCGATCTGGCCGAGCGTGGCGACGAACTGGTCGTAGGCGCTCTTGAGCTTGGAATCGGGCGTGACCGCCTTGACCTGCGGGATGTACTTGTCGTTGACCCCGACGAGCTTGGCGATCAGCGGCGCGTCGTGCTTGGCGTCGCCGGTGGCCGCACCGGTGAGCGGCTTGGCCTCGGCCTCGGCCCTGGTGCAGATGGCGTCGAGAGCCTGGCCGGTCTCGGCGTAGCCGCGCCGCGCCATAGCCGCGGGTGGAGGTGGTGCTGGTCTTCTTGTCGGAGCCGCCGCAGCCCGCGATGAGCAGGGCGGTGACGGTGGTGGCCAGCGCCACGGAGAGCGAGTTCATCGCCCGAACCCAGTGGCCTCGGGGTACGAGGTCGGTGGGGGCGACCGGAAAGGCGTCCACCGGTCGGAGCGAAACGGCGTCGCGGCGCGCCGCACGGTGGCGGCAAGCCGGGGCATCATCGCGGGCATGTCCTCGTAGATACCGCGCACGAGGTCGGCGGCCCGGGCCTGCGGGCCGAGCGCCAGGACGGCCGCGGTGTCGAGCAACTCCTCCTGGGTCATGGCGGTGGCCGTACGCCCGCTCGCGGGGATCGCGGCGAGCGCGACGGGCCGCCCCTCCGGGCTGAAGGCCCCGAAGCGCGAAGCGAAGCCCAGCACCCCGTCGAAGCTGTGCGCCGGGGCGTCGGCCTCGAACCGCGCCTCCAGCCGGCCCAGGCGGTAGCTGATCTCCGACCACGCGAGCTGGGTGAACTGCGCGGAGGTGACCCACAGGACCGCCGCCCGCACCGCCGTCCCCGGGCTGGCGAACAGGGTGGCGGGCAGCGAGCCGTAGACCGTCGGCTGGGCCGCCGCGCCGACGTCGAAGTCGTGCAGACGGCCGGCGACGACCACCACGGTGCGGTCGTCCTCGTCGGGGAAATGGGCGAACTTGCGCTCCAGCGCGCTCGGCGCCCCGTTGGAGCCGAAGGCCAGCAGGGGGGTCCGTTCCCGCGCGCTCCCCGTCGCGATGCAGCGGGCGAGCACGGCGGCGCGCGCCGCCGGGTCGAGCTCGTCGAGCAGTTCAACCCGCGACCCGGTCAGCACATAGGAGCGCTCGGGCCTGCTCCACGGGTAGCCGAGCGCGAACGCGAGCGCCTCGGGCCCGTACTGCCGGGCCGCGAGCTGCGCGGCCACCTCGAGGACGAAGTCGTAGAACTCCTCGTCGGACAGCGCCAGGCGCGCGAGGAGTTCGGGTTCGGTGATCACCGGCCAGCCGTTCACGCGGCGATCGTCGCACGGGTGGCATGCGACCGCGCGATGTGGTTTTCTGGCGCCCATGAACCGTCGTGCCCTCGCCCTCGTCCCTGCCCTTGCTGCGCTCCTGATCGCCGGATGCGGCGGTGGCGGCGAGACCCCGGGCGGCACGACGACGACCGAGACGACGCCCACCCCGACGATCAGCACGCCCGACACGACGGCCACGACGGCCACCGCGACCACCGCCACCGACACGGTCGCCACCACCGCTCCCGACGACACCGCGGCCGGCTCGGCCGGCGCCGGCCCGGACGTGGCGCAGGTCGAGGGCTCGGTGCTGGCCTGGGCGCGGGCGGGTCGCAGCGGCAACAAGCTTGTGTTCTGCGGCCTCGAGAGTGCCGCGCTGCTCAAGCGCCAGACCGGCAAGTCCGGCAGCGCTGCCGTCGCGGCATGCGTCAAGGGCTTCCACAAGGTGACGTCGTTCCCCGCGCCCGAGTCGATCGAGTTCACCGACCCGCGGATCAACGGGGACCGCGCGGAGGTCTCGATCAAGGCGCCGGGCAAGGGCAACACCACCCAGCTGCTGCTGGTGCGCGCCGGGAAGTTCTGGAGGATCGACAACGCGAAGTAGGGTGGGCGCGCCGCGAGCCGGCGGGGCCGGCGGCCTACGCTGCGGCCATGAGCTCACCGGGATTCGACCTCAGCAGCGTGAGCGGCGCGACAGTGGTGATCACGGGCGCCAACAGCGGCATCGGCCTGGCCGCCGCACGGGCGATGGCGGGTGCAGGCGCGCGCGTGGTGCTGGCTGTGCGTGACCCCGCCCGGGGCGAGCGGGCCGCGGACTCCATCGAGGGCGACTGCGAGGTCCGCCCGCTCGACCTCGCCGACATGGCCTCGGTGCGGGCGTTCGCGGCAGGCTGGTCGGGCGACCTTGACCTGCTGGTCAACAACGCCGGCGTCATGGCGGTCCCCGAGGGGCGGACGGCCGACGGGTTCGAGCTCCAGCTCGGGACGAACCACCTCGGGCACTTCGCCCTGACCAACCTCCTGCTCGGCCACGTCACGCGCCGGGTGGTGACCGTGTCGTCCACCGCGCACAAGCTGGGCCGGATCGACCTCGACGACCTCAACTGGGAGCGGCGCCGCTACGACCGCTGGCGCGCCTACGGGCAGTCCAATCTGGCCAACCTGCTGTTCACCCTCGAGCTCCAGCGGCGGCTCACCGCAGGGGGCTCGGACGTCCTCGCCGTTGCCGCGCATCCCGGCTATGCGGCCACCAACCTCCAGAGCCACACCGGCAGCCTCGTGCAGAACCTGCTCATGCGGGCCGGCAACCTCCTCCTCGCCCAGAGCGACGAGCAGGGCGCCTGGCCGACCCTCTACGCGGCCACCCAGGACGTCGGGCCCAACGCGTTCGTGGGCCCCGAGGGCCTGCAGGAGATGCGCGGCCGCCCCACCCTCGTGGGCCGCACCAAGCAGGCACTCGACGAGGCGACCGCCGCCGCGCTCTGGGAGCGATCCGAGGCGCTCACCGGCGTGCCGTTCGGGCTCGTGGCGGCGCCGACCGCATGAGCCAGACCGACGCCGAGGCGCGTCAGGGCCTGCTCGACTCGCTCGCCGAGGCGGTCGACGCGCTGGGCGATGCGGTCGCGTCGCTGGGCGAGGCCTACGAGCTGGTCGACGACTTCGCCGCCGACCGGCTCGAGGCGACGCTGTTCAAGCCCGCCCAGGCCGCCTACGGGCGTGCGCGGCGCACCCATGCGGAGTTCGCGCAGCGCTTCGGGCTCCAGGGCCGGGAGTTCGCCCAGCGCGACCCGGGGCTGGACGTGGGCGGCGCGCGCGGGCGGGTCGACGAGGCGGTCGAGGCGGCGCGCGACGCCGATGCGGCACTCGTCGAGCTCCAGGACTCGATGCTGCCGGTCGAGTACGGCGACGTCGAGCTGCGCGCGGGGATCTCGGAGACGCGCGAGCTCGCAGCTCGCCTGCCCGCGGCGGCGCGCGAGTTCGTCCGGACGCTCGGACGCTAGCCCCCGGCGACGACCCGCAGCTGCTCGCCGTCGAGCGCCACCACGTCCCCGGGATGCAGCTGGCGGCCGCGGCGCGTCTCGGGCTCGCCGTTGACCATGGCCCGGCCCGCGACTAGCAGCGCCTTGGCCTCGGACCCGTCGTCGGCCACGCCCGCAAGCTTGAGCAGCTGCCCGAGCCTGATCATCTCGCCGCGAATCGACACGTCCATGGCCCGACAGTAGCCACCGGGCGACGAACCTCTTTGTTACCCGGGCCACAACGACAAGAGGGCCGGCGCAAGCGCCGGCCCTCCCGTGTGTCCCAACCGGTCGAGGCCGGTTAGACGGTGCGATCCGAGGTCGCGGCAGCGATCGCCGGCTCCTCGTCCTTGCTCGACCCGCCCGAGAGCGCGTCCTTGAACTCCCGCATGCCCTTGCCCACCGACTTGCCTGCGTCAGGCAGTCGCTTGGGCCCGAGCACGATCAGGGCGATGGCGAGGACGACGATGAGCTCCATGGGTCCGATTCCGGCCATTGGTCAGTTCCCTTCGGTTCGCGAGTTGGTGGTCAGCCGGTGATGAAGGGCTTGACCGCGGTCAGGACCTTCTGCTTGGTCGACGCCTTGTCAAAGGCCAGCGGAGCCGGCGCAGCGCCACGCGCCAGCCGGATCAGCGAGGCGTGACGCGCCTCGATCTGGACGATGCTTCCGGCCGCGGCGAGAATCGCCGTGGACTGGATGCTGGGGGCAGCGCCGTTGTAGGCGCTGACACCCGTGTCCTCGAAGACGTTGGCCGTCTTGAGGAACGTGTCCTTGGACTTGAACGCGGGGCCGAAGTTGACGCCCGGCGCCTTGACGGGCGTACCGCCCAGCTGCTTGACGGCGGCGATGAGGGCCGAGACGTGCTGGGCCTCGTCGTCGCGCAGCTGCTTGGCCAAGTCGAGCGTTGCGCCCGACAGGCCCGGCGTCTTCTTGACCGCCTCGGTGTAGAACGCGGACTCGAGATACTCGAGCGTCAGCGCGAAGTTCACGACGTCAGCGTCGCCTCCGCCCTGCGCGAGGGCCTGCCCGACGAACGGGCTGACGGCACCGAGGCCGTACACGGCTCCCGCGGCCAGCGCGCCGCGCATGATGAATGCGCTGCGGGTGTGGCCCTGGATGTCGACGGTCGCCAGCTCGGGGACCGCCAGGTTTTCGTTATTCATGGTTTCGTATCTCCTGGTGGTCGTGGCTATGCCGTGAGGAACGGCTTGACGGCCTTGAGGACTGCGGCCATGGCCATGGGCTTGGCGAATGCGCCGTCCGGGATCGATCCCGAAAGCGGTCCGTTGCCCTGGAATCCGGCCCCGATCAGCGAGTTGAGCGCGGCAGCATGCCGGGCCTCGACGGTGTGAATGGACAGTGCGGCAGCAAGGATCTCCTTGCTCTTGATCTTCCCGGCCTGGCCGAGGTAGGCCGCGGCGCCGAGGGTCTCGACGGTGGCCGCTGTGGTGAGAATCTTGGTCGCACCACCCTGGATGACCGACTGGAAGCTCGCCTGCGGCTTGGCCACCGGCGTGCCACCGAGCTGCTTGACGGTCGCGGTCAGCGCGTCGACGTGCTGCTGCTCGGTCTCGCCGAACTTCTTG
>JBBPZM010000047.1:0-80183 GCA_038199035.1 Solirubrobacterales bacterium | reverse complement strand
GGCGCGGCGCCGGCGGCCTGAGGCCCAGGCGCCGGCACGGGGGCGGCGCCGGCGGGCCGAGACCCGGGCGCCGGCGCGGCGGCGGCCGTGGCCGGAGCGCTCGCGCGCGGCTGGGTGGTCACCCGCCGCGAGGCAGCAGCGCCGGCGGTCTGCTCGGCCACGCGTTCCTGGAGCTCCTGCGCGCGCTCGGGCGCGCGCCCCGCCCACTCGCGCAGTCGGCGCAGCTCGCGCGCCTGCGCGAAGTAGAGCAGCGCCAGCACCGCCAGCCCGGGGATGGCGACGAAGCCGGCATAGGCGCCGATCTTCTCGATCTGGCCCGCGAGCGAGAGGGCGAGGACGGGGACCATCGGTCGGTGGAGTCTAGGCCGCGCGCACGGGCTGCCCGCCGCGCGCCCGGGACAGCTCCGCGACCTTAGCGGCCAGCCCGGCCGCGTCGCCCTCGAGCACGAGCACGTTGACCTGGTCGAAGGTCTCCTCGACCCACTCGGGGTCCAGGGGCTCGCGCCGGGCGAGCTGGATCTTGTCGGCCGCCGTGGGCTGCGGGCGCTCGTAGGGGTTGAACAGCTCCTCGTGCAGCTTCTCCCCCGGGCGGCGGCCGATGACCTCGATGGCGACGTCGCGGTCGGGCTCGAGGCCGTAGAGTCGGATCATGTCGCGCGCCAGGTCCATGATGGCCACGGGCTCGCCCATCTCGAGCACGAAGACCTCGCCGCCCTGGCCCAGCGAGCCCGAGCGGATGATCAGCTGGACGGCCTCGGGGATCGTCATGAAGTAGCGGGTCATCGCCCGATCGGTCACCGTCACCGGCCCGCCGGCGGCGATCTGGCGACGGAAGATCGGCACGACCGAGCCCGAGGATCCGAGCACGTTGCCGAAGCGCACGCTCGAGTAGCGCGTGGCGGGATGGCGGGCGCCCGCCGCCTCGACCGCCCACTCGGCCAGCGCCTTGGAGGCCCCCATCACGGTGGCCGGCGAGACCGCCTTGTCGGTGGAGACGAGCACGAAGGTCCCGACGCGGTGCTCGCCCGCGATGTGGGCGACGAGGCGCGTGGCCAGCGCGTTGTTGCGCACGGCCTCGACCGGGTTGGCCTCCATCAGGCCGACGTGCTTGTAGGCGGCGGCATGGAAGACCGCGGTCGGGCGCTGCTCGGCGAAGACCTCGCGCATGCGCTCCTCCTCGCGGCAGTCGGCCAGGACGGCCACCGCACCGCGCACGTGGCGGTCCTCCTCGAGCTCTCGTACGATCTCGAACAGGTTGTCCTCGGCGTGGTCGACGAGCACCAGCCGGCGCGGCCCGACGCGGGCGATCTGACGGCACAGCTCGCCCCCGATCGACCCGCCCGCCCCGGTGACCATGACCACCTGTCCGGTGAGGTAGGCCCCGACGCGCTCGAGCTCGACGTGGACGGGCTGGCGGCCGAGCACGTCCTCGACGCGCAGCTCGCGGACCTGCCCCATGACGTTTGAGCCGGTCTGGAGGATCTCGAACACGGTGGGCAGCGTGCGCACCGGGATCCCGCGCTCGCGGCACGCGCTGACCACGCGCCCGCGCAGCCGCCCGGGCGCCGAGGGGATGGCGATCAGCACCTCGTCGGGCTCGGCCTCGTCGAGGATGCGCGGGAGCTCGTCGGTGCGGCCCAGCACCCGCAGACCGTGATTGAGGCGCAGGCTGCGCTTGCGCGGGTCGTCGTCGACGAAGCCCACCGGGCGCAGGCCGAGCCCCGGGTTGCGCACCAGCTCGGTCAGCACGGACTGCCCGCCCCAGCCGGCGCCGACGATGAGGACGTCGCGCGCGCCGCGGGGCGCGTGGTAGCCGCGCACCGGGCGCTCGAGGACCTCGCTCACCACCAGGCGCACGCCGCAGGTGAAGGCCACGGTGAGCAGGAAGAAGAGGACGATCACCCCGGCGGGGGCCGAGACCGCCGCTTCGCGCGCGCCAACGTGGATCTTGGTGGGATGGGCAACGGCGATGTAGGCGGCGATGGCAACGGTGGCCAGCGCCACCGAGCGCAGGACGCCGCGGTAGTCGGTGCGCCCCAGGTAGCGCCACCACTTCTGGTACATGCCGCCCAGGGCAAAGATGACCAGGGAGCCACCGACGACCGGGCCGACGGTGGCGGCCAGCAGGTCCTGGTAGCGCAGCGGAATTCCCTTGTCGAAGCGCAGCCGGAAGGCGAGCACCCAGGCCAGGGCGACCAGCAGGCCGTCCACCACGACCTGCCCGAGCGAGTGACGGTGGACGGGAAGGGCCGCCGAGCGAAACCGTCGGCGCATCGCGCGGATTCTAGGGGTCTGTCCCGCGAGCCGGAGGATGGGGCGTTCAGGCGAAGGACGAAGGGTGCGCCATTCGGCCTGGCGCGCCTGCGCTCAGCCGCGCAGCGGCGCGGTGAGCAACCGCGTCAGCTCACGCGGGTCGCGGCGGATGCGCTCGCCGGCGGAGCGCTGGCGCTTGACGAGCGTGACGTCGTCGGGGCTGGTCAGGCGGCGCAGGCGCCCCTGGGCGATCAGCTGCTCGTCGACCGCGCCCAGCCGCCCCTCGAACGAGGTGTAGACCGGCGTGTCGAGGGCGACGGCCTCGCGGTTCATCGTGCCGCCGGCGGAGACGACGAGGTCGGCGAAGGCGATCAGCGACTGCGCGTCGACGGCGTGCTCGGGCACGACCAGCCCGCCGCTCGCCTGGAGCTCGGTGCGCTGCTGGGGAGTGCGGGGCAGCACGACGGCCTGGCCCCCACGCAGGCGCTCGAGCACGCGCGCGAAGAGCTGGTTCTCGAAGCGGTGGTAGAGCGACACGACGGGCGGCGTGCGCAGGACGACGATGGGCTTGGAGGCGTCCAGGCCCAGCTCGCCCAGCACGGCCGGGTCGGGCTCGAAGCCGGCGAGGTAGTACTCCTCCTTCAGGCCGGGGTAGCGGTGGAGCTTGCCGGTCGCGCCGTAGCGGCACAGGCGCTGCGGGGGTATGGCCTGGGGGACGACGACGGCCTGGGCCAGCCGGCAGTTGACGTTGTGCTGGACGGTGGCCCACTCGTAGTCGAAGGTCGTGCTGGAGGGGATGCGCAGGAGCGCGGCCGCGACCGTGACGTCGTTGGAGCCGTGTCCGATGGCCAGGTCGAAGCGCCGCCCCCGCGCCCAGCGCACAAGGGCGACCGAGCGCGATGCCAGCCCCAGCGCCTTGGCCGCCAGCCGCTCGCCCCGATGATGTCCGATCGGGGTGACGTCGAGGCCGTGACGGGCGCAGAGCTCGAGCGTCTGGGCGAAGTCGCGGGCGGTGACCTCGACCTCGGCGCCCTGCTCGCGCAGGACCGCGACGACCGGCGCGAGCACGAGGACGTGCGGCGAGTTGGTGAGGTCGACCCAGACGCGCATCAGGCCGTGTCGGCCGGCGCGCCGCGCACGGCGGAGGCGACCTCGACGGCCTGCGCGCGGGTGAGCACCGGACTCATGGGCAGCGCGAGGTGGGTCTCGGCGAGCTCGTCGGTGACGGGCAGCGGGGCTGCGTCGAGGTACTCGCGCATCGCCGGCTGGCGGTGGACCGGCGTGCGGTAGTAGCCCCGCGCGCCGATGCCCACCCGGCCGAGCGCCTCCTCGAGGGCCACCGCCCGGGGATGGCGCACGACGTAGAGGTGCCACGCCGGGTCGGCGCCGTCGACCGGGCGGGGAAGGGCGACGTAGTCGCCGAGGCCCGCGTCGGCGTAGTGGCGCCCCGCCGCCCGGCGGCCCGCGCACCAGCCGTCGAGATGCGGCAGGGCGATCCGCAGCAGCGCCGCCTGCAGCTCGTCGAGGCGCGAGTTGTAGCCCACGCGCTCGTAGGTCACCTTGTCGCGCGAGCCGTGGAAGCCCAGGCTGCGCGCCGCCTCGGCTACCCCGTCGTCGTCGGTGGCGATCGCGCCGGCGTCGCCAAATGCTCCGAGGTTCTTGGACGGGAAGAACGAGAAGGTCGCCGCGGAGCCGAGCGATCCCGCAGGACGACCGTTCAGCGTGGCCCCGGCGGCCTGGGCGGCGTCCTCGAGCACCGGGACACCGAGGGCCTCGATGTGGGCGATCGGCGCGACGTTCCCGAACAGGTCCACGGCGATCACCGCCTTGGTGCGCGGGGTAAGCGCCGCGCGAACGGTGTCGGCGGTCAGGCAGAAGGTGTCGGCATCGACATCGCAGAACACGGGCCGCGCGCCGGTGGGCGGCACCGCCTCGGCGCTGGCGTAGAACGTGAACGAGGGCACCACGACTTCGTCGCCCGCTCCGACGCCCATCGCGCGCAGGGCGATGGTCAGCGCGTCGGTGCCGTTGGCCACGCCAACGACGTGGCGCACGCCCAGGTAGGCGGCCAGCTCGGCCTCGAAGGCCGCGACCTCCGGGCCGAGGATGTAGCGCCCGGCGTCGAGCACCGCGGCAGCTCGCTCCCGCAGCTGCTCGCGCAGCGGCTCGAGCGGCGTGGCGGTGTCGAACAGGGGGACGGCCATGGCGGTCCCAACCCTAGGGCGACCGCGGGATCGACTCGGCGTGGCGCGGGGGGCCCTCAGCTTTCGTCCGCCGGCAAGACCGTGAAGGCGGTTCCACCCCGGAGCGGCCGCAGGACACGGAAATGGCGTTCGTCGAGCGTCGCCACCTCGACCGTCGCGACACGCCCGGCCAGCGCCACGAGCGACGCATCGACCAAGCCGAGCTCCAGTGAACCGTAGCGCTCGGCGACAGCCAACGTGTCCTGCAGCGCCCCGGCCCACCAGTCCACCAGGTAGGCCCCCGCGGCCAGATCGGCGCGCAGGGCCTGAGCCGCCCTCTCGCCCCCATAGCGACTGACGAGGTGGTCGATCTCCGCGAGGACCAGCGGTGTGGTCACGAGGTCGTCGGCGGCCGAGTCGATCCACTCGGCGACGCCGACGTGCCGCGAGTCCGCCTGGTTCATGTAAGCCACGACGACGGAGGTGTCGAGGACGATCATCCCTCGCCGAAGCCGGTGCCGGTCAGGTGCTGGTCGACCGCGGATCCGAGGTCCTTGGGACCTTCGAACACGCCACGACCCACCGGCTTGGGTCGAATCGACTCGCCCACGGCTTCGGCGACGATCCGGCGCAGGAGCTCGGCCTTGGCGATCCGCTCTTGGGCGGCCCGCCGGGCGAGGGCCCGATCGAGCGCGGGATCTAGATAGACGCTGGTCTTCTTCATCGCCTGGTCTCGGTGTCAACGGTGGGTGGTGGAGGCTACCACCCACCTTACAAAAGTGTGCGCTCGGCCCGCGCCCTGGTCGAGCTCCTTGGGGCGCGAGGAGGAGCGCCATGCCAGGCGCTGCCAGAGATTCAGCCGGCCGGGCAAGGTTCCCGGCTAACCTGCCCGAGCCGTGCTCGTCCTGGCCTCGGTCACCGACACACTGGTCCAGATCGCCACCCAGGTGGTCCGCGACCTGGGCCTGCCGGGCGTCTTCGCCCTGATGGTGGCCGAGAGCGCGTGCATCCCGATCCCCTCGGAGGCGACCATGCTCTTCGCGGGCTTCAACGTCCACAACGGCGACTACAGCCTGTTCGCGATCACCGCGGTCGGCTCGGTGGCCAACCTCGTCGGCTCGTGGATCGCCTACGCCGTGGGCTACTTCGGCCGCATCGAGCTGGTCGAGCGCCACGGGCGCAGGCTTCACATCAAGCCCAGCCACGTGGCGTGGGCCGACCGCTGGTTCGAGCGCTACGGGGCGCCGACGGTCTTCTTCGCCCGCATGCTCCCGATCATCCGCACGTTCATCTCGCTGCCCGCCGGCGTGGCCCGGATGCCGTTCTGGCGCTTCTCGGTCCTGACGCTGGCCGGCTGCGTGCCCTGGGTGCTGCTGCTGGGCTTCATCGGCAAGGAGGCGGGCGACAACTGGGAGCGCTGGCGCAACTCGCTGCACTACGTCGACTACGCCGTGCTGGCGGCCGTCGTCGTCGGGATCGCCTACCTCGTGCTGCGGCGCCGAGCCGGCCGGGGCAGGGACGAGCCGGCGGCGGATGCCACGACGCCCTAGGCGGCGGACGCGGCGCCCTGGCGGCGGCGCAGGGCGCGCGCGCTGGGGGAGGCGCCCGCGAGGGGACGGAGAGCCGCGCCTCTCCCTGTGCCATGCCGCGGCGCTGGGGGCGCTGCACGGGCCGACCGAGCTGCTGCCGATCTCCTCGTCGGGTCACACGACGCTGGTCCCCTGGCTGGCCGGGTGGCCCTACGCGGAGCTCGACCCCGAGCTGCGCAAGGCCTTCGAGGTGGCGCTGCACGCCGGCACGGCGGCCGCGCTGCTCGTCGCCCTGCGGGCGGAGGTGGACGAGGCGCTCGGCGGCCTCGACCGTCGGCGCGTCCTGCTGATCGCCCTCTCCTGCGGGCCGCCCGCCCTGGCCGCCCTGGCGCTCGAGCGCCCGATCGAGCGCCACCTGGGAACGCCGGGGACGATCGCCGCGGGCCTGCTCGCCGGCTCTGCCCTGATGGCCGTGGCCGATCGCGCGCCGGGGGCGGCCGGCCCAGCCACCGGGGCGCGGCCACGAGAGGACGCCGGCGCGGCCGACGCGCTGTGGCTGGGCCTCGCCCAGACAGCGGCGCTCGTACCCGGGGTCTCGCGCAACGGGGCGACGCTGGCCGCCGCGCGCCTGCGCGGCTTCGGCCGCGAGGACGCCAACGCCCTCTCGCGCCACGCCGCCCTGCCGATCATCACCGCGGCCAGCGCGCTCAAGGGCTATCGGCTCGCGCGCGGAGGCATGCCGGCGCAGGCGGGCGCGGCCTTCGCCGTCGGGGTGGCCGCCGCCTTCGCCTCCACGCTGGGCTCGACGTGGCTGATCCGCCAGGTCGAGCGCGACCGCTCACTGGCCCCGTACGCGCTGTACCGCAGCGCCCTGGCCGCGGTCGTGGCCGCCCGGCTGGCACGCCGAGCGATGGACGACAATCGCCGGCCATGAGCGACGTCTACTCCCGGGCCGGGGTCGACACGAGCGAGGCGGCAGGCGCGCTCGCCGGCCTGGTCGGCGTGCTGGGGAGCATCGACCCGGGGCGACCGTCGCGCACCGTGGTCGGCCAGGGCCACTACGCGACAGTGCTGGACATCGCGCCCGGCCTGGGGCTGGCCTTCTGCATCGACGGCGTCGGCTCCAAGGTCATCGTCGCCGAGCAGGCCCGGCGCTTCGACACGGTGGGGATCGACTGCGTGGCCATGGGGGTGAACGACCTGATCTGCGTCGGGGCCGAGCCGCTGGCGCTGCTCGACTACCTGGCCGTCGAGCGCCCCGAGCCCGAGATGCTGCGACAGATCGCCGTGGGCCTCAAGGCGGGGGCCGAGCAGGCCGGGGTGGAGATCCCCGGCGGCGAGCTGGCCCAGCTGCCGGAGCTGATCCGCGGCCATCCCTCCCCCACCGGGTTCGATCTGGTCGGCGCGTGCATCGGGACAGTCTCGCTCGACGCCGTCGTCACCGGCGAGGCCTGCGCGCCCGGGGACGCGCTGATCGGCGTGCCCTCCTCGGGGATCCACTCAAACGGGCTGACGCTGGCCCGCCGAGTCCTGCTCGAGGAGCGGGCCCTGGGCCTCGACGACCGCCCGCCCGAGCTGGGCGGCGACTCGGTGGTCGACGCCCTGCTCGAGCCCACGGCGATCTACGTGCGCGCGGCGCTCGACCTGCTGGGCAGCGACGTGCCAGTCCACGGGCTGGCGCACATCACCGGCGACGGGTTGCTCAACCTGACGCGGCTCAACCAGGGGATCGGCTTCGAGATCGACGCGCCGTTGATCGTTCCCCCGGTCTTCGGCCTGATCCAGGAACGGGGCGGAGTGTCGGACTCCGACATGTGGCGCACGTTCAACATGGGCTGCGGGCTGTGCTGCGTCGTCCCGGGTGATCGCACGGACGACGCCGTCGCCCTGCTCGAGGCTCGCCATCCCGGCGCCGCCCGAATCGGCACCCTGACGGCAGAGGCGGGACGCATCGCGCTGCTCGGGCTCCAGGTGGCCGGTGATCGGGGCGGGTTAGCCTGACGGCGGCTGCCCACGGCCTAGGGCCCGCTCGTCCACGATCGGAGCGCTCATGTTCGAATCGTAGGCCGCCTTCCCCCCGCCGCTCCCAGACGCTCGCGCAGCGCGCCTCCCCGCCCCTATCTCAGGCCAGTGACCACAGCTCGCCGCCGAGTCGGCGCTCGAAGCGCACACGCCACTCGCCGGCCAGCCGCCACAGCTCGGCGGCGGCCCGCGGCCCGGGGAGGTCGCAGACCGCCGCCACCTCGGGGGTGGCCATCACGCCGAAGCGGCTCAGGGCCTGCTCGACCGAAGGTGTCGGATCGCCCGACGGCACGGCTCCCGCGGCCAGCGCCGCCGCGCGGTAGGCCTCGTAGGGCTGCGTCCCGTAGACGCCGTGGACCTCGCCGTCCGGGCCCGCGAGCTCGACCGACGGCAGCGTGACCCGCTCGCGGCCCGCGCCCTCTCGCTCCGCCGCCGCGCCAGCCCGCTCGAGGTCGGCGCCGAGCCGCTCGACGATCGCGTTGGAGCGTAGGTCGATCGCAAAGCGCGTCGCGTCGAGGCCCGGCACCGAGCGCGCCGCGTCGGCCAGCGCGTCGGCGCTGTCGAGCTTGCGCCGCTCGCACGCCAGTCCCTGGCGCACGACGCGCAGGTAGGCCGCCTGCCCCTCGCGCCCCTGCTCGCCCGCCGCCTCGACGGCCAGGCAGGCGGGATAGGACGAGGCCGGAGGGGACTCGATCCACAGCCGGGGATCGACCGGCATGGCGCTGGCGTCGGCCGCGGCCAGCCACTGCGCGACCTGCTCGAGCGGCTCACCGAACTGGCGCGCCAGGCCGCCCATGACCGGACGGATGTCCAGGCTGCCGTCGAACTCCACGCTCAGCCTGCGCACGCTCGGCTCGAGCGACCAGGACCACGGACAGGCCGGATCCGTGTAGAACGAGGCATGAACCTGGCCCACGGGCGCAAAATAGAGGGCACCGGCATGGCCACGCTCCTCGGCACCCTGCTCAACGGCCGCTATCGCCTGGACGCCAAGGTCGGCGCCGGCGGGATGTCGACGGTCTACTGCGCCTTCGACCAGGTGCTCGAGCGCCCGGTGGCGATCAAGCTCCTGCACCGCGAGATCGCCGCCGACTCCGACCAGATCGAGCGCTTCCGCCGCGAGGCCCGGGCCGTGGCCCAGCTCTCGCATCCCCACATCGTCACGGTCATCGACGCCGGCGAGGACGACGGGCGCCCCTACATCGTCTTCGAGTACGTCGAGGGCGAGACGCTCAAGCAGCGCATCCAGCGCCTGGGGCGCCTGCCGGTGGCCGAGGCGGTGGCCTACGCCGTCGAGATCGCGCGCGCGCTGGGCGCCGCGCACCAGCGCTCGATCGTCCACCGCGACGTCAAGCCCCAGAACGTGCTGGTCGACGTCGAGGGCTCGGCCAAGGTCACCGACTTCGGGATCGCCCGCTCGCTCGAGGAGGAGGGGCTGACCGCCGACGGCCGCGTGCTGGGGACGACCGACTACGTCTCCCCCGAGCAGGCGCTGGGCCACCCGGTGACCGGCCAGTCGGACCTCTACTCCCTGGGCATCGTCCTCTTCGAGATGCTGACCGGAGAGGTCCCGTTCAAGGGTGAGAACCAGGTCGCGGTCGCCATGAAGCACGTGCGCGAGGAGATCCCCGACGTGCAGGTCCGCCGCCCCGAGGCCTCAGCCGCGCTGGCCGCGGTGGTGGAGCGCGCCACGGCCAAGGACCTCGGGCGCCGTTACGCCTCCGACGACGAGCTGATCGCCGACCTCGAGGACTCGCTGGCCATCGAGACCGTGCGCGCCGGGTCGGCCACCGGCGAGGCGACCACCGTCCTGCGCACCCTGCCCCGGCACGCGCGGCGGCGGCTGCCGCTGCGTCTGCGCCACCCGGGCTGGCTCGCCGGCGCGGTGGTGGTAGCCCTTGCCGTCGCCGCCGGGGTGGCGGTCGAGCTGAGCCGCCAGACGGAGCGGGGGACGGGGACGATCGGGGCGAAGCGTCCACCGGGGCTGCACGGCGTCTCGCTCGGTCAGACCGCGGTCAAGGACTTCGACCCCTTCGGGACGGGGGGCGAGCACCCCGACCAGACCGGCTTCGCCAACGACCGCGACCCCAGCACCTCCTGGAGCACCGAGAAGTACCACGGCGGCCTCTCGAGCAAGCCCGGGGTCGGCCTCTACGTCGACGCCAAGCCGGGCGTGGCCGCCCGCGCGCTGGTGGTCCAGACGCCCGAGCCCGGCTGGAGCGCCTCGGTCTACGCGGCCAGCGGCGGGGTCGCCCCGGCGAGCCTGGACGGGTGGCGGCGAGTCTCCTCGCCCCAGGACGCCACGACGCAGCAGGTTCGCTTCGACCTCGACACCGCCGGGCAGCGCTTTCGCTGGTACCTGCTGTGGATCACCAAGCTCCCGCCGTCGGGGCAGGCCAGCGTGTCCGAGCTCTACCTCTTCCGCTGAGGCGCAGCGGGCGGCGACCTTTCCCCGTGGGTCCTCGAGCACCGCCGAAACGTGGGGGCCCCTCCGCGACACGCTATTCCTCCCCGTCCTCCGCGGGCGGGAGATGGCGCGCCCGGAAGAGCGTGACCGGGTGCTTGATGCCCTTGAGCCGCCGCTCGCCCGCGAACGACCAGCGGTAGGCGTCCTCCAGCGCGTCGTGCACCTCGCCGGTGGCCAGCACGCTCGCGGGTCGCGCGGTGTCGGCGACCCGGCTGGCCAGGTTCACCGTGTGGCCGTACCAGTCGCCGCCGCGGTTGAGCGCCGGCCCCGACGCGATCCCGGCGTGCAGCTGGGGGAAGGCCTCGCCCTCGGCGTCCGCGGCCTCGACGAGGGCCAGCGCGGCGTCGAGCAGCGGCGGCGCCTCGGGCGAGACGAGCATCGCCGCGTCGCCGATCGTCTTGACCAGGCGCACCGGCGGCTGGGCTACGTCGGCGGCCAGCGAGGCCAGGCGCCCGGCCACCGCCCCCAGCTCGTCCACCCCCACGGCGGAGCCCAGCCGGGTGAAGCCGACGAGGTCGGCGAAGCACACCGCAACCTCTCGGGCCCCCGGCAGGATGGCGCCCGCGCTGCGCTCGGCGCCGGTGATCACGTCCCCGCGCAGCTGCTCGCGCAGGTGCAGGTTGACTGCGTACTCCAGCGTGGTGCCCAGCCCCGGCCCCTGGGCGCGGGCGAACTCGGCGAGACGCCGGCCGAGCTCGAGCTCGGTGTCGCCGGGGCGCACCAGGCTCTCCCCGACCATGGCGCGCACGGCCGCCGCCACTTGCGAGGTCGCCTGGCCGACGACGCGCAGGAACTCGAGGGCGTCGGCCTCCTCCAGGCCGGCCTCGCTCAGGGCGCGAGCCCGCCGCGCCGCCTCGAGGTCCTCGTCGCTGAGCACCCGCGCCTGCGGATCGGCCACCGGCAGGCCCAGCGCCTGGCGATGACGCTCCAACGCCTCGACCTCGACGCCCACCTGGGCAGCCAGCTCGCCCGGCGTGTAGCGGCCCTCGCCTCCCAGCTCGACCTCGACGCGCAGCAGCGGCAGGCGCTGCTCGGCGACGGCCCGACGCAGCTCGTCCAGCCCGACCCCGGCCTCGTGGAGCTCTCCGAGCAGCTCTCGGCGCGCCTCGCGCTCGCGCTCGTCCTCGAGGCCGTCGAGCAGGCCCTGCGCCGCGAAGTCCGGCGCGGCCATCAGTGGCGGTAGCCCCGCTGCTCGGCGTGGCGCTCCAGCGCGCAGGCCATCAACCGGTCGAGGAGCTGGTCGTAGGGCACGCCCGAGGCGGCGAAGAGCTTGCCGAACACGCTCGTCTCGGTGAAGCCGGGCATGGTGTTGAGCTCGTTGACCAGCACGTCCTCCCCGTCGACGAAGAAGTCCACGCGCGCCAGCCCGCAGCACCCCGAGCGCCGGAACGCCTCGAGCGCCAGCTCGCGCACCCGCTCGCGCGCGGAGTCGGTGATGCGCGCAGGGACGACCAGCTCCATCCCGCCCGGCGTGTACTTGGCCTCGTAGTCGTACCACTCCCGGGTCAGCACGATCTCCCCCGGCTGCGAGGCGATCGGCTCGCGGTTGCCCATGACCGAGCACTCGACCTCCAGGCCGCCGGCCGCCGCCTCGACGATGACCCGCGGGTCGTGGGCCAGCGCCGCCGTGATGGCCGCGCGCAGCTCGCCGGGCGTCGCCGCCCTGGCGATGCCCACCGAGGACCCCAGCGCCACCGGCTTGACGAAGACCGTGCGGCCCAGCCGCGCCAGGCCCTCCAGCACAGCATCGGGGTCGCTGCCCCAGCGCTCCTCGGTCACCTCGGCGTAGTCGACCTGGGGAAGCCCGGCGGCGGCCATCAGCTCCTTGAAGACGATCTTGTCCATGCAGACCGCGCAGGCCAGTACGCCCGCGCCCACGTAGGCCACGTCCAGGCACTCGAGCAGGCCCTGGACCGTGCCGTCCTCGCCGTAGGGCCCGTGCAGGACGGGGAAGACCACGTCGGCCCCGAGTGCGCCGCGGCCGGGCGAGAGCGTCACCTCCGCGCCGTCGGCGCGCCAGACGCCGGAGCGGTCGATCTCCACCGCCACCACCTCGTGGCCGGCCCGGGCCAGGCCGGCGCGCACCGAGGCGGCCGAGGCCAGCGAGACGTCGTGCTCGGAGGAGCGTCCTCCGGCGAGGACCGCGACCCTCACTGCCCGGGCGGGGGTGGCGACTGCCCACCGCCGCCCCCCGAGCCGCCGCTTCCGCCCCCGCCCGGCGCGCCCGAGAATCGCCCGACGGTCATGGTCACGGTCGCGCCCGGCCGCGCCCGCGCGCCGCCCGCCGGCGACTGGGCGAGGACCTGACCGTCCTGGCCGGCGGTCTTGACCGCGCGGTCGCGCGTCGCGGGCGTGAAGCCGGCGCCCTCGAGCGCGGCCGACGCCGTCCCCTCCTCCTGCCCGACGACCGACGGCACCTGCGACCGGGACTGGGCGCCCTGGGACTGGCGGGCGACGACGATGGCCACCGAGCCGCCCTTGTCGACGCTCGTCCCTGGGCTGGGGTCCTGGCTGAGCACGGTGCCGGGGTCCTGACTGGAGTCCTGCTGGGAGGTGGTGACCTTGAGCCCGGCGTTGACGAGCTCGGCCTCGGCCGAGGCCTGGGCCTGGCCGGTGACGTCGGGCACGCTGACCGCGCCGGGGCCGCTCGAGGTGTAGACCGTGACCGTGGAGCCGCGGTCGGCCTGCGTGCCCGCTGGCGGGACCGTGCGGGTCACGTCGCCGGCGGGGACGGTGTCCGAGGCCTCCTGGTCGAACGCCGCCTTGAAGCCCGCTTTCTCCAGCGCCTTGCGCGCGTCGGCCTTGGACAGCTTGGTCACGTCGGGCACCCCGGCCTGGCCGGGGCCGTCGGAGACCTTGAGGGCGACCGTCGACCCCTCGCTCGCCTTGCTCCCCGGCTGGGGGTCCTCGCTGAGGACGGTGTCGCGGGGAGCGGGATTGATGACCCGCTGGACCTCGGGCTTGAAGCCCTTGTTGCGCAGGACGGTCAGCGCGGCGTCGAGCTGGGTGCCGACCACGTTGGGCACCGGCCGCTGCTCGGGGCGCAGGACGAAGAGGAGGATCAGGGCGGCGACGACGGCGAGGATGGCCGCGGCCACGACCCACGGGCCCCAGCCGCGCTCGCGCGGCGGCTCCGGCGGCAGGGGATCGCCCGGGTCGGCGGCCGCCGCCAGCTCCTCGTCGGTGAGCGGCACGGGCACCGGGGCGACTGCCGCGTCGGTCGGGGTGGTGGCGATCGGATCGGCTCCGGCCAGCGCCCCGAACACCGCGGTGCGCTGGCCGGCGGGGACGGCGAGCTGCGCGCGCACGTGCTGGAGCGCGGCGATGAACTCGTCGGCGTCGGCGAAGCGGTCGGCCGGGTCCTTTTCCAGGGCGTGCAGGACGATGGCGTCGAGGTCCTGGGTGACGGCGGGGTTGTAGGCGCTCGGCGGCACGGGCGCCTCGGAGACCTGCTTGAGGGCGATGGTCACCGCGCTGTCGCCGCTGAACGGCACCCGGCCGGCCAGCAGCTCGTAGAGGACGATGCCGATGGCGTAGAGGTCCGAGCGCGCCGACACGGCGTGGCCCTGGGCCTGCTCGGGCGAGAGGTACTGCGCGGTGCCCATGATCGAGCCGGTCTCGGTCATGTCCGACGCTCCCGCCCGCGCGATGCCGAAGTCGGTGACCTTGATGCGGTCCTCGTCGTCGACGATCACGTTGTGCGGCTTGAGGTCGCGGTGGACGATCCCGCGCTGGTGGGCGAAGCGCGCCGCGCGCAGGATCTGCACCACGATGTCGATCGCCCGCTCGGGGGCGAGGGGGCCGTCGGCCACCAGCTCCTTGAGCGAGCGCCCATCGAGGTACTCCATCGCGATGTAGTAGGTGCCGTCCCACTCGCCGCGGTCGTAGACGCCGACCACGTGGGGGTGCTGGAGCCCGGCGGCCGAGGAGGCCTCGCGCCGGAAGCGCTCGACGAAGTCGGGGTCCTCGGCGAAGCGCCGGTGCAGGAGCTTGAGGGCGACCTTGCGCCCGAGCTGGAGGTCCTGGGCGCAGTAGACCTCGGCCATCCCGCCCGCGCCGATGCGCGAGACGATGGAATAGCGCCCGTCGACGATCGTGTCGCGGGCGAGGTCGCGCACGCTCACGGGCGCCGGCTCCGCTGCCGGGGGCGGCCGCAGGCGCTCATCCCGACCCGCTCCCCGACTGGCTGCCCCCGCCCAGCAGGGACTCGAGCACGGACTTGGCGATCGGGGCGGCGATCGTCCCCCCGAATCCCCCGTCTGAGCGCTCCACGGTCGCGGCGATGGCGTAGCGCGGCTTGTCGATTGGCGCGAAGGCGATGAACCACGGTTGGGTGATGTTGTTGGCCACGTCGATCTCGGCCGTGCCGGTCTTGCCGGCGACCTCGACGCCCGAGAGCGCGGCTGCGGTGCCCGTCCCCTCCTTGACGACCTGGGACATCATCTGGGCCACCGCGTCGGCCGTGCTCTTCTTCATCACGCGCGTGCTGGGGGTGGAGACGTCGCTCACCACCCGCCCGTCGGGGTCGACCACCCGCCGCGTGAGATGGGGGCCGACCAGCTTGCCGTCGTTGGCCACCGCGGAGGCCACCATCGCCATCTGGAGCGGCGTGACCGCGAGCTGGTCCTGGCCGATGGCCATGCGCCCGACGTCGATGAACCTGCTGGTCGGGGGAAGCAGCTCGCCTGCGGGCCGGCAGCCGCGGCCCGGGTCGCAGTACTCGCCGCTGGCCCGCCGCTCGCCCGGCGGGTAGTCGAGCGGAGGCTTGGCGTAGAAGCCCAGCCGCGTCATGTACTTGGCCATCGTCCGCTTGCCCAGGGTCTCGCCAACCTCGGCCCACACGGTGTTGACCGACTGGGTGAGCGCCTGGGTCAGGGAGATCGGGCCGAAGTCCTCGCCGGCGTCGTTGCGCAGCGGCACCCCGCCGATCAGCTTGTTGTTGGCGCCGCTGACCACCGAGTCGGGGGTGTAGCGCCCCGAGTCGATGGCGGCGATGGCCGTGACCACCTTGAAGGTCGAGCCCGGCGGGTAGCCGGCCTGGGTCACGCGGTTGAACAGCGGTGAGCCGTCCTGCTGGTTGAGCTGGCGGAACTGGCGCGGGACCTGGTTGGGGTCGAAGTCGGGGACGCTGGCCATGACCTTGATCCGCCCGGTCGAGGGCTCCAGCGCCACCACCGCGCCGCGCCGCCCGCCGAGGGCGTTGATGGCCACCTTCTGGGCCGTCGGATCGAGCGTGGTCTGCACGTCGTCGCCCTCGCGGCGCTTGCCCGACAGCTGGTCGACGAGCGAGGTGACCTCGTTGCGCTGGCCGGTCAGAGCGGCGTTGCGCGACTGCTCGAGGCCCGAGCGCCCGAGCGAGATGAACGAGTAGCCCACGGCGTGCGAGAACAGCCCCCCGGTGGGATAGGTGCGCCGGTAGGTGCCGCCGCCGGCCGGCCGGCTGCGGGCCAGCACCGTGCCGTCGTCGGCCTTGATGAGCCCGCGGTGGATGCGCTGCTCCTCGAGCAGGGCGCGCCGGTTCAGCGGGTTGTCGCGCAGCGCCTGGGCGTCGAACGCCGTCCAGCGCGAGGTGAAGGCGATCAGCAGCGCGAAGAGCGCGACGACGAGGACGTAGAGGCGGGTGATCGGGGCGCTCATGGGGTCACTCGGGCCGGCGGGCCCGGTCGGACACCAGCAGCAGCAGCGCGAGCAGCACGAAGTTGGCCACGATCGAGGAGCCGCCGTAGGAGATGAACGGCAGCGTCACGCCGGTGAGCGGGATGACCTTGGTCACGCCGCCGACGATGACGAAGACCTGGAGGGCGATGACCGAGGTCAGTCCGGTGGCCAGCAGCGTGGAGAAGGAGTCGCGGGCCAGCATCGCGATCTTGAAGCCGCGCTGCACGACCAGCAGGTAGACGAGCACCACGCCGGCGGCCCCGGCCAGCCCCAGCTCGTTGGTGATGAGGGCGTAGATGAGGTCGGTCTGGGCGGCCGGGAGGATGCGCCCGCCGCCCGGCAGGTTGAGCAGCGCCTGCCCGAAGCCCTGCCCCAGCAGGCCGCCGTCGGCCTGGGCGAACAGCCCCTGGGCCACCTGGTAGGAGCCGCCGACCGCGTTGTAGAGGTGGGGGTCGAAGGGATGCAGCCAGGCGTCCACCCGGCCCGCGACGTGTGGGGTGTGGGTGCCGAGGAACCAGGCCCCCACGGCGAACAGGCCGAGCCCCACGACCACGAACGACAGCCGGTTGGTGGCCACGTAGATCAGCGCGAGGAAGGCGCCGAAGAACATCAGCGAGGACCCCAGGTCGCGGATGAAGACCAGCATGAGCATGGCCGCGCCCCACACGACAAGCAGCGGCCCGAGGTGCTTGAGCGGCGGGAAGGTGAGGCCCATGAAGCGCCGGGCCCCGATGACCAGCACCTGCCGGGTGTCGCGCAGGTAGGAGGCCAGGAAGACGACGATGGCCAGCTTGGCGAATTCGGCCGGCTGGAAGGACACCGGCCCGAGGTGCACGCTGAGGTAGGCGCCGTTGGTCGTCCCGCCGATCACCGGGAGGCGGGGCAGGACGAGCAGCCCGATCCCGGTCAGGGCGATCAGGTAGCGGTAGCGCTCCAGCACGCGGTAGTCGCGCAGGAAGGCGATCGTCACGCAGAAGAGGATCAGCCCCACGACGAACCACTCGGCCTGGTCGCGGGCCAGCCTCTCGTCGATGCGGTAGATCATCACGATGCCGAACGAGGCCAGCAGCGCGACGAGCGGGAACAGGTAAGGGTCGGCGTGGGGCAGGGTGACGCGCAGGAAGATGTGGGCCGCCAGGCAGAGCGCGAGGAACACCCCGCCGTAGGTGAGCGAGACGTTGGAGAGCTGGGCCGAGCGCTGGATGAACACGGCGGCGAAGCCCGCGGTCAGCAGCAGCGACGCGGGGATCAGCCCCAGCAGCTCGCGGTTGCGCGCGCTCATCCCCCCACCTCTCCGAGCTCGAGCTTGCGCACGAGGTCGCGGGCGTCGTTCTGGGAGCGCAGCTGGTGGTCGAGCAGCCCGCGCCGCCGGGCGGGCGGCAGCTCGGTCGCGGGCACGCCGGAGACGTAGGCCTCGTCGTAGAGGCGCAGGCCGGCCGGCCCCTCGTAGGGCAGCCCCTGGAAGACGGCCACGAAGCCCTGCCCGTCGGTGCCCACGAAGTAAACGGCGCGCGAGGCGATCCACGCCCCGGCGGCGATCACCGCGACGAGGAGTACGACGACGATGACCGGGGCCAGCCATCCCGCCCCGGAGCGTGCCCCGCCTCCCCGCCTGCGCGCGCCCTCGCGCCGCGGCTCGCGTGCGCCGGCGGCGGGAGCGGGGGCGCTGCGTGGGGGGGCCGTGCGCATGGCGGGCGGGGTGACCGGCACGGGCGGGACCGACGCGTCGGTCGCCGGCGCCGCTGCGCCGCCCGAGGCCGCCGCGACCTGCTCGGGGGTGACCGCGCTCATGCCGACCTCGGTCGGCTGGTCGACCGCCGTCCCGGTGCTCGCGCCGGCCAGGCCGTCGACCTCCTCGAGGCGGAAGAGGATCACCGTGATGTTGTCGCGCCCGCCGCGCCGGTTGGCCTCGTCGATCAGCGCCTGGCCGGCGCGGGCGAGGTCCCCGGCGTCGCGCAGGACGTGGGCGATGGCGCGCTCGTCGACCATCGAGGTCAGCCCGTCGCTGCAGAGCAGGAAGAGGTCGCCGGCCTGCGCGGGGTAGCTCCACGTGTCCACCTCGACGTCAGGCTCCGGGCCCAGGGCACGGGTGATGACCGAGCGCTGTGGATGGTCCTCGGCCTCGGCCTCGGTGAGCTTGCCCCGACGCACCAGCTCGCCGACCAGCGAGTGGTCGCGAGTCAGGAGCTCGAGCTGGCCCTCGCGCACCCGATAGGCGCGCGAGTCGCCCACGTGGGCGATCGACACGAGATCCTCGCCCACGTAGGCCGCGGTCAGCGTCGTCCCCATGCCCGTCCGGCTGGGATCGGATTGGGCGAGCTCGTGGATCGCGCGGTTGGCCTCTCGCGCGCGCTCGGCCAGGCGCTCCTCGGGGCTGCCGCCATCGGGCAGTCCGGCCGCCAGCGCCTCCACGACCATCCGCGAGGCCACCTCACCGGCCCGCGCCCCGCCCATGCCGTCGGCCACCGCGAACACCGGGGCACGCTCGAAGAAGGAGTCCTCGTTGCCCCGGCGCTGGAGGCCGGTGTCTGACTTGGCGAACCTGACGGCGACGCGCAGGACGGTCACTGTACGTAGGAGAACTCGTTGTCGCCGATGCGGATGCGGTCGCCCGGGTGGAGCGGCTGCGGGCCGGAGAGCGGCTCGCCGTTGAGGTAGGTGCCGTTGGTCGACCCGAGGTCCTCGATGACCAGCAGCTCGCCCTGGCGCTGGATGCGGCAGTGTCGCGACGAGGCGAACGGGTCCTCGAGGCGGATGTCAGCGGCGGTGCCCCGGCCGAGCGTGGCGCCGTGGGCCAGCTCGTACTCGTCGCCCGAGCGCATGCCCATGGCCTGCTCGACGCGCAGGCGCGGGTCAACGCCGTCGAGGGGGTCGGGGCTCAGCCCGGCGGCGGCGCTGTGCATGCCGGTGGCGTCGGAGGACAGCGAGGCAGGCGCCGGCCCGCGCCGCAGGTCCTTGAGGGTGCTGCGCGCCACCCACAGCAGGAAGAGGTAGAGCACGAGCAGGAAGCCGATCTTGAGCGCGACCGAGACGGGCTCCAGCACCTACTCCCTCCTTCCCCGGCGGGGGTCGGCCTCGACCGCATGCGGTCGGGTTGCCTGACGGCTCGATTCCGGGCGTGGCGAGAGGGGCACGTCTACTCCAGCTCGAAGCGGACCTTGGCGGTCCCCAGCTCGATGCGCTCGCCGCCGCGCAGCGGCGCCGTCCCCCGGATCGAGCGCCCGTTCACGGTCACGCCGTTGGTCGAGCCCAGGTCGGCGATGGCCCAGCCCTCGTCGCCCGGGCGGATCTCCGCGTGGCGGCGCGAGACGTTGCTGTCGTCGATGACGATGTCGCAGTCGCGGCTGCGCCCCAGCACCGCGCCGGTGCGCCCGACGACCATGCGCTGGCCGCCGAAGACGACCAGGGCCTTGTCGGTGGAGCCGCGCGGTGCCTGCCCCGCCTCGCGCAGGCGCTGGGCGCTGTAGATCATGGTGTGGCCGGTCTCGCCCTGCTCGGGCTCGGCCCGCGGGTCCGAGGCCGGGCGCACCAGGCGGGCCTGGATGCCGAACTCGCCCAGCGACAGGCGGTCGTCGGTGTTGAAGGAGACCTCGGGCCGCGAGAGCAGGGCCAGCTTCTCGAGCCGAGCGTGCTCGAGCAGGTAGCCCTCGAGCTCGCCCACCAGCGCGTCCTCGTAGTCGGCAAAGCGCCCGCGATCGTCGGGCGAGACGTAGACCGAGTACTCGTTGGGCACGTAGGTGCGCGAGACCGAGACCGTCTGATGCTCCTCCATCTCGCGGGCGAGCTTGCGTGCGATCTCCACCGGGCGCAGCTCGGAGCGGAACGCGCGCCCGAACGCCCCCTCGACGAGGCCGGCGATCTTTGTCTCCAAGCTCTTCAACACGCTCATCAGGGACGCGCCGGCCGGCGCGTGACGGCCATGCTAGATGAGTGTTCCGCAGGCAGCGTGTGCGCGGGGGCGCGGAAGTTGGCAGCGAGCGCGGGGCGGGGTTCACCACCGGGAGGCGGCGTCCAGAGGCGGCTCGGGGCCGTAGCGGGCGGTCGCTCGGGGACCGCGCCAGCGCAGGAGGAGGGCCAGCCCGGCCGCGGCCACCGCCGCCAGCACCGCTCCGGTCGACGTCGCGGAGCCGTGCCCGTGGGCCAGCCCGGCGGTCGCCGCCGCGCCGGCCGCGGCCAACCCGGCGGCCCACGCCCCAGCTCCGACCAGGTCGGCGGCCAGCCAGCGCCCGCGCACCAGCACGGGCAGCACGACGGCGCCGGCCGCCCACACCAGCGCCAGCACCGGGGCGCCGCCCTGGACCGCCGGCCACAGCGCGTGACGGGCCGCGGCGACCAGCGAGCCGTGCCACTCCGCCCGAGGCAGCAAGCCCGGGGCGACGGGCAGGTAGAGCCCCCGTCCCAGCAGGGCCTGGCCGAGCGCCAGCCACCATGCGCCCAGCGCCCCCAGAGCAGCCCGCCGACGCACGGTCGGGGCCTGGCCGGCCAGCGCCGGAAACGCCGAGGCCAGCCCGACGAGCCCCAGCAGCGGCGCGGCGGCCGGCGCCGACCACAGCCGCCCGGCGCGAGGCAGCCCGAGAGGACAGGCGAGCAGTCCCGCGGCCACCACCAGGGCCAGCCCCGGCGACGCCGGCGCGCCCACGGCGAGCCACCCCACCGTGGTCGCCGTCGCCCCCAGCCAGCCCAGGCGGGGGAGGGCGACGACGAGCGCCCCGACGGCGGCGCTCACCGCGGGCGCGCTGGCGACGGGAAGCGGGCCGAGCGTGGTGGCCACGGCGGCCAGGGCTCCGGCGGCCACGCCCGCGGCCAGGCGGCCAGCCCCGGGGATCGGCCTCCGGCGCGGACGGACGAGAGGCAGCGTCCCGCCCTCGTCGCTTAGCCCCGACTCGGCCGCCTCGAGCCCGGCGCGCAGGTCGGCAAGCGTGCCCCGCTCCTCGGGCGCGGGACGCAGACCACGGTCGATGGCGGTGACGAGGCTGGGGGGGAGGTCGCGGCGAGCCCGGCCCAGCGATGGCAGCACCGCCCCGAGGCGCCGTGCCGTCGCCGCGGGGCCAGCCCCGCGGACCGGGTGGTCGCCCACCAGGGCCTCGTAGAGGACGAGCGCGAGCGCGTAGAGGTCGGCCTCGGGGCCGACCCGGCGGCCCTCGGCCTGCTCGGGGGCCATGTAGGCGAGCGTGCCGACCACGTCCCCGGTCCGCGTCAGGGGGTCGTCGCCCACCAGGCGGGCGATCCCGAAGTCCGTGAGCTTGGCCACGGCCGCCGGCTCGTGCGGCCGGTCGGGCACGATCACGTTCTGGGGCTTGACGTCGCGGTGGATGACCCGGCGACCGTGGGCGTGCTCGAGGGCGCCGACCAGGGCCAGCCCTATGCGGGCCACGTCGCGGTCCGAGAGGGCGCCGACGGCCATGAGCTCGGCCAGCGTCGGACCGCCGACCAGCTCGGAGATGAGGTAGTGGGCATCGTCGTCGGCTCCGGCCTCGTAGAGCGTGACCACCGCCGGGTGGTTGAGCCGGGCGGCCGCGAGCGCCTCGCGCTGGGCGCGATCGGAGCCCGGGCCGGCCCGGAGGGCCTCGCCCGGCGCCCGCGGCACCACCTTGACCGCCACCTCGCGGTCGAGCCGCTCGTCGTGCCCCAGCCACACGGCGCCGAAGCCGCCGGCGCCCAACCGGCGCACGAGGCGATAGCGCCCAAGGACCAGTCCACGCTCGCCGGTCGCCTCCGGGCGCGGGCCGCCGGTCCCGGGCGGGCGCCGGGAGGCCGGCGCTGAGGGGCCGGGCAGCGTGGGTGAGGTGTCCACCGCGAAGTCCGTGTTCTACGTGTCGGGGAGGCTCCCTGCCGCCGGCGTCGAACCTCTCCGACGGCCGCGCTGCCGTGCCTCACGGCATACTTGGACGCCGGCCACCTTTCCAAAGGCCTTGCCAAGGAGCGAGTGCATTGTCGTTCTTCGAGGAGGGTGACCAGCCCCGCCGCAGTCCCCACCCGCGCCGTCCGGCCGGTGGGGGCGTCGCCGCAGACTCCCAAACCGTACGCGTTCGCCAGGGCGTGCTCGTCGGCGGGCTGCTCCTGGTGGCCATCGTGCTCATCTTCGGCATCAAGGGCTGCGTCAACAGCGCCAAGAAGGGCAGCCTGCGCGACTACAACCGCAACGTTCGCTCGCTGATCCAGGAGTCCGACCGCGACGTTGGCCAGCAGTTCTTCGGGGCGCTCTCGGGCTCCGGCACCAGCGACAACTCGCTCAACATCGAGACCCAGGTCAACCAGCTGCGGGTCGTCTCGCAGGACCTGGTCAAGCGCGCTGGGCGCCTGGACCCGCCCAGCGAGATGCGCCCCGCCCAGGGCGTGCTGGCGCTGGTGCTCGAGATGCGCCGCGACGCCCTGACCAAGATCGCCCAGAAGCTGCCCAACGCCAAGGCCACCGGGGACACCGGCCAGCAGGCGATCATCCAGATCACCGGGCAGATGCAGCTCTTCTACGCGTCCGACCTGCTCTACAAGTACCGGGTCGCGCCGGCCATGAGGAAGGCGCTCGCCGACGCGGGGGTGGAGGGGGTGACGGTGCCCGACACCAACTTCTTCCCGAGCATCGCCTGGCTCGACCGCAACCAGGTGGCCAAGGCGCTGGGCGGGACCGTCACGGCCTCCAACCGCGGCGGCCCGGTCGCCCCGGGCTCCCACGGGCACGCGCTCACCTCGGTCAGCGTCAACGGCACGACGCTCGACACCGGGACGGCCAACCGCATCCCCGCCGGCTCCAATCTGACGTTCAACGTCACCCTCCAGAACCAGGGCGAGAACGACGAGACGGGCGTCGTGGTCAAGCTCTCGATCGAGGGCTCCGGCCCACCGGTCACCGCGCAGGCGACGGTCCCCCAGACGACCAAGGGCAGCGAGGCCGCGGTCGACGTCCCCCTTACCCAGGCGCCGCCGATCGGCGTCCCCGTCACGATCACAGTGTCGGTCGAGCCGGTGCCCGGCGAGCAGATGACCGACAACAACAAGCAGTCCTACCCGGCGCTGTTCACCCGGGGCTGAGCGCGCCCCGGCGCGGGTGCGGGCGCGGCCGCGCCCGGACGCGATCGGACCCGAGTCCGGCTCGCTCGTGCATCGGCGGCTGCCCCTATCCTTGCGGCGGTGCAGGAGCTGTCGTCGACCCCCGGGCTGGTCGCCCTGGCCGCAGCCGCCGTCGCCGTCATCGCCCTTCTGCTCGCGCTGACGCTGGCGCTGCGCCTGCGCCGGCTGCGCGCCGCCCAGCGCGCGGTGCTCGGGGACGGCTCGCGCGACCTGGTGGCCCACGCCGCCGCCCTCCAGGAGGACTTCGAGCGCCTGCGGGCCGAGATGGCCCAGGCCTCGACCGAGCTGCACGGCCGGCTCGGCGACGCCGAGCAGCGCCTCGACGGCGCGATCGCCTACCGCTCGCTGGTCCGCTACGACGCCTACAACGAGATGTCTGGCCGCCAGTCCACGTCGATCGCCCTACTCGACGCCTCCCACTCGGGGGTCGTGCTCTCCTCGATCCACCACCGCGAGCAGGCCCGGCTCTACGCCAAGCAGGTCCACGGGGGACAGCCCGAGCTCGAGCTCTCGCCCGAGGAGGCTCAGGCCATCCAGCTAGCGCTCGACGGCGGCGACCAGCCGGCGGCCGCCGCGCAGTAGTGGTTTGTCCGGTGAGTCCGTGCTGCGCTCGGATCCGCCGGGCGGGCGGCTAGGCAGGTCGGAGCATGCGGATCGGGTTCCTCGGTCCGGCGGGGACCTACAGCCACGAGGCGGTGCTGGCCGACGCGCGCTCCAGCGGCCAGCAGCTCGTCCCCATGGCGACCATCCACGACACGATCATGGCCGTCCACCGCGGCGAGGCCGATCTGGCGCTCGTGCCCATCGAGAACTCGCTCGAGGGCTCGGTCAACCCCACCCTTGACGCCCTGGCGGGGGAAGCCGACGACGTGGCGATCGTGGGGGAGGCCGTGCACGCAATCCGACACTCGCTGGTCGCCCGCCGGCCGCTCGAGCTGGGCGAGATCAGCGCAGTCGTCTCCCATCCCCAGGCCGCGGCCCAGAGCGCGCGCTTCCTGCGCACCGAGCTTGCCCGTGTGCCGGTCACACCGGCGCCCTCCACGGCCGACGCCGTGCGCATCGTCGCCGAGGCCGACGAGCCGCTGGCCGCCTTGGGCACCCGCCTGGCAGCCGAGCTCTACGGCTGCCGGGTCCTGCGAGACGGCGTCGAGGACGAGGCCGTCAACCACACGCGCTTCGTGTGGCTGGCGCCGGGGGGAACGCCGCCGGGGGGCGGCGAGCGGTGGAAGACCTCGGTCGTCTTCTGGGGCGCGGGGGACGACGTCCCCGGCTGGCTGGTGCGCTGCCTCACCGAGCTGGCCGACCGCGGCGTGAACCTGACGATGATCGAGTCGCGGCCGCGTCGCCTCGCCCTCGGCCACTACCTGTTCTTCGCCGACCTCCAGGGCCACGTGGAGGACGCGCCGGTGGCCGCGGGGCTGGAGGGCCTGCGCGCCCACGCCCAGACGCTGCGCGTCCTCGGCTCCTACCCGGCCGCCTGACCGGCCGACTCGACGACCAGTCGCGCCGCCGCGTCCACCCGGACGCTCCCGCGTCCGGCCAGCAGCTCGAGCAGCTCCGCGCCCACGAGCTCTCGCCGCCAGCCGGCCAGCACGCGCAGGTCGGGCGGGTCCTGGCCGCGGCGGGCCGCGGTGGCCAGCAGCGTGAGCTCGTCCTGGGTGGCAACCAGCTGAGCCGCGACGCGAGACTCGAGCGAGCGGTGGCGGACCACCGCGCTGAGCAGCGCAGCCACCGGCGCGTCCGCCGCCCCGGGCGGCGGCGCGCTCGGCCCGACCGGCGGCGGCGGACGCTGCGTCCCGCGCTCGATGGCCGCCAGCAGCTCGGCGCCGCGACGGTGCAGGGTGGCGTCGGGAAGCCCCCGGACGTCGGCCAGCTGACCGCGCGAGCGCGGCGCCTGGCGGGCCAGCTCGACGAGCACGTGGTCGGGCAGGACCGAGCCGGCGTTGCGATCGAGCCGCCGCGCCGTCTCCTCGCGCCACTCGACCAGCTCGCGCGCGATCGCCCGCGGGCGGTCCTTGAGCCGCGCGGCCCGAGGAATCCGCTGGAACACGACCGCGGGGTCGCGCTCGTCGCTGACGGACTCGAGCCCGCGGCTCTCCTCGCGTGCCCACTCCAGCCGTCCCGCGCCGGCCAGGCGATCCTGGAGCTCCTCGCCGAGCTCGAGCAGGTGCCGGGCGTCCTCGCGCGCGTAGACCAGCTGCTCCTCGGTCAGCGGCCGTCGGTCCCAGCGGGTGAACGACTCGGCGCTGGCCAGCGGCAGGTCGAGCACCCGGCTGACCAGCGACTTGTAGCTCTCCTGGGTCCCGTAGCCCAGGAAGCCGGCGGCCACCTGAGTGTCGAAGAGGTTGACCACCGGCGTGCACCAGCTGCGCTTGAGGATGGCCACGTCCTGGCGCCCGGCATGGACCACCACCTCGATCGCCGGGTCGGCCAGCGCGCTCGCCAGCGGGCCCGGCTCGTCGCCCTCCAGCGGGTCGATGATCTCCGTCGTCACCGCCCCCGCGGAGTCGCCGTCGCGAACCGCGACCTGGGCCAGGCAGAGCATGGCCTGGTAGCGGCGCTCGGACATGAACTCGGTGTCGATGGCCATCCGCCCGGCGCGGCGGACCAGCTCGGCGAGACGCTCGGTCACGGCTGGCGAATCTATGCCACGGGCGGCCGCCGAGGGGCCGCGCACCCGCCGGGAGCGCGCAGGGCTCCCGCTACACTGCCGGCGCAGAGATGGCCGTGGCAGTACCACCAGCCCCATCCCGGCCCTCGCCGCTTCCCGAGCACCGGCGGCGTGGGTCTGAGTCGGCCGCCGGGGGGCGGACGGCAAGCGGCAGGGTGCTCGTCCTCAACGCCACCTACGAGCCGATCAACGTCTGCACGGTGCGGCGGGCCGCCGTCCTGCTCCTCAAGGCCAAGGCGGAGATGGTCGAGCACGCCGAGTGGGAGCTGCACGCGGAGAACCTGACCCTGCCGCGCCCCATGGTGATCCGGCTGGTCAGCTACATCCGGATCCCGCGCGACACCCACCGGCGCAAGATCACCCGGCGCGCGGTGTTCGCCCGCGACCGCTGGACGTGCCAGTACTGCGGCTCGCGCGGGAACCTGACCGTCGACCACATCGTCCCCCGCTCCAAGGGAGGCTCGTCGGCGTGGGAGAACATCGTCACCTCCTGTGCCCCGTGCAACCGGCGCAAGGGCGACTCGCTGCTGCGCCACGCCGGCATGAAGCTCATGTCCGAGCCGCGGAGCCCCAACCCCCAGATCTTCATCCACGTCGCCACGCCCACGATCCCGGCCGCGTGGCGCGCGTACTTGCCCGAGGCGGCCTGAGCGCACGAGGGGCGCCCGGTGGGCGCCCCTCGCTTCGACTCTGACTGGACTGCGGCCCGCGTCGCCTCGTGCTGCTGCCGGGGGGACCAGCTCCGGCGGTCTCGCAGGCGGTGTCCCGGGTTGGATTCGCCAAGCGGATCCAGCCATCCGACCTAGCGGCCGGTCACCTCCAGGGTCCCGTAAGAACTGTCACTCAAGTTAGGACCACCTCCTTTCCCTGGTCCGAATATCTAAGCAGACCGCCAGGGCGTCGCCGACGGCCGACAGCCCCCGCTGCGCATCCGCGCACGGTCGAGCGGCGCCCAGCCAGAGGACCGGCGTAGCGTCTCCTTGAGGGGTCAGGCCGGGTCGGCGGCGTCGCCGTTGGGCGAGCCCTCGTCGCCCTCGAGCGGCGGAGCCGCCGGAACGCGCCCGTTGCCGTCGCCCACCGGCAGCTCGCCGGCGACCGCCGCCCCCGTCTCCGCCTCGGTCTCCATGACCAGGGCGACGGCGGAGACCACGTCGTCCTCGCGGATGTTCATCAGCCGCACGCCCTGCGAGGAGCGCCCGTAGCGCGAGATGCCGCGCACGCCGGTGCGCTGGACCATGCCCTGTTGCGAGATGAACACCAGCTCCTGCTGCTCGCGGACGACCAGCGCGCCCACCAGCGCGCCCTTGCGGTCGGTCATGGCGATCGTCTTGACCCCCATCGTGCCGCGGTTCTTGACCGGGTACTCGGAGATGGGCGTGCGCTTGCCGTAGCCGTTCTTGGTGACGACCAGCAGCTCCTGGTCGTCACGCGCCACGTCCATGGCCAGCAGTGCGTTGTCGCGCTGGGAGACGTTCATCCCACGCACGCCGGCGGTGTCGCGGCCCATCGGCCGCGTCTGGGACTCGTGGAAGCGCGCGGCCTGCCCCGAGCGCGAGACCATGATGATGTCGTCGTCGCCCCCGGTGCGCCGAACGGCGACGAGCTCGTCGTCGTCGCGGATCGAGATCGCGATGATCCCGTCGGCCTTGATCGGCGTGTTGTAGGCGGCGAACTCGGTCTTCTTGAGCTGGCCCTGGCGGGTGGCGAAGACCAGGTAGCGCCCCTCGGAGAAGTCGCGCGTGGCCAGCACCGACTGCACGCGCTCGCCCTCGCGCAGTGGCAGGAAGTTGGGCAGCGCCCGGCCCTTGGCCGTGCGCGACGCCTCCGGCAGCTCGTAGACCTTGGAGCGGTAGACCTTGCCGCGGTTGGTGAAGAACAGCAGGTAGTCGTGGGTCGAGCACACGAAGAGGTGCTCGATGTAGTCGCCGTCCTTCATGTCCATCCCCGTGACCCCGACGCCACCGCGGCGCTGCATGCGATAGGTGGAGAGGGGCAGCGACTTGATGTAGCCCGACTTGGTGATCGTGATGACCATCTGCTGGTCGGCGATCAGGTCCTCGATGTCGATCTCGCCCTCGGCGTGGGTGATCTGCGTGCGGCGCTCGTCGCCGTAGGTCTCGGCGATCTCCCCCAGCTCCTCCGTGATGAGGCCCATCACACGGGCTTCGTCCCCGAGGATCTCGCGCAGCTCGCGGATGCGCTCGACGACGTCGGCGTGCTCCTGCTTGATCCGGTCGGCCTCGAGCGCGGTCAGGCGCCGGAGGGTCATGGCGAGGATGGCCTCGGCCTGGACGAGGCTGAGCGAGAACCGCTCGACCAGCCCGCTGCGGGCCGACTCGGGGTCGGCCGAGGCGCGGATCAGCGCAATCACCTCGTCGAGGTTGTCGAGCGCCACCAGCAGCCCCTCGAGGATGTGCGCGCGGCGCTCCTTCTCGGACAGCTCGTACTTGGTGCGCCGAACGACGACCTCGCGCTGGTGGCGCACGTAGGCCTCGATGGCCTCGCGCAGCGACAGCGTGCGCGGCACGCCGTCGACCAGGGCGACCATGTTCACGCCGAAGGTGTTCTGAAGCGGCGTGTGCTTGTAGAGCTTGTTGAGCACGACCTTGGGGATGGCGTCGCGCTTGAGCTCGATGACGAGGCGCATGCCGCGCTTGTCCGACTCGTCGCGAATGTCGGAGATCTCGGAGATCTTCTTGTCGTGCACCAGCTCGGCGATCTTCTGGATCAGTCCGCCGTCGCCGCCCTTCTTGACCTGGAAGGGCAGCTCGGTGACGACGATGGCCTCCTTGCCCTGCTTGAGCGGCTCCACGTGGGCCCGGGCCTGGATCCGCACCCGGCCTCGCCCGGTGGCGAAGGCGTCGCGGATCCCCTGCATCCCCAGGATCACCCCGCCGGTGGGGAAGTCGGGGCCCTTCATGTGCTTCATCAGGCCCTCGACGTCGATCGCCGGGTCGTCGATGAAGGCGATCGTCGCGGCGATGGTCTCGCGCAGGTTGTGCGGCGGGATGTTGGTCGCCATTCCCACGGCGATCCCCGACCCGCCGTTGACGAGCAGGTTGGGGAAGCGCGCGGGAAGGACCTGCGGCTCCTGCTGGGACCCGTCGTAGTTGGGCGAGAAGTCGACGGTGTCCATGTCGAGATCGCGCAACATCTCGGTGGCGATCCGTGACAGCCGGGCCTCCGTGTATCTCATGGCGGCGGCCGGGTCGTCGTCGACCGAGCCGAAGTTCCCCTGGCCGTCGGCCAGCGGGTAGCGCATCGAGAAGTCCTGGGCCAGGCGCACGAGCGTGTCGTAGATCGCCGAGTCGCCGTGCGGGTGGTACTTGCCCATGACCTCGCCGACGATGAACGCGCACTTGCGGTAGGGGCGGTTGGGCTGGAGGCCGTTCTCGTTCATCGAGAACAGCACCCGCCGGTGCACCGGCTTGAGCCCGTCGCGCGCGTCGGGCAGCGCGCGCCCGACGATCACCGACATCGCGTAGTCGAGGTAGGAGGAGCGCATCTCCTCCTCGAGCCCCCGCGGCTCGATGTTCCCGCCGCTCAGCGTCTCGGTCCCGTTGGCCATCCGCTCGCTCCTCGCCTAGCTCGTCACTCGCGCTCGGTCACGTTCAGACGTCGAGGTTCGTGACGGATTTGGCGTACGTCTCGATGAACGCCCTCCTGGGCTCCACCTGGTCGCCCATGAGCATCGAGAACAGCTGGTCCGCCACCGACGCGTCCTCCATCGTCACCCGCTGGAGCGTGCGGCTCTCCGGGTCCATCGTGGTCTCCCCGAGCTGGTCGGCGTTCATCTCCCCCAGTCCCTTGAAGCGCTGGAGCTTGACCCCGCGCTGGGCGACCGCCAGCACGCAGCGCCGCAGCTCCTCGAAGGACAGGGCCTGGGCGTCGTGGTCGCCGAGGCGCACCTGGAACGGGGGTGGTCCCGCCAGGTCGACGAGCTGGCGGTGCACCCGCACGAACTCGCGGTAGTCGCTGGACTCGAAGAGCGAGCGCGACACCCGATGGGTGCGCGCCAGGCCGGACTTGCGCTCCACCGCGCGCACCACGACCTCCATCGGATCCTCGGCGAGCAGCTCGTGGTCGAACGGTTGCCCGTCGACCGCGGTGCGCTTGACCAGCTCGACCAGCTCGTCGCCGCTGCGCACGCCCTCTTCGAGCAGGTGGGACTCCTCGAGGAAGCCGACGGTCTCGTTGCCGTGGTCGGCGCGCAATGACGAGGCCCAGCCCTCGTACTGCTTGAGCAGCCGCACGTACTTCTGCCAGCGGGCCTCGGTCAGCTTGAACCGCGCAGCGTGGCGGTCGAAGACGTGGATCTTCTCCCACTTGTCGGCGAGCAGGAGTTCCTCGAGCTCGGACTCCTTCTCGATGTAGCGCTCTTGGCGCCCCTGGGTCACCTTGTAGAGCGGCGGCTTGGCGATGTAGACGTAGCCCGCGTCGATCAGCGGCTGCATCTCGCGGTACAGCAGCGTGAGCAGCAGGGTGCGGATGTGCGCTCCGTCGACGTCGGCGTCGGTGGCGATGATCAGCTTGTGGTAGCGGGCGCGTTCGATCTCGAACTCGTCGCGCACGCCGGTGCCCACCGCGGTGATGAGCGCCTGGATCTCGGCGTTCTGGAGCACCTTGTCGATCCGGCTCTTCTCGACGTTGAGGATCTTGCCTCGCAGCGGCAGCACCGCCTGGGTGTTGCGGTCGCGGCCCTGCTTGGCCGAGCCGCCGGCCGAGTCGCCCTCGACGACGAACAGCTCGCAGAGCGCCGGGTCGGTGACCGAGCAGTCGGCCAGCTTCCCGGGCAGGCGCGAGTTCTCCAGCGCGGACTTGCGGCGCGTGAGGTCGCGCGCCTTGCGCGCCGCCTCGCGCGCGCGAGACGCCGAGACCGCCTTGGTGATCACCTGCGAGGCCTCGCGCGGGTTCTCCTCGAGGAACTCGCCCAGGCCGGCGTTGACGATCGACTCGACGAAGCCCTGCATGCCGGGGTTGCCCAGCTTGGTCTTCGTCTGGCCCTCGAACTGGGGGTCGCTGAGCTTGGCCGAGATCACCGCGGTGAGGCCCTCGCGCACGTCCTCGCCGGCCAGCGGCTGGTCCTTGCCTTCCTTGAGCAGGCCCTTCTCGCGGGCGTAGCGGTTGAGCGTGCGGGTCAGCGCCGAGCGAAAGCCCGAGAGGTGGGAGCCGCCCTCGTGGGTGTTGATGTTGTTGGCGAACGAAAAGATCGACTCCTGGTAGGAGGAGTTCCACTGCATGGCCACCTCGACGGCGCCCTCGTCGCTCTCGCCCTCGAAGAAGACGACCTTCTTCTGAACCGCCTCCTTGTTGGAGTTGAGGTGGGCGACGAAGTCGCGGATCCCGCCGTCGTAGCGGAACTCCACCCGCTGGCCCTCGCCGCGGCGGTCCTCGAGGACGATGCGCAGGCCGCGGGTGAGGAAGGCGGTCTCCTGGAGACGCTGCTTGAGCGTGTCGAAGTCGTAGTCGAGCGACTCGAAGATGTCGGCGTCGGGCAGGAAGGTGACGGTGGTGCCGGTGTCCTTGGTGGCCGCCCCCTTCGCCAGCGCGCTGCGGGGGGTGCCGCGCTCGTAGTCCTGGGCCCACACGTGCCCGTCACGGCGGACCTCGACGGTAAGGCGCTCCGACAGGGCGTTGACCACCGAGACGCCGACGCCGTGCAGGCCGCCCGACACCTTGTAGCCACCCCCGTCGCCGAACTTGCCGCCGGAGTGAAGGACCGTCAGCACGACCTCGACGGCCGGGCGCTTCTCCTTGGGCATGACCGCAACCGGGATGCCGCGCCCGTTGTCGCTGACCGTGACCGTGTTGTCGGGGTGGATGGTCGCGGTGACCGCGTCGCAGTGGCCAGCCAGGGCCTCGTCCACCGAGTTGTCGACCACCTCGTAGACCAGGTGGTGAAGCCCCCGTGGCCCGGTGGAGCCGATGTACATGCCCGGCCGCTTGCGCACCGCCTCGAGTCCCTCGAGGACCGTGATGTCCGCCGCGTCGTAGCCCGGCTGACCAGCCGGCTGGGCTGGGCTGGGCCGGCGCTTCTCGCTGTTGTCGTGGGGCTTGCCGTCGTCCTTGGCCAATTTGCCTCCGTCTACGTGCAAAACCCCGGCAGCGCCTCTGCGATTCGGCGGGCCGGGGCAGCGGTCCTGAGGTCGCCAACGATAGCACAGCCAACCCCGCCCTCCGGGGCGCCGAGTGCAAGGAAATACCTGCAAAAGTGCGGAAAACGACGCTGGGCGGAGGTGGCTCCTCGAAGGCTCATCGCAGCCCCGTCGCGGTGCAGCGCAGCTGGCGCACGACGAGCGCTCCGAGCGACTGGTTGAGGCGGTCGACGAGCTCGGCCGACATGAGGTCGAGCTCCTGCGCCCACACGGCCGAGCGGCAGGCCACCGTGACCACGCCGCCCCTCTCGGAGACGGGCCGCGCCTCGCGGGCGATCGGCTCGCCCACCGCCTCCGTCCAGCAGCGCTGGATCGCCGCAAGCGGGGTGCTGGGGGCGAGCTCGACGGTCAGGGCCTCGAGCGCGGACGCCAGCGGCCGGGGGGCGAGTCGCCTCACGCCGCCGCCCGCGCCGAGGCCGCCTCGAGCACCGTTCCGCCGGCCACCGCCACCCTGGCCACGTCGGGCTCGCGCGCGCCGGGGACCTGGTCGAGGTCGGTGGTGGCGATCACGCTCTGGCCCGGGGTCTCGCGCAGCAGATCGACCAGCCGCGCCCGCCGATCGGCGTCGAGCTCGCTCATCGCGTCGTCGAGCAGCATGAGAGGCGCCCGCGTGCGCGCCGCGCCGATCGCCGCCCGCTCGGCCAGCAGGAGGGCGAGCAGTCCCAGGCGCTGCTCGCCCTGGGACCCGTAGGTACGCAGCTCACGGCGCTCGCGCGAGAGCGACAGGTCGTCGCGATGAGGGCCGTGGCCGCTGAAGCCGCGCTCGAGGTCGCCGTCCAGGCGCTCGGCGAGCTCCTGCACGAGACCGGCGGCGTCGGCCGCGCGGGAGCGGGGCCGGTACGTGAGCTCCCCCGCGCCGTCGAGGCCGAGGTCATCGGCCAGGGTGGCGAACCGTGGTGCCAGCTCCTCCACCGCCTCCCGGCGGTCGGCCATCAACGCGACCCCGTGGGTGGCGAGCTGGCGATCCCAGGCGCGCAGCGCCTCGCGCGCGCCGGTCCCCATCCGCACTCGGGCGAGCAGCGCGTTGCGTTGCGTGAGCGCGCGGGCGTACTCGCGGCGGCGGCCGGCGCGGGAGGGCCACAGCGCGGCGACGACCTGGTCGAGATGAGCGCGCCGCAGAGCGGGGCCGCCCTTGAGCAGCTCGAGCCGATCGGGAGCGAACACGCTGGCCAGCGGGCGTGCGGGGAGGTCGGTCAGGCGCTCGACGACGGCACCGTCGGCCCGCAGCCGCCGCGGCCCGCCGGCGACCAGGGCCACGGAGATCGCGTGCGGGCCGTCGTCGTCCTCGGCGGCCAGCTCCACCCGCGCCAGCGGGGCCCCGAAGCGGATCGCCTCCCGGTCTGTGCTAGTGCGAAACGACCGCCCGGTGCATCCCACGAACAGGCCCTCGAGGAGGTTCGTCTTGCCGGCTCCGTTGCGGCCGTGGACCACGGTGATGCCCGGCCCGAGACGCAGCTCCGCGACGGCGTAGGAGCGAAAATCGCGCAGGCTCAGGGCCGTGACTCGCACGGCTGGCCCGCTCAGACGTTGAGGCGGATCGGCATGATCAGGTAGAGGAAGCCGCTCGCATCACCCGACTCGATCAGCCCCGGTCGCAGCGGGCTGATCAGCTTCAGCACCACCTCGCTCGAGCCGACGCTCTCGAGGCCGTCGCGCAGGAAGTCGGGATTGAAGCCGATCTCCAGCGGATCGCCCTTGAAGGGAGCGGGGATGGCCTCCCGCGCCTCGCCGACGTCCGGGGTCTGGGCGGAGATCGTCATCTCGCCGGGGGAGAAGGCCAGCCGGAGCGGGGCGTTTTTCTGGGCGAGCAGGCTGACCCGTCGCACGACCTCGCTCAGCTCGTCCCCGGCCATCCGCAGCTCGTGCTCAAAGGCGTCTGGGAGCAGTTGCGCGTGGTTGGGGAACTGGCCCTCGATGAGCCGCGAGGAGAGGGTGGCTCCGCCGACCTGGAAGACGACTTGGTTGGCCCCCACGCCGACGGTGAGCCGATCCGTCGCGGCCTGCTGGGCGAGTCGGGCCAGCTCCTGGAGCGCCCGGGCCGGGACGTTGGCCTCGAACGCCCCGTCCAGGGGCTCGTCGAGCTGGGTGCGCTTGACGCTCAGCCGGTAAGAGTCGGTCGCGACCATCTGGAGCTCCTGCCCAGAGGCCGAGACGAGGATGCCCGTGAGGACCGGGCGCGTCTCGTCGCGCGAGGCGGCGCGCGCCACCGTCTGCACGGTCTGGACGAACGCCTCGGCCGGAACCGACACGACGACGTCGCCAGCCGGATCGGGCAGTGGTGGGAAGTCCTCAGCACGCAGGGTGCGGAGGTGAAAGGTGGCGCTGCCCGCGCTCACCTCGACGTCCTGCTCGGCCGACCGCAGCTGGAGGCCGAGACGACCGGGCGAGAGCGATCGCACGACCTCGAGCATCAGCCGCGCCGGCAGGACCACCTCGCCGGGGCGGTCTACCTCACCCTCGACCGGCACCCGCAGGCCGACCTCCAGGTCGGTGGCGCGCAGCTCGATGCCTCCATCGCCAGCCTGAAGCTGGACGCCGGAGAGCGCCTGCACCGCGCTATGGGTCGAGGCGACGCGAACCACGGACTGGAGCTGAGCCAGCAGCGCCTCGCGTTCAAGCGACAGCTTCACGCCTCGATCTCCATCTCCGGAATGAGCCGGTCAGAGAACGAGGTCATGGTCATGGTGTGGAGATGTGGGGAAGTCGTCGGACGCGGCCTGGAAGCGAGGGATCGGGCACGGCAACGCTGTGCATCGGCTGTGAGGAGTGTGTCAGTCGCTCCGGTCACCAGTTCCCCTTTCGAGCTCCGCCTCGATCCGGCGGGCGAGCTTCCTCACAGCCGGCTCGCGCTCGAGGCGGGACTCTGCCTGGCGGCAGGCGTAGAGGATGGTCGTGTGGTCGCGACCTCCGAACTCCCGGGCAATCGCTGGCAGGGTCGCCCCCGTATGGCGACGTGACAGGTACATGGCGAGCTGCCGGGGGCCCGCGAGCCGTGCGGCGCGGCTGGAGGACAGGAGCTCCTCGGGAGTGATGGCGCACGCGCGGCAGGTCGCCTGCTGGACCTCGGCGATGGTTGGAGTGGGCCGCTGGCCCGCGGTACGAGCGTCAGACAGCATCTCCTCCACCACCTCCACGGCAGGGAGATCGCCTCGCAGCGATGCCTGCGCAATGACCCGTGTCAGAGCGCCGCGCAGGGCGCGCACGTTCCCGGTCACCCGCTCGGCCAGCAGTTCCAGCAACCCGACGTCCATGGCACTTGCGCCCTCGTGGCGGGTCCAGCGACGCAGGATCGTCAGCCGCGTGTCGAAGTCCGGCGCCTGCACCTCGGCGACGAGGCCCGACTCGAAGCGCTCGCGCAGGCGGTCCTCCAGGGCGTTGATGTCGCGCGGCGGTCGGTCCGAGGTGAAGACGAGCTGGCTGCCGCCCTCGTAGAGGGCGTTGAACGTGTGGAACAGCTCCTCTTCGGTGCGGGTCTTGTCCTGGAGGAACTGGACGTCGTCGACCAGGAGCACATCCGCGCTGCGGTAGGCCGCCTTGAAGGAGTCGATCGCGCCGCGCCTCAGCGCACGCACGAAACCGGTGGTGAACTCGTCGGCGGTTAGGCAGAGAACGCTTCCCTCCCCGAACCGGGTCACGTAGGCGGCGATGGAGTGCAGCAGGTGGGTCTTGCCGACTCCCGGCGGCCCGCACATGAACAGCGGGTTGTAGGCCTGCCCGGGAAGCTCGGCGACGGTCAGGGCCGCGGCGTGAGCGAGGCGGTTGCCCTCGCCGATCACGAAGCGCTCGAAGGTGTGCTCTGGATTGAGCGGACAGGCGCGTGCGTCTTCGGGGGCGGCGTCAGGCGGGGACTTGCTCGAAGCGGCCAGCTGTGAGCGGGCCAGGACGTCGACCTCGACCTGCGTTCCCAGCACCGCGGCCGCACACGCCTGGAGTACTCGGCCGAAGCGGTCCGCGACCCACCGCGCGGACTGGTCGGGCGCGCCGAGCACGAGCCGTGCGGCGGTGGCCTCGTGGGCCTCGAGCTCGTCCAGCCAGAGCTCGAACGCCGCTGCCGGCACCGCCTGGCGCAGCTCTCGGCGAATGAGGTCCCAGGTGCGCCCGACGTCGGTCGGCGAGATCAGCGTTTGGGACAGGGGCCACCCACCTCCCGGGGGCAGGGGTTTCGAGGTCGAGCTGAGGAGGCGCTGACTCGGCCGATCATGGGCTGGCCGGTCCGCGCGGCGAATATAGCGCCGGCGTGGGGCGCTGATGGAGGTCCAAATCGCAAATCGCGGGAAAGCGTGGGGCGCCCTGTCGCGGCTCGGCCCCACGGCTCCGCCACCGTGGCCGACGTGCGCCGATCGACCGCCGCGCCGTCGGGCCGGACGCGCCATGACCGTTCGGCCGGTCCCTATACTCGGCGCCCTCCGCGCGCGCCCACCTGCACGCGCACTAATCGTGAAGCGCACCTACCAACCCAAGAAGCGCAAGCGCGCCCGCACGCACGGGTTCCGTGCTCGCATGAGCACTCGCGGAGGGCGCCGCGCGCTCAAGCGTCGGCGTGACAAGGGCCGTCGGCGCTTGACGGTCTGAGGGCGCCGCGCGCGTCGTCGCGGGGAGCGATGACCCGGCCCGGGCGCCTCTCGCGCAGCGCCGACTTCGAGCGAGCCTTTCGCCGAGGACGGTCGGTTGGCAACCGTCACCTCGTCCTCCACGTCTTCCCCCGCGGCTCCGGCGAGTCGCCGCGTCTGGGTGTCTCGGTGTCGCGGCGAGTGGGCGGCGCGGTGGTGCGCAACCGCGTCAAGCGGCTGCTGCGCGAGGCTGTCCGGGCCCGCTCGACACAGTTGGCTGCCGGGCATGACTACGTCGCCGTCGCCCGACCGGAATGTGGTGTGTTGGCTGAGAAGGAGGGTTTGGCCGGGGTGGACCGGGCTCTGGGCGAGCTGCTCGAGACCGCGCTGGCACGCACCCCCGGCGAACGCACGGGAGGGTCATGACGCCGGTCGACCGCTGCGACCGGAGGTCGATGCCGGGGGTACGGGACACACGCCCGGACGAGCGCGCAGACGGCCAGATGACGGCGGAGGTCGCGTCTGGCAGGACCCCCGTGGCCGCGGGCGTGCCCACACCGGGCGAGGCCAGTCGGCCTGACGGAGGACCGGGCCGCTCCGGGGGGACCGACCCGGGCGGACTCCCTCGCTCCCCCGCCCGGGCCGTGGTCATCGCCCCGCTCGCGGCCTACCAGCGCTGGGTCTCTCCGGCCCTGCCACGCCGGTGCAAGTTCGAGCCGACCTGCTCACGCTACGCCGTCGAGGCGATCGGTCAGTTCGGCATACTCAGAGGCGTGGTGCTGGCCGCTTGGCGGCTGCTGCGGTGCAATCCTTGGAGCCACGGAGGCTTCGATCCGCCCGACCGCCAGCGGCTCTTTCGGCCTCGACCGGCCCCACCCTCCGCCAACCGATGAAGCGCTTGAGCCATACGGCGCCCGGCCCCGCCCGCCACCTCAGGCTGGGGTCCGTGCCCCACGTCGTGTCCGGTGGGCCCGCGGCGGTGGGCGGCCGGCACTTTGTTCACACGCGCCCGACCTGGCGGCTCGGAGCGGTCTGACCGATGCCGGTCGTCTTCGCCAACGTCCTCCAACCGCTCATCGACGTGGCCGACTCGGTCATGGTCTTCTTGCACGACCATGTCCTGGGGGGCTCCTGGGGCTTCTCGATCATCGCCCTGACCGTGGTGGTCCGGATGATCCTGCTGCCGCTGACGCTCAAGCAGTTCCGGTCGATGCAGGCGCTCCAGCGGCTCTCGCCCGAGATCAAGGCGCTCCAGGAGAAGTACAAAGAGGACCGGCAGCGCTTGAATCAGGAGATGATGAAGTTCTACCAGGAGAACAAGGTCAACCCGTTCGCCTCGTGCCTGCCCCTGGCCGCCCAGATGCCGGTGTTCCTCGCGCTCTTCTACATGCTGCGCAAGGACCTCAAGACCGACATCTGCCCGGGCATCAAGTCCTACATCGCTCAGCACGCCGGGGCGACCCTGACCAACACCTCGTGCGATCAGGTCGTCCCCGGCTCGGCGAAGTTCCTCTTCATCCCCGACCTGACGCATCAGGCGACCGGAGCGGTCCTGGTCGTGCTGATCGTGCTCTACGTCGGCTCACAGCTGGCCTCGAGCCTGCTCATGACGGTGAGCACGGACAAGAACCAGCGCCGGCTCATGGTCCTCCTGCCCTTGGTCTTCGTGACCTTCGTGACCCGCTTCCCCGCCGGGCTGATCGTCTACTGGATCACCACGAACCTGTGGACGATCGTCCAGCAGTACATCGTCAAGCGCACGGTCGGACCGCTCAAGCCGCCTCCTGGCGCTGCGGCCCCCACGCGCGAGCCGGCTCCTGCGGGGGTGGGCGCCGCTGTGCCGGGCTCGGTGGCCGCGGCACCTCCTCCACCACCCCGCAAGCGCTCGCGCAAGCGCTCGGGGCGGCGGCGGTGAGCTCGGCGCCACCGCCTGGGCCGGCCGAGCCGGCGGAGCGCCTCCGCGAGCTGCTCGAGCGGGTGGTCAGCGCCTGCGGCCTGGACGGATCCGTCGCCGTAAGCGAGGACGAAGAGACACTGCGCGGCGAGGTGGAGGGGGAGGACATGGGGCTCCTGATCGGGCGCCACGGCCAGACGGTCGATGCCCTCGAGCACATTGCCGCCCGCGTTGCCTACCGCGACATACCGGTCCGCAAGCGCGTGGTCGTCGATGCCGCCGGCTACCGCGCTCGCCGCGCCGCGGCGCTCGAGCGCCAGGCTGAGCGGGCCGTGGGTGAGGCGGTCCGGTACGGGCGCCCCGTGGCCCTTGACGCCATGCCGGCCGCCGAGCGCCGGCTCGTTCACGAGCATCTGCGCGACCGCATGGAGGTCGAGACCTACAGCGAGGGCGACGAGCCCGACCGCCACCTCGTGGTCGCGCCGGTCGTGCGCTGAGCGGAGCAGCTGGGTCCGAAGGCCGGCGTCAGTCCGCCCCCCGAACACGCCTCAGGCGCAGCTTCGACGCAGCCCCCCTCGTGCCAGCAGCGGATGATCAGGGGGTTCTGAGCGGTGCCGCTGGCCGGAGGCCCTTCCCGCCGCCCTTTGTCGCCGGCCGTCGCCACGCGGCCGCTGGTGCCAGAGCCGTTACTCCCTCCGTTGTCGCCGAAGCCCTCCGCGCCCGTTTCCGCCGACGGCCGTCAGGGCCCTGTGCGCGGCCCACTTGGTCCTTGCCGGTCGAATGCCGGGCCAGCCGAGGGTTTCACGTTTTTCTTGACGGTGAAACACATCCGGTGACCGGTGGGCTCAGCGACTTCGACCGAGGGCTCCTGGTTGGAGTCCTCATAGGCGAAGGGTCCTTCGGTGGCGACGGTCGCCAACCGCAGGTCACCCTGCGCATGCACGTGCGGCACGAGTCGCTCTTCCGCTGGCTGGTGGAGCGTGTGCCCGGCAGCCGCCTATACGGGCCCTACCGGCACGGCGAGCGCGAGTACTTCCAGTGGATGGTGCGCGGCCGTGCGCTGGTCGATGAGCTCCTTCCCCTCCTGGAGGCCGAGCTCAGCCCGGAGCTCGACGCCTATGCCGCGGCGAGGCTCGAGGAGATGTCTGCCCGCTACGCGCCGGTCATTGCCCGTCTGCGGGCCCGCGCGGAGTGAACGGGCCCAGCGACGCCCTGGACGCCCTGGACGCCCTGGTCCGACGGTACTCGCTGGAGGCAGCCGCTGGCCAGCGGCTGAGCCGCCTGCTCGAAGCGCTCGAGCGCGATCCCCACGCGCCCACCACCGTTCGCTCGCCGTCGGCGGCGGTCAACGTGCACATCGCCGATTGCCTCGTCGCCCTGGAGCTCGAGGCCGTGCGCAGCGCCAGCGTGGCCGCAGACGTGGGCTCGGGGCCGGGGTTCCCCGGTCTGGCCCTGGCCGCAGCGCTTCCCCGGATGTCCATGACGCTGATCGAGAGCGTCGGGCGCAAGTGTCGGTTCCTGAGCCGGGCGCGCGACGTGGCGGGGATCGTCAACGCTGACGTGGTCGGCCTGCGGGTCGAGGAATGGAGCGAGGGGAGCGCGGTCTGCGATCTGGTGACCGCGCGGGCGGTCGCGCCCCTCCCGGTGCTCGTCGAGTACGCCGCCCCGCTCCTGCGGCTCGGTGGAGCGCTCGTCGCCTGGAAGGGCAGGCGAGACCCGGACGAGGAGGCGGCCGGCTCGGCCGCCGCGGCCATCGTCGGACTGCACGCGGTCGAGGTCCGCGCGGTTCAGCCCTATTCGACATCTCGCCACCGTCACCTGCATCTCTACCGGAAGGTGACCGACACCCCGCCGGACTTTCCCCGTCGTGCCGGCATGGCGCACAAGCGGCCGCTGAGCGCAGGGCGGCACACAGAGTTGACATAGCGCGACCCCGCGGTGCCGCCGTCGGCGCTAGCTTCCAACGGGTGGGGACCCTCTACGCGATCGCCAACCAGAAGGGCGGCGTGGGAAAGACCACGACGGCGGTCAACTCGGCCGCCTGCGTGGCCGAGGCCGGTCTGGCGACGCTGCTGATCGACCTGGATCCTCAATGCAACGCCACGGTGGGCCTCGGCCTGCCCAAGGACTTGTCGCCGAACGTGTATGACGTGGTCTCCGAGGAGCACACGATCGAGGAGGCGATTCGTCCCAGCGCGGTGTCGGGGCTCGACATCGTCCCGTCGCACCCCGACCTGGCCGCGGCCACCGTCGAGCTGCCGCGCATCCGGGGGTCGGAGACGCGCTTGCGCGAGGTGCTCGAGCCGGTGCGCGACCGCTACGCGCTCTGCTTCATTGACTGCCCGCCGTCCCTCGGGCCGCTGACCATCGGCGCGCTGATCGCCGCCGATCGGGTGATCGTCCCCGTGCAGACCGAGTACTTCGCGCTGGAGGGCCTGGCCGGGCTCCTTGACACGATCGCCCTCCTGCGACGGCACCACAACCCCCGCCTCAGCGTGGCCGGGATGCTGCTGACCATGCACGACGGACGTACGCGCCTGGCCCAGGACGTGGAGCGCGAGGCCCGGGAGCACTTTCCCCACCTGGTGTTCGAGACCGTGATCCCCCGCAACGTCCGGGTCAGCGAGGCGCCCAGTTTCGGCCGCCCCGTGATCCACCACGATCCCCACTGCTCGGGAGCCGACGCCTACTTCGCCTTCGCCCGGGAGGTGGCGGCCCGTGGCTGAGAAGACCCGGGGGATGGGCCGCGGGCTCGCGGCGATCCTCGCGCCGGCGTCGGAGCGCGGCGAGGAGCTGCTCAGCCTCTCGCCGGAGTTGATCTCGCCCAATCCCGCCCAGCCGCGGCAGCGCTTCGACGAGGACGCGCTGGCCTCGCTGGCCGCCTCGCTGGGCCAGACGGGAATGCTCCAGCCCGTCCTCGTTCGCCCGGCCGGCGCCGGCCGCTACGAGCTGATCGCCGGCGAGCGGCGCTGGCGGGCGGCCCAGCTCGCCGGCCTGGAGACGGTCCCGGCGCTGGTTCGCGACTCGGACGACGCCGCTGCGCTCGAGCTCGCCCTGATCGAGAACATGGCGCGGGAGGACCTCAACCCCGTCGAGCAGGCGAGGGCCTGTGCGGCCCTGGTCGAGGAGCTGGGGCTCACCCGCGAGGCCGTCGGCGTGCGCGTCGGGCGCAGCCGCGTGGCCATCTCCAACCTCCTGCGCCTGCTCGACCTTCCCGACGAGGCGCTCGCTCTTCTAGAATCCGGTGTCTTGACGGAGGGCCATGGCCGCGCCCTGCTGCTGACCGCCGACCACGATCAGCGCCGGCGCCTGGCCCGCGAGGCCGCGGAGCGCGGCTGGTCGGTCCGCGAGCTCGAGGCGCAGGCCCGGCGCGGCGTCGTTCGCCCGAGCCATCGCCGACCGCGCGCCCCGGCCGTGCACCCCGATCAGGAGGAGGCGGTCACGCGCCTCTCGGAGTCCCTCGGAGCGCTGCTGGCCCGGGACGTGGCGGTGCGTCCCCACGGCTCGGGATACCGAGCCACAGTGGACCTCGGGTCGCTCGAAGACGCGCTCGAGCTGCTCGCCCGGCTCGACGGTCCGCGGCCGGGCCCGCGCTAGAATCGCCGGCCTCGCGGGCGATTAGCTCAGTCGGTTAGAGCGCCTCTCTGATAAGGAGGAGGTCCCTGGTTCGAGTCCAGGATCGCCCATCCGACCCTCCGGGCCGGCGTCGCGCGCGGCTTATACTCTGGCCTGGCCCCACCACGAGGGAGCGCTTCCGTCCGTGCAGGAGATGGTCATCTACGGCGTCAGCTTCGACATGGTCGGCAAGCAGCCGATCGTGCTGTTGAAGACTCGGGACTCCAACAAGTTCCTGCCGATCTGGATCGGCCATCCCGAGGCGGCGGCCATCCTCATGAAGCTCCAGGGGGCGTCGACTCCGCGGCCCATGACCCACGACCTGGTCTCCGACATGCTCTCGGAGCTCGAGGTGAGCTGCACCCGGGTCGCGGTGACTGAGCTGCGCGAGAACACCTTCTACGCGTCGATCACCCTGAGCGTCAACGGTCGTGAGCTGGAGATCGACTCCCGACCCAGCGACGCCCTCGCGCTCGCCGTCCGCGCCGAAGCGCCGATCTTCGCCGCCGAGGACGTGATCGCCGAGTCGGCCATCGAGTTCGAGCACGAGGTCGAGGACACCGAGGAGGTCGTCGAGAAGTTCAAGGACTTCCTCGAGAACGTCACGCCCGAGGACTTCAAGGGCGACAGCTGAAGGCGGCGCGCGTTCAGCGCGGCCGCGCCGGTGGGGCTGGGCGGCCCGATCACGGCTCAGCCGCCCATGCCGCCGAACACGGCGAACGGGTTGGCGTCGCGCCACACCGCCCCGCCGTTGAGCTCGACCTCGAGACGCGCGCCCTCCGGCGCCTCTCGCTCCAGGCGCTCGGCCAGCTCGCGAGCGTCGTCCTCGGCGTCGGCGAACACCAGCAGGTAGCGCCACCGGCGCAGCAGCGGCACGCCCTCGGCCTCGAGGCGCTCGGCCAGGTCGCGGGCGTCCCCGTGGCTGCGAAGGGCGATGCGCACCTCCCACTCGGGATAGCCCTGCTCGCGCGACTGCCGGCGCTCGTCGGCCTCGCGTCGGGCGTGCTCGGCGTCGCGCTCGTCCTCGGTCTCCGGGAGGGGGACGGACGGATCCTCCCAGCGCTCCTCGATCGGGTGCCACCGCGCCAGCTCGATCGGGGCGTCGGCTTGGTGCTCGGAGAGGGCCGGGCGCAGCGCGCGAACCGCGTCCTCGGCCTGCTCGCGCGAGTCCGCGTACACGAACAGCCGCGGCCCGTCCTGGCTCACGGCGACGCGGCCGCCCAGCCGCTCGCGCACGTCGCCGACGACACCCGCTTCGCGCAAGGCGCCGGCCGCGCCGGTCTCGGGATCCGACAGCTCGACGGTCACGCGCCAGTCGTCGTGGGCCACGGCGCCGAAGGCTAGCCGGTCGACCCGAGATCCCGGGACGCGGGCTGAACCGCGAAGACGGTCGCTCGCCGGCGGCCCAGGGGGCGGTCGGTCTGGGCCGGCCAGCCGCGCCGCTCACGTCCGGGCGCGACCGAGGGGCTCAGCGCGCGGGAGCACCCGCCCGCTCGAAGGCCAGCTCGAGGATGCGGGCGATCAGCTGGTCGAAGGCGAGGCCGGACGCCTCGGCGGCCTGGGGAAGCAGCGACGTGTCGGTCAGGCCCGGGATGGCGTTGGCCTCGAGCACCTCGAGCTCCTCGGTCTCGTGATCGAGCATGAGGTCGACGCGGGCGAACCCGTAGCAGCCGAGCACCCGGTAGACGTCGAGCGCGAGCTCGTGCGCGCGCTCGGCCACCGCCTCGGGCAGCTGCGCCGGGCAGACGAAGGCCGAGCCGCCGATCTCGTAGCGAGCCTCGAAGTCGTAGAAGTCCTCGCCTTGGGGCAGGGCCTCGACCACCGGCAGCGCGGTCGGGCCGCGGTCGAGGTCGACCACCGACACGGCGAGGTCGCGCCCCGCCACGTAGCGCTCGAGCAGCACCTTGGTGTCGTATGAGAACGCCGCCACCAGCGCCCCCGGCAGGTCGGCCGGCGTGCGGGCGAACTTGATGCCCAGGGCGGACCCCTGGCCGGCGGGCTTGACGACGATCGGGAAGGCCAGGCGCTGCTCGATCTCGGGCAGCGCGCCCCCGGCTCCCAGCTCCTTGAACGCCGTCTCGTTGAAGGCGTAGAAGTCGGGCGTGGGGATCCCCGCGTCGCGCATGGCGTGCTTGGCCAGCACCTTGTCGGCGCAGCGTATGCAGGCCGACACGCCCGAGGCGGTGTAGGGCACGCCGACGACCTCGAGCAGCTCCTGCACCGTGCCGTCCTCGCCGTCGCGTCCGTGCAGCGCCACGAAGGCGACGTCGGGCCGCGACGACCGCAGGCGCTCGACCAGGTCGGGCCCCACGTCGATGGGAACCACCTCGTGCCCCAGTCGGCCCAGCGCGTCCTCCACGCGCGCCCCCGAGCGCAGCGACACCTGGCGCTCCAGCGAGCGCCCGCCCTTGAGCACGGCGACGCGGCTCACGCCCCGCCGGCCAGCGGGCCTCCCGGCAGGGCCGGGTCGTCGGGCGTGGCCGCCGGCTCGCCCGGGGCGCCGCCGGCCTGGGCGCCGCCGGCCTGTCCGGTCTGCGCGCCGGCCCGCCGCCGCCGCAGCTCCAGCACGTTGGCGACGCCCCGCTCCGCGGGCGGGGGCGCCGGCACGGACTCGGGCTCGGCCGCCGGGGCCGGCCGCACCCCAGTGAGCGTCCCGTACAGGCCGACCTGCTCGCGCACGACCTTGCCCACCCGCCGCACTCCCTCGCGGATGTCGTCGTCGCTGACCCCGGAGAAGTTCAGCCGCATCGACGACGCGCCCCGCCCGTCGAGGTAGGCCGCGCGCCCGGGGACGAAGGCCACGTTCTCCGACAGCGCCCGAGCCAGCAGGTCGGTGGTGTCGATGTAGTCGGGCAGCGTCGCCCAGATGAACAGCCCGCCCTCGGGGTGCGTCCACTGCGCCTCCCTCGGGAAGTGCTCGGCCAGCGCGTCGAGCATGGTGTCGCGCCGGCGGCGGTAGATCTCGGTCAGCGAGCGCAGGTAGTCGCGCCAGCGGCCCTCGTCGAAGTAGGCGGCCACGAAGTGCTGGGTCATCGACGAGGAGCACAGGTCGGCCGCCTGCTTGCCCACGTTCATCTTCTCGAGCACCGGCCGCGGCGCCTCGGCCCAGCCGAGGCGGATCCCCGGCGAGAGGATCTTCGAGAAGGTCCCGAGGTAGATGACGAACTCGCCGCCGTCGAGCTCGCGTAGCGTGGGCTGGGGATCGCCCTCGTAGCGCAGGAGGCCGTAGGGGTTGTCCTCGAGGATCAGCAGCTCGCGCTCGTGCGCGATGCCCACCAGCTGCCGGCGTCGGGCGAGCGACATCGTAACCCCGGCGGGGTTCTGGAAGTTGGGGATGGTGTAGATGAACTTGGGACGCCGCCCCTCGGCCTCGAGGCGGTCGAGCATCTCCTCCAGCTGGCCCACCGCCATCCCGTCGCGGTCGGTCTCCAGCTGGACGACGTCGGCCTGGTAGGCGCAGAACGCCGGGACGGCTCCAGGGTAGGTGGGCGCCTCGGCCACGATCACGTCGCCCGGATCGATCAGCGTCTTGCACACCAGGTCGATGACCTGCTGGCCGCCGGTGGTCACGAGCAGGTCGTCGCGGTCGATCCCCTCGATCCCCTCCGCGGCCATCACCTCGACGATGCAGCGCTTGACGACGTCGAGGCCCTCGGTGGGCCCGTACTGGAGGGCCTTGGCGCACGACTGGGCCGCCACCGTGCGCATCAGCGCGGCGTAGGACTCGGCCGGGAAGGTCGAGGTGTCCGGCTGGCCGCTGGCCAGCGAGATCACGTCGCTGCGCTCGGTGATGGCCATCATGTCGCGCATCGCCGAGGACTTCATGACCTTCGTGCGCTGGGCGAACAGCCCGGCGTAGCGCTCGAGGTCGCGGGAGGTGGAGCGGGGTCGCTCGCCCACGCTGGAGCGTTCGCCGGCCCGGCCAGGGTTCCTGGGGCCGTCGTCTAAGGTCATGCCGCCCTACAACGCTACATGGCCACCTTCCTCGTCATCTGCCAGGGCATCGGCCTGGCCGCCGCGTGCGGCATGCGTCCCTTCCTCCCGGCGCTGCTGGCCGGCGGCCTGGCCGGCGCCGACCGGGCCGTGGACTTCGACGGCACGCCCTACGCGTTCCTCGAGCGCCCGCTGTTCCTCCTCGGCGTCGTCGTGGTCCTGGTCGTGGTCACGGTGGCCGAGCGACGGCGTCGTCGTCCCGCGGTCGACGCGGGAACCCTCACCGCCGCTCTGGCCGGGATCGCCATCGGGCTCGGGGCGCTGGAGTTCGCCGGCTCGCTGGCCGACGAGGGCCACCCCGCGTGGCCGGGACTGCTCGGCGGCCTGGCCAGCGCCGCCCTGGCCCAGGCCGCGGCCCGCAACTTCTTCGCGCGCGTGGCCGCCCGGCTGGACGAGGAGGCCCGCTCCGCGTTGCCGGTCTACCTCGAGATGGCGTCGCTGGCGCTGGCCGCGGCCGCGCTCCTGCTCCCGCCGCTCTCGCTCGTCGGGGTCGCCACCCTCGCCGTGCTGCTCGTGCGGGGCCGGCGTCGCGACGATCGCAAGTACGCCGGGCTGCGGGTCCTGCGATGACCTCGGGCCCTCGTCCGGGCTGAGCGGCGCGGCGTGAACGCGGGCCGGCGGGCATTCGCCAAGAAACTGGTGCTGGCGGTCATCGACGGCATGCGCCCGCCGATGCTCGAGCAGGCGGTGGGGGAGGGACGCGCGCCGGCGCTCGCTCACCTCATGGAGCACGGCGTCTACGTCGACGACTGCGTGGCGGCCTTCCCGTCGGTCACCCCGGTGTGCACCTCGAGCATTGCCACCGGCGCCGGGCCCGACCGCCACGGCGTCCCGGCGATGAACTGGTTTCACCGCGGCGAGGGGCGCTACGTCGAGTACGGCTCGAGCGCACAGGCCACGCGCACCTTCGGCATCCAGCGGTCGCTCACCGACACCGTCTACAACCTCAACCTCGCCCACCTGTCCCGCGCCACCCCCACGGTGTTCGAGACGCTCGACGACGCCGACCTGCGCACCGCGGGCACAACCTTCCTCATCTACCGTGGCCGCCACCGCCAGGCCGTGAGCGGCGAGAGCGCGCTGGCCCGCCTGGTCGGGGCCACTCTCTTCCGCCACGCGGTCTACGGCCCACGCGAGCTGTTCTACGCCGACCTGTTCTCCTCACGGGCGACCGGCTGTCGCTCGCAGCTCGGGCTGCCGGGAGCGCGCGACGCCCACGCCGGGTGCGTGGGGGAGTACCTGGTCGAGCACGACCTCTTCGACTTCCTGTTGCTCTCGCTGCCCGACAACGACGCCTGGTCGCACCGCCGCGGGCCCGAGGCGCAGATCGCCTCGCTCGAGCTGGCCGACCGCCAGCTCGAGCGGGTCATGAACGCCGCCGGGGGCTTCGAGGAGTTCCTGGCGGAGCACGCGGTGATCGTCGTCGCCGACCACGCCCACTCCCAGGTCGACGCGCCGATCCGCCTCGACGACCTCGTCGAGGGGTGGACGATCCTCCAGCCCGACGACCCTCTCCCCGACGAGGCGCAGATCGCTGTCTGCCCGGGTCAGCGCGCGGCCATGGTCTACGCGCTGGACGAGGACGCCCGGGGGGCCGTCGTCGCCGACGTCGTCGAGGCCGCCCTGGCCACCGAAGGGGTGGACCTGGCGACGTGGCGCGAGGACGGCGGCGGGGTGATCGCGGGTCGGGCTGGTCGCCTTCGCTTCCGGCCCGGCGACCAGGTGACCGACCTGCGCGGCGAGCGCTGGGACGTCGAAGGCGAGGTTGCGGTCATCGGCGCAGAGGTGAGCGACGGCGTGCTGGACAGCCATGACTACCCGGACGCGCTGGCGCGCGTGTGGTCGGCCCTGCACTGCCGCGCCGCCGGTGATGTCCTGCTCTCCGCCGCCCCGGGCCACGAGTTCGTCGACTGGGGAGGCGCTGGCCACATGGGCGCAGGCAGCCACGGGTCGCTGCACCGCTGCGACTCGGTGGCGCCCCTGCTGTGGTGCGGCGGCGGTCCGCCCAGCCGCGACGGGCGCACGCAGTGGACCCTGCGCGACGTCGAGCCGATGGTGCGCGCGCACTTCGGGCTCTGAGAGAGGGGCTGGGAAAGGCCCGGTCCCGGCCGCAGAAGCGCGCACGTCGCGGACCCGACCCCCGGCTGAGCGCCGGGAGGCCTCCGCTACCCTGGCGCCGTGGCCGACCAGTCGCGCGCCGCCGAGCTGACCCTCCCGCTGCGGCTGCGCCGCGGGCTGAGCCGCCCGGCGAACTGGCTCCAGCTCCTGCGCTTCTCGGTGGTGGGGGCGACTGGCTACCTCATCAACCTCGCGGTCTTCGCCGCCTGCGTCCACGGCCTGGGGATCGACTACCGCCTGGCCGCCGGACTGGCCTTCGTCGTGGCGGTGACCAACAACTTCGTCCTCAACCGGCGCTGGACGTTCGAGGCCCACCACGGCCACGCCGGCTTCCAGGCGGCGCGTTTCATGACGGTCAGCCTGGCCGCCTTCGTTCTCAACCTCGTCGTCCTCCAGGTCCTCGTCGACGCGGCCGCCCTCCCCAAGCTGGGCGCGCAGGCCTTGGCCGTGGTGGCGGCGACCCCGCTGAACTTCGCGGGCAACAAGCTCTGGAGCTTTCGGGCGTGAGGCTCCGCGCGGCGGCGCTGGTCGCCGCGTGCCTGATCCTCGGACCGGCGACCTCGGCTCGGGCGACCCCGAGCCACGCGGCGGGCGCCCCGGGCTCCACCTCCGCCGCGCTGGCGTCCCCGCCGGGCGTTCCCAGCAAGCCCGACCAGCTCCTCCTTCCCCCTGAGGAGGACCGCCCGCCGCCGCGCCACATGCGCTCGGCCCGCGAGGTGGTGAAGGTGGCCGACCGCCAGCCGCGGGTCCGCGAAGCCCTGCGCCGCCACCCCGGCGCGTCGGGAGTGGCCTACGAGAAGGGCCCCTCGCAGTGGCAGGTCTCCTACTTCACGCCCGAGCGCCCGGGCCGGCCGGGCCAACCGGGGGCGGAGCGCCAGGAGATCGCCCAGGTGCTGATCGACGATCGCACCCGAGCGGTGCTCGAGGCCTGGAACGGCTACCAGGTGGCGTGGACCATGGCCCGGGGCTACCCCGGCGCCTTCGGGCGCAAGGTGAGCGCGGTCTACGTGTGGATCCCACTTGCGCTGCTCTTCGTGCTCCCGTTCGCCCGCTGGCGCCGGCCGCTGTGCCTGCGCAACCTCGACCTGCTGGTCCTGGTCGGCTTCTCCGCCTCGCTGGCCTTCTTCAGCCACGGCCAGATCGGGGTGTCGGTCCCGCTGGCCTATCCGCCGCTGCTCTACCTGCTCGTGCGCATGCTCGTCCTGGCCCGCGCGCGCGCCCGCGCTGGGCCGCCCGGCGGGGCGGGCGAGACACCTCCCCAGCGTCTCGCCGTGCCGGTGACGTGGCTGGCCGTCGGCCTCGTCTTCCTCATCAGCTTCCGCGTGGGGCTCAACGTCGTCAACTCCAACGTGATCGACGTGGGCTACGCCGGCGTGATCGGGGCCAACCAGCTCGTCCACGGCAAGCCGCTGTACGGCAGCTTCCCCCACGACAACGACCACGGCGACACCTACGGCCCGGTTGCCTACCTGGGCTACGTCCCCTTCGAGCGGATCTGGCCGTGGAGCGGGACGTGGAACGACCTGCCCGCCGCTCACGGCGCCGCGGTGTTCTTCGACCTGCTGACCATCCTGCTGCTGTGGCTGCTGGGGCGCCGGGTGCGCGGGCCGACCCTGGGCGTTGCGCTGGCCTACGCGTGGGCGGCCTACCCGTTCACGCTCTTCACCGCCAACTCGAACTCGAACGACTCGCTGGTCGCGGCGCTCGTGGTCGCGGCGCTGCTGGCGGCGACCTCGCCGGTCGGCCGGGGGATCCTCTCGGCCCTGGCCGGGCTGGCCAAGTTCGCGCCGCTCGCCCTCGCCCCGATGATGGCGCTCTACGGCGGCGGGGAAGGTGGCCAGAGGCGGCTCACCGTCGGGCGGCTGCTTGCCTTCGTCGCGGCCTTCGCTCTCACCGCCGCCGCCGTCCTCGTACCCGCGGCCCTCGGCAGCGGCCTGCGCGTCTTCTACGAGCGCACGGTGGTCTACCAGGTCGGCCGCTCGTCCCCGTTCTCGGTGTGGGGGCTCGTGCCGGGCCTGGGCGGCGTGCACGTCGGAGTGCAGGTGGCGGCGGTGGTCCTGGCGCTGGTGGTGGCGCTCTTCCCGCGGCGGCGCGACCTGGTGACGCTGGCCGCGCTGTCCGGCGCGGTGCTCGTCGCCGTGCAGCTGACGATGACCCACTGGTTCTACCTCTACATCGTCTGGTTCCTCCCGGCAGTGCTGGTCGCGCTGCTCGCCGAGGACCTCGTGCCGGCCTGGCGGCGGGCGGTCAGGCCACCCCCGGCGCTGGCACCACCACCGGCTCTATCGCCTGTGCCCGCATCGGCTCTGAGCCGGTGACGAGCACGCCCATCAGCCAGGGGTCCTCGCCCGAGGTCTCGAAGCGCACGGGCATCATGCGGGTCATCGCTTCCAGCGCCTGGTCGCGCTTCACGCCGATCACCCCTCCGCGGGGACCGGTCATCCCCACGTCGCTGATGTAGGCGGTGCCGCCGGGGAGCACGCGCGCGTCGGCGGTGGGGACGTGGGTGTGGGTGCCGACCACGGCGGTAACCCGGCCGTCGAGGTGCCATCCCATGCCCACCTTCTCGCTGGTTGCCTCGGCGTGCATGTCGACCAGCACGTGGTCGACGCGGCCACGCAGGTCGCTCAGCACGGCGTCTATCTCGACGAAGGCCGGGCGGCCCGCCTTCATGAAGAGGTTGCCCGAGAGCGAGACCACTCCGAGGCGCACGCCGTCGTGCTCGACCACGCAGGTGCCGTGGCCGGGCTGGCTGCGCAGGAAATTCGCCGGGCGCACGATGCGCGGCTGCTCGTCGAGGTAGCGGTAGACCTCGCGATGGCGGTAGGTGTGGTTTCCGAGGGTGATGACGTCGACGCCCAGGTCGAGGATCTCGTCGGCCACCCGCGGGGTGATCCCTACCCCGCCCGCGGCGTTCTCGCCGTTGACCACGACGAAGTCCGGCTGGTGGCGCTCGCGCAGCCCGGGCAGCAGCGAGCGCAGCGTGCGCCGGCCCAGGCCGCCCACCACGTCGCCGACGAACAGGAGCTTCACCGGCGGGATGCTCTCGCATCGGCACCGGCGCCGGGCGCGACGATCGCCGGGTAGCCTGGCAAGCGATGGCCCGCACCTCGAGCGCCTCCACCGCCGCGCCGGCCAGCGAGCCCGAGCAGACGCCGGCGCGACGGCAGGGCGACTTCGCCCTCGGCGTGCGGGGACTGGGCAAGCGCTTCGGCGAGCGCCGCGCCCTGCGCGACGTCTCGTTCAGCGTCGCGGCGGGCGAGCTCGTCGCCCTCATCGGGCCAAATGGAGCGGGCAAGACCACCCTGCTGTCGATGCTCGCCGGCATCCAGTCGCCTGACGAGGGCTCGCTCGATCGCCCCGCCGGCGAGGTCGGCTGGGTACCCCAGCACGCGGCCGTCTACTCCAAGCTCTCGGTGGCCGAGAACCTGCGGCTGTTCGCTCGCCTCGAGCGCGTCCCCGACGTCGAGGAGACCGTGCAGCGGATGCTCGACCAGACCGGCCTCGAGGCGCGCGCCGGCGACGAGCTGGGGAGGCTCTCAGGCGGCAACCGCCAGCGGGTCAACATCGCCGTCGGGCTGCTGTCCGACCCCGCGGTGCTGCTGCTCGACGAGCCCTCCTCGGCCCTCGACCCCCGCCAGCGCGAGCGGCTGTGGGACTTCATCGCCACCCTCGGCGCCCGGGGCAAGACCGTCCTCTACTCGACGCACAACGTCCAGGAGGCGGAGCGCTACGCCGACCGCGTCCTCGTGCTGGCCGACGGGGAGCTGATCTTCACCGGAACGCCGCGGTCCCTGGAGGCTGAGGTGGGAGGCGGCGAGGCGGACTTCGAGGCGGCCTTCGTGCGCTTCCTCCACGAGCGCGGGCACTGAGGCGGATGGCTCGTCGCCGACCGGGCCCCGCCGCCCGACCAGTGGCCTAGTCCGTTCCGCATGCGCTGGCTGCTCCTCAAGGACCTTCAGATCCTGCGGCGCTCGCCCCTGCTCGTCGGCCTGCTGGTCGTCTACCCGGTCCTCATCGCGGTCCTGATCGGCCTCGCGCTCTCGCGCGCCCCCGAGAAGCCCAAGGTGGCCTTCGTCAACCAGGTCCCCGACGCGGCGAGCACGATCGACCTGGGCGGCGAGAAGGTCGACGCCTCGCGCTACGCCGACGAGCTGTTCAAGTCGATCGAGCCGGTCCGCGTGGACAGTCGCACGGCGGCGATCGAGAAGGTCAAGTCGGGCGAGGCCCTCGGCGCGCTGATCGTCCCGCCCGACATAACCCAGAAGCTCTCGACCGGCCTGGAGAGCGCGCAGGTCGAGGTGGTCTTCAACAACGAGGATCCGCTCAAGGGGCGCCTGGTCGAGCAGATCATCAACTCGCGCCTGGCCGACGCCAACGCCGCCCTGTCGGACAAGTTCAAGCAGATCGCCGTCCAGGACATTCGCCTCCTGCTCGACGGCGGACAGCTCAGCCTGCTGGGACGCGAGATCCAGATCCTCGGCCTGCGCCGGACCGAGGCCATCCTCTCGCGCGCCCTGCGGACGCTGCCGCCCCGCGCGCCGCAGCGCCCGTCGCTCGAGCGGGTGAGGAGCTTCGCGGCGCTGGCCGTATCCAACCTCAACCTGGCCAGCGACGTCCTGGCCACCGTGGCGCAGCCGGTGAAGGTCAAGCGCACGGCGTTGAACGGCCCGACCACGCCGCTGAACTCGTTTGCGGTGGCGGTAGCGGTGGCCGTGTCGCTGATGTTCGTCACGGTCCTGCTGGCCTCGGGCATGCTGGCGCTGGAGCGAGAGGAGGGGGCGTTCGGGCGGCTGGTGCGGGGGTTGGTCTCGCGCGTCGGGCTGCTCGCCGAGAAGGTGTCGCTCGCCGCCGTGTGCGCCTTCGTCGTGTCGCTGGTCATGCTGTGCGGGCTCGGGCTGTTCGTCGGCCTGCCGTGGGGGCGGTTCCCGCTGTGGCTGGTCGCCCTGGCCTTTGCGGCGGTGGCCTTCGCGGCCCTCGGGGTCGCCATCGGCGCGCTCGCCCGGGAGGTCCGCGCCGCCTCGCTGCTCGCCTTTCTGCTGTCGCTGCCGATCGCCTTTCTGGCGCTCGTGCCGAGCGGGTCGGTGTCGCAGGGGCTCTACGACGTCGTGCGCGTGATCTCGGCGCTGTTCCCGTTCAAGCCCGCCCTCGAGGCGCTCGACAACGCGATCAACGGCGCGGGCGGCGGTCTCGGCCTGCCGCTGCTCCACCTCGTGCTGCTGACGCTGGCCTTCGGCGCGCTGGCACGGCTGGGGTTGCGGCGGTTCGCCTGAGCCGTCTGACGGAGCTTCGGGGCACTCCGGCTCGGTCTGGTTGAGATCGAGCACGGCAGAGGTGCTTCAGATCGACCACGTCCCCTCCAGCGGGTTAGAGGTGATCGATGATCAGGCGATCACTCGGAGTCGCAGGCGTTGGTGACTCCGACGCAGATCTCCTCGATCGGGTCCTCGGTGATGGCGACCCAGCGCCGCGGGGAGACGAAGCCCTCGCAGCCCGGTGACACGGCGTACTCGCCCCGAGTGCCCGAGGGATGGCAGCTCAGGCTCGGATACGCCCGCTTGGCGACCGCGAGGTTGTCACCGATGCCCACACCCTCCAGGGTCTGGGCATCCGACGCGCTGACCGCGAGGAATTCGACCCGGCGCTCGGCTCAGCCGCGAGCTCGGCGGGGCGGGCATCGCGCGTCACAGGTCCTTGACCAGCCGCACGACGCGCGGATCGGGTTCGTAGCCGACGGCGTCCCAGAGCTCCGCCGCGCCGGTCGCAGCGGGAATGGCGAGCACCCCGATGCGCCGGACGCCCCGGGCGCGGAGTCGATGCTCGCCCGCGGCGACCAGCGCCCGACCCACGCCCCGCCTACGGTGACGCGGGAGGACAGCCAGCCGGTAGAGCGCTCCGCGCCACCCGTCGAACGCGGCGATCACGCTGCCCACCAGCTCCTCGTCGCGCTCTGCCACCAGGAGCGCGTCGGGATCGTGAGCCAGGAGGTGTCCCAACCCCGGTGCATCCTCGGTGGAGCTCGGTGGGGCGCCGGCCAGCCGCCACAGCTCGAGCACGCTGGCCACGTCGGCCTGCCGGGCCGGGCGAATCGTCAGGCCCTCGATCCCCGTCCCGGCCGGAGTTCGTGAGATGGAGGCCGCCACCCGGCCAGTATGGCGGTCCCCATCCGGCCGCCGGTATCCTCGACGGCGATGGCCTTCCCGCAAACGCGCCTGCGTCGGCTGCGCAAGACTGGCGTGCTGCGCGACCTGGTGCGCGAGACCCAGCTCGACGTGCGCCACCTCGTCTATCCGATGTTTGTCGCCTTGGGCGTCGACGGTCGCGAGCCGATCGCCGCCATGCCGGGCATCGACCGCCTCTCGATCTCGGCTGCCGTCGACGAGGCTGGCGAAGCAGCAGCCCTCGGAATCCCCGCCGTGCTGCTGTTCGGCATCCCCGCCGCCAAGGACGCCGAAGGCTCCGGCGCGTGGGACGACGAGGGCGTCGTCCAGCTCGCCACTCGCGCCATCAAGGACGCCCATCCCGACCTGCTGGTCGTCACCGACGTGTGCCTGTGCGAGTACACCGACCACGGCCACTGCGGGCGGCTGCGCGACGACGGCACGGTCGACAACGACTCGAGCGTCGAGCTGCTGGCTCGCACCGCGGTCTCCCAGGCGCGCGCGGGCGCCGACGCGGTCGCCCCCAGCGACATGATGGACGGGCGCGTCGGCCTGATCCGCGCCGAGCTTGACGCCGAGGGCCTCACCGACACGCCGATCGTCGCCTACTCGGCCAAGTTCGCCTCGGCCTTCTACGGCCCGTTCCGGGAGGCCGCCGGCTCGAGCCCGGCCTTTGGGGACCGCCGCAGCTACCAGATGGATCCGGCCAACGGCCGCGAGGGCGTGCGCGAGGCCCTGCTCGACGCCGACGAGGGCGCGGACGTTGTCATGGTCAAGCCCGCGCTGCCCTACCTCGACGTCATCGCCCGTGTGCGCGAGGCCGTCCGGCTTCCCGTGGCGGCGTTCAACGTCTCCGGCGAGTACGCCATGGTCAAGGCCGCCGCGGCAGCGGGAGCGCTTGACGAGCGCACCGCGGTGCTCGAGGCCCTGACCGCCATCCGCCGCGCCGGGGCCGACATCGTCATCACCTACCACGCCAAGGAGGTCGCCGGATGGCTTCGGCCGACGTGACGACCACGACTGCGGGCACGGCCACGCCCAAGCTGCGCGAGCGCAAGGGCGGCGCGGCCGTCGCGCTCGACGAGCTCGACCGGCGGCTGCTCAACCTCATGCAGGGCCGGTTCCCGCTGGAGCCCCGGCCCTACGCGGCCGTGGCCGCAGAGGCGGACATCACGGAGGACGAGGCGGTGCGCCGGGTCAAGCGCCTGGTCGACGAGCGAATCATCCGCCAGGTCACCCCGATCTACGACACGCGCGCCCTCGGCTACTCCTCGATGCTCGTCGCTGCGAAGGTCGATCCCGAGTTCCCCCACCGCGCCGCCCAGGTCATCAACTCCCACCCCGGCGTGTCGCACAACTACCTGCGCAACCACGAGTTCAACCTGTGGTTCACGCTCGCCGTCGAGGAGGGCTCGCGCTTTGGCCTGGACGGCACGCTGGAGCTCCTCGCCGCGCTCACCGGCGCGGAGTCGATCCGCCAGCTCCCCACGCTGAAGCTCTTCAAGATCCGGATGGACCTCGAGATGGAGCGCGACACCAAGGCGCTGGCCTCGGCCGGCGTGGCGCAGGCGCCGGCCGAGCTCGACAAGCAGCCCTTCGACGAGTTCGACGTCGAGGTCATCCGGGCGACGCAGGGGAACATGGCGATCGTCGCCGAGCCCTACGTGCCGGCCGCCCAGCGCCTGGGGATGCCCGTCGAGCGGCTGCTCGACCATCTGGCCGGCATGCGCGAGCGCGGGCTCCTGCGCCGCGTGGCGGCAATCCTCTTCCACCGCCGCGCCGGCTTCTCGGCCAACGGCATGGGCGTGTGGAAGGTGCCCGAGGAGCAGATCATGGAGATCGGCCCGCGCATGGCCGCCTTCCGGGGGATCTCCCACTGCTACCAGCGCCCGACCTACGCCGACTGGCCCTACTCGGTCTTCACCATGGCCCACGGGCGCTCCAAGCAGGAGTGCGACGCGATCCTCGACTCGATCGCCGAGCAGACCGGCATCGAGGAGCGCACCACCCTCTACTCCTCGACCGAGTTCAAGAAGATCCGCCTGCTCTACTTCACCGGCGACTTCGCGCGCTGGGAAGCCGAGCACGGGTAGGCGCCGCGCCGGGAGCCGCGAAGGCATAGGCGTGCCGCCCGACGTCGCAGGCGCCGAGGAGGTGGGGGACCTACCTCGGCTGCCGGCGAATCGCCCAGGTGGAGTCGGGCCGAGCTGGCAGAACGGCGCCCACAAACGCGGGCAGCCAGAGGATCAGGCCGAGGACGAACCACACCCAGCGACCCTTCATCCCGGCCACCACAGGGCGGCGACCGGCGCGATGAGCAGCAGGACGATGAGGATCTCGAGCGGGCCGATGGAGCGCACGAGGCGATCGTAGGCCCTGTCCACAACCGGCCGCCGTGTCTGCCGACGCTCCTACCATCCCGCCCATGGGCCTGCTGCGTCGCCTGCCTTGCGACGACGAGGTCATCCTCGCCGACAACCTCGAGGCCCTCGACGGGTTCGCCGACGGAGCCTTCTCGCTGATCTACCTCGATCCGCCGTTCAACACCGGCGCACCGCGGACCCGGCGGACGGTCGAGATCGCCGCGGACGAGGACGGCGACCGGACGGGATTCGGCGGCCGGCGCTATCGCTCGCGGCTGCTGGCCCAATCCTCCTACCGCGACTCGTTCGACGATTACCTCGGCTTCCTCGAGCCGCGGCTGGCCGAGGCGCGGCGCGTCCTGCGTGACGACGGCACGCTCTACTTCCACATCGACTACCGCGAGGCGCACTACTGCAAGCTGCTGCTCGACGAGATCTTCGGGCGCGAGTGCTTCCTCAACGAGATCGTGTGGGCCTACGACTACGGGGCTCGCGCCAGGCGGCGCTGGCCGGCCAAGCACGACACGATCCTCGTCTACGTCAGGGACCCGGGCCGCTACCACTTCGACGCCGAGGCGGTCGATCGCGAGCCCTACATGGCCCCCGGGCTCGTCACCCCCGAGAAGGCGGCGCGCGGGAAGCTGCCGACCGACGTGTGGTGGCACACGATCGTCTCGCCGACCGGCCGGGAGAAGACCGGCTACCCGACCCAGAAGCCCGAGGGCCTGATCCGGCGGATGGTCCAGGCCTCGACCCGGCCCGGCGACTGGTGCCTGGACTTCTTCGCGGGGAGCGGGACCTTGGGCGCGGTGGCGAGAGACCTGGGCCGCCGCTACGTGCTGGTCGACAGCAATCCCGAGGCCGTCCGGGTCATGCGGCGGCGGCTCGGGATCGATCGGGTCGCCGCGCCGGCCGTGGCCTAGCATCCGGACCCCGCTCGCGGCGCCCGCCCGAGCGCCCGGCCATGGACGCCCCCCTCGTCATGTCGCGCTCCACCGCCCTCTACGAGCGGGCCCTCGACCTGCTGCCTGGCGGGGTCAATTCGCCGGTGCGCGCTATGCGCGCGATCGGCCGCGACCCCATCTTCGTCGAGCGCGCGCGGGGTCCCGAGCTGATCGACGTTGACGGCAACACCTACGTGGACTGGGTGTGCTCGTGGGGCCCGCTGATCCACGGCCACGCCCATCCCGCCATCGTGGCGGCGGTCACCGAGGCCGCGCGGCGCGGGACGAGCTTCGGGGCGCCCACGGGGGCCGAGGTCGAGCTGGCGGCGGAGGTGGCCGACCGGATCCCGTCGGTCGAGATGCTGCGCATGACGTCCTCGGGCACGGAGGCGACGATGAGCGCGCTGCGCCTGGCGCGGGCCGCCACCGGGCGCGACAAGGTCCTCAAGTTCGCCGGCGCCTACCACGGCCACGTCGACGGGCTGCTCGCCGACGCGGGATCGGGCCTGGCCACGCAGGGCATCCCCGCCAGCCCCGGCGTCTGCGCCCAGGCCGCGGCCATGACCGTGGTCCTGCCCTGGAACGACACCGGGGCGCTCGAGGCCGCCACGGCCGAGCAAGAGCTCGCCGCCATCCTCGCTGAGCCCTTCCCGGCCAACATGGGGCTGGTCCCACCCGAGCCCGAATTCCTCGAGGGGCTGAGGGCCGCCGCGACCGCCAACGGCGCGCTGCTGATCTTCGACGAGGTGATCTCTGGGTTCCGCGTCGCCCGCGGCGGCGCCCAGGAGCTGGCCGGCGTCATGCCCGACCTCACGGTCATGGGAAAGGTCATCGGCGGCGGCCTGCCCGCCGCAGCCTTCGGCGGCCCGCGCGAGCTGATGGAGCGCATCGCCCCCGCCGGCGACGTCTACCAGGCGGGCACGCTGTCGGGCAATCCCCTGGCCGTGGCGGCGGGCCGGGTCGCGCTGGAGTTGCTCGACGACGATGCCTACGCGCGCCTGGCCGACGTCACCAATCGCCTGGCCGCCGGCCTTCGGGGGGCGGCCGCGGGGCGACCCGTCCAGGTGAGCGCGGTCACCGGCCTGATCACCGTGTTCTTCAGCGACCAGCCGGTGCGCGACTACGCCGGCGCGCGCGCCTGCGACCACATGGCCTACGGCGCGTGGTGCCGCGGTCTGCTCGAGCGCGGCGTCTACCCGCCCGCCTCGCAGTACGAGGCCTGGTTCCCATCACTGGCCCACACCCAAGGTGACGTCGAGCGCACGCTCGAGGCGGCGGCCGCGGCCTTCGCCGGTCTGCCATGAGCAATGTGGGCAATGAGGCGGAGGGGGGCCTGCGTGCGCTCTATCGCAGCCTGCTCGACGAGGACCCCCTGCTGGCCGGGGCGCTGCGCGACCCCGGCGAGGCCGAGGGGGAGCCCGAGGCGCCGCAGCCGCCGCGGATCGCCGCCCGCGGCCCGCGCGCCCGCGACCACGCCGCCGAGTACGAGCTGCTGGTCGACACCATCTACGAGGGCTACCTCCTCCACTACGGCGAAGCCGGTGGAGCCGTCCTCCACCCTGGCGAGCCGGACCTCGCCCTCCTGCTCGGGGACCAGCTCTACGCGCTGGGCCTGTCGCGGCTGGCCGAGCTGGGAGACCTCGAGGCCGTGCACGAGCTGGCCGACGTCATCTCGCTCGTCGCCCAGGCCCATACCGCCAGCGACCCCGACCTGGCGGCGGCCGTGTGGGAGGCGGGCGCGACCGCTGTCGGCTGGGGCTCCGGGCCCGGCCACGGGGCGGCCAAGGCGGCGGCGCGGGCGGGGGAGCCGGAGGCCGCGGCGGCGCTGCGCACGGCCGCCCGCGAGGGGCGCAACGGGGCTGCGCCGCCGGGCTGAGCAAGCAGGTACGAGCGCACACCGGCCACCCGGCTGTGCCGGCACGGAGACGGCGCCTGGCCACGGCTGAGCGGCCCGGCGACGACGGCCCATCCCCCCACCGGGCACCGGTCTTGTGCCGACCGTCGCCATGTTGACGGTAGGCTGTCCGGCCCGTTCAATTCAGCGCCTCCTCGCAGATCAAATGCCAGATCGCCGCCCCGAACCCCAGTCGCCGTACACGACCGATCGCAACGTGCCGGGCGCCTTCGAGGGCGAGACGGTCACTCGGCGGCGGTTCATGAGTGGCGGGGCGCAGACGCTCGGCGGTGTGGCGGTCGCGGCCTTTGCGCTTCCCGCTCTGGGCTTCGCGCTCGGTCCCGTGTTCGAGCGCACCGAGGCCCGCTGGGAGGACGTCGGCGCGGTCGGCGACTTTCCCGACAGCACCTACGTGCCGAAGGTCTTCACGCTCGTTCCGGGCATCGGCGAGCCGGGCAAGGCCACGGTTTACGTGCGCAAGCACAACCCCTCGATCGACGGGCCCAAGAAGGACCAGTACGACAACTTCGTGGCGATCTCCACGCGCTGTGCCCACCTCGGCTGCCCGGTCCGCTTCATCGAGGCCTCCCAGCGCTTCGTCTGCCCCTGCCACGGCGGCGTCTACGACTTCCAGGGCAAGGTCACCGGGGGCCCGCCCGTGCGCCCCCTCGATCGCTTCTACAACCGGGTGCGCGCCGGCCGCCTCCAGATCGGCCCGCGCTACAGCGTCAACTCAGAGCTGCGCCGCTTCTCGCCGCGTGATCCCGGCGAGGCGCTCGACGGCCTGGGGCAGTACGCCTACCCCGCACGCTTCTCCACCGCCCCCCGGCCCAAGGACGCCAAGCCATGAAGCTCAAGCTGCCCAAGCCTCCCATGCCCGACGCGCTGCGCCCACGGCCCAAGCGCCCCGGCGAGCGCGACGGGAACGGCAACGGGAACGGCAATGGCAACGGAGCCCGGCCGGCCCTCACCCCCAAGGACGCGGCCATCCAGGCCGGCAAGGACGCCGGCGTCAGCGTCGTGGACTGGGTCGACGAGCGCACCTCGCTGTCGGGCGGGGCCCGCTGGATGATGTTCCGCAAGGTTCCGAAGGGAACCAACTGGTTCTACACGCTGGGCTCGGCGACGATGTTCGCCTTTTTGTCGCAGGCGGTGACCGGCGTCTTCCTGGCCATGTTCTACGACCCGTCACCGACCCGGGCCTACGCCTCGATCCGCTACGTCTCCAACGACGCCTTCCTCGGCGAGTTCGTCCGGGGCATGCACAAGTGGGGCTCGTCGGTGATGGTCATCCTCATCTTCCTGCACATGGCGCGGACGTTCTTCTTCGGCGCCTACAAGTACCCCCGCGAGCTCAACTGGGTGATCGGCGTGGTGCTGCTGATCCTCACCATGGTCATGTCGTTCACCGGCTACCTGCTCCCATTCGACCAGCGCTCCTACTGGGCGACGATCGTCGGAGTGAACATCAACGGTACGGGACCGATCATCGGGCCGTTCCTGTCGGACTTCCTGCGAGCCGGACCGGACTTCGGGGCGACCACGCTGGCGCGCTTCTACTCGATCCACATGCTGCTGGTACCCGGCGCCATCGCGGCGCTGATCGGCGCGCACCTGTACCTGGTGGCCAAGCTCGGGACCACCGCCCCGCCGTGGATGAAGGCGCAGCACTCCGACGACATGCGCCGGGCCGAGGTCTGAGCGTGAACGTGCGCGAGGCAACGAGCCGAAGACGAGCGCGGCGATGAACCAGCGCGAGAAGGAGCAGTACCTCCGCGACTACAGCGTCCAGAAGTCCAAGGGCAAGCCGTTCTTCCCCTACGCGGTGACCAAGGACTCGGCCATGGCCGTCGTCGTCATGGCCGTCATCGTCGCCATGTCGCTGGTCCTGGGCGCCGAGCTGGGACCCAAGGCGGACCCGACGACCACCACCTACACGCCCCGGCCGGAGTGGTACTTCTTCTTCCTCTTCGAGGTCCTGCGGGTCATCAAGCCGCGCGAGCTGGTCCCCCTGGCCACGATCGGGGTGCCCACGCTGTGCATGATCCTCCTGATCCTGCTGCCGTTCTACGACCGCAGCCCCGAGCGGCGGCCCGAGCGGCGGCCGATCGCCACCATCGCCGGGATCATCACCATCGCGGCCATGGCCTATCTGACCTACACCGGGGCCAATGCGGGCTCGCCCACGGCGGTCGACATGAAGCCCCCGTCGGACCTCAACGGCGCGGCCCTGGCCCAGTTCAACGCCGGCAAGAAGGTGGCCGCCCAGTCGGGCTGCCTGGCGTGCCACAAGATCGGCGAGAACGGCAACGACGGGCCGGGCCCGCCCTTGACCAAGATCGCTGGGCGCCTGCCCAAGGAGGCGATCGCGCGCACCCTCCAGAACCCGACCGCGCCGATGCCGTCGTTCAAGGACCTCCCGCCCCAGAAGTTCACCGCCCTCGTCGACTTCCTGTCGACGCTCAAGTAGCGGGCGAGTCGTGAGCCCCGCCCTCGCGGGCGCGCGCCAGGGCACCCTCGAGGAGGGCCAGGTGCGCGCGATGTTCGATCGCATCGCCGGCGTCTACGACCCGATGAACCGGCTGATGACGGCCGGGCTGGACCAGCGCTGGCGCTGCCGGGCCGCGGACCTGGCCGGGCTGCGCCCCGGGTCCCGGGCGCTCGACGTCGCCACCGGGACCGGGGACCTGGCGCTCGAGCTCGCCGGCCGGGTGTCGCCCGGGGGCGAGGTGGTGGCCTGCGACTTCTCGCCCGCCATGCTCGAGCGCGCCCGCGCCAAGGCGCCCCCGAGCGCGGCCGTCAGCTTTGAGTGGGCCAACGCCCAGGAGCTTCCCTACGCGTCCGACAGCTTCGACGCGGCCACCGTCGGCTTCGGCGCGCGCAACTTCGCCGATCTCGGGCGGGGGCTGGCGGAGATGGCCCGCGTCGTGCGCCGGGGCGGCCGCGTGGTCGTGCTGGAGATCACCACTCCCCAGAAGCCGCCGCTCTCCTGGTTCTACTCGGTGTGGTTTGACCGGGTGGTCCCGGGCCTCGGGCGGCTGGCCGAGGGCGTCCCGTCGCCGGCGTCGTCTTCACCCGGCGCACGGGAGGCCAGCATCGCCTCGGCCTACCGCTACCTGCCGAGCTCGGTCAAGCGCTTCCCCGCCCCGGATGAGCTGGCGGCCCGGATGGCGCGGTGCGGGCTGACCGACGTGCGCTGGCTGCTGACGGCCGGCGGCATCATCGCCATCCACGCCGGCACGGTGGGCGCGTGATGGCGGTCGGCGCCTCCGTCGAGGCCGTGGTGGAGGCGGGCGGGAGCCACATCCCGCCGCTCATGGCCGCGCTGGAGCAGCGGCTGGCCGCGCTGGCCGCCGGCCACGGGGACGCCCTGGCCCGCCACGGGGGCGAGACCATCGCCGCGGGCGGGAAGCGGCTGCGCCCGCTGGCCGTGTTCGTCGTGGCCGGCCCGACCGCCCCCGCAGGGGGACCGTCCCTGTTGCGCGCCGCGGCGGCTGTCGAGCTCGTGCACTCGGCCACTCTCGTGCACGACGACGTCCTCGACGGCGCCGACCTGCGTCGTGGACGGCCGACGGTCGTGGCCGCGGCCGGGCGACGGATGGCCACCGCCACGGGGGACCTGCTGTTCTCTCGCGCCTTCGCTGAGCTGGCGGCCAACGGCCGCCCCGATGAGGTGCGGGTTCTCTCCGGCGCATCGACCGCGCTGGCCCGGGGCGAGCTCCTCCAGCGCGCGGACGTCTTCGCCTCGGACGTGGCGGTCGAGCGCTACATCCTGCGCTGCGAGCTCAAGACCGCGCGCCTGTTCGAGGCGGCCTGCCGGCTGGGGGCACTGGAGTCCCGGGGCCCGGCGCGCGGCCAGGTGGCCGAGCTGGGGGGCTTCGGGCGCCGGATCGGGCTGGCCTTCCAGCTGCTCGACGACGTGCTCGACGTCTCGGGACCGGCGCAGCGAACCGGCAAGCGCCGGGGGGCAGACCTCCTCGACGGGACCGTCACCCTGCCGCTGATCCTCGCGCGCGAGCGCGACCCGGCGCTGGCCGATCTGGACCTGCGATCGGTTGCCACCCCGGCCCAGGCGGAGGCGGTGTGCGACTCCATCGCCGCCAGCGGCGCCCTGGAGGAGGCGCGCCGGCGAGCCGTCGAGCTCGTGGTCGAGGCCAAGGACGACATCCCCGCGGCGCTCCCCGCCGCCCAGCGCAGCGCGCTGCGCCTGATCGCCGACGGCGTGGTCGAGCGCTACTCCTGACCCGGCTCGGTCAGAAGTCCATCGGGAGGATCTGGTCCTCGTCGAGCGCGCGGACGAAGCGCTCGAGCTCCTCCTCCATGTTGGCGTGGGTCAGCGCGCGAAGGTCGCGGACGAGGGCCTGGGCTCCCTCGTCGAGCTCCTGGTCGAGGCGCTCCACCGTCTCCGTGTCGAAGGCTCCCTCGTCGGTCCACTCGCAGTTGGGGCAGCGCAGCTGCAAGGTCCAGTGCGCGTCGCCCGCCTCCTCCCACATGGTCGGGTAGACCAGCCCGCTGACGCATTCCGGGCACACGTTGAGGTCGTGCGTCCGCTGAGGTGACGGCTGGACGCCAGGCGGCTCCTCGGCCTCGGAGAAGTAGACGATCTCGATCGTCTTGCCGCTGGGGAGCACGACGCGGCGGACCGAATGGGGGCTGTCGGGCTGGGGGCTCATCCTTACCTCGTGAGCCCTACATCGACCTCATGGATGGAAACTTGACCGTAGGGTCCAGGCCCTAGGCCTCCCGGCCGGCGAAACTGCACGGAAAGCGGGCGCAGACACGGTGCGGAGGCGAGTCGCGAGCGGCTCCCTCGCCGTGGCCATCGGCGGGCGGCTGATCAGGCTCGGCGGAGCGGCACGTCCGAATCGCTAGGCTGTCCGTAGAACCAGGCGGAGGTTCTGTCATGCCCTTTGTCGGGAACATCGGTCCACTCGAGCTCCTCATCGTCCTGGGGATCGTCCTGCTGATCTTCGGGCCCAAGCGCCTGCCCGGCGCGGGGAAGGCCCTGGGCCAGGGGATCCGCGAGTTCAAGGACTCGATCGGGCGCAAGTCCGGTGACGACGAGGACCGCCCCGAGCTGCCGGACGGGTCCTCGCAGCGTCAAGGCGAGCCCGAGCCGGCGGGTGTCGCCCGGGGCGGCGAGGAGGGCTCGCGGGCCTCCGCGGGCGCCGAGCAGCCCGCGCCCGCCTCCGCCGGCGCAGAGCCGGGCTCGGCTTCTCGGGACCGCTAGCCGCACCCCCGCATGGCCACCGCGCTGCGGCCCATCGGCCACGACGACCGGCTATCCCTCGTCGATCACCTCGACGAGCTGCGCGGCCGGCTCATCATCTGCGGCCTCACGTTCGTCGTCGCCTTCGGCGTGGCCCTGTGGCAGAACCACCTGCTGCTGGACGTCGTCAACCGTCCGTTGGCCCAGGTCAAGACCCCGGGCGCGGCGGGCCGGCTCGACTCCACGGGCCGCTCGCAGGTGCTGCTGCGACGTGCGCTCGAGAGCAACGGGGTCGCCCTGGCCCAGCTCGCGCGCTCCAACGCCCCCCGCTCGCCCGCCGACCGCCGCGCCCTCCAGAGCGCCCTGCGAACCTACCGCAGCGCGGTCGCGGCCCTGCCCCGGAAGGTGCCCGTGCGCCAGCCGGTGACGCTCGGCGTGGGGGAGCCGCTGGGCACGACGCTGACGATCTCCGCCTACTTCGCCCTGCTTCTCTCGCTGCCGGTGATCCTCTACCAGATGTACGCCTTCATCCTGCCCGCCTTCAGCCCCACGGAGCGAAGGGTGGCCCTGCCGCTGATGATGCTCGTCCCCTTCCTCTTCGTGGCGGGCGTGGTCTTCGGCTACTTCCTGGTCCTGCCGCCCGCGATCCGCTTCCTCCAGGGCTTCAACGCGAGCTCGTTCGACGTGCTCGTCCAGGCCCGCCCGTACTACTCGTTCGTCATCCTCACCCTGCTCGCGCTCGGGCTGGTCTTCCAGATCCCCGTGGGCATCCTGGCGCTGACCCGCGTGGGCATCGTCACCCCGCGCCAGCTTCGCCACCACCGCCGCTACGCGATCGTCGCCTGCGCGGTCATCGCCATGCTGCTGCCGGGGACAGACCCGGTGACCACGCTGATCGAGATGGTCCCGCTCGTCATCCTGTACGAGTTGAGCATCCTGCTGGCCAGCTGGATGGATCGGGCAAAGGCGCGCCGCGAGCAGGCCGAGGCCGCCACGGGCGACCCCGACGACACCTTCCCGGATGCTCTTTGACCTCAGAGGGCGCGGCCGCCGGCGCACCGTCCAGGCCGTCTACCTGGGGCTGGCCATCCTGCTGGGCGGGGGGCTCGTGCTCTTCGGCATCGGCAGCGGCAACCTCGGCGGCGGCCTGCTCGACGCGGTCGGACTGGGCAGCGGCAAGAGCGGAGGCACGCAGGGAGGCAGTCAGATCCTCGTCCGCCAGGAGAAGGCGGCGGCCCGGCGCGTGGTGGCGAATCCCCGCGATGCGGCGGCCTGGGCGCAGCTGACCCGCGTCCGCTACACCGTGGCCGGCCAGGGCGACAACTACAACCAGGCCACGGGAACGTTCACCGCCAAGGGCCGCGCGCAGCTGGTCCGGGCGGCGCAGGCGTGGGAGCGCTACCTCGCCCTCGATCCCCCGCACCCCAACGCCAACGTGGCCCGGCTCATGGTCCAGGCATACAGCCCGCTGGGGCTCAACCAGCCGGCCAAGGGGGTGCGCGCGGCGGAGATCGTCGCCGACGCCCAGCCCAGCTCCCAGACCTACTACCAGCTCGCGGTCTACGCCTACGCGGCGGGCCAGACCCGCAAGGGCGACCTCGCCGGCCAGAAGTCGGTGCAGCTCGCGCCGCCCCAGCAGCGCGCGGGCGTCAAGTCCCAGGTCGACGCGGCCAAGAGCTCCGGCGGCTTCGGCGCCGAGCCCGGTGGGGCCGGCGGCCAGGGGGCTCCGGCGGGCGGGGGCCAAGGCTCGCCGAGCGGCGGTGGACAGGGCGCTCCCTCGGGGCGCAAGCCGTCGCTTCCACCGGCCTCCGGCTGAGCTGGTCGCGCCCGAGATCTGCCCGGCCGATCGCCAAGCCCCCGCCGCTAACATGGCCGCGCCGGGCCGTTAGCTCAACTGGCAGAGCAGGAGACTCTTAATCTCAAGGTTGAAGGTTCGAGTCCTTCACGGCCCATATGCCCCTGGCCTGCGTCGACGGGATGGTGGGGCCGGCGGAGGAGGCCACCGTCCCGGTCACCGACGACGGCCTGCTCCGGGGCGACGGCGCCTTCGAGGTCCTGCGCCTCTACGCCGGGCGCCCCTTCGCGCTCGAGGACCATCTCGCGCGCCTGGGCCGCTCGGCCCAGAACCTGCGCCTGGAGGTGGACGTCGGGGCGCTGTCGGGTGACGTCGCCACCCTGCTCGAGCGCGCGGGCGACGTGGACGGCCTGCTGCGCCTGGTGGTCACCCGCGGCGGCCGGCGCCTGGCCTTGATCGAGCCGCTCCCCAGGCGGCCGGCGTCCGTGCGCCTGGGCTGCGTGACCTACGCGTCCACTCGGGTTCTCGACGGCGTCAAGTCGCTCTCCTACGCGGCCAACATGCTGGCCTCGCGGCTGGCGCGTGAGCGTGGGTTCGACGAGGCGCTGCTGGTCACCCCGCACGGCCGCGTCCTCGAAGGGCCGACCTCGTCGTTCTTCTGGGTGCGCGACGGCGTCCTGCGCACGCCTCCCCTCAGCGACCACGTGCTGGCCTCGATCACGCGGGCGCGGATCATCGAGCTCATGGGCGTCGTCGAGGAGCCGTGCGCCCTAGACGACCTTCCCGCCGCCGACGAGGCCTTCCTCGCCTCGACCGTGCGTGAGGTCATGGCGGTCAGCGCGGTCGAGGACGTGGAGCTGACGGCGCCAGGGCCGCTCACCCGCCGGTCGGCCGAGCGCCTGCGCGGGCGCATCGACGCCGAGCTGGCCGAGGCGGTCGGTCCGGGCGCTCGGTGAGGCGCCGGGGCGCTAGCGCTCGCGCCCGGCGTCGCTGCCTATCTGGAAGCGCACGTACCAGACCACGTGGCAGGAGGCGCCCACCGCGGCCGCTACCGTGCTGCGAACGTTGGCGACCAGGACGTCCATTCCAAGCGATGTTGCTGCCCGCCGGTGCGCGTTCTAAGCATCATCGGGAACCGCCCGCAGTTCGTGAAGGCGGCGGCCGTCTCCCGGCCGCTGCGCGAGACCCACGAGGAGGTGCTGGTCCACACCGGCCAGCACCACGACGACGAGCTCTCGCGTGTGTTCCTCGAGGAGCTCGACGTGCCGGCGCCCGAGCGCGAGCTGGGCATCCACTCCGGGTCCAACGTCTCGCAGACCGCCCGCATGCTCGAGGCGCTCGAGCCGGTGGTCGGCGAGGTTCGCCCCCATGCCGTCCTGGTCTACGGCGACACCAACTCGACGCTGGCCGGCGGGATCGCCGGCGCGCAGACGGGGATCCCCGTCGCTCACGTGGAGGCCGGGATGCGCTCGTTCGATCGCGCGATGCCCGAGGAGCTCAACCGCGTCCTGGTCGACCATCTCAGCTCGCTGCTGCTGTGCTCTTCGGCCGCTGCCCTGGACAACCTGGAAGCCGAGGGCATGGCCGCGCGCGCCGAGGTGGTGGGGGACGTGATGGTCGACGTCGCGCTGCTCGTACAGCCCCAGGCGCGTGAGCGCACCGAGGTCCTGCGCCGCTTCGGCGTGGCCGGCGGTGGGTTCGTCCTCGTCACCGCCCACCGCGCCGGCAACGTCGACGACCCGGCGCGGCTGGCCGCCCTGGTGGAGCTCCTGCTCGGGCTGCCGGGCCCAGTGGTCCTGCCGCTTCACCCCCGCACCCGCGCGCGCCTCACCGACGCGGGCCTGGTCGGCCGACTCGAGCAGGCGCCCGGGCTGCGTCTCGCCCCACCCCTGGGCTACCTCGACTTCACCGCGCTGCTCTGCCACGCCCGGGCGGTCCTCACCGACTCGGGCGGGGTGCAGAAGGAGGCCTACCTGGCGGGCGTGCCGTGCGTGACGCTGCGCGATCGCACGGAGTGGACGGAGACGGTGCAGAGCGGGTGGAACGTCCTCGTCGACCTCGACTCCGCCGCCGCGGCGGCCGCGCTCGAACGTCGGTTGCCGGCCGACCGGCCGTCGCTCTACGGCGACGGCCACGCCGGGCGGCGCGTGGTGGGGGCGCTCGACACCCTTAGACTGGCGCGCGCATGACGGTGGGAATCGTCGGTCTGGGCTACGTCGGCCTGCCGTTGGCGATCGAGTTCGCCCAAGCGGGCGAGCGCGTGCTGGGCGTAGACGTGTCCGCCGATGTGGTCGAGGCCCTCGATGCCGGGCGCTCGCACATCGAGGACGTCCCGGATAAGCGCCTGGCCGCCGTGGCCGAGCGGCTCGCGTTCTCCACCGACTACGAGGTCCTGCGGGAGGCCGACGCCATCCTCATCTGCGTCCCCACCCCCCTGAGCCGCAATCGCGAGCCCGAGCTGGGTCCGCTGCTCAGCGCCAGCGCGTCGGTGGCCTCGGTGCTCCAGCCCGGCCAGCTGGTGGTGCTCGAGTCGACGACCTACCCGGGGACCACGCGCGAGACGCTCGTGCCCCTGCTCGAGGGCGGAGGCCTGCGGGCCGGGCAGGACTTCGCGGTCGCCTTCTCGCCCGAGCGGGTCGACCCGGGCCGCGAGGACCACACGATCCGCAACACGCCCAAGGTGGTCGGCGGCCTGACGCCGGCGTGCGGCGAGCGGGCGCAGGCGCTCTACGAGAAGGTCTGCGACTCGGTCGTCCGCGTCTCCACCCCCGACGCCGCCGAGCTGGCCAAGCTGCTGGAGAACATCTTCCGCTCGGTCAACATCGCCCTGGTCAACGAGCTGGCCCAGCTCGCGCACCGCATGAACATCGACCTGTGGGAGGTCATCGACGCGGCCGCGACCAAGCCGTTCGGGTTCATGCGCTTCGACCCGGGCCCGGGGATGGGCGGGCACTGCCTGCCGGTCGATCCCTTCTACCTGTCCTGGAAGGCACGCGAGTACGACTTCGTGCCCGAGTTCATCGAGCTGGCCGGGAAGGTCAACCAGCGCCAGCCCTACTTCTGCGCCTCGCGCGCGGCCGAGATGCTCAACGACGCGGGGCTGGCCACCCAGGGGGCGCGGATCCTGGTGCTCGGCGTGGCCTACAAGGCCGGCGTGGCCGACACGCGCGAGTCCCCGGCGGTCAAGCTCATCGGCCTGTTGCAAGCGCGGGGCGCGGACGTGCGCTACCACGACCCCCATGTGCCCGAGCTGGCCGAGCTCGGACTGCGCGGGGAGCCGGAGCTCGGCCCGGCGCTGGGCGAAGCCGACCTGGCGGTGATCGTCACCGCCCACCCGAGCGTGGACCACGACCGGGTCATCCGCGAGGCGCCGCTGGTCCTAGACCTGCGCGGCATCACGCGGCGGGTCGAGCACGCCGGCAGCGTTCCCGGAGACCGCGACAGCGGGCGGGTGCAGCGGCTGTGAGCCCGCGCCCGGTCACCGTCGGGGTGGTGGGGCTCGGCTACTGGGGACCCAACCTCGCGCGCAACTTCGCGAGCCTGCCCGGCTGCGAGCTGCGCTGGGGCTGCGACGGCTCGGCGGCCGCGCTCGAGCGGCTGGCGCCGGGGCTGCCGGGCGCGCGGTTCACCACACGGCTCGACGACCTGCTCGACGACCCCGACCTCGACGCGGTCTGCGTGGCCACTCCGGTGCCCACCCACGCCGACCTGGCCGTGCGCGCCCTGGCGGCGGGCAAGCACTGCCTGGTCGAGAAGCCGATGGCCCAGTCCCTGGCCGACGCGGAGCGCGTCGTGGCCGCGGCCCGGGAGGCCGATCGGGTGCTGATGGTCGGCCACCTGCTCGAGTACCACCCGGGGGTGCGAATGCTGGCCGAGATCGCCGCGTCCGGGCGGCTGGGCGACGTGCACTACATCTACTCCAACCGCCTCAACCTCGGTCAGCTGCGCTCCGACGAGAACGCGCTGTGGAGCCTGGGCGCCCACGACGTCTCGGTCGTCCTGCGGCTCGCGGGCGAGGAGCCCGACGACGTCCAGGCGCGCGGCGAGTGCTACATGCGCCCGGGGGTGGAGGACGTGGTCTTCTGCTTCCTGCGCTTCCCCTCTGGCCTGGCCGCGCATCTGCACCTGTCGTGGCTGGACCCCCACAAGGAGCGCCGCTTCACGGTGGTGGGGTCCCGCCAGATGGCCACCTTCGACGACATGGAGCTCGAGCGCAAGGTGACGGTCTACGACAAGGGCTTCGACGAGAGCACGGCCTCCTACGGCGAGTACATCACGCGCTCGGGCGACGTGTGGAGCCCGCGCGTCCCCAGCACCGAGCCGCTGCGCCTGGAGTGCCAGCACTTCGTCGACTGCGTGCGCGAGGGTCGCGCGCCCGACACCGACGGGGCCAGTGGGCTGCGCGTCGTGGCGGTGCTCGAGGCGCTCCAGCGTTCGCTCGACGCGTCGGCCCGGGAGGCCGGTGCTCCCGCCCGCTGAGCCCGAGGGGCTTCCCGAGCCGGTGCTGGGGGACGGCGTCCGTCTGGGCGACGGCGTGTCGCTCGGCCCCGGCGTCGTCGTGCACGCGGGCACGGTGATCGGGGACGGGGTGACGGTCGGTCAGGGGGCGGTGCTGGGCAAGGCGCCGCGGCTGTCGGCGCGCACGAGCGCTCGCCGCGAGGCGCCGGTTCCGCTCGAGGTGGGCGAGCGCGCGTCGATCGGTCCGGGGGCCGTGGTCCTCGCCGGCGCGTCGATCGGCCCGGGCGCCGTGGTCGGCGAGGCGGTGTTCGTCCGCGAGAGCGCGGTCATCGGTGCGCGGGCGCAGCTCGGCCCGGCCGCCGCCGTCGACAACGACGTGGCCGTCGGAGAGGACGTCGTGGTCGGGGCCGGCGCCTACGTGACGGCCGGGAGCGTCATGGAGGAGGGAGCCGCCGTGGGCGCCGGGGTGGTGACCACCAACGACGACACGATGGGCCGCCACGCTCCAGGGGAGCCGCTGGTCGGCGCGAGCCTGCGGCGGGCGTGCCGCGTGGGCGACGGAGCGGTGCTGGTGCCGGGCGTCGAGGTGGGCGAGAAGGCGACGGTGGCCGAGGGAGCGCTGGTCACGCGCTCGGTGGCGGCGGGCAGCACGGTGGCGGGCGCGCCGGCACGGGTGGTCGACGAGGGGGGGCGCCGATGACCGTCCTGCCCCTGAGCAGCGGAACGGTCGCCCGCCTCATCTCGCCGCATCGGCGGCGCGTGCGCCGCCGCCTGGACCGCACGACCTTCGGGATCGCCGTGGTCGCCCTGACCACGACGGGAGTGGCGGTGGCTGGCGAGCTCGGTCGCGTGTGGCGCCGCGGGTCGGCGCCGCTGCCTGCCGAGGCCGACGATGTCCTCGCCGCCGCGGGCGAGGCGGCACGTCAGTCGGTCGAGGTGGCGGTGGAGGGCTACCGCATCGCCAGCACGCGCGAGAACGCCCTGCTCAACCTCCTCGTCTCCTTTGCCCTGACGTTCGGGTTCGTCCGGTCCACCACCTGGGTCATCCGCTCGCGGGGCCAGTTCGGGCCGTTCCGCGAGGTGGTGGTCGGCCGCCGCCATATTCACCACTTCGTCCCCGGCATCGTCCTGGCCTTTTTCGCCGGCGGCGTTGCGCTCGTCACGGAGAGCGAGGACGCCGAGCGATGGCTGGCCATCCCGTTCGGCATCGGCGCGGCGCTGACCCTCGACGAATCCGCGCTGCTGCTGGTGCTCGAGGACGTCTACTGGAGCGAGGAGGGCATCCTCTCGGTGCAGATCACCCTGTCCGCGCTGGGCCTGCTCGGGGCCATCGCGATCGTGCGTCGTACGTTGCGCCAGGGCGAGGCGCAGGTGCTCGAGGACGGCGGTCCCGCAGGCCCTCACCGGGAAAGCGACAGCCCCCGCCGGACGCCGGGCCTCGCGGCGAGCTAGATGAGCGAGCCGCGCCCCCGCGAGACACGCCGCCGGAGAATCAGCTAGGGCCTCGAGCCCTCAGCGGCCAGCGGAACGGCGCCGGCTGGGGGAGCCGAGGCGCCCGGGGCCGGCGCCCAGACGACCTGGTCGCGACCCGGCCCGACGCCGACCAGGACGACCGGGACCCCGGTGAACTGGGCGATGCGCTCCACGTAGGCGCGCGCGGCGGCGGGCAGGTCCTCCAGGCTCCGGCATTCAGAGATCGGCTCGCTCCATCCCGGCAGCTCCTCGTACTCGGGCTGGGCGTGGTGGAGCACCGACTGGTGATAGGGGAAGGAGTCCAGCGAGGCCTCCTCGCTGCTGCGGTAGGACGTGCACAGGGCGAGGCGCTCGAAGCCGGTGAGCACGTCGAGCTTGGTGACCACCAGCGCGGTCAGGGAATTCAGGCGGGCGGCGTAGCGCAGCGCGACGAGGTCCAGCCAGCCGATCCGCCGCGGGCGCCCCGTCGTAGTGCCCCACTCGCCCCCGCGTGCGCGCAGGTCGTCGGCCAGGTCGCCGTGCAGCTCGGTCGGGAACGGACCCGAGCCGACCCGGGTGGCGTACGCCTTGGTCACCCCCCAGACCTCGTCGATGTCCTTGGGCCCGACCCCCGCCCCCACGCACGCCGCGCCGGCCAGCGGGTTGGACGAGGTCACGAAGGGATAGGTGCCGTGGTCGATGTCCAGCAGCGCTCCCTGTGCGCCCTCGAAGATGATGCTGGCGCCGTCGTCGAGCAGGTCCCAGACCAGCCTCGACGTGTCGGCGATGTACTCCTCGAGGCGGTGGCCGTAGGTGAGGTACTCCTCGACCATGGCGTGCAGGTCCAGCGAAGGGTGCTTGGCCAGGGGACGCAGGGTCAGCCGCTTGGGCTCGAGCGCAGCCGTGATCTTCTTCTTGAGGATCTTCTCGTCGAGGAGGTCCTGCACCCGGATGCCCAGGCGCGCCGCCTTGTCGGCGTAGCAGGGGCCGATGCCCCGCTTGGTCGTGCCGATCTCCAGCTTGCCGAGCTTCTGCTCGCCGGCCTCGTCGAGGAGCAGGTGATAGGGCATGATGAGGTGGGCGTTGGCCGAGATCCGCAGGCCGTTGACGTCGATGCCCTGGCGTCGCAGGTCGTCGAGCTCCTCGGTCAGGACCCCGGGGTCGATCACCACCCCGTTGCCGATCACGCAGCGCGTGCCGGCGTGCAGGATCCCCGAGGGGAGGAGGTGAAGCCTGAACTCCTGGCCGTCGCGGACGATGGTGTGGCCGGCGTTGTTGCCGCCCTGGAAGCGGATGACCGCGTCGGCCCGCTCGGCCAGCAGGTCGGTGATCTTGCCCTTGCCCTCGTCGCCCCACTGGGCGCCGACGATCACGGTGGAAGGCATGCGTTCCAGTCTACGCGGGGGTTATGGACGTCGACGGACGCGCGCCAGGGCAGCGGCAGCGCGGCGGCTAGGCCACGAACTGGTCCTTGCGCCGGTCGTGTCCGTAGAGCGGCAGGGGATCACCGCAGATCTCGACCAGCCGCGAGACCGTGCGAGGCGTGATCTGCTCCTCCAGCTGATGCGGCTGGAGGTTCGTGGTGATGACCAGGCCGCGGCGGTCCTCGTAGCGGGCGTTGATGATGGCGTAGAGCTGCTCGAGCACCCACTCGCTGGTCTTCTCCGCCCCCAGGTCGTCGACGTGGAGGAGGTCCACCGCCGTCAGGCGGTCCATCAGCTCGAGGTAGGAGCGCTCGGACTGGTCGTCGAAGGTCTTGCGGATCTCCGCCAGCAGGCGCGGCAGGGAGTAGATGGCCACCGAGCGCCCGGCGTCGAGCGCGGCCTTGGAGATCAGCATGGCCAGCGTGGTCTTGCCCGTGCCCACATCGCCCTCGAACCACACGCCGCGGCCGGCGTCGAGGTTGGGGCCGAGGTCGTCGACGTAGCGTCGCACCTCGCGCACCACCGTCGCGTCCATGTCGACCACCGGCGCGCGATCGAAGGAGACTCCCTGGAAGCGGCGGGGGATGACGGCCGAGAGGCTGCGCGCCCGCGCCCGGCTGATGCGCTGCGGGCGGCAGCGGCACGGCCGCGCCGTGTTGGACTCCTCGTCGACCAGGAAGCCGCTGCCGTCGCACTGGTCGTAGGGGCAGGCGCGGCTCATGCGTCGAAGGTGTCGGGGGCTTGGCGGCTCACGCGTCGAAGGGGTCGGGAGCTTGCCTGCGGCTCACGCGTCGAAGCGCCCGGGGTCGACGAAGTTCATGAACTTGGGGTACTTGTCGCGGAAGGTCAGCGTGACCTTGCCGAGCGGGCCGTTGCGGTGCTTGGCGATGATCAGCTCGGCCTCGCCCTGGTGCTCGGAGTCGTCGCGGTTGTAGTACTCGTCGCGGAAGATGAACATCACGAGGTCGGCATCTTGTTCGACGCTGCCGCTTTCTCTGAGGTCCGACAGCAGGGGGCGCTTGTCCATCCGCTGCTCGACGTTGCGGTTGAGCTGGGAGAGCGCGACCACGGGCACGTCGAGCTCGCGGGCGAGGATCTTGAGTCCGCGGCTCATCTGGCCGACCTGCTCGGCGCGGTTGTCGGTGCGCCCGTCGGCGCGCATGAGCTGGAGGTAGTCGACGATCACCATGCCCAGGCCGTTGGGCTCCCGGCTGTGCAGCCGCCGCGCCTTGGCCCGGACCTCGAGCACGCCGGCGTCGCTGGTGTCGTCGATGAACAGCCGTGCCTGGGAGAGTCGCTGGCTGGCCTGGAGGATCTTCGGCCAGCGGTTCTCGGCCACCCGGCCCTTGCGCAGCTCGTCGCCCTTGATGCGGGCCTGGGAGGCGATGAAGCGCTGCGCCAGCTCCGCCTCGGACATCTCCAGCGAGAAGAGGGCGACCGTCTTGTTGTGGTCGATCGCCGCGTTCTCGGCGATGTTCGTGACCAGCGCGCTCTTGCCCATCCCCGGGCGGGCGGCCAGGACGATGAGGTTGCCGGGCTGGAAGCCGCCGGTGAGCTCGTCGAGGTCGCGGAACCCCGTGGGAGTGCCGGTGAGGGCGGTGCCCTCCCGCGACAGCTTCTCCAGCTTGTCGAGCTCGACGTGGAGGACGTCGGCCACCACCTTGAACTCCTGGCGGCGCCCGTCGTCGGCGACGTCGAGGATCGCCCGCTCGGCCTGCTCGACCAGCTCGCGCGGGGTCCCGGTGCGCTCGAGGACGCTGGCCTGCACGTCGTAGACCGTCGCCAGCAGAGCCCGCTCGAGCGCGTTGCCGCGCACGATCTCCGCGTAGTAGCGGACGTGGCCCACGGCGGGCGGGCTGGCGGCCAGCGCGTGCAGGGAGGCCTCGCCGCCGGCCTCCTCCAGGCGCCCGCCCTGGCGCAGGTACTCCGTGAGGGTGACCATGTCGATTGGGCGGCCCTCCTCGTGGAGCCGCAGCATGGCCGCGTAGATGATGCGGTGCTGGTCGCGATAGAAGTCGTCGGGCCGCAGCCCATCCTCGACGGCGACCGGATAGAGCGCGCGATCGCTGAGCAGGATGGCGCCGAGGACTGACTGCTCGGCCTCGAGGTTGTGCGGGGGCGGCAGCCCCGGCAGGCGCTCAACCGTGGCCATGAAGGGTCTTCCCCACCACGCGCGGAGCGGCGGGCATCGAGTCTGAGAGACGGCGCATGAGCCGGCGACTTTACGTCCGTGCCCGGCGGCCGACCGGAGAGCATCCCGCTAGTTGGCGAAGTTTTCCAAAGCCGTGACTGACGCGGCGCAGGCCTGCGAACCCGGGTGTCCGTCGGTTCGGGCCGCTCGCAGGGAGCGCTGGCCCAGGCCGGCGCCTCTGGAAGCGCGAGACGCTCGAAGCGGGCGCTCTAGCGAGGCTCGGGGTCGCTCACCGTCGGGCGCTCTGACCAGGCTCGGGGTCTCTCACCGTCGGGCGCTCCTCGCGACGCCTGCGCCCGAGGAGGACGCCGAGCAGCGACCCCGGGATGACGATGACCAGCGCGGCGAGGAACTCACCGAGGGTCTCGTCGAAGACCACGAAGGCCAGGAAGGCCATCACCGCCAGCGCGACGGCAATCGGCGCGACTTGGCGGGCTATCGGGGTGGATGGCGGCACGCACCCCCAGGGTAGGGCGAAGCGGCCGTCGAGTCGAGCGAGAGCCTGAAAGGCCGCTACCGGGCGACGACCATCGTCTTGATGGTCGCGGTCACCTGGTCGGCCACCTCGACCACGACCATGTGGGTTCCCACGTGGCGGATCGGGTCGTCGAGGTGCACCCTGCGCCGGTCGACGCGGATGCCCCGGGCGTCGCGGATCGCGTCGACGATGTCCTGGGCGGTGACCGAGCCGAAGAGGCGCCCGTCCTCGCCGGCCTGCTGGGGGATCGTCAGCACGGTCTTGGTCAGCAGCGACGCGTGCTCCTGCGCTCGCTGCGCCGACACCTGGCGGGCGCGCTCGGCGGCCTCGTGGCGCGTCCGAGCGGCCTCGAGGGCGCCCTTGGTCGCCGGCTGGGCCAGCTTGCGGGGGACGAGGTAGTTGCGCAGGTAGCCGGGAGAGACGTCGACGACGGTCCCCCGCGCGCCCAGCGGGTCGACGTCCTGGAGGAGGATGGCCTGGGGCACGGGGCGGCCGCTAGCGCCGGTCGTCGCGGTCCCGGCGATCGCGCCGACCGTCGCCGCGCTCCTGGTGGTCGTCGGACACGTAGTGCAGGAGCGACAGCTCGCGCGCCCGCTTGACCGCCCGGGCGATCTGGCTCTGGTGCCGGCGGCAGGCGCCGGTGATGCGCCGCGAGCGGATCTTGCCCTTGTCGGAGACGAAGCGCCGCAGCGCCCCGACGTCCTTGTAGTCGACCTGGGGGATCTTGTCGCGGCAGTACGGACACGGCTTGCGCCGGCCGGAGCCGGGGCCGCCCTTGCGGTCGCGCCTGCGCGTCGGAGCCCTTCGATTGCGTTGCTTTGCCACGGTGCGTCTGTGCCTCGCCGGTCGTTCGAAGCGCCGCTCGCGCGGCGCCGAGCGCGGAAGTCTAGCGAGCGACCTGTTGTGGGCGCACCCTCCGACGACGGCGCGGCACCGCTTCGGCCCCCTCGTCGGAGCTGTTCGTGGGCGCTTCGCTCAGAACGGGATGTCGTCGTCGCCCGTCGCTCCCGCGGCCGGCGCGGCCTGGAAGTCACGCTCGTCGACGGGCACGTCGCTCTTCGGCGAGAAGCCGTTCCCGTTCCCGCTTCCGGCGTCGTCGCGGCTGCCGAGGAACTGGACGGAGTCGGCGACGATCTCCGTGCTCTGCCGCTTCGATCCGTCCGAGGCCTCCCACTCGCGCCACTCGAGGCGGCCGTCGATGGCCACCGGACGACCCTTGGAGAGGTAGCGCGCGCAGTTCTCGCCCTGCGCTCCCCATACCGTCACGTCGAAGTAGTTGGGCTTGTCCTCCCACTCGCCGTTCTGACCCTTGCGGCGGGTGTTGCAGGCCACCCGCAGGCTGCAGACTGCGGTGCCGCTGGGCAGCGAGCGCAGCTCGGGATCCTTGGTGAGGTTCGCCGTGAGGATGACGCGGTTGATGTTCGTAGCGGCCATGGGGCTCCTTTCAACGGGCGGAAGATCGGCGTCGCGGCGGCTCGAGCGGCTGGCCGGATTGCGACTATCTCGAGTCTAGGCGCGGCGTCGGCGGCGACTCCGATCTTGGCCGCAACCTCCGCAGAGATGTTGCGAACACAACGCCGACCCGCGTGACACCGCGTGCCCCTCGACGAACTCAGTGCTGTCCGCGACCCGAGCCCGGCGCGCTGGGGCTGTGGCGGCGCTAGGCGACGGGCGCGGCGCCCTCGGCAGCGGCGCCCTCGGCGTCCTCCGCGCGCTCGCCCGCCTCTGCCGCCTCTGGCTCCGAGGTCCGGCCCGCAGGGGGGGCGGGGGTCCCGGGCTTCACCTTGATGATCCGGAAGCGCACCACGACGTCGGCCAGCTTGAGCGTTCGCTGTAGCGACTCCAGCAGCTCCGGCGAGCCGGTGAACTGGATGAGGTGGTAGTCGGCCTCTGCGCGGTGGTCGATCTCGTAGGACAGCTTCCGCACACCCCAGTGGTGCCTCGACTCCACCGCGCCCTGCGACGAGAGCGCGGACTCGACTTCGTGCAGGACCTCCTCGCGGCGCTCGCTGGGAGCGTCGGAGTCGAGCAGAAGGACGAGGTCGTAGAGCTGTGCCATGAGGTGTTCGACCGGACGGCGCCGGCGGCGGCGGACCATAGCAAGGGTGCTTGAGCCTGGAGCAGGGCGATTCCTCTTAGGGGGCGAGTCCTCCGGCGGATCGCCTCTAGGTGTCGTGGCCCCGCCCCACGACGCACCAGAGCCGCTGCGCGACCGCATTCGCTGGGCGAACGTCGCGTGGACGCTCGCCGCCCTGGCGGTCGCCGGGCTCGTCGTGGCGTGGCCCCGCCTGGGAGGCGACGGTCCTCCTCTGCCGCCTCCCGCCGCCATCCCCGGCGGCGAACCCCCGCCCAGCCCCGCGTCCGCGGCGCCCGCCGTCCCCTCTCCGGCGCGGCCCGCGGCGCGGGGCCGTGGGGCGGGGCGACATGCTCGGCCTTCAAGCCGCCCTGCGGTCCACAGGCCGCCCGCTGCTCGCAAGGCGAGCGGCGATCACGCTCGTATGCGAGCTACGCCTCGCGCGGAGCCTCGACGTGAGCAAGCGTTGACAGAGCGTCGCCCCGGACGACCTGACAAACCTCGATCGTCGGCCAGCCGTCCGCCCCTTGCTTCGTCGCGGTCGACGCCGTCCGTACCGACGCCGCCGCGAGCGACCCCACGGCGACCGCCTGCCCCGCGATCCTCTCCGCCACCCTTGGGCGGAGGCGAATTCGGACCCGGCTGAAAGCTGCGTGGCAGGGTCGCCACCGGGCCGCTCGGTCGCCGCGCCGGCGGTGGGCGGAGGCGGCGGCCGGCCTCAGCGGATCGTCGATGCCGTCACCGCACCGGACGGCCATCGCTTCGACAACGTGGTCTACGACAAGGACGCCGACGTGCTCTACCTCGCCCAGGGCGCCCCGAGAGCCGACGTGCGCGGCAAAGCGGCTGTGACGTGACGCTGCCCGACGGACGCACCGTGCGCCCCGACCTCTCAGCCGCGCTCGAGCATCCTCACGCCGGGACGCTCGAGGTCGGGACTAGAGCGACGCCGAGCAGCTGCGAGCTCACCCGCGACGCGCCCCTACGCCGCGTCGACCAGCTCCTTCTTGCGGATGTCGGCCAGCTGCTCGTCGACCCAGTCGCCGGGGTCGCGGGCGGTGACGATCTCCTTGAGGCCGCGGGCGCGGCGCGCGCGCTCGGGCGGTGCCATGGTCAGGGCGGCGTGGATGGAGTCGGCCAGCTCCTGGACGTCGAAGGGGTTGACCGAGAGCGCGAACTCGCCCAGCTCCTCGTGGGCTCCGGTGTTCTCGGAGAGGATCGAGACGCCGTCGCGCTCGTTGACCAGCGGCCCCTCCTTGGCGACGAGGTTCATGCCGTCGAACATGGCGTTGACCAGGAGCACGTCGTAGTGCTTGTAGGCGGCGACGGCCTCCTCGAGGTCGTCGCGCAGCTTGAGCTGGATGGGCATCCAGTCGGTGGTGCCGTGGCGGTGGTTGACCACCGCCACCAGCGCCTCGATGCGCTCGAGGTACTCGGCGTACTCCGGAACGTCCTGGCGGGAAGGCATGAGCTGGGCGATGAAGGTGACTCGCTCGCGGAAGTCCGGGTTCTGCTCGAGAAAGACGTCGAACGCAGTGAATCCGCGCAGGATGTTCTTGGAGAG
>JBBPZM010000046.1:0-65223 GCA_038199035.1 Solirubrobacterales bacterium | reverse complement strand
GGTCGCCCCGGGGCGGGCGCCCGCCCCGGCGCCGGTCGGCGGGAGCGCGCGCTGAGCCCCCCGCTCGCGCGGCGGGCGCGACGGCGACCCGACGGCTCGGCGGCCCGCCGGCCGCCGGCGCTCGCGACCGGGCGCCCGCCCCGGCCGCTGGTCGCGCTCGTCGTCGCCACGGTGATCCTCGGCTTCGCCTGGGCGCTCTTCGTTCCCGGCGGCCAGGCGCCCGACGAGCCGTCCCACACCGCCTACGCCCAGGTCCTGGCCGAGCGGCTCGGTGTCCCCGCGCCCGACGAGATCTCCGGGCGCGAGCGCGGCTACTCCACCGAGCAGCGCCTGGCCCGGGACGCCTCCCACCAGCAGTGGCAGTACGCCGAGCCGCACGTCAAGACCGTGTGGGACCCGCGCGTCGACCGGGCCTGGAGCGCGCGCGCGAGCCGCCTCACGCCCCACGCGCGGTCCGACGGCGGAGGCCCCAACTCGGCGGCCGGCAACCCGCCCCTCTACTACGCCTACGAGGCCCTGGCCTACCACGCCGCCGGAGGGAAGTTCTTCGATCGCCTGTTCGCCATGCGGATGTGGTCGTCGCTGCTGCTCGCAGTGGCCGTGGTGGCCACCTGGTTGCTGGTCGGCGAGCTCACCGGCCGCGACCGTCTGCTCCAAGTCGTCGCGGGGGGAGTGGTCGGGCTCCAGCCCATGGCCACGTTCATCTCGGGCTCGATCAACCCTGATGCCGGCCTGATCCCCCTGTGGGCGCTGGCCTTCTGGCTGGTGGCACGGCTGCTGCGCCGCCCGGCGACCGTCCGCGACGTGGTCGCGCTGCTCGTCGTCACCCTGGCCGCGGTGCTGACCAAGGCCAGCTCGTTCGCGCTGCTGATCGGCGTGGCCTTCGCGCTGGTGGTGGTCGGGCGCCGGGCGCTGCGCGGGCGCGCCCTGGCCAAGGGGGCGCTGGTGGCCGGGGGGGCGGCCGTCGTGGCGCTGCTGGCCATCGCCGTGGCGGCCGCGTCGGCGCGGGTGAGCCAGGCCTTCGCCCTGCATCCCGGGGACATCCCGGGCTTCGCCAGCTACCTCTGGCAGGCCTACCTGCCCAACCTGCCCTTCCAGAACCCGATTCCCAACCTGGCTGCGTTCGAGGGCTTCGACATCTGGATCCGCACCGGCTGGGCGGCCTTCGGCTGGCTGGAGATCCAGTTCCCCGGGATCGTGTACGTGGTCTTGGCCGCCGTCACGGTGGGCCTGGTTGTGGCGGGCGCGGTGGGGATCCGCCGCGGACGCCTGACAGTCGACGCGCCGCTGATCGCCTTCTTCGCCGTGACCGTGCTGGCGCTCGTGCTCTCGCTGCACTGGGCGGAGTTCCGCCAGTTCCTCACCCAGGGACAGTCGTTCATCCAGGGGCGCTACATGCTCCCGCTGCTCCCGATCGGGTCGATTCTCACGGCGGCCGCCGTGGCCAACCTCCCGCGGCGGCGGCGCGGCGTGGCCGCCGCGCTGGTGCTCGGAGGCCTCTTCGCCCTCCAGGTCTTCTCGCTCGGACTGGTGGCGGTGAGGTTCTATGTCTAGCCGCCGCGTAGCGGACGTCGGCGCCGACGCCGCCCCGCCCCCACGGGCGGCGCGCGCAGCTCGCAAAGGTGACGCGGACGACCCCGGCCCCCGGGCAGTGGCCCGCCCCGCAGGCGGGCGGCCGCGGCGGCGAGGAGCGGTCGTCCTGCTCCTGGTGTGCCTGGCTGCGCTCGTCGGGCTGGTGGTCGCCGCCGCCGTCGACCGCCGCGACCTGGCCTTTACGACGGGCGTGCCGATCCTCGGGTTGGCGGCAGAGCTGGCGCCCGGGCAGACGGCGTGCCAGCGCTACGTATCCGTCGAGGAGCCCTTCCGCGCGGTCAGGCTCGTCCCCCACGGGATCGGCGGTCCGACGCCCGCTCTCGCACTCGCCCTGCGCGAGCCCGCCTCCGGCCGCTCGCTGGCCCACGCCGCGGTGGCCGCCGGCTACCCCGACGGCGCGCCGCTGATCGTGAAGGTGGCCCGCGTGCCGGCCGGTGGGCGCATCGACGTCTGCGTCACCGACCGCGGGCAGTCCGACCTCGGCCTCGACGGGGGCAAGGCCGAGAGCGTCCCCCAGAGCCCGCTGATCGTGGCCGGCGGGCGCAGCGCCCAGAGCGCGCTCGCCCTCGACTTCCTGCGAGGCCAGCCGCGCTCGGTCCTCTCGCAGGTTCCGCTCATCCTCTCGCGCGCCGCCCTCTTCCGCCCCGGCTGGGTGGGGACCTGGACCTTCTGGCTGCTCGCCGTCCTCGTCGCCGTGGGCGTCCCCGCCGCGCTGGCGGTCGCCCTGGCCCAGAGCGACCGCGAGGCGGCCGGCGGCGACGTCTGACCGCATGCGCCGGTGGTCGATCGTCGCGGTGGCCGGCCTGGCCGTGGCCGCGGTGATAGTGGCGGCGGTGTCGGGCCGCCACCGGCCCTCGCGCATCCAGGAGGCTGCGAGCCGCCCGACGATCGTGCGCGACGACGCCCTGCTGCTGGGCGGACCACCGGCGCGCGTCGCCGCGGCCGAGCGCGAGCTGGCGGTCCTGGGGACCGACTGGGTGCGAGTGACCGCCGACTGGTCGGCCATCGCGCCGCGCCGGCCGACGACCTCCTCCGGCGCGAGGGATCCACGGGCCTATCCCCCGCGGGCATGGGCACGGCTCGACACCGCGGTGCGGCTGGCCCGCGCCAACGGCATGCGGGCGATGGTCGACATCGCCGGTCGCCCGCCCCGCTGGGCGCTCGCCCGCGACGGCGCCGGGATCGATGCCGCCGCCTTCGGCCGCTTCGCCCAGGCGGTCGCCCGGCGCTACTCGGGGCGCTTCGAGGGCCTTCCCGCCGCCGTGGCCTTCGGGGTCTGGAACGAGCCCAACCGTCCCGCTTCCCTCGGCCTGCCCCCGGGCCCGACCGCCGCCGCCACCGCCGCCGCCGCCGCGGACCGCTACCGGGCGATGATCTACGCAGCCGTGCCGGTAATCCACCGGGTCGCGCCGCGCAGCCGGGTCCTGCTCGGCAACACCGCTGCCACGGGCTCGCTGGACACCGTGGCCCCACTGCGCTTCGTGCGCCGGCTGGCCTGCGTGTCGGCCCGCGGCCCGCTGGCCGACGGCCCCTGCCGGCGTTTTGCCCCCCTCCCCGGCGACGGCTGGGCCCATCATCCCTACTCGGTCGGCGGGCCGCCGTGGTCGCCCAGGGCCTCGCCCGACGACGTGCCGGTGGCCGGCCTGGGACGCCTCAGCGCGCTGCTGGGCCGGCTGCGCTCCGCGCGGCGCTTGGCCCGCGGCATGCCGGTCTACGTGACCGAGTACGGCTACCCGACGGCTCCGCCGGCGACGACCGCAGAGCTCGGGGTCGACGGGCCGCACAGAGGGATGAGGGCGACCGGGCGCGCCGCCCCCGGCCCCACGCCCCCGGGCCCCGCAATCGGCCTCTACCAGCAGGCGCGCTGGCTGGGTGAGGCGGAGTGGCTGGCCTTCTTTACCCCCGGCGTCCGCGGCTTCGCCCAGGCGCCGCTGCGTGACGGACCCGACAGCGCCGCCGGACTCGAGCTCGCCGGTGGACTGCCCAAGCCGGCGCGGGAGGCCTTCTCGCACACGCTCGTGGTCCACACCGCCGGCCTGAACCGCGTGAGGCTGTGGGGCCACCTGCGCCCGGCCCGCGGACCCGAGCGCTACCGCGTCTCGGTCCGCATGCCCGATGGCTCCTGGCGGCCGCTCCCGCTGTTCAACCGCGGCAAGCACACCGACGAGCACGGCTACTTCCTCGTCGACGCCCGCACGGCGCCGGGGGGCACGCTGGTCGACCCGCGCGGCGCCTTCCGCCTGGAGATCCTGCGCAAGCGCAGCGGCTGGGACCCGGTAGGCCTGCCGATCTTCGGCGCCAGCTCCCCGCCCGCCCTGGCCGCCGGCGCGCCGCCCGGGCGCGGACCCGCCGTCCCCGCCCTGCGGCCCAGGCCGCCCTCAGCGCGGTCCTGACGGCTGGTTCCAGCGCCAGACCACCGGCGTATCGCGCTCCCAGCCCAGCTCGCTGACCCCGCCGGTGGAGAGCGCGAGCGATGCCCCGCGCTCGGCCGGCAGGTCCACCCAGCGGACGGCGAGGACGCGCAGGAGGTGCCCGTGGGCGAAGACCGCCGCGTCGGCCTCGAGCCCGCGCAGCTCCGCCACCACGCGGTCGGCGCGGGCCCCGACGTCCGCGGCGCTCTCGCCGCCCGGGCAGCCGTCGCGCCACAGCCACCACTCCGGGCGGTCCTGGCGGATCTCCACCGTGGTCAAGCCCTCGTAGTCTCCGTAGTCCCACTCGCGGAGGTCGTCGCGCAGCTGCGCCTGCTCTCCCAGCCCGGCCAGCCGACAGGTCTCCACCGCGCGGGCCAGCGGGCTGGTCAGGACCACCGCGAAGGACCGCTCGGCCAGCTCCCCGCCCAGGCCGCGCGCCTGCGCCCGGCCGGCCTCGGTCAGCGGCACGTCGGTCAGTCCCGTGTGCTTGAGCGCGACGCTCCACTCGGTCTCCCCATGGCGCACGAGCACCGGGCCGGCGGAGGGGCTCATGTTCGCCGTCCTCGCCGCACGCCGCTCGGGGCGCTAGGAGTCAGTAGCGTCGTAGGCGCCGCGCTGCACCATCTCCGAAACCTGGGCATCGTCGACGCCGGCGTCGGCGTGCTGGTCGGAGATGTGGCCGCGCACGGTGGCGACGAGGTCCTCGTCGTTGGCCGCCGACAGCGCCTCTCCGCAGAAGTTGCACTCGATGACTCTCATGTGGGGCTCCCCTCGATAGCCGTCTCCTCGTGCCCGCGGGTGCGCTCGATCTCGGCGACCTTGCCCAGCCGGCGGGCGTGGCGTTCCTCGCCGGAGTACACCGCCCGCACATAGGCGCGCAAGATGTCCGCGGCGAGCTCTGGCCCGATGACCCGCGCGCCCATGCACAGGACGTTGATGTCGTCGTGCTCGACCCCCTGGTGGGCGGTGTAGGTGTCGTGGATCGTGCACGCGCGGACGCCGTCGATCTTCGAGGCCGCGACGGCCACGCCCGCGCCCGAGCCGCAGACCAGCACGCCCCGCTGCGCCTCCCCCCCGGTCACGGCGTGGCCCACGGCCAGCGCGACGTCGGGGTAGTCCACGGGCTCGGTCGAGTCGGTGCCGAGGTCGAGCACCTCGTGGCCCTCCTCCTCGAGGACCGAGAGGACCTCGCCCTTGAGGGGGAAGCCGGCGTGGTCGAAGCCGCAGGCGATCCTCACGCGAGGCCGTCCACCAGCGGTAGGTCCAGTGGATGATCGATTCCGCGGCCGCGCGTGCGCCGGGTCGTGGAGTCGCTCATCTAGCTCATCACCGATTCCTTGGCGGCCAGCAGCGCGGCGCCCCGCACCCCCGAGCCAACCCCGTAGCGGGCCAGGCGGATCTCGCAGCGCCGCCCGACCCCGGGCAGCACGTACTGGCCGGCCACCTCGCGCGCGGGCCCCAGCAGCAGCTCTCCGGCCGTGGCCACGCCGCCGCCGACGACCACCTGCTCGGGGTCGAAGACGTTGATGGCGCTGGCGATGCCCACCCCCAGCCGCTGGCCCAGGACGGCCAGCAGCCGGCGCGCCTCCTCGTCGCCCTCGAGCGCCGCGGCCACGGCCTGGGGCCCCGCGGTCTCCTGCCCCTCGGCGGCCATGCGGCCCAGGGCGCTCTCCGGGCGGGCGGCCGCGGACTCGGCGGCGAGGCGATCCAGGGCGCGTCCCGAGGCCAGGGCCTCGAGCGAGCCCGGCTGGGGGAAGCGCTCGGCCGCCGGCGGAGCACCCTCGTTCAGGTCGAGCCCGACGATGACGTGGCCCATCTCGGCCCCCGCGCCCGTGGCGCCCCGGAACGGGCGCCCGGCGAGGACGAGCCCGCCGCCCACGCCGGTTCCAATGGTGAACATGACGAGGTTCTGCACGAGCAGGTTGCCCGCGTCGTCGCACGCCTCGGCCAGGGCGGCGACGTTGGCGTCGTTGTCGACGAAGACCGGCAGACCCAGGCGCTCGGTCAGGCTGGCCCGCAGGGGAACACCCTCCAACGGCACGTTGACCCCGGACAGCGCTCGCCCGGTGGCGAACTCGACGGCCGAGGGGATGCCGATGCCCACCGCCGTGGTGTCCGGCCGCCGCGCCTCCTCGATGGCCGCCGCCAGCTGCTCGACCAGCGCCTGCGAGCTGGCGTGCTCGGTCGGGCGGATGGCCGGCTCCGACAGCGCGCCGCCGTTCATCGATGCCACCGCGACCTTGGTGCCGCCGACGTCCACGCCGATGAAGTGGTCGGCCACCGGCGTGGTCACCCCTCGCGCAGCTGCGATGCCGCGGGCCGGTCGAGCAGCACGGTCAGCTCGCCCGAAGCGGGGACGACCAGGCTCGACGGCGTCCCCGAACCCGGCTCGCCCTCGAAGGCGGCGTGGACGGCGTCGGCCTTCTCGGCGCCGCTGACCAGGAAGACCACCCGCGCGGCGGCGTTGATGAGCGGGAGAGTGAACGACACGCGCGGGACGTAGGGCTCGAGGGCCGCCTCGTCGACCCCCACCACCACCCGCTCGGTCTCCTCCAGGGTCGCCTGGTTGGGAAACAGCGAGGCGCAGTGCCCGTCGGGCCCCAAGCCGAGGAGCACGAGGTCGAGCTCGGGCATCCCCGCCCCGAAGACGTCGTGCAGCTCGCGCTCGTAGGCGGCGGCTCCCTCGTGGGGGCCGAGCTCGCCCGCGATGCGGTGGATGCGCGGCGCCGGCCCCGAGATGCGGTCGAGGAGCGCCGCCTTGGCCATGCCGTAGTTGGAGCGCTCGTCGTCGGGCCCCACGCAGCGCTCGTCCCCCCACCACAGCGAGGCCGAGGACCAGTCGACCGGCACGGCGGCCGCGCGCTGGTAGGCGTCGCGCGGCGTCGAGCCGCCGGTGAGGGCGACCTGCTCGCCGCGCCCGGCGGCGGCCACCAGCAGCTCGGCCGCCGCCCCCGCCGGGTCGTCGAGCACCTGGAGATCGGCCGGTGAGCTCATGGGCACGTCCCCGCCGTAGCCTGCCGTCGCCGGGGCGTCATGCCGCCAGCGTGTCGGCCGCGGCCAGGGCCTGGCGGTAGGTGGGGTCGCGCAGCAGCGCCTGGCGGATGCCCTCGCCGAGAATCCCCGCCTCCCCCCGTGAGGCGCCGACCACCGTCCAGCTCCACTCGCGCCCCTTGCGGTCGCGCCGGGTGGCCGCCAGGCCGCCGGCTCCCCGGTCGAGCGAGAGCGACATCCCCGAGGCGGTCTCGACGGTCAGACCGGCCAGGCCGGGGACGCTCATGCGCTCCTCGGGCTCCAGGCGCAGCGCGACCTCCTGGCGCCCACCCCGAGCCCGCCCGCGCCGGGCCGCCCCGGTGGCGATCATCGCCTCCGGGCGCCAGCCCAGCCGGCTGGCCAGCCACCCGAGCAGGAGCAGGCCGGCCACCGCGGAGTCGGGCCGGTGGCGCACGGTGACCGCGGCGATGCGGGCCAGCTCGGTGCGCCACTGCGGCGGGTCGAAGGAGGCGGCGATGCGCTCGCGCCACGGGGTGCTGCGCAGCCAGGCCAGGTCGACCACGTAGGCCCAGTCGGAGACCTCGTGGGAGCGGGTCAGCGCGTGGTGGGCGTCGGGCTCGTCGATCGAGTCCAGCAGCACGACCTGGGCCAGGCGCCGCAGGGCGTCGACGCCCTCGTGGTGGCCGTGGGGCGACCACACCACGGTCGAGAGGTCGGTGATGACCAGCGGGTCGACGATGGTGTCGAGATGGGCCAGGTGCTGGGGGCCGAGGTCGACGACGACGTGCTCTTGGGCCACGCAGAATGATCCTGGCCGCGGGTCGCCGACGGCCTCGGTCGTCGCCCGCGCGTCGAGCTTCGTGCGGCCGGGCTCGACCGCGCAGACCACCGTGCGCGAGGGGTGGTAGCGCCCCACGCGCTCGAGGCGGTTCTCGACCTCGCCCCGCCACTGGCGGTCGACGATGACCACGAGGTTGAGCACGCGCGCCGGCACGTATCCCTGGTTCTCGGCGTGGCGCTCCTTGAGCAGCTCGCGCAGGCCCGCGTCGATGCGCCCCGGCGTGGTGTCCTGCTCGGCCCACATGCCGTGCCTGCGCGCGCCGCCGTCGACCTCCATCAGATCGCCCGCCACTCCATGCCCTCGCGCAGCAGCGACGCGGCGGCCTCGGGCCCATGGGAGCCGGCCTCGTAGGGATGCACAGGCTCGTCGTCCTCGCCCCACGCCTGGAGAATCGGGTCGCAGATGCGCCACTGGGCCTCGACCTCGTCGTCGCGGGTGAACAGCGTGGCGTCGCCGCGCATGGCGTCGAGGATCAGGCGCTCGTAGGCCTCGGGCGACTCCGACAGGAACGACGTCCCGTAGAGGAACTCCATGTTCACCGGGCGGATCTTCATGCGGGTGCCGGGGATCTTCGCCCCCAGCGAGATCGACACGCCCTCGTTGGGCTGCATGGTCAGCACGATCTGGTTGGGGCGCACGCCCAGCGAGCCGTCCTGCTCGAAGGCCAGGTGGGGCACCGGCTTGAGGGTCACGGCGATCTCCGTGACCTTGCGCGCCAGGGCCTTGCCCGTGCGCAGGTAGATGGGGACGCCCGCCCAGCGCCAGTTGTCGACCTCGAGGCGCAGCGCGACGTAGGTCTCGGTGCGCGAGCCCTCGGGCACGCCGTCCTCCTCCAGGTAGCCGCCCTGGGGCTCGCCGCCCAGGGTCCCGCCCGTGTACTGGCCGCGGACGGTCATCTCGGGCACGCTCTGGGCGGTCGGCCGGTGCACGGAGTGCAGGACCTTGACTTTCTCGTCGCGCACGTCATCGGCCGAGAACGACACCGGCGGCTCCATGCAAAGGATGGTCAGCAGCTGGAGCATGTGGTTCTGGACGAGGTCGCGCAGCGCGCCCGAGGCGTCGTAGTAGCCCGCGCGCGAGCCGATCGACAGGTCCTCGGCCGCGGTGATCTGGACGTTGTCGATGTAGTTGCGGTTCCACAGCGGCTCGAACATCCCGTTGGCGAACCGGAAGGCCATCATGTTCTGGACGGTCTCCTTGCCCAGGTAGTGGTCGATCCGGTAGATCTGGGACTCGTCGAAGACCTCGAGCACGTCGCGGTTGAGCTGCTGGGCCTCGAGCAGGTTGGTCCCAAAGGGCTTCTCGATGATGACCCGGACCTCGGAGTCCTCGTGGTGGTCGAGCCCGCGCCCGCCGAGCGCCTGCACGATGACCGGAAAGAACGCCGGCGCGGTCGACAGGTAGAAGGCGCGGTTGAAGACGATGCCCGCGTTGGCGTCGAAGGCCTCGAGCGCCTCGGCGAGGCGCTCGTAGACCGTCTCGTCGTCGAACGACCCCGACACGTAGCGCACGTCGGCGAACAGTGCCTCGAGCACCTTGGGGTCGGGCTCGCGGCGCGAGAACCGGCGCACCGACTCCAGCGCCGACGCGCGGAACTCGTCGTCGCTCATCTCGCTGCGCGACGAGCCGATCAGGTTGAAGCGCTCGGGCAGCGCTCCCTCGTGGGCGAGGTTGTAGAGGGCGGGCAGGAGCTTGCGCTTGGCCAGGTCGCCGGTGGCGCCGAAGATCGTCAGCGTGGTGGGATGGACGGGGAGGCGCTCCAGCCCCTCGACCAGCGGGTTGTCGGCGACGGTGGCCACGGCTCAGCCCCGGCTCGAGGCGCGCGTCGGGAGGAGATGCAGGAGGGGAAACGCCACCGCTACCCGTCGGCCGCGGGCTGCACGGCGTGGCCGCCGAACTGGTTGCGCAGCGCGGCCAGCACCTTGGCGGTGTAGTCGCCGTTGTCGCGGGAGTAGAAGCGGGCGTAGAGCGAGGTGGTGATGACCGGCGTGGGCACGTCCTTGGCGATCGCGTCCTCGATCGTCCAGCGCCCCTCGCCCGAGTCGGCGACGGAGCCGCGCAGGTTGGCCAGATCGTTGCCGTCCTGCTCGAAGGCGCGGGCGGCCAGCGAGCACAGCCACGAGCGCACCACCGAGCCCTGCTGCCACAGGTGGGCGATCTTGGCGTTGTCGAGCTCGAAGTCGGACTTGTGGAAGAGCTCGAAGCCCTCGGCGTAGGCCTGCATGATCCCGTACTCCACGCCGTTGTGGACCATCTTCACGTAGTGGCCGGCGCCGGCCGCGCCGAAGCGCGCCCAGCCGCGGTCGCCGATCGCGTGCTTGGACTCCTCGCCGGTGGGCGGGGCGAGCACGTCGAGGATCGGGGCAATCCGCTCGACCGCCGCCTCCTCGCCCCCGACCATCATGCAGTAGCCCACCTCGAGGCCCCACACGCCGCCCGACGTGCCGACGTCGACGTAGTCGATCCCGCGCTCGGCCAGGGCGGCCGCCCGGCGCACGTCGTCGCTCCACTTCGTGTTGCCGCCGTCGATTACCAGGTCGCCCTCGTCCAGCAGCAGGGCGAGCTGGTCGACCGTCTGCTGGGTGGGGTCCCCCGCCGGGACCATGATCCACACCGCGCGCGGGGACTCGAGCTGGCCGACCAGCTCCTCGAGCGAGCCGGCGCCGCTGGCGCCGTGGCCCTCGGCCTCTGACACCGCCTCGGCGTTGAAGTCGAAGGCGACGACCCGGTGGTCGGAGTCACGGTGGATGCGGTGGACCATGTTGCCGCCCATCTTCCCCAGCCCGACGAAGCCCAGCTGCATCTCTACCTCCCCGCTCCGGTGAACAGGCGCCGCAGGGTCACAGCCCGCGGATCCGCTCGGTGAGCGCCTCGAGCGCCCGCGCCGGATCGCCCTCGAGCAGCACGCGCTGCGCGGGCAGGTCGTGGTCGCGCAGGGTCTGGAGGTCGCCCGCCGCCTGCGCTCGGATCAGCGTGGCGAAGCCGTAGCCCTCGCCGGGGACCTCCAGGTCGCGCTCGGCGTCGTGGACGAGCTGGAGGAAGCGCCCGGTGGGCGGGCCGCCCTTGTGCAGCTGCCCGGTGGAGTGCAGGAAGCGCGGGCCGTAGCCGAACGTGGTGGCGCAGCCGGTGCGCTCGCGGATCGCCTCGCGCAGCCGGGCGGCTGCGGCGTCGAACTCGGCCGAGGGCTCGACGTATCCCATCACCGCCACGTAGTGGGGCGGCTGCGCGTCCAGCAGCTCGCGCAGGTGCTCGTCGCCGGCGTCGTCGGCCTCGGGCAGCGAGTCGCGCTTGGCGAACTGCTCGAGCATCGTCGCCGTGTTGTCCTTGGCCTCCTGGACGTTGGGCTGGTCGAAGGGATTGATGCCCAGCACGTAGCCCGCCACCGCGGTGGCGAACTCGGCGAAGAAGAAGATCCGCCCGAGGTCGGTGGCGCCGTGCACCGAGAGCGTGAGCACGGGGTGGCCCGCCTGCCCCAGCTTCTCCATGGCCGCGTCGAGCTCGGAGTCGGGCTGGTCGGCGTTGCGCAGGTAGGCAAAGGCGCGGTCGGGCCCGTAGGCCTCGGGCTCGCCCAGCGGCTCGCCGGCCACCGGCAGCAGCCCCTTGCCGTGCTTGCCCAGGCTCTCGGCGATCAGCTGCTCGACCCACAGCCCAAAGCTCGAGATCGGCTCGGAGACCAGGAAGGTGAGCTTGTCGCGCCCGGCCTGCGCCAGCGCGCCCATGACGATCCCCAGCCACAGGCCGGAGTTGCTGGTCCCCTGGTCGTAGGAGGTGCAGTTCTGCTCGGCCACCTGGCAGCGGTGCAGCAGCGCCTCGATGGTCACGCCCATCAGCGCGGCCGGGACCAGCCCGAAGTACGACAGCACCGAGTAGCGCCCGCCGATGTCGGGGTCGTTCTCGAACACCCGCCGGAATCCGTGCTCACGGGCCAGCTCGACCAGCGGCGAGCCCGGGTCGGTCACCGCGACGAAGCGGCTCCCGGCCTCGTCGCCCACCGCCTCGCGCACGCGCTCGAAGAAATAGCGGAAGTGCGACAGCGTCTCGATCGTCCCGCCCGACTTCGAGGTGACGACGAACAGGGTCTTGGAGAGGTCCAGCTTCTCCTCGAGCGCGGCCACCGCATCGGGGTGGGTGGAGTCGAGCACGTGCAGGCGCATCGCGCCCTCGATCTCGCCGAACGTGCGCCGGATGACCTCGGGCCCCAGCGACGAGCCGCCCATTCCCAGCAGCGCCACGTCGGTCAGCCCGTCGGCCTGGCAGGCCTCGACGAAGGCATGCAGCTCGCCCGCCTGGTCGAGCATCGGCTCGGAGATGGTCAGCCACCCCAGCCGGTCGGCCACCTCGGGCGCGCCCTCCTCGCCCCACAGCGTGTCGTCCTTGCGCCACACCCGCTTGGCCACGCCGTCGGCCACCGCCCGCTTGCCGACGTCGGCGATGGCCTCCTCGAGCTCGCGGGGGAGCGTCGACTGAATGGTCGGTGGGCGCCCGGTGACCACGGCCTCGCGGCGATCCTCCACGCCGGCGATCAGGTTCTCCATGGAGGTCGCGAAGGCCGCGATGCCGTCGCGCAACAGCTTGGCCGTGACGTCGTCGAGGTCGATGCCCGCCGCGGCCAGGGCCTCCAGCTCGGCCGAGGGGTCCTGGTCGGCGGTCGCCCCCCGCAGCTCGCTGCGCTCGGCGACGGCCAAGAGCGTGGGCATCGGCATCGTGTTGACCGTGTCGGGAGCGACCAGCTCGTCCACGTACTTGGTCTCCGCGTAGTGTGGGTTCTTGACGCCGGTGGAGGCCCACAGCGGCCGCTGCACCGCGGCGCCGGCCTCACGCAGCTTGGCGAAGCGCTCGCCGTAGAAGATCTCCTTGAAGCGCCTATATGCGGCCTGCGCGTTGGCCACCGCCGCAGTTCCCGCCAGCTCGGGCTTGCCCAGCTCGTCCAGGCGCTTGTCGACCTCGGTGTCGACCCGCGAGACGAAGAACGAGGCAACCGAGCGGACGTCGACGGACTTGCCCTCTTCCAGGCGGCGCTCGAGCCCGCGGACGTAGGCCTCGGCCACCTTCTCGTAGGCCTCGACGGCGAAGAGGAGCGTGACGTTGACGTTGATGCCCTCATAGATCGCCTGCTCGATCGCGGAGGCGCCCTCGTCGGTGCCCGGGATCTTGATCAGCACGTTTGGCCGGTCGAGCCGCTCCCAGTACATGCGCACCTCGGCCAGCGTGCCCTCTGTGTCATGGGCCAGGTCGGGCGCCACCTCGAGCGACACGAACCCATCGAGCCCTCCCACCTGGTCGTAGATGCCGCGCAGCACGTCAGCCGCCGCCCGCACGTCGTCGACGGCGATCCGCTCGTAGATCTCCTGGGCGTCAAGGCCCTCCTTGGCCATCGACGCCAGGGCGTCGTCGTAGTCGTCGGAGCCGAGGATCGCCTTCTCGAAGATGGCGGGATTGGCGGTGACTCCGCGCAGCGAGTCCTCGTCCACCAGACGCTTCAGCTCCCCGTCCTCGATCAGGTTGCGCCTGATCTGGTCGAGCCAGACGCTGGTACCCGCCTCGGTGAGGGCGGCGAGCCGGGGGTTGACCTGTGCCTGGACGCTCATGGGGTCGCTCCTTGGAAGATCAGCTGGACGCCTGCTTGGCGGCGCCGTCCACCACGGTCTTCGCCCGGTCGGCGATGTTGCGCGGCGTGAAGCCGAAGTGCTCGTACAGCGCCTTCTGGGGGCCCGAGGCGCCGAAGCCCTCCATCCCCAGCACGTCGCCCGCATCGCCCACCCAGCGGTGCCACGACAGCGGGCTGGCCGCCTCGACGGCCAGGCGGGCGCGGCACGAGGGCGGCAGGATCGAGTCGCGGTAGGCGCCGTCCTGGACGGCGAAGCGGTCCAGGCAGGGGACGCTGACCACCCGGGTGGCCGTGCCCTGGGCCTCGAGGAGGTCGGCGGCGGCGTTGCACAGGTGCACCTCGGAGCCCGAGGCCATGAGGACGAGGTCGGGGTCGGGGTCGTTGTAGGACTCGCGCAGGACGTAGGCGCCGCGATGGATGGCGTCGTCGGGCACCCCGGTGGGGTTCCACGTCGGCACGCCCTGGCGCGACAGGGCCAGGCAGGTCGGGGTCTCGGTCCGCTCGATGGCGAAGCGCCAGGCCAGCGCGGTCTCGTTGGCGCCCGCCGGGCGCACGACGTCGCAGTTGGGGATGGCCCGCAGGCCGACCAGCTGCTCGACCGGCTGGTGCGTGGGCCCGTCCTCCCCCAGCCCGATGGAGTCGTGGGTGAAGACGAAGATCGAGGGGATGCGCATGAGCGCGGCCAGGCGGATCGCAGCCTTCATGTAGTCCGAGAAGATGAGGAAGGTCGCTCCGTAGGCGCGGAAGCCGTGCAGGCTCAGGCCGTTGACCACCGCGCCCATCCCGTGCTCGCGGATGCCGAAGTGCAGGTTGCGCCCCTCGTAGGCCCCCGGGCCAACGCTTCCGACGTCGTCAATCAGCGTGAGCGTGGAGCCCGCCAGGTCGGCCGAGCCGCCCACCAGCTCGGGCACCTGCTTGGCCGCCCACTGGATGACCTCGCCCGAGGTCTTGCGGGTGGCGACCATGCCCTGGTCGACGTGGAACCGGGGGACGTCGTCGTCCCACCCGTCGGGCAGCCGGCGGTCCATGATGCGCTCGAATTCGCCGGCCAGCTGGGGCTCGGCGTCGCGGTAGGCGGCGAAGCGCTCCTCCCACTCGGCGTGCTGCTCGCGGCCGCGCTCCACGCAGGCCCGGAAGTGCTCGAGCGCCTCGTCGGGGACGTAGAACGTCTTGTCGGCCGGCCAGCCGTAGGCCTCCTTGGTCAGGCGCACCTCCTCCTCGCCGAGGGGAGAGCCGTGGGCCTTGCCGGTGTCCTGGAGGTTGGGGGCGCCCGTGGCGATGTGGGTGCGCACGACGATCAGCGACGGGCGGTCGTCGACCTCCATGGCCTCGCGGGTGGCGGCCTCCAGGCGGTCGAGCTCGATGTCCTCGCCGAGGTTCTGGACGTGCCAGCCGTAGGCCTCGTAGCGCGCGCCGACGTCCTCGGAAAAGGAGACCGACGTGTCGCCCTCGATCGAGATGTGGTTGTCGTCGTAGAAGGCGATCAGCCGGCCCAGCTCGAGGTGGCCGGCCAGCGAGGCGGCCTCGGACTGGACGCCCTCCTGCATGTCGCCGTCGGAGGCGATCGTGAAGGTGTGGTGGTCGACGACGTCGTGTCCCGGGCGGTTGAAGCGCGCGGCCAGCATGCGCTCGGCCAGGGCCAGGCCGACGCACATCGAGATCCCCTGGCCCAGGGGGCCGGTGGTGGCCTCGATCCCCGCGGCGTGGCCGTACTCGGGATGCCCGGCGGTCGGGCTGCCGAGCTGGCGGAAGTTCTCGAGGTCCTCGAGCGTCAGCCCATACCCGGTCAGGTAGAGCATCGAGTAGAGGAGCATCGACGCGTGGCCGCACGACAGGACGAAGCGGTCGCGGTCAGGCCACTTCGGCTCGGCCGGGCTGTGGCGCATAATCCGCGTGTAGAGCACGTAGGCCACCGGCGCGAGGGCCATCGGCGTGCCCGGATGCCCCGAGTTGGCCTTCTGGACCGCGTCCATGGCCAGCGTGCGGATCGTGTCGACGCACAGCTTGTCGAGCGCCCGCGTGTCGGTGACCGTGCTCATGCCCCTGCGTTCTCCCCCGTATCGCTGCCGATCATGCCTCCGGGCGACCATACCGGGGAGGCGAGGGCGGGAGGCGACGATCCGGTAAACGCGACGGCGAGGATCGGGCGGGGGCGAGGCCCGGCGAGCGGAGACTCTTAAGTCGCCGGCAGATTTGCTCTGTGGTTGAGAGCATCTCGAGCCCTGGGGTTTGCGCCCAGGCTGACCGGTCGGTAATGATCGCGGCCATGCCGCTCGAGCACGTCAAGGTCGGCGCCCTTCCGTTCGACCGCTTCGAATCGGTCCTGCCGCCCGACCGGTGGGCCGCCGTGCGCGACGCCGCAGAGCAGGGCCGCGAGCTGTTCGCCGGGCGCAAGGTGTGGAACGTCAACTCGACCTCGCGCGGCGGCGGGGTGGCCGAGATGCTGGTCTCGCTGCTGGCCTACGCCCACGGCGTCGGCGTCGACGCCCGCTGGGAGGTGATAGCGGGCAACGACCCGTTCTTCGCCCTGACCAAGCGCATCCACAACAACCTGCACTCGGCGCCCGGCGACGGCGGCGACCTGGGCGAGGCCGAGCACGAGATCTACCGCGACGCGCTCGCCTCCAACGTCGAGGAGTTCTGCTCGCTGGTCTCCCCCGACGACGTGGTGATCGTCCACGACCCCCAGCCGGCCGGTCTGATCCCCGAGCTCAAGCGCGAGCTGGGCGTGCCGGTGATCTGGCGCTGCCACGTGGGGATCGACAGGCCGAGCGAGCTCGCGCGGCGCGCCTGGCGCTTCCTGCGCCCCTACGTCGAGCCGGCCGACGCCTATGTCTTCTCGCGCCGCGCCTTCGTGTGGGAGCACCTCGACGACGACCGCATCCAGCTCATCGCCCCGGTGATCGACGCCTTCTCGGCCAAGAACCAGGAGCTCGAGCGCGACACGGTCGCGGCCATCCTCGCCGCGGCCGGACTGAACACCGACGGAGGGGGCGGCGACGCGACCTTCCTGCGCGAGGACGGGACGCCCAGCCAGGTCCAGCGCCGCGCCGACGTGCTCGAGGAGGCCGAGCTGGGCCCCGACGCGCCGGTCGTGCTCCAGGTCTCGCGCTGGGACGCGCTCAAAGATCCGATCGGCGTGATTCAGGGCTTCGTCGACCACGTGGCCGGGCAGACCGACGCCCACCTCGTGTACGCCGGCCCGGCGGTCGAGGCGGTGGCCGACGACCCCGAGGGCAAGCAGGTGCTCGAGCAGGCCCGCTCCCTGTGGCACGGGCTGCCCGACGAAACCCGCGCCCGCGTGCACCTCGCTGCGCTGCCCATGGAGGACCTCCAGGAGAACGCGGCGATCGTCAACGCCCTGCAGCGCCGCGCGAGCGTGGTGGTGCAGAAGAGCATCGCCGAGGGCTTCGGCCTCACCGTGGCCGAGGGCATGTGGAAGGCCCGCCCGGTCGTGGCCAGCCGCATCGGCGGCATCCAGGACCAGATCGTCGACGGCCGCAGTGGCGTGTTGCTCGACGACGCCACCGACCTCGACGCCTACGGCGCCGCCGTCCGCGGCCTGCTCCAGGAGCCCGACCGCGCCCGCGAGATCGGCCACGAGGCCCAGGAGCGCGTGCGCGACGACTTCCTCGCGGTGCGCAGCCTCATGCAGTACCTCGCGCTGATGCAGGGGCTGCTGGCGGCGCGGTAGGGGTTTGCAGCAGGCCGCCAGGCTGGGGCGCGCCTGGCTTGGCGGGGAATGGCCTCGCGTCGGCGGGCCCGTCGCTAGATTTGACGGCGATGGTTGCGACGTCAACAAAGCGCGGAAGCCGGCTGACCGGCGAGGAGCTGGCCGCCTGGGCCGGATTCCTGCGCACGTACGCTCGGGTGATCGCCGAGCTCGACGGCGAGCTCGAGCAGTCCCACGACCTCCCCCTGACCTCCTACGACGTGCTCGTCCAGCTCTCGGACGCGCCCGACCATCGCCTGCGCATGGCCGACCTCGCGAACGCGGTGCTGCTGAGCCGCAGCGGGCTCACCCGGCTGGTCGATCGGCTGGAGCGCGAGGGGCTGGTCGAGCGCTGTCGCTGCCCCAACGACGCGCGCGGCACCCTCGCGCTGCTCACCGAAGCCGGCGCCGCGCGCCTGCGCGAGGCCGCGCCCACGCACCTCGCTGGGGTGCGGCGACTCTTCCTCGACCGGCTCTCGGCTGAAGAGCAGCGTCAGCTGGACGAGCTGTGGACTCGGCTCGGCGACCGCCGGGCGGAATAGACGACCATCCCAGACAGGAGAGACGAGCATGGCCGAGGCCGACAGCACCGTGACCCGGATCAAGGCGACCGAGAACGGCCCCTACGCGCTCGAGGGGCCGATCGAGATCGTCGACGCCGACGGCAACGTCTACGACGTCAGCGATCGCCAGAAGGTCTTCCTCTGCCGCTGCGGCGGCTCGACCACCAAGCCGTTCTGCGACGGCACCCACTCGCGCACCGGCTTCGAGGCGGCCGAGCGGGCGGTGGCGGCGCAGGAGGGCTGAGGCGGCGAAGAGCCCCGGCTACTTAAAATAGACGGAGGCGCCGTTCGCAATAACCGGCCACCTCGGCAATTCCCGCCACTTGGCCCTCCCCCACACCGACCCATGGGGCCGGCCCGCCGCCTGGCCGAACGACCGATCGACTCCGACATGGCCGCCGCATAGGGTGCCCGCAGTGGAGAAGGCCGGCGCCCAACCGCAGCGCCTTGACCGGGGGACGGTCCTCGCCCTCGTCGCCATGGCGGTCGGCGTGTTCGTCATCGCCAACGACGTCACGGCGCTGAGCGTCGCGCTGCCGAGCATCGAGCACGACTTCGATGCAGACGTCTCCACCGTGCAGTGGGTGATCAACGCCTACGCGCTGGTCTTCGGCGTGCTCATCGTCACCGGCGGGCGGTTGGCCGACCTGCTCGGCCGGCGGCGGATCTTCTTCGTCGGGGCGGCGATCTTCGCCGCGTTCTCGGTGCTGGGAGGCGTGGCTGGGGGCGCCGGTTGGCTCGTCGCCTGCCGCGCGCTCATGGGTATCGGCGGGGCGATGATGTGGCCGGCCATCCTCGGCATGACCTATGCCGCCCTGCCCGAGAGCAGGGCGGGGCTGGCCGGCGGACTGATCATCGGGGCCGCAGGCTTCGGCAACGCCGTCGGCCCTCTGCTCGGCGGCCTGCTCACCGACACGCTCAGCTGGCGCTGGATCCTCTTCCTCAACCTCCCGATCGCCGCGGCCGCGGCGGGGGTCGTGTGGCGCGAGATCCACCAGCCGGTCGCCGAGACGACGGGGGAGCGCCTCGACTACGCGGGCGTGGGCACCCTCTCGGTCAGCCTGGTCGCCCTGCTGCTCGCGCTCGACCAGGCCACCGACTACGGCTGGGGCGACTGGCGGATCATCGCCCTGCTCGCCGTCTCGGTCGTGCTCATGGTCGCCTTCGTCGCGGTCGAGCGCCGCGGCGGACGCAAGGCCCGGTGCCCGGCGACGTCATGGGCAACCGCGACTTCACCTCGGCCTGCCTGTCGGTGCTGCTCCTCTCGGCCACTTTCTTCGCCGCCCTCCTCTACCTCCCCCAGTTCATGCAGAAGCTGCTGGGCTACTCGCCGCTCCAGGCCGGGCTGGGCCTGCTGCCGATGATGGGCCTGTTCGCCCTCGTGTCGTTCGTCGCCGGCCCGCTCTACGAGCGGGCGGGGGCCAAGACGGTGATCTCGGTGGGCGCGGGGTGCATGCTCGTCGGGGTCTTCCTGCTCTCACTCGTGCAGCGCGGCTCGGGCTACGGCGCCCTGGTCCCCGGGATGGCCGTACTGGGAGTCGGGGTGGCGCTGTTCTACTCGTCGGTGACCACGGCCGGCGTGACCGCGCTGGGCCCGTCACGGGCCAGCCTGGCCGGCGGGATCGTCTACATGTTCCAGGTCGCGGGCGGGTCGATCGGCCTGGGGCTGACCACGACGATCTTCACCTCGGCCACACAGGGCGCGCTGGCCGACAAGGTGGGCGCCGCCGGCGTCTCGGCCGGCGCAGGCGAGCAGGACGCCGTCCGCGGGATCCTCGCCGGCACCGAGTCGGCCACCCAGGCGCTCGCCCACTTCAGCGCGCCCGTCGCGCAGCAGCTCGAGGAGCTGGTGCGCCAGTCATTCGTGACCGGGCTGCGAGCCGGCTTCCGCCTCGACGCCGCCCTGGCCCTCTGCGGGTTCGCGGTCGCGCTGGCCTTCGTGGGCGGCCGGCTCCAGCTGGCTCGGCGGGGCCGACCAGCGGCCGCGGCCGACCGAAGCGCTACCTAGGCACGGACGGGCTGGGGGATGGCCCTCGAGCGCCTCTCCCCCGAGGACGCGCGCATCCTCGCGCTCGAGCGCGGAGTGATCGCCGGCCACACCCTGAAGCTGGTGATCGTGGAGGCGGCGGCCGGCGCGCCGCCCCCGGGGCTGGACGACGTCCGCGCGCACATCGCCCCGCGCCTGGACCGGGCGCCGCGGCTGCGCCAGCGCCTGGCGCCCACGCCGCTGGGCCTGGCGCGGCCGGCCTGGGTCGATGACGAGACCTTCGCCCTCGAGCGCCACGTCCGCGCCGCCGGCCCCGGCGCTGGAGTGGACGACGCCATGTTGCGCGAGCTCGTGAGCCAGGCGATGTGCGAGCGCCTTGACCGAAGCCGGCCCCTCTGGTCACTCCAGGTGGTCGAGGGGGTCGATGACCGGCGCACGGCGCTGATCTGGAAGCTCCATCACTGCATGGCCGACGGCCAGACCGCCATGCGGCTGGCCGAGGAGGTCCTGTGGCAGGCCACTCCGCAGGCGGCCCCGGCGGCGCCGTCCGTGTCCTGGCAGCCGCGGCCGGCGCCGGGGACCCTCGCCCTGGCCGCCCTGGCGGCGCGCGATCGCGTGACCGGGCGCTCCCGACGGCCGCCCCGCCCGGCGCCCGCCACCGCCAGGCCCGCCTCCCCGGCGCCGAGCGCGGCGGCGCTGCGCCGCGAGCTCTCACCCGCTCGCGCCCGCTCCCCCCTGGACCGGCGCCTGTCCAGCCGCCGCACGGTGGCCTTCGCCCCCGTGCCGCTGACCGACATCAAGGCGGTCGAGCGCGCCGCTCCCGCGCGGGTGACTGTCAACGATGTCGTGCTAGCCATCGTCGCCGGCGCGCTGCGAGGCTGGCTCGAGCATGGCCACGGGCGATTGGACGACCTGCGCGTGCAGGTCCCGGTGTCCCTGCACCACGCCGAGCCGGCGGGCGATGGCCAGGCCAACCGCGACTCGTTCCTGTGCGCCACCCTCCCCCTCGGCGAGGCCGACTGCCAGCGCCGCCTCGCCCTCATCGGCGAGCAGACCGCGCAGCGCAAGCGCGACCACGACCCCGAGGCGCTCGACGACCTCTTCGCCGAGCTGCGCCGCGCCTCCCCGACGCTCGAGCGCTTCGCCAACCGGCTGTCGGCGAGCGCGCGCGTCTTCGCCCTCAGCGTCTCCAACGTGCGCGGCCCGGTCGAGCGGCGCTACGTCGCCGGGGCGCCGGTCAGCCGCCTCTACTCGCTGGCCGAGATCGCCCCTCACCACGCGCTGCGCGTCTCGGTGGTCTCGATGGGCGACAGCGTCCGCTTCGGCCTGTGCGCCGACCCCATGGTCATCGACGACCTCGACGTCCTGGCCGCCGGCGTCGGCGCGGAGCTCGAGGCGCTGACCCGCGCCGGGTCGGGACGCCGCTGAGCGGCGGTCAGGCGCGCGGACGCGGGGCAGTGAGCGCCGGCGCGAGCGCGTCCATCCGGCTGAGCGCCAGCTCGGCTCGGGCCACGCCCGGCCCGATCTCGACCCGCAGCACTCCCCCGCCCAGGCGCTGGACCGCCGCCCGAGCCTCCTCGATGAGGGCGTCGACGCGGTCGCTCGGAACCCCGCATGCGGTCAGGAACTCGGACGGGCGGATGGTCCGCACGGAATCGCGCGAGAGCTCCAGCTCCTCGATGCGCCCGACGCCCTGCCCGGCGCCGGCCGCGGGGACGTGGTGAGCGACCCTGAGCACGCACACGGCCATGTCGTCCGGCAGGGCGTCGGCCTCCTCGGCGACGCGTTCGAGCACCGCCGGCGCCGTCGCCCGGCCGGCCAGGCGGCTCAGCGCGAGCCACAGCCGGCGATAGCCGAAGAGCTCGCCGCCCACCCGGGCCTCGACCACCCCATCGGTGTAGAAGCAGGCCAGCGATCCGGCGGGCAGCAGGACGCTGGTCTGGCGCAGTCCCGTGGGCTCGGCCTCGCCCAGCGGCGGGGACGGGCAGGCCGTCACCGGCTCGAAGCCCACCGACCCCAGGACGACAGGCGGCGGATGACCGGCGCCGGCGTAGGTGAGCATTCCGGTCTCGCGGTCATAGACGGCGGCCGTCACGCTGGCCGGGTCCCCACCCAGGTGGTGGGCCAGCACGCCGGAGCCGACCGCGAGCGCCGCGCGCGGGGCCATGCCGACCTCCAGGTAGGCGCGTAGCGTGTGCCGGACGAGCGTCGTGAGCCCCAGCGCCCGATGCCCGGTGGCCGAGACGTCGCCGATCAGCAGCCCCAGACGCTCCCCGTCGAGGGCGAAGACGTCGTAGAAGTCGCCTCCGGCGTTGCGACCGCTCGCCGGGCGGTAGGCGACCGAGGTCGCCACCCCGGCGATCTGCTCGGGCGCGGGCGGCAGCAGCGCCCGCTGGAGCAGGCCGACGTCCTCGAGCAGCGCCTCCCGCTGGCGCTCCACCCGTCGCTTGCGGTGGGCCAGCAGGGCGGAGCCCCCGGCCAGCAGGGAGCTGGCCAGGGCGAGCACCGCGACCAGAACCCAGATCACGGGCGGAACGACCGCCACCGCCCGCTTGACCGTGCGCACGATCTGCGAGGGCACCGCCGCCCCCGGCCGGAGCCCGGCGGACCGGCTAAGGCGAGTCGACGCGCCGCCGGCCGGGGTGGTGGCGCCCGGCGAGCTGGCCGCCCGCAGGGGCACGTCGGCGAGGAAGCCGCTCGGAAGCGCCGCCGTGCTCGGGGGACCGCCGCCGGCGACCGTGCCTAGGGCGGGCGGCGAGGGCCCGAAGGGCAGCGGCGGGGAAGCGGCCACCGGGGTCATGGGCAGGGTGAGTGGCAGACCCGGCGCCGGCGGGGGAGAGCTGCCCTTCGAGCCGCCCTTGCCTCCATGGCCACCCGAGCCGCCACCGCCCCCGTGGCGAGCGCGCCCGTGGCCCGAGGAGGACCGGTGGCCGTGCGTCGACCTGGCGGCCGGTCGCGCCGCCGCGGCCGTCCGCGTGGCCGGCGAAGCCTGGGCCGAAGGCGCGGCGAGCGAGCTGCGGCGCGGCGAGGTCGAGGAGGCGCGCCGGGGCGCCGACGGGCCAGCACGGCCGACCGCTCCCCCACCCCGGGCATGCGACGGGCCCGGGGCCGAGCGGGCACGGGTCGGGCCCCGGCCGTGGCTTGCCGAGGCCGGGCGGTGGGCCGAGACCGGGTGATGGGCCGAGGCCGGGTGGTGCGCCGATCCGCGACTCACCGAACGACCTGACCGCTTGGCCGCTCCGTGTGAGCGAGCCGGACCGCCCTGGGCGTGAGCCGACGCCCCACGAGCGTGTCCGGCAGACCCGTGCCCGTGAGCCGACGCGGCGCGGGCATGGACCGAGCCCGCGTGTGCCCGAGCCGGCGCGCCGCGTCCATGGGTCGACCCGCCGCGGGCGGCGCCCGCGTGTGCCCAGGCCGACGCGCCGGGCGCCGAGGCCGAATGCCCCGAGCCGGCGCGGTGGGCGTGGCCGGAGCCCCCATGGCCCGTGCCGAGCGCCACCGCGGGCAGGGCGAGCAGCAGGCACGCCCCGACCACGCACGTGGTCGGTGAGCCGATGGTTCGCTCCGCTGGTCCGGCAGCGGGCATGGGCGCCCTCCGGATGGGTCCGTCGCCGCTCGTCGTCACTGGGATCGCCACTGTAGACGGCGGGTGACAATGACCGACAGGGCTTTCGTATGAACGTCCAGTCCGGCGCGCCTACTGTCAAGCGTCCGGCGCTCCGCGTCGAGCGCCGGCGTCGAGCGCCGGGGGCGGCTCAGGAGATCGCCAGCCAGCTCAGCCGCGGCCCAACAGCGTCGAGAGCAGCGAGCGCCCCGAGCGGTTGGCCAGGTAGCACTGGTGGTAGTCCTCGGCGCGCCAGAACTCCGACGCGGGGACGATCTCCGTAGCGATGGGCTTGCGCCGGCCGGCCTGCGCGCGCTCGCGCGAGGCGAGCGCGGCCTGCTCCTGGGCGGGGGAGTGGAAGAAGATCGCCGAGCGGTACTGCGTGCCGATGTCCCAGCCCTGGCGGTTGCGCTGCGTCGGATCGTGGATGTCCCAGAAGCGCTCGAGCAGCTGCTCGTAGGAGGCAACCGCGGGGTCGAACTCGACCTCCAGCGCCTCGGCGTGACCGGTGCGTCCGGTGCAGACGTCCTGGTAGCTGGGGTGTGGGGTCGTTCCCCCCTCGTAGCCGACCTGGGTGGACACGACCCCCTCCATCTCCCGGAACGCCTCCTCGACCTGCCAGAAGCAGCCGGCTGCGAACGTCGCCTTCTCCACGATTCCCTCCTGGTCAGCGGTGCGCTCCCATCATGGCACCCGAGCCTTACCGGCCGGTGACGGCGGGAGGCCGCCGGCCGGTGCCCTTGTAGCCTGCCGCCCCTATGAGCGCTCAGGCCGGCGAAGGCCGCCCCGCGGTCGACGTCGCCACCCTCCCCTTGGCCCGCCCGGCGGCGGTCATGGCGGTGGGCACCGCGCTCTCGCGCCTGACCGGCCTGGGCCGCGTCATCGCCCTGGCCTTCGCCCTGGGCGTGGCCGAGTCGCGCCTGGCCGACTCCTACAACATCGCCAACACGCTGCCCAACGTCCTCTACGAGCTGGTGCTCGGCGGGGTGCTGACCTCGGTCTTCATCCCGGTGCTCGTCGAGGAGCTGCGGACGAAGCCCCACGCCGAGGCCTGGCGCTCGGTGTCGGCGTTGGTCACCGCCTCGCTGGGGCTGCTCGTCGTCCTCACGGTGGCCGCGATCTTCGCCGCGCCGCTGGTCATCGACGTGTTCAGCGGCCGCGTCTCGGGCCCCCAGGGCGCGCAGCAACACGACCTCGCCACCTTCTTCTTTCGCTTCTTCGCCCCCCAGATCGCGCTCTACGGCTTCGCCGCCATCGCCGCCGGCCTGCTCAACGCGCAGGGCCGCTTCGCCGTCCCCATGTTCGCGCCCATCCTCAACAACCTCGTGGTCATCGCCATGTTCGCGGCCTTTGCGGTCTTCAGCAGCGGAGTGCCCAGCGACCGCAGCGTGCTCGCCGACCCGGGGCAGAAGCTTCTGCTGGCGCTGGGGACAACCGGAGGGGTGGCGGTGATGGCGCTGGCCTACTGGCCCTTCCTGCGCCGGCTGGGGGGAAGCCTGCGCCCGCGGCTGGACCTGCGTCACCCCTCGGTGCGCAAGGTGGCGCGGCTGTCGGGATGGACGCTGGTTTACGTCGTCCTCAACACCATCGGCTTCGGCGTCTCGTTCTACCTGGCCAACGCCAAGCAGGGCGGCCCGACCGCCTACGTGACGGCCTTCGCCTTCTTCCAGCTGCCCTATGGGATCGCCGCCGTCTCGATCATGACTGCGCTGGTCCCGCGCCTGGCCGCGCGCCACGTCGACGCCGACGTCCCGGGCTTTCGCTCCACCGTGGCCGGCGGCCTGCGCGCCACCGCGCTGCTCATGCTTCCGGCCACCGCGGCCTACCTGGCGTTGGGCCGGCCGCTGATTCGGGTCCTGCTCGAGCACGGCGTGGTCGGCGGCGGCAGCGTCTCGCTGGTGGCCTCGACGCTCGGGCTGTTCGCGATCGGGCTGCTGCCCTTCGCCGCGTTCCTGCTGTTCGCGCGCGCCTTCTACGCCCGGCAGGACAGCCGCACGCCCGCCCTGGTCAACGTGGTCGAGAACGCGGTGACCGTGGCGCTGGACTTCATCCTCTTCCCCGGACTCGACGTCCGCGGCCTGGCCCTCGCCCATTCGCTGGGCTACGTCGCGGGAGCGGCGGTGCTGGGTGGGCTGCTGGCCCGGCGCGTCGGCGGGCTCGAGCTGCGCCGGACGCTGCGCGAGCTGGCCAAGGCGACGGTCGCGGCCGCCGCGGCCTGGGCGGGGATGGTCGGCGTGGTGGCGGCCGCGTCGGGGCTGAGCGAGACGGGAGATCTGCGCGCGCTGGTCGAGCTGGTCGTGGGAGGCGCGCTCGGCCTCGCGCTCTTCCTCGCGGTGGCTCGGGCGCTGCGGGCGCAGGACCTGGCCCTCTTCCGGCGCCTGCTGCCCGGTCGGTGAGCGCGGACCTCCACATCGGGGTCTACCCGCCGCTCCGGCCGGCCGGGGCCCTGGGCCCCGCTTCCGCCCCGTCCGCTTTCCCGTTCGACCGCCCAGCGCTCACCCTCACCCACCTCGGGCGCGGCGCGGTGTGGCTGGCGCTGCGGGCGCTGGGGCTGGGACCCGGGCGCCGGCTGGCCATGCCGGCCTACCACTGCGGCTCGGAGGTCGAGGCGGCGCGGCTGGCCGGCGTAGAGATCGACTTCTACCGCGTCGATGCCCGCCTCCAGGCCGATTGCGACGACCTGGCCCGAGCGGCGCACCGAGCCGACGCCGTCTACCTGATCTCCCACTTCGGCTTCCCCACCCCACCCGCCCCGGCGGGCGCGACGGTGATCGAGGACGCCGCGCACGCCCTTTTCTCGGCCGCGCCGGACGGCCGCGCGCTCGGCGACCGGGTGGCGGCAGCGATCTTCTGCCCGCGCAAGTCGCTCGGGGTGCCGGACGGCGGCGCGATCCTGGTGCCCGGCGCGAAGGCGATCGAACCCACCGCGAGCCGCCCGGGCGCCGGCGCGATGGTCCACTCGACCCTGTCGCTGCTGGCCGCGCGGGCGGCGATGGGCGGTCCGCGCGCGGTGCGGGCGGCCGCCGCGCGACTGATCGCCCGCACCAGCCGGGCCGACGCCGCGGCGCGCGCGGGCACGCTGACCGAGACGGTGATCGGGGAGTGGGACCTGGAGGTCGAGGACCGGGCGGCCGCCGCCGGACGTCCGGCGCGGTTGACCGAGTGGATCGCCCGGAGGGCCGACGCCGCGAGGGCGCGGGCAGCGCGGCGAGCCAACTACGCCGCGCTGGCCGCCCAGCTGGGCGAGCTGTGCTTCGAGCCGTTCCGCGAGCTGCCTCCGGGGACTACGCCGCTCTACCTCCCGGTCCTGGCCCGCGACCGCCCGGACGCCCTGGCCCGTCTGCTGGCCCGCGGCGTGCGGGCGATCGAGGTCTGGCCCGTCCCCCATCCCCTGCTCGACCGCCGGCGCTTTGCCGAGCTCGAGCCGCTGCGCGAGGGGCTGCTGGCCCTGCCCGTGCACCAGGCCATGGCGCCGTGGCACGTCGAGGCCGTCGGCCAGGCGGCGCGCTGGGCGCTCAGGGCCTGACCGGCTGGCCCGGCGCCGGGACGCGCTTGGCCGCTGGGGCGCGCGCCAGGTCCCGCGCCGTTCGCCGCACGATCACCACCGGCGTCTGCTCGTCCTCGTTGCCCGCTGGGTTGTCGGCCAGCGCCTCGGCCAGCCAACCGGAGTCGACGCCGGCAGAGGCGGCGAGGACCCAGGCGCCGGTGCGGTGGTTGGCGTCCACCACCGCGACCCCGCAGCCCAGCGCGCCCGCCAGCTCGGCGGTCAGGGCGTCGGGCTCGATCGGCCCGAAGATCAGGTGGTGGTCGTGGGGCGGCAGGCAGGCCGCCACGTCGTCGATCATCGCCGTGCGCGGGCCGGCGACGCGGTAGAACCACCCGCGCCGACCCAGCGGGCGGCCGAGCCCGCCGACGATCGCCCCCACCACCACGCGCACCCGCCCGGACTCCATGATCGCTCCCTGCATGCCCTCGGGACTGTGCAGCGGCCCGATCTCGCCGACGAAGCGGCTGAGCGAGCGCGCGAGGGCGCCCGGGCGGACCAGCTCGAGGGGAAGGATGCGTCCCTGGGCGGCGGCGGTGGCGCTCTCGGCCAGGGCGATCACGTCGCCCGGCCGTCGGGTGCCCGAAGTCGTGCGGTCCATCAGAGCGCGCAGGTCGGTGCGCAGGGTGATGAACGGCGTGCGCACCGGAATGCGCGCGGCCCCGACCTCCTGCTCGGCCACGGGGTCGATGCGCGGCTGGGCGAGCGGCTCGGCGTCGCCCAGGCGCTGCGCGCGCAGCTCGCGCAGCTCGGCGTGCCGGGGGTAGATGCGCGCCCCGCGGCGCCACGTCTCGCGCGCGGCCTGCGGCTCGCCCGCCTCGAGCTGGAGGCGGCCCAGCGTGACGTAGTCGGAGGCGTAGACCAGGTAGTCGGGCGCCAGCGCCACCAGCGCCTCGAACCAGCGTCGCGCCTCGGCCTCGTCGTGTCGCTCCAGAGCGATCCGCGACAGGCGCTTGAGGACGTGTCGACGCAGCTGGGGATGGTCGGCCACCGCCCGCAGCCGCTCGACCGCCTCGTCGGTGCGACCGGCGAGCTCCAGCGCGTCGACCAGGGTGAGCTCGTACCAGAAGACGTGGGGCAGCCGCTCGCTGGCGGCGCGCAGCACCTCGACGGCCTCGTCGGGCTCACCACGGCGGATCAGTGACTCCGCCAGGGCGGCGGAGGCGAAGCGCGTGGCGCCGGGCCGCTCGAGCGCGGCGCGGGCCAGGCGCTCGGCCGTCGCCGCGTCACGCTCATAGGTGAGGGCGAGCCAGGCGCGGAGGGCGAGCTGGGGCCCGTCGAGGTCACCGGCCTGGCTCGCGGGTCCCAGCAAGGCGACGGCACGCCGCGGGTGTCGAAGCCAGATCCGCGTCGCGCGCCAGCGGACGAAGCGGGTGTAGAGACCTCCCCTCATGGTTGACGCCCGCCGCCGCCCAGGCCGCGACGAGCGCCCGCCACTCTAGACCCGCCGGTCGCGGCGCGCGCTCAGATGGCGCAGGTGGCCAGGCCGCGCTTCTCCAGGTAGCGCTGGTGGTAGTCCTCGGCCGAGTGGAAGGTCGAGGCGGGGGTGATCTCCGTGGCGATCGGTCGGCCGAGCCGGGCCTGGGCCCGCTCGCGTGAGGCGATCGCCTCACGCTCCTGCTCGGGCGAGTGGAAGAAGACGGCCGAGCGGTACTGGGATCCGACGTCGGGGCCCTGGCGGTTGACCTGCGTGGGGTCGTGCAGGCTCCAGAACCGCTCGAGCAGCTCGCCGTAGGACACGCGCAGCGGGTCGAACTCGACCTCGACCGCCTCGGCGTGGCCGGTGCGACCCGTGCACACCTGCTCGTAGCTGGGGCTGTCGGCGCTTCCTCCCGTGTAGCCCACGCGCACGTCGACCACGCCCGGGGTGTTGCGCAGCTCGACCTCCACCTGCCAGAAGCAGCCCGCGGCGAACGCCGCCTTCTTTGTCTCCATGCTCATCGTCTCCTCGAGTCGTTGATCCCCTGACCGCGCTGGGGCCCGGGTGTTACAACCGGCCCCCGTCCTCCCTCGCGGCACGAGATGCGTCGCTAGCCTCCGGACATGGCCCGCGCCCAGCCCAAAGTCGAGCTGCTGTGGTGGGAAGGATGCCCTTCCTGGGGCCAGGCACTCGCCGATCTGCGCGACGCCATGGAGGAGCTGGGGCTCGATCCTGGGGCGGTCGAGCTGCGGGAGGTCCCCACCGACGACCGGGCCCGGCGCGAGGCGTTCGTCGGCTCGCCGACGATCCGCGTCGCCGGCCGCGACGTCCAGCCGCCGGACGACGAGCCGCTCGGCCTGACCTGCCGCATCTACCGCCTGCGCGACGGGCGCGTCTCCCCCACACCCGACCCGGCCGACCTCCGCGACGCGCTGGCCGCCGCGCTGAGCGAGGGAACTCGGGCGTGAGCCTGTCGGTGGGCGACCCGGCCCCCGCCTTCGAGCTGCCCGACACCCGCGGCGCCCGCCACGCGGTCGACGAGGGCTCCGACGCCCCCACCGTCGTGTTCTTCACCTGCAACCACTGCCCCTACGCGCTGGCCTGGCACGACCGGCTGTTGGGCGCCGCCCGCGACTACCAGCCGCGCGGCGTGCGCTTCCTGGCCGTCAACTCCAACGACGCCGAGCGCTACCCGCGCGACTCGCTCGAGGCCATGCGCCAGCGCGTGGAAGACGAGGACTGGCTGCTGCCCTACCTCCACGACGCCAGCCAGGACGTGGCCCGCGCGTTCGGGGCGCGCACCACGCCCGACGTCTTCGTCATCGGCGCCGACGGACGCCTGCGCTATCGCGGCGCGCCCGACGCCGACCACTCTGACCCGGGCCAGGACGCCGCCTGGCTGCGCGAGGCCCTCGACGACGTCCTGGACGTCGCCGAGGTTCGCCGGCCCGAGACCGAGCCGATCGGCTGCTCGATCAAGTGGCGGCCGTGATCCTCCGACGCCGCGCTGGAGGCGGCCAACGCCGCGCGGTACGGGCTCGCAGCCTCGGTGCTCACGGCGTCGGAGGCCAACGCCCAGCGGGCGTGGCGCGAGCTGCGAGCGGGGACCTGGAGCCGGCGGTCGTCCCCGCCCCCGGCTCGCCGGGATAGCCCGGGCGGAGCGCCCGCCCCGAGTCAGCCCTCGAGGACCGTGTCCTCAGCGATCGTCGCCGGGGCGTCGGCCGCCACCTCGACCTCGACGTCACCGCGGACGACGACCGCCGCTCCGAAGGTCACGTCGCCGCGCACCACGAAGCGCCGGCACTCGCGCAGCGACGGCGGCCCGGCGGGGAAGCGGGCCTCGAAGTCGCCCAGGAGCTTGTAGTGCTCGGCGTCGAGGTCGACGAACGGCGGGCCGTCGGAGCGCTCGGGCGCCAGTGCCACCCGGCTGTCGCCGGTCAGCTCGTAGCAGTCCGAGCGCAGTGCCAGCAGCTCGTTGGTCGTCTTGACCGGGGCGAAGCGCGAGCGGGGCACGCGCAGGGCGCGGGCGCCCTCGAAGACCGAGATGGCCGAGCCCATCGCGGTCTCGAGCTGGTAGACGGCCGGCGACTGCGGGTCGCCGGGATCGACGGTCTTGCGGTTGCGGATCATCGGCAGCCCCAGCACGTTCCCGCGGGCCTCGAGCGCCTCGCCCAGCGAGCGCAGGTCTACCCACAGGGTGTTGGTGTTGAAGAAGCGGTGGTGCTCCACGTCCTGGAAGGCGTCGACGTCGTCGTCGGGCGTCTGGGCGATCTCGCGCAGGATCAGCCGACCGTCGCGGCGGCGGGCCAGGTGGCCGCCCTTGCGGTCGGCCGCGGTGCGGTCGGCCACCTCCATGACGAAGGGAATCTCCTCCTGCGCCATCCACCCCAGGATCCGCGGCTCGAGCACGGCGCCCAGGTTGTCGGAGTTCGAAACGAAGGCGTAGCGGTAGCCGCGCTCCAGCAGGGTCCCGAGCATGCCCGAGGTGACCAGGGCGGTGTAGAGGTCGCCGTGCCCCGGCGGGCACCACTCGAGCTCGGGGTCGTCGGGCCACTCCACCGGCTGGAGGTCATCGATGCGGACCTTGGGCTCCTTGTTCTGGAGGAAGTCGGCCGGCACGTCGGTCGCCAGCTGGGGGTAGCGCTCCAGCGCAGCCAGCGAGTCCTCCTGGGTGTAGAAGGAGTCCATAAGCACCAGCGGCAGCCGGGCGTCGCGGCGGGCGCGCAGCTCGAGCGTCTGGCGGGCGATCACGTCGAGGAACGAGAGCCCGTCCTTGACCTCGAGCAGGGACTTGGCCCGCGTCATGCCCATGCTCGTGCCCAGGCCGCCATTGAGCTTGAGGACCACCGCCTGGTCGAGGGCCTCGCGCCCCGCCGCCTCGCCCGACGGCAGGTCGTCGATCGAAGGGATGTCCGCCACCGGCTCGATCTCGCTTTCGGCGATCAGGCCGGTAGCGCCCTCCACCAGCTGCTGGTAGTAGTGGCGGAAGTTGTCGATCGCCGGCTCGGCCACGCCGTCGCGGCGCATCTTCTCCTCGCTCGCGTCCAGGCCGTCGGGAGGCGTCATGGCCGGCGATCCTAGACGGGCCGGGCCGCTGGGCGGGTCCCCGGCCGCAGGGGCGAGGGCTGCCCCGGCGCTTGGCGCCCTCACGAAGAAGGCCCCGCCGGAGCGGGGCCTTCGAGAAGCAGCGGGCCGGAGGGTCCTCCGGCCGGCGGAGCTCAGCGAGGGGTGACGTTGACCGCCTTGGGGCCCTTGTCGCCGGCCTGCGCCTCGTAGCTCACCTGCGCGCCCTCGGCGAGGGTACGAAACCCGTCGCTGTTGATCGCGCTGTGATGAACGAAGAGGTCCTTGCCGCCGTCATCGGGGGTGATGAAGCCGAACCCCTTGTCGTCGCTGAACCACTTGACTGTTCCGTTGGCCATTTTCATGCCTCCACGGTTGTGTGCTGCGTACGCGGAGGATGCTGGTCAGCAACTACTGCGATCGCCTGCACGACTTGCGCCGGGCTCCAGTCCCGGCATGACCTCGCAACCGTAGCAAGAGATCGCGCCTGCGTACGGCGCCGCGCGGCCTCATCGATGCTCGCTCCTGGCCCGATCGGCCGCGTAGTACACCGGCCGCCGGCTGCCCGCCAGCAGCGCCCGGCACAGCACGCGCTTGTCGCGCCGCCACTCCCAGCGCGCGATCCACGCCGCGACCCGCAGCGCCGCCATCCCGCAGACCACCGTCCAGCCCGCCGTGACCAGCCCGACCTCGGCGGGCAGGTGGTCGAGCACCTCGGCCCGGGGCTTGCCGATGAGCAGCAGCGTGAGGGCCACTCCCACCGCGGCCGCAACCGCCATCCCGGCCACCACGGCGATCGCCGCCAGGAGCGCCCGCGTCGCCACCTCCCCGTCGGCCTCCAGACGCGCGCGGGCGGGCGGCGCCGGGGCACGATCGAGGATCTGGATGTAGACGCTGCCCGGGCCCGAGCGCCGGCCCAGCGTGACGCCGGCCAGGGAGCCGCCCACCGTCAGGACGAAGAGCGCGACGATGCCCGTGACCTCCAGCGAGCTCAGCCCGTCGACCGACCCCGCGACCAGGATCGCCGCCAGTCCCACCGGCCCGACTACCGACCACGTGGCGCCGACCCACCGCAGCTCGGCGACGGCGGCGACCAGGGGCAGCGTCAGCTGCGGGGACCGCGGGTCGAACGGGCCTTCGGCGGGACTGGTCGGGTCCGGTGCCGAGGTCACTCCCCGCGGGGCCTACAGCACGTCGCGGCGATCCTCGACGACCGTCGGGTCGCGGCGGCGGTGGGCCCAGGCGCTCATGAAGAACAGCGAGATCAGCAGCCCGATCACCCCGACGATCATGAGGATCAGGCCGATCGTGGCCAGGCTGATGCCCGAGATGCTCGCCGTGACGGCGAAGTAGAGAATCGCGCCCAGCGCGATCAGGAACAGCGAAGTGCCTATGCCCATCGTCGGCCTCCCTGTGGGATCGGAATCATCCGCGCAGCCGCAGCCACCACGCGGTTCGCCCCCTCCCTATACCCGCGCGACCGGCTTTCTCCTGCCTCGCGGACGGGTGTACGAAGGCCGCGCAGCGCTCGCTCAGCCGGCGCCGCCGGCTGCCTTGCCGCACTTGCCCTGGGCAGCGGGCAGCTCGACCTTGACGCTCGAGACGGCGATCGCGTAGGGGAACGGACTGGTTTCGAACGTCGTCGGGCGCAGGTACGGCCTGTCGGTGCCCAGCAGCTGGAGCTTGGGTGTGTGGCCGGGGGGGAAGCACCAGGCGTTACCCGAGAGCTGGAACGTGGCGCTGGTCGTGTCCTTGCCGAAGCGGTAGGCGCCCCGGCTGATCAGGACCTGCTTCCCGTCGGGGCCGACGTCCCACAGGCGCGAGTCGAGCTGTGCGAGGTCGCTGGGGCTCGACGGCGTGAGGGAGATGCGCGCCTTCACCGTCGGCAGCCCGATCATCCTGAAGCCCTTGCTGGCCTGGCCGCGGTAGACCGCGGTGCCGGCGTCGTTCTGGGTGCTGTCGTCGCTCTGGCGGCACGGATCCCCGCCGCCGGCGATCGGGTCGTAGTCGGGTCCCAGGGGGTCGGGCGGGTCGGAGGTCGCCGTCTGCGACGTCGAAGACGAGAACGACACGGTCCTGGGATGGATCGCGTCCCAGCTGCGGGCGTAGAACGGCCCGTCCGCCGGGGCCGAGGCCGGGCAGGTCTGTCCGTAGGCCAGCACGCTTCCGCGCTTGGGCCGGCGCGCCTCGCCCAGCAGCAGGCGCTCGAAGAAGTCCGAGCCCTCGTCGTTGAGCGGGCGGTTGGTGCTCGGCTTGTTGGCCCCGCGGCTATGGCCGAGGTCGCCGAGCTGCAGGCTCACGTCGGCGTTGCGGTCGTGCTCGCGCAGCTCGTTGTACAGGCGCAGCGACTGCCGTGGCGGGAAGAGGTCGTCGGTCCAGCCGCTCTGCAGGAGCAGCGGCGCGGGATGGTTGAGCGGCAGGCCGAAGCCCTGGTGGTGCTGGAAGATCTCGTCGGCAATCGCCCTGGCGTCGGACCCGTAGGGCTCGCCCTCCTGGATACGCACGAACCAGCGGTTGATGTCGGCGTCCGGGTTGTTGCAGGCGCCCGTCGGCCCGGGAGGCCCGTTGCCGCAGTAGTAGCCGTTGGGGTTCTGGCCGAGGGCGTAGAGGCCGGCCACGTAGCTGGCGATCTCGATGCCGATCGGGTCGCGGCTGTCGTCCCGGTTAGGGTTCTTGAAGTCGAGGAACCGCCCGTTGGGCAGCAGCGCGTCGACTAGGTCGGACCACGGCCAGCGCGGGTAGGCGCCGGCGATCGACAGTCTTTTGCCGTCCGGGCTGCGCCAGGGCTTGAACTGCCCGCTCGGGGTGCGGATGCGGTTGTTGAGCAGGGCCAGCTCGATGCTCTGGCCGCCGCCGTAGGAGATGCCGGTGACGCCGATGCGGCGGGGGTTGACGAAGCCCTGGTCGACCAGCAGGCCGACCAGGTACTGGGTGTCGCGCCCCTCGTAGCGCTGGTCGGCCAGGTGTATGTAGCCGTTGTCGCAGTTGGGGTCGTCGCGTGAGCCGTCGCTCGCGTTGCCGCAGGACTCGCCGAAGCCCCGCGCCGTGTAGTTGACCACGGCTAAGCCGAGCCTCGCGTAGTGGAGGTTGTTGTAGTGGAAGGTGGTCGAGCCGTTGCCCTTGGCGCTGTCGGTCTCGAAGTCCTTCTTGGAGCCCCCGTAGCCGTGGAGCATCACGAGGGTGGGAAACGGCCCGCTGCCCTTGGCGGGAAGGGTGACGTCAACGTCGAGCGGGACCTTGTCGAAGGAGGGCACCCGCTCGTCCTTGCCGTTGCCCTGGCAGAAGCGCACGCCGTGCTCGTCGGTGCAGGGAAGGCCGAAGGGCGTCTTGGCCTGCTTGGACTGCTTGGCCGACTTGCCCTGCTGCGGGTCTGAGGGGCGCTTGCGCGCCTGCCCCGCGGGCGCCGCCACCAGCAGGCTCGCGCCAGCCACCGCCACCACTGCCCTCATCTTGGTCCCGGTCACCTTCACTCGCTGCCTTCCAGGCTCAAACCACTTGATTCTGAAGCGAGCGGGCAATGTAGCAATCCCGCCTCCCGATCACGCCGGTTCGCGACGGGCGCGCCGCCGGGCGTCCGTGCCGCCTGCACCGGCACAGCCCGCCGCCGCCTTACCGGCTCCCGCGGCGCCGCCGGCCCGGCCGACGCTCGGACGCAGGCCGGCCGCGCGAAGCCGGCGCGCCGGCGTCCCACTCGCGGTCGAGGCCGAGGTCCGCGGCGATCCGTCCCATGTCGTGGGCCTGCTCGGCAATCACGAAGCTCACGCCCGACCCCGTCGCGCCGGCGCGGCCTGTGCGACCCACGCGGTGCACGTAGGCGTCGCGGTCGGCCGGAGCGTCGAAGTTGATGACGTGGGTGATGTCGGCGACGTCGATCCCGCGCGCGGCCACGTCGGTGGCCACCAGGGTGTCGACCTGGCCCTGCTCGAAGCGAGCGAGGGCCTTGCCGCGCTGGGCCTGGGACTTGTCGCCGTGCATGGCCACGGCCTCGAGGTCATGGCCCCTGAGCCGCTTCACCAGGCGATCGGCGCCCCGCTTGGTGCGCACGAAGACCAACGTGCGGCCCCGGCGCGCGTCGCGCAGCTCGCCCACCAGGGCGCCCAGCTTGGCCTCGTGGGCCAGGTGCACGAAGCGGTGCTCGACGTCGGGCCGCGTGTCCGTCACCGGCGGCTCGTGGGTGTGGCGGCGCGCATCGCGCGTGTAGGCGCGGGCCACCCGGCCGGTCGCCCCCTCGAGCGTGGCGGAGAAGAACAGCGTCTGGCGGTCGTCGGGCGTGCGCGCGACGATGCGGTCGACGGCGGGCTTGAAGCCCATGTCGAGCATGCGGTCGGCCTCGTCGAGCACCAGCACGCGCACGTGCTCGAGCGTGAGCGAACGTCGGGCGAGCAGGTCCTCCAGGCGGCCCGGGGTGGCGACCACGATGTGGGCGCGCGCGGCCAGGCGGGCCTGGCGCTCGATGCCCACGCCGCCGTGGACCACGGCGATCGACAGCGCACGGGCGTGGGCCACGCCGCGCAGGGCCTCGGCGATCTGGCCGGCCAGCTCGCGGGTCGGGGCCAGGATCAGCGCGGCGGGGCGGCGGCGGTCGGCCTCGAGGCGGTCAACGATCGGCACCCCGAAGGCCAGGGTCTTGCCCGACCCGGTGGGTGACTGGGCGAGGACATCGTGGCCGGCCAGCACGTCGGCGATGACCAGGCGCTGGATGGCGAAGGGCGCGTCGATGCCGCGTGCGGCGAGCGCGTCGACCACGCATCGGGACACGCCGAGATCGGCGAACGAAGGGGAAGGCATGTGCGAACTCCTTGAGGGAAGCAACGGGGAGATCCAGCGACCCCGATCGCGCTCACAAGCGCACACAGGAACAGAACCTCTCGGGCGCCAGAGGGGCAACCCGACCGCCTCACCGTAGCATCCGCCGCCGCCATGGCCCTTCGCGAGGACATCCGCAACGTCGCCATCGTGGCCCACGTCGACCACGGCAAGACCACGCTGGTCGACGCCATGCTGTGGCAGTCCGGCGCCTTTCGCAGCGGTCAGGACGTGGCCGAGCGCGTGCTCGACTCGATGGACCTCGAGCGCGAGAAGGGCATCACGATCCTGGCCAAGAACACCTCCCTGCGCCATCGCGGGGTCAAGCTCAACGTGGTCGACACCCCCGGCCACGCCGACTTCGGCGGCGAGGTCGAGCGCGGGCTGACCATGGTCGACGGCGTGCTGCTGCTCGTCGACGCCTCCGAGGGGCCGCTGCCCCAGACGCGCTTCGTCCTGCGCAAGGCGCTCGAGGCGCGCCTGCCGATTGTCCTCGTGGTCAACAAGGTCGACCGGCCCGACGCGCGCATCGCCCAGGTGGTCGACGAGGTCTACGAGCTCTTCCTCGACCTCGATGCCGACGAGAGCCAGATCGAGTTCCCGATCGTCTACACCAACGCCCGCGCCGGCTGGGCGTCGCTGGAGGAGGGGGTCGAGGGGACCGACCTGGGCCCGTTGCTCGACCTCCTGCTCGAGCACGTCCCGGCGCCCTCCTACGACCCCGAGCATCCGCTCCAGGCCCACGTCACCAACCTCGACGCCTCTCCATACGTCGGGCGACTCGCGCTGTGCCGGGTGCGCCAGGGCACGCTGCGCGCGGGCCAGCCGATCGCCTGGTGTCGGGCGGACGGGAGTGTGGAGCGCGCCGCGCTGACCGAGGTCTACGTCACCGAGGCGCTCGACCGAGTGCCGGCCCAGGGGGTCGGGCCGGGAGAGATCGTCGCGGTGGCCGGGCTGGCCGAGGTGACGATCGGCGAGACCCTGACCGACCCCGACGATCCCCGGCCGCTGCCGGTGATCACGGTCGACGAGCCATCGCTGTCGGTGGTGGTGGGCATCAACACCTCTCCCCTGGCCGGTCAGGACGGCGGCCGCCTGACCGCCCGCCAGGTGCGCTCCCGTCTCGACCAAGAGCTCGTGGGCAACGTGTCGATCCGCGTGCGCGACACCGAGCGCCCCGACGCGTGGGAGGTCCAGGGCCGCGGCGAGCTCCAGCTGGCGGTGCTGGTCGAGCTGATGCGCCGCGAGGGCTTCGAGCTGACGGTCGGCCAGCCACAGGTCGTCGTGCGTGAGCAGGACGGGCGCCGCCACGAGCCGGTCGAGCGCCTGGCCATCGACGTTCCCGACGAGTACGTGGGCGTGGTCACCCAGCTGCTGGCCCTGCGCAAGGGCCGTCTCGAGCAGATGGTCAACCACGGGACCGGCTGGGTGCGCATGGAGTACCTCGTCCCCGCCCGCGGGCTGATCGGCTTTCGCACCGAGTTCCTCACCGAGACGCGCGGCACCGGCCTCATGCACCACGTGTTCGACCGCTGGGAGCCGTGGGCGGGCGAGGTGCGCACCCGGCCGACCGGGGCCCTGGTGGCCGACCGCCGGGGCGTGACCGCGAGCTTCGCCCTCTTCGGCCTCCAGGAGCGCGGAACGCTGTTCGTCGCCCCCGGAGAGGAGGTCTACGAGGGGATGATCGTCGGCGAGAACGCGCGGGCCGAGGACCTCGACGTCAACGCGGTCAAGGAGAAGCACCTGACCAACATCCGGTCCTCGACCGCCGACGTGCTCGTGCGCCTCGTCCCCGCCCGTCGGCTATCGCTCGACCAGGCGCTGGAGTTCCTGCGCGAGGACGAGTGCGTCGAGGTCACGCCGCACGCCGTGAGGCTGCGCAAGCTCGTGCTCGACCGGACGGCCCGGGTCAAGAGCGCGCGGCGGGCGCGGGCCGGAGCCGCCTGACCCGGGTGGCCGAGGGCTCCTCGGTGGCGCGATGGGCGTTAGCATGGGTGGCGCAGTTCCACCGCTGAGTGTTCGCGCTCCCTCGCATCCCCCGGTGGTCACCAAGTGGGGAGCGAGTCAGGAATGGCCGCATGGCCGATCAGCCCAAGCGCCCGGACGGCGCCGCGCAGGCCTCGCCGAGCATGGAGAAGAAGCGCCGCGAAGCGGTGGATCGCGTCGCCGAGCGCAACCGCAAGGCGCACATGGAGGCCAAGAAGGTCCGCCAGGAGTCCGACCGCATCAAGGCCTCCAGGCGGGGACCCAACGATCGCTGACGAGGGCTAGAAGGTAAGCCGGTCGCCGGGGGACCCCGCCATAGGCGCGGCGGCCTCGAACGCCACCGTCAGGCGCTCGACCCCGTAGATGCCCTGGATCGTCCCCAGCTCGGGCTCGTCGTCGAGCCGCAGCCCCCGCATCCGCGGCGCCAGAAAGGCCAGCGCCTCCTGGAGCTCGGCCCGGGCGAGGTTGGCTCCCAGGCAGTAGTGCACGCCCGCGCCGAAGGTCAGCGCCTTGTCGGCGGGCGGCGCGGTGATGTCGAACGCGCGCGGGTCGCCCGGCGCCCGGTCGATCTCGCGGTTGGCCGTGGCCGCACAGACCATCACCACGGTGTCCGGCGGGAAGGTCACGCCGCGGTACTCGATCTGCTCCTCGACGATGCGCGCGGTGAACGGGGTGATCGGCTCGAAGCGGATCACCTCGTCGACCGCCTGCGAGACCAGCTCGGGGCGCTGCGCCAGCAGGTCCCACTGCTCGGGATGGGTCGCGAACAGGCGGATGGCCTGGGCGAGCTGGCTCTGGGTGGTGTCCACCCCGCCGATCAGCACGTTGAGGACGAGGTTCACGCACTCGATGTCGGAGAGTCGGTCGCCGTCCTGCTCGGCGGCGATGAGGGTGGAGATGAGGTCGTCGCCCGGGCTGCCTCGCCGCGCCGCCAGCAGCGCCCCGATGTACTCGTAGAGCTCGCTCACCGCTCGCTCGATGCGCTGGCGCTCGGTCATGAGGCTGGGCGCGTCGAACTGGCGCTGGATCCAGTTGGACCACTCGTGCAGGCGCGGGGCGTCCTCGAGCGGAGCCCCCATGACCGCGGCGATGGTCAGCGACGGGTAGGGCTTGGCGAAGGCGCCGACGAATTCACACGCCCCCTGGACGGCGACGCCCTCCCACAGCCGCTCGAGGAAGCCGCGCATGGTCGGGCGCCAGCGGTCGGCGGCGCGCGGGGTGAAGGCCGGGTTGACGAGGTTGCGCAGGCGCCGATGGTCGGGCCCGTTGACGTGGAGGATGTTGCGCCGCATCTCCTCCCACAGCGGCCCCTCGCGGATGTCGAAGATCTCGGCGATCTTCATTCCCGGGAAGGTGGCGCGCCGGCTGCGCAGGAAGTGCTCGGCCGCCTCGCGGTCGAGCACGACGTAGCCCAACGGCCCGGCGCACAGCCAGCCCCGCGAGCGCAGGCGCTCCAGCTCGTCGTGGAAGTCCTGGCCGCGCAGGCCGGGATCGGTGTAGTCGAGGACCGGGAGGTCGAGGTCGGCCACCAGCGCCACGGCACCGACGCTACCAGCGAGGGTTGCGCCCCCGCGAGGTAGGTCGTAGCGCGCGCCGACCACGACTGGCGATCAGAGGCGAAGACCGTCGCGGCGCGTGGCCGGCTGCGCTAGGAATTCCGCCCGTTCCAGCGAGAGGAAGAGGATCGCGTGCCCCTGTTCGGCAAGACGATCCGCAGCCGCACCGAGGAGATCCACCAGCAGGCCGTGCCCTCGGCGAAGGCTCCGGCCAGGCCGCGGAGCAGGCGATCACCGTCCAGCTCCCCCCGGACGCGCCGCCCACCGCCAAGGGCACGATCGAGGCAGGCCTGGGCCAGGGTCGACCGCGCGCGCGGGCGCGACGTCAACGAGGCGGCCGCCCTCACCGTCCTCGCCTCGCCCGAGCTGGCCGCCCACGACGCCCAGCGCCCGCCGACCAGCGCGCCGGAGTGCGACATCCGCCTGGACGGCGTCGCCTCGCGGCCGGCCAGTCCCAGAGCTGGCCGTTCGCGGTCGAGGTGCCGCCCGACGCGGCCCCCAGCCTGGCCACACAGCGCACGACGGTCGAATGGGTCCTCGTGGGCGTCGTCGCCCGCCGGATGCGGCGGGACTTCACCGGCGAGCTGGCGCTGGCCGTGCACACCGCATAGCTTGAGGGGCCGAGGCACGCCGGCCAAGCCGGCCCGCTCGAGGGAAAGGAGCCGATGGCCCGCGAGGACGAGAGGCGAACAGCCGGCGAGGCTCACGCCCGCGAGGCGCTCGCCGACAGCCAGTCCCGAACCCGGGACCACCTGGCCAACGAGAGGACCTACCTCGCCTGGCTTCGCACCTCTGCGACCGTGATGGTCCTGGGCCTGGCCATAGCGCGCTTCGTCGAGGAAGGCAATGTCCGGGCGGTCGCCGCCGGCGTCATCCTGGTCGTCGTCGGGGCGATGGGCGTCTTCGAGGGCGGGTGGCGCTACCGGCGCGTCAGCCGTGAGATCGAGCAGGGGCGCTTCCGGACGGTCAGGGGCGTGCATGAGCCGCTGATCGCCGGCTTCGTGCTCACGGTGGCGATCGCCGTCGCTCTGGTCCTTCTGCTGATCTGAAGCGTCTTCGCTTCTGCGATGGCCGGCGGGTAGAGCGGCCGGTCATGCGGGCGCAAGCGAGCGCCCGCCCGCTCGGATCGGCCCTGGCGCCCTTCCCGAGCGGCCGCGTCGCCGCTCAGGCCATCGACATCCCCGGCGCCACCGCGACCTCCACGAGCCGCGGCTCGGGGGCGGCGAGCGCGGCGGCCAGGGCCTCGCGCAGGTCCTCCAGCCCGGTGACGCGGGAGGAGGACAGGCCGTAGGCGGCGGCGACGGCGGCGCAGTCCAGCGCCGGGAGGTCGAGGCCCGGCGCGCCCGTGACCTGCTCGAGGTCGGCGAACCACTTGAGGATGGCGTACTCCTCGTTGCGCAGGACGAGGAACGTCACCGGCACGCGGTAGGCCACCGCCGACCACAGCCCGGCGATCGCGTACTGAGCCGAGCCCTCGCCCAGGACGCAGACGACCGGGCGGTCGGGCCGGGCGAGCGCCACCCCGATGGCCGCGGGCAGCCCGAAGCCCAGGCCTCCCCCGGCGGCGAAAAAGTAAGAGCCGGGCCGGGAGATCCGCAGCTGGCTGCGCAGGGCCAGCGTGCTCGACGGCGACTCGAGGACGACGATGGCGTCCTCGGGCAGGACCTCCGCCAGGACGGCATGGACCGAGGCGGGAGAGAGGGGGTCGCCGCCCTGGGGCGGGGGCGGCGGGCCGAGCGCCTCGGGCGGCGGTCGATCGCCCTCCCCCACCACGGCCACCAGGGCCTCGAGGGTCAGGCGCACGTCGGCCACGAGGGCATCGCCCGCCGGCGCGCGAGCGGCCTCGGCGGGGTCGTCGGTGATGGCGACCAGCGAGGTTCCCGGGGCGAGCGGCTCTCCCGGTATGTAGGGGTAGTAGGGGAAGACCGAGGAGCCGAGGACCAGGACGAGGTCGTGGCCGGCGAGCGCCTGGCCCAGCGGCCCGATGGCCGGCGGGAGCACGCCGCGAAACAGCGGGTGGCCCTCGGGGAAGCCGATGCGGCCCCCGCCCGGGGCCGGCGTCGCCCACACCGGCAGGCCGCAGCGCTCGGCCAGGCCCACGGCCGCGTCCCACGCGCCCGCGGCGTCGATGCCCGGGCCGGCGGCCATCGCCGGACGCTCGGCGGATTCGATCCGCCGAGCCAGGGCGCGCACGGCCTGCGGGTCGGCGCCGGCCCGCGCGCTGACCGAGCGCCCGATGACGTGGCCGACGTCCGTCCCGTCGACCTCCACGCCCCAGTCGTCCATCGGCACGGAAACGAACACCGGCCCGGCCGGCGGCATCGCCGCCAGGTGGATGCCCCGGGCCAGCGCGGCCGGCACGTCCTGGGCCCGCGGCGGCTCGAAGCTCCACTTGACGAAGGGCTTGGGCACCTCGGTCGCCGCGGCGTTGGTGAGGTTGGCCTGCATCGTCATGTGCGCGCGCACCTGCTGTCCGGCGGTGACGAGCAGCGGCGACTTGTTGGCCTGGGCGTTGAAGATCGCCCCCATGGCGTTGCCGACCCCCGGAGCGGTGTGGAGGTTGACCAGGGCCGGGCGCCCGCTGGCCTGCGCGTAGCCGTCGGCCATGCCGACCACGACGGCCTCCTGGAGCCCCAGCACGTAGGTGAAGTCCGCCGGGAAGTCGGCCAGCATCGGCAGCTCGGTCGAGCCGGGGTTGCCGAAGACCGTCGTCATCCCACGGGCGCGGAAGAGCTCGAAGGCGGCGTCGCGGACCGTGCCCACGGCCCGACCCTCTCACATCCCCAGCGCGTGACCGGTGGGCGACCGGCGCGCGGGTCGACGCGGCGTCAGCGCCGGCTCGATGCGGCGCGTCGCCTCAGTGGGAGCGCCGGCTCGATGCGGCGCGTCGCCTCAGTGGGAGCGCCGTGCCTGGCGCTCGAGCTCCTTGCCGAAGGCGTCCTCGACGGCCGCGGTCATGGTCTGGTTGAAGATCGCGACCATGACGCGGGAGGCCAGCGGCCTCAGCGACTCGATCGACTCTGTGACCTCGTCCCAGCGCCCCTCGGGCCGGCCGGCCTCCTGGAAGGGCTTCCACAGCTCGGCCATGAAGAGCTTGACGAAGGCGCGCGAGGCCGACTCGCAGTTGCGCTTGACCCGCTCGATGGCCGCCAGGGCGGCGCTGAGCGGCACGCCGCGGCCCATCACATCCTCGGCCGCCCGCAGCAGGGCCGGGCTTGGCGCCTCGAAGCGCCCGTCCCCCACTGCGACCAGCAGCTCGAGCTCCTGCGCCTTGTGCAGCAGCTTGGGATCGACCTGGCCGAAGCGCTCGACGAGCTCGTCGGCGGTGAGGATCTCCGGCGGCTCGGCCTCCAGCGGGGCAGTGACAACGCGCTTGAGCCCGAGCAGGCGGTCGGCCGATCCGCCGGTCCCGGCCAGCAGCCGCTTGATCCCGTTGAGGTTGAAGCCCTCGGCCTGCATCTCCTGCACGAGCTGGAGGCGGGCGACGTGCTCGGGCCCGTAGAAGCCGATGCGCGAGCGCACCTCGGGCGGGGGCAGCAGCCCGCGAGACTGGTGGTTGCGGATGTTGCGGACCGACATCCCGGTTCGCTGGGCGAGCTGCTCGATCGTCAGGTCGTCCGCGCCGTCCGGGCGAGCGCCCTCGCGGGTCCCCGAGGCCTCCGCCCCGGCCGGGCCGGGGTCCTCGCGGCCCGCGGAATCCGGGTCGACGGCATGCAGCTCACGCGCCATGGCAACGATGATACCGCTGACTGTGTAACCTCGGTTGAGGTAACCTGTATCTGGGTATCGATTCTCGCGACTTCGAGTCGCTTCCGATCTCGACCGGGAGGACCCTGCCATGCGGATCGCCGCTTCCACCTTCATCGCCGCCATCGGCGCGCTGGCCACCACCGCCCTGCCCGCCTACGCCCAGGTGTCGGGCGGCCAGCCGGCCGGCGGGCAGCCGGCCGGCGGCGCGGCCCTCGACCAGATCGCCATCGCCACCGGGGCGGCGATCGTCTTCACCACCGCCCTGCTCGTCCTGGGGCTGGGACACCGCAGCGGCCGCGTGGCCCTGCTCGGGCGCTGGGCCGGATTCTCCGAGCGGGTCTCGGGCCTGCCGGGCTGGGCCGCCCTGCCCTCCGGCATCGCCACCGTCTCGCTCATCACCGCCGTCTTCGGGATGTACTGGGACATCTCGCTGCACATCGACGTCGGCCGCGACCCCGGTCCGCTGGCCAACCCGGCCCACTACTTCATCCTCGCCGGGCTGTTCGGCATCTTCGCCGCGGGCTTCACCGCGATGGTCCTTCCGACCAAGCGCCCCGGGCCGACCGCCGTGCGCGTCGCCCCCGGTTGGCACGCACCTCTCGGCGGCATCCTCATCTGCGCCTGCGGGGCGTTCGCGCTGATCGGCTTCCCGCTCGACGACGTCTGGCACCGCCTGTTCGGCCAGGACGTCACGCTGTGGGGGCCGACCCATCTCATGCTCATCGGCGGCGCCTCGATGACCCTGATCGGGATCGCGGTCCTGCTCGTCGAGGGCCTGCGGGCCAACCGCGCTGCGGGCGACGCCCAGCGGGAGCTGGCCTGGATCGCCCGCACGCGCCTGGTCGCCCTGTCGGGCGGCCTGCTGCTGGGCCTCTCGACCTTCCAGGCCGAGTTCGACTTCGGCGTGCCGCAGTTCCGCTTCGTCTTCCAGCCGATGCTGATCATGCTCGCCGCCGGCGTCGGCCTGGTGGCCGTGCGTTTGTGGGCGGGGCGCGGCGCCGCGCTGGGCGCGGTGGCCTTCTTCCTCGTCGTGCGCGGCGGGCTCGCCCTGCTCGTCGGGCCGGTGCTCGGGCAGGCCACGCCCCACTTCCCGCTCTACATCGTCGAGGCCCTGGTCGTCGAGGCGGTCGCGCTGCGGATCCCGCGCGAGCGGCCCGTGGCCTTCGGCCTGTGGGCCGGCGTCGGCATCGGGACCCTGGGCCTGGCCGCCGAGTGGGCGTGGTCGCACGTCTGGATGCCGCTGCCCTGGCCCTCGACCCTGCTGCCCGAGGCGGCGATCATGGGGTTCGCCATGGCCGTCGCCGGAGCGCTGGTGGGGGCGTGGATCGGGACCCGGCTGGCCATCGACCTCAAGCCGCGCCTCCCCTTCCCGCGCGCCGCGGCGGTGGCCGGCGCGGTGGTCATCGCCGGGCTGATCAGCCTCTCGCTGTACAAGCCGGTGCACGGCACCGACCGCGCGATCGTCGCCCTCAGAGACGCCGGCGGCGGCGGCCAGCGCATGGTCAACGCCACCGTGCGCATCGATCCGCCGCAGGCCGCCAAGGGCGCCGAGTGGTTGACCGCGACGTCGTGGCAGGGCGGCGGGCTGGTGGTCGACCGCCTCGCGCCGACCGGCGCTCCCGGCGTCTACCGCACGACCCAGGCCCTGCCCGTCTACGGCTCGTGGAAGACGACGATCCGCATGCACCACGGCACTTCGCTGACCGCCATCCCGGTCTACATGCCCGACGACCCGGCCATCCCGGCCAAGGGCATCCCCGCGCCCGCGCGCTTCGAGCGGACGTTCGTGGCCGACCACAAGCTGCTCCAGCGCGAGCAGAAGGTCGCCGCGCCCGCCCTGACCGTGATCGCCTCCGGCGCCGTCCTGGCCATCGCGCTGAGCCTGCTCGCCCTGCTGGCCTGGGGCCTGCACCGCCTGAGCGCCCCGCCGGCCGGGCAGCCGCGCCGGCGCAGCCGCCTGGCGTCGCTGGGGCGCCGCGGCCGCCCCGGGCGCGTCCAGCCGGCCGCCAAGCGCGGCTCGCTGGCCTAAAGCCCCTTGGGTTCCTTCCCCCGCGCAGGGCCCCGGCGCGCGCCGGGGCCCTGCGCCGCGGTCGCCGGACGCCGAGGCCGGCGCCGTTAGCATCGAGGGCATGGCCTCGACCCAGCCGGTCCCCCTGCGGCGCGTCCGCGAGCGCGAGTTGGTCGCGGCCACTCGCGCGCTGTTCGACGAGCGGGGCATGCAGGACGCTCCGATAGAGGAGATCGCGCGGGCGGTGGGGATCGCGCGCGGGTTGATCTATCGCCAGTTCTCCTCTAAGGAGGAGCTCTTCGTCCTCACCGTGACGACCTATCTGGACGAGCTCGGCACCATCCTCGAGGAGGCCGTCGAGCAGGACGACGACCCGGTCGCGCAGCTCGAGAGCTGCGCCCGCGCCTACGCCGACTACTGCCAGCGCTATCCGGCGTTCCTGGACTGCTCGCTGTCGCTCATGCACCGGCCGGCGCGCGAGCTGCGGGGGATCGTCTCGGAGTCGGTCTGGCTGCGACTCGGGCAGGGCATGGCCCGCTGCCTGGACCGCCTGGCCGGCATCCTCCAGACCGGCAGCGAGGCCGGCACCTTCTCGGTGGAGGACCCCGCCTACATGGCCAACGTGCTCTGGACCCAGACCCTGGGGACGATGCACCTGGCACGGATCGGCGTGGGCGTGCGCCAGCTCGCCCCCGGGGTCCCCGAGCTCTTCTCGGTCGCCCCCGACCAGATCGTGCGAACGTGCGTCGCCAGCGCCATGGCCACCGTTGGCGCGCCACCCCCAGCCGGACGTCACCGTTGACCTTGCCCCTCACCCTCGTCACCGGCTTCCCCGGCTTCATCGGCCGGCGCCTGGTCAAGCGCCTGCTCGACCGCGACGACGAGGCGCGCGTCGTGGCCCTGGTCGAGGAGCGGATGCTGGAGACGGCCCGCGAGGTGGCTGCGGGCATCGCGGCGGAGCGCATCGAGGTCCTGGCCGGCGACATCACCGACCGGCGTCTGGGCCTCTCGGACGACGACTACGTGCGGCTGGCGGCCGACGTGCGGCGGGCCTTCCACCTGGCGGCCATCTACAACCTCTCGGTCCCGCGCGAGGTCGCCCAACGCGTCAACGTCGACGGGACCGGCAACGTGCTCGAGCTCTGCCGCGCGGCCGAGCGGCTCGAGCGCCTGGCCTACGTCAGCACGGCCTACGTCGCCGGCCTGCGCACCGGCGTGGTCTACGAGCACGAGCTGGTGATGGGCCAGGGCTTCAAGAACCACTACGAGTCGACGAAGTTCCAGGCCGAGGTCTGGGTGCGGCAGCTCCTGGACCGGGTCCCGACGACGATCCTGCGACCGGCGATCGTCGTCGGGGACTCCAGCACGGGCGAGACCGAGAAGTTCGACGGCCCCTACTACCTGCTGCGGGCGATCTCGCGCGCCGCCTCCATGGGGCGCTCGCTCCCCCAGTTCGGCCGGGCGGACGGCGCCTTCAACGTCGTCCCCGTCGACTACGTGGTCGACGCCATGGTCGCCGCCGCCGACGACCCGGCGACGGTCGGGGAGACGCTGCATCTGGTGGACCCCGACCCGCTGAGCTCACGCGAGCTGCTGGACATGCTCTCCGAGGAGTACGCCGGCCGGCCGCCCCGCGGCCAGGTGCCCGCCAGCCTGGTCGCGGCCTCGCTGCGGGTCGGCCGGATCCGCGAGAAGCTCGACTCCATCCCGCCCGAGTCGATCGCCTACCTCAACCACCCCGTGGTCTACGACACCCGCCGGGCGGTCGACCTCCTCGCCCCGCGCGGCCTGCGCCCGCCCAACTTCGCGCAGTACGTCGGCTCGATGGTCGAGTTCTTCCGCGAGCACGAGCAGGACGCGAAGTTCGCCCCGCCCCCGCCGAGCTGAGCGGGTCGCGACCGGAAAGACGGCCCGGCAGAGGCCGATTCGGCGGCCGGTTCGAACTAGTGCCTCCGACCGCAAGTCGCGGTCGGGCGGACTAACCGCCCTGGAGGCGGACCCGTTCTGGCTCGAGTCTGAACATCACCCGCTGCTCGCCGGGCTGGCGGAAGGGATACTCGTCCTGGCCGAGGTACTTCTTGGCCAGCGCGTTGATGTTCTCGTCGGCGCCCTCGTGGGTGTCCTCGACCAGCCGTCCGTCGATCGAGACGTACTCGTACTGGTTCTCGCGGTCGGCCACCGTGAGCGTCGCGCGCGACTCGCGGCGCAGGTTCGCCGGCCACGCGCGGCCCTCAGCGGAGTTGAGGATGACGCTGCCGTCGTCGAGGCCGATCCACGTGATGGCCACGTGCGGCGTGCCGTCCCGGCGCAGGGTCGCCACGTAGCAGAAGTTCGGCTCCTCGAGGATCTCGCGCGCCCTGCCTTCGATTGCCTGCGCCACTGCTCCTCCTCTCTGCGACGGGCGGCCGCTGCGCACGCGGCCACCTGCGCCGGTCGGTGGTGTCAGGTGAGGTCGGGCCGCCGGCGAGCCGGCCCGCTACGAGCTCAGCCGTGCGCGCAGGAGCTCCTTGCCCTGCTCGCCGCCCTTGCGGCTCGCGCCCTGGGCGCGCCGGAAGAAGTCCGCCATGTCGTTGTCGCCGTCGCGCTCGGCGTCCTGGACGTAGCTTTCCAGGCGCAGCGAGTTGCTCAGCGACTGCTCGACGAACCAGATGAGGTCGTAGTCCTTGTCCTTGGTGCCAGTGACCTGGCCGCTCTCGTCTGCCATCGCTCCTTCCTTTGGTCGGACCGGTGTCGGTGCCCGGTCCCTACCCCGAGCCGGCGAGGGCTACGCCCGTGGTTTCGGGCCGGCGGCGAGGCTCAGCCGCCGGCGCCGCCGGGCTCGATCTGCACCCGCAGGGCGTTCAGGGCGAAGGCCACCATGTGGTACTGCCCGACCAGCATGACCAGCTCGATGAGCTGGGCCTCGTCGTAGACCTCGCTCAGGGCTCCCCAGGTGACGTCGCCCAGGGTGGCCGACGCGTGCAGCTCGTCGGCCGCCTCGAGCAGCGCGCGCTCGGCGCCGGACCAGTGGTGCGCGTCGAGGTCGTCGCGCAGCGCGGCGACCTCCGCGTCGTCGACCCCGGCCTCCCGGGCCAGGACGACGTGCTGCGCCCACTCGTAGCCGCTGGCGCAGTTGTGGGCGGTGCGGAGGATCGCCAGCTCGCGGTCCCGCGCGGAGAGCCGCCCCCTCCCGAGGAGGGCGCCGCCGAAGCCGATCCACGGGCGGAAGAGCTGCGGCGCGCGGGCCAGCGTGGTGAAGACGTTCATCGGCCGCTCGGTCCCTCCCGGCATGGCGGCCAGCACACCCCTGAGGAACTCGTCCCACTCGGACGGCGGCAGAGGAGCGATGCGGGGACGCCCGTCGATCCCGGCGCCGCCCTGCGGAGCCGCTGGGCCGTCGATGCCCGCGCCGCCCTGCGGGTCCGCTGGGCCGGTGGCGCTCATGCCGCTCTGGGCGCGCGCACGACGCGTCGCCTCGGGTAGAGGTGGCGCTCCACCAGCCCCATGATCGGGCGGCGCAGCGCGGGCAGGTCGTCGTACTCGCCGGCGGCCACCCGGGCGGTGACCAGCGAGCTGACCGCGCCGACCAGCGCCTCGCAGGCGAAGCGCTCCTCGGCCGGCGCGTCGCCGCCGCCCCGCCCCGAGCCGAGCGCCTCGACCATCACCTCGACGAAGCGCCGCTGGACCTCGCGGCGGAGCTCCAGCGCGCGGGGGCCGGCGGCGTAGACCTCGAGGAGGAAGGTGCGGGCAAAATGCGGCTCGAGCGACATGACGTCGAGGTAGGCGGCCAGGGCGCGCTCAAACCGGACCAGCGGCGAGCTGGTCGCGACGTCGTCCAGCGCGTCCCGAGCCGCGGCAAGCAGGGCGCCGACGCCGGCGTCGTAGGCGGCGAGGAAGCACTCCTCCTTGTCGGCGAACTGCTCGTAGAAGGCCCTGGTCGACACTCCGGCTCGGACCGCCACGTCGGCCACCGACGTGCGGGCATAGCCCCTCTCGGCCACCGCGGCGGCCATGGCCTCGAGCAGCCGCCGGCGCTGGGAGTCGAGGACCTGCTGGCGGGTCAGGCGATGGCGGCCGCGCGGAAGGACGCGAGGGGGTCGAGGGCTGCCCACGCGCCGACCCTACCATTTAGGAAACGTCGCTGTTTCCCATTCCCTATGCTGGCCGGCGTGAGCGCGCCGAGCGACCAGCCCTCCCGGCTCGCGGGTCGACGCGTGCTCGTCGTCGGGGCCGGCACTCGCCGCAGCGACGACCCGGACCCTCCGGTCGGCAACGGACGCGCCATCGCGGTGCTCGCCGCCCGCCACGGCGCGGCCGTAGCCTGCGCCGACATCGACGGTGAGTCGGCCGAGCGGACGGCGGCGCAGATCTCCGGCGAGGGCGGTCGCGGCGAGGTCGTCGTGGCCGACGTGTCCAATCCCGACGCCTGCCAGCGGGTGGTCGAGGAAAGCCTGAGGCTGCTCGGGGGCCTCGACGGGATCGTCCTCAACGTGGGCATCGGCGCCGGCCTGGGACTGGCCGGGACGAGCGTCGAGGACTGGGACGAGGTCCTGGCCGTGAACCTGCGCGCGCACTTCCTGGTCACCAAGGCGGCCATGCCCGCGCTCGGGCCGGGCAGCTCGCTGGTCTACATCGGATCGGTGGCCGGGCTCAAGCCCGGCAGCACGATCCCCTCGTATGACACCTCGAAGGCCGCCCTGGCCGGCTTGAGCCGCCACGTCGCGCTGGAGGACGCGCGACGCGGCGTGCGGTCCAACGTCGTCGCCCCCGGACTGATCGACACGGTGATCGGCCGGCTGGCCTCACAGGTGCGGCCCGGTCGCGAGCGGGCGCCCATACCGATGGGCCGCCAGGGCACCGCCTGGGAGGTCGCGGCCCTCGTCGCCTTCTTGCTGTCCGACGAGGCGAGCTACGTCACCGGCCAGGTGATCGCGGTCGACGGCGGCCTCTCGATGGTCTGAGCGCCGTGCTGACGCCGCGGCTGCGCGCGTGCTTGACCGGCCCACCGGGGATCGTCGATAGTCGCAGGACCGGCGGGCCGCCGATGGCCCGCGATCGACCGGCTTGCGTGGAGAGGGGATGCCGACAGACCACCCCGGCCAGCGGCGAGGCGAAGGAGCGGCAGGCTCCGGCGAGGGAGGCGCGGCCGATCGCGGCCAGGAGGGTCCCGCCAGCCCCGAGCTGGGTCGCCCGCAGGAGGTGCGCATCGAGCACCGGCGCCCCGCGCGCTCGCGCCTCTGGTACCTGCTCCTACTTCCCTCCTACATCGGCCTGCTGTGGGTGCCGTTCTACGCGCGCGCCGAGCCGACGCTGCTGTCCTTCCCGTTCTTCTACTGGTTCCAGTTCGCCTGGGTCCCGATCACCGCGCTGCTTACCTACGTCGTCTACCGACGGGTGCGCTGAGGTCAGACGGCGATGCACGGTGGCGTCAACGGGGTCGCGCTCGCCGTCTTCGTCGCGCTCTTCGCGCTGGTCAGCGTGCTCGGCTTCCTGGCCGCGCGCTGGCGCCGCGGCGACCTGGCGCGCCTGGACGAGTGGGGCGTGGCCGGCCTGCTGGCCACCATGCCCTACATCGCGCTCCAGCTGGTGGGCATCCAGGTCGTGATCGCGGCCATGGGCATCCACGGCGACTGGCCGCTGATCATCGCCTTCGTGATCCTCGCCGCCTACACCTACCAGAGCGGTCTGCGCGCACCCGCCCTCATCGCGGTGGTCAAGGACTCGCTGATCTACCTGGTGATCATCGTCGCCCTGGTCTACATCCCGGCGAAGCTCGGGGGCTTCGGCCACATCTTCGGCGCCGCCGCCCGCGACCTGCCCAAGCACGTAGGGGCGACCGGCAAGCCCGGATCGCTGATCCCGGGGATGGCCGCGGGCCAGACGGCCTACGCCACGCTGGCCCTGGGCTCGGCGCTCGCCCTCTTCATGTACCCGCACGTCATCACCGGCGTGCTGAGCTCCAAGAGCTCCAACGTGATCCGCCGCAACGCGACGATCCTTCCCGCCTACACATTCCTCCTCGGACTCATCGCCCTGCTCGGCTACATGGCCATCGCCGCGGGGATCAAGCCGACGACGCCCAACTCGGTCGTGCCCGACCTGTTCGTGAAGTTCTTCCCCTCGTGGTTCGAGGGCGTGGCGTTCGCGGCCATCGCCATCGGGGCGCTCGTGCCCGCGGCGGTGATGTCGATCGCCGCCGCCAACCTCTTCTCGCGCAACGTCTGGCGCGAGTACGTGCGGCCCGACTGCGACGACGCCGAGCAGACGCAGGTGGCCAAGCTCGCCTCGCTGGTCGTCAAGGCGGGCGCCGTGGTCTTCATCGTCGCCCTACCGACCCAGTACGCGATCGACCTCCAGCTGCTCGGCGGCCTGTGGATCCTCCAGACGCTGCCGGCCATCGTCTTCGGCCTGTACACCCGGTGGCTGCACCGCTGGGCGCTGCTGGCCGGTTGGGCGGTCGGGATGGTGGCCGGCACGCTCATGGCCACGTCGCTGGCTTTCAAGGGAAGCGTGTACACGCTGCACGTCTTCGGCACCGACGTGGCGGCCTACGAAGGGCTGTGGGCGCTCGCCCTCAACCTCGTGGTCACGCTCGCCCTCACGGCGGTCCTCTCGGCGCTCGTGGTCGCGCGCGGACGCGACGAGACGACCGCCGACGACTATGAGGAGCTGGGCGAGCGGCGCGTCCCCGACGGCGTCCCGGCCGCGCAGGCCGCACCCGGCGCCTGAATGGTCGAGCTGCACCTCGGGACATTGGCCGTTCTGGTGGCGGCCGGGTTCGCCGCGGGCGCGGTCAACGCGGTGGCGGGCGGAGGGTCGCTGATCTCCTTCCCGGTCCTGGTGGCGGTGGGCTACCCGGCCGTGACGGCCAACGTGACCAACGCGGTGGCCGTGCTGCCCGGCTACCTCGGCGGATCGGTCGCCTACCGCCAGGAGCTGGCCGGGCAGCGGGGACGGTCCGTGGCGCTCGGCGTCACCAGCGCGGTCGGGGCGGTGGCCGGCGCGTTCCTGCTCACGGTCTCCTCCGAGGCGACCTTCTCGCACATCGTCCCCTTCCTCGTGCTCGGGTCCTGCGCGCTCCTGGCCGCCCAGCCCGCCCTCTCGCGGCGCTGGGGCGCCCGGGAGGCCGAGGCGGTGGCCGATCGCGCCCCCGGCGACGGCCGCCGCTCGCCCCGGCTGCACGCCGCGACGCTCGCCGCCGCCGTCTACGGCGGCTACTTCGGCGCCGGGCTGGGCATCCTCCTGCTCGCCGTCCTCGCGCTCGGGCTGGCCGACTCGCTCCACCGCCTCAACGCCCTCAAGGGCCTGCTCTCGCTGGTCGTGGGCGTAGCGGCAGCGGCGTACTTCGCGTTCTTCGGCCCCGTGCAGTGGGGCGCGGCGGCGGCCATGGCCATCTCCAGCTTCGCCGGCGGCCAGGCCGGGGTCGCCCTGGCGCGAAGGCTGGCCCCCGGCCCGCTGCGCGCGGTGGTCGTCCTGCTCGGGGTGGTGGCGGGCTCATGGCTCCTGCTGCGCTGGTGAGCGCGCCGAAGAGCCGGCCGGCGGCCATCGGCTATGGTCGCCGACCATGAGCGACTACACGATCACCAACCTGCGCGAAGTCGAGGACTTCGCGGCCAAGCGCGGCTTCTCGGACATGGGCGAGGCCCGCTTCGCCCGCGAGGCGCTCGAGGCCGAGGGCACCGGCTTGGCCTTTCACGACCTGCGCCCCGGCAAGCGCCAGCCCTTCGGCCATCGCCATCACCAGGCCGAGGAGATCAACGTGGTGCTCTCGGGCAGCGGCCGGGTCAAGCTCGACGACGAGATCGTCGAGATCGGCCCGCTCGACGCCATTCGCGTGGCCCCGCAGGTCATGCGTGCCTTCGAGGCGGGGCCGGACGGGATCCAGCTGCTGGTCTTCGGCCCCCATCACGCCAGCGACGGCGAGATGGACCAGGAGTTCTGGGTCGACTAGCCCCCCGGCGCCGCTCGCGCCGGCGCTGGCGCGCCTACAGGATCAGCAGCGGCGTCCCGACCGGCATCAGCCTGGCCAGGCGCAGGACGGCCGCGTTGGGCACGCGAATGCAGCCGTGCGACGGCCGGCCGGGGATGAGCCTCGGCTGGTCGGTGCCGTGGATGCCGATCACTCCGCCGCCCGGCCAGTCGGTCAGGGTGTCGGAGTAGTCGCTGGTCCCGAAGGCGTAGGGGCCATACAGGCCCCCGCCCGCAGGGAACTTCTCGCGGATCCAGAAGCGCCCGGGAGGAGTTGGAGTGCTCGCCTTGCCCACCCCGACGCGCGAGAACCAGACGCGCCGCCCGTACCGATACAGCGACGCGCTGAGACGGTGGCGGTCGACGACGAGCCGGGTGTGCACGAGGTGCAGGGGGCCGATCGACTCGGCGGGCACCCAGCCCGTCCGGCCGTTGGGACGCATGGGAAGGCGAAGCTGAAGCCACGTGACTCCGGCCGCGTCGTCGCGGCTGGCCATGACGACATAGACCTCGGGGAAGCCGTCCTCGGTGCGGAAGCGCAGGCGGGCGACGGCGCGGGCGCCCGCTGACGGCAGGGCGCGCACCGTGGCGTACTGGGCGGCGCTGGCCCACCGCGTATAGGTGACCTCGTCCGACAGCTTCACGGGGGCCGAAGCGGCCTGGGCCGGGGCGGCCGCCGCGAGGCTGGCCGACCCTCCGAGGGCCGCGACCATGGCGGCGCAGCCGGCACACCGCAGTCGCCTCGTCCAACTGGTCCTCGTCATCGCGCCGCCCGACCTCTCTTCGCTTCCTCGGGAGTAAAGCTCCATTCCCGGCGGCGTGCGGCGGCCCCCGCCGGATTCGACGGGGGCCGTACGCACTGTCGCTGGGCTCTATTCCTACCTCACCGCCCTCTCAGCCGGTGAAGCGAGGGGCCGCCTGGCTCGGGCAGCGCACCAGAGCGCTGCGCATCGTCCGCGGTGCGCGGCCGTCCAGGTAGGTAACCCTGGCCACCATGACGCCCGGGTGGGCCGCCGACATGCGGACCGCGAAGGGCGCCGTGGTGTCCATCGCCAGGCGCTTCCCGTTGAACCAGAACGCGACGCTGCGGATGCCGGTCCCGCCGACGCGCCCGACGAGGAACCGGCCCGCCTTGGCGCAGGTGGCCCCGGGGGTCTCCAGCGTCGTCGGGGTGTCGGCTTCGTCGTTGTCCTGGGGCGAGGTGCAGCCGGGGTCGTTCGGGTAGTCGACCTTGCCGTCCCCGTCGTTGTCGACGCCGTCACTGCACTGGTTGGCCTCGCTGTTGTCCTCGGCCGAGCTGCAGCCGGGGTCGTTCGGGTAGTCGATCAGCCCGTCGCCGTCGTTGTCGACGCCGTCAGAGCACTCGGGGCGCTCGTCGTTGTCGTTGGGAGAGCTACAGCCGTTGTCGTTGGGGAAGTCGACCTTGCCGTCGCCGTCGTTGTCGACGCCGTCACTGCACTGGGGGTTGCCGTTGTCGTTACCGCCATGGTGGCCGCCGTTGTGGCCGCCGTGATGGCCACCACCGCCGCCGCCACCGCCACCGCCGCACTTGGAGGCACCGGCCACCGCCTCACCGAGGACCACGTCGAGGCTGAGCGCCGGCGAGTCGAGCTCGAGCGCACGCTGGGTGATGGTGCTCTTGGTCTTGATCGTGCGGTTGAGGTAGAGGGTCCCGACCACGAGGTTGATCGTCTGCGGCTTGCTGACGTCGATGGCGCTGGCGCCACCGATCGAGAGCCCGAGGACCTGAGAGGAGCCCTGGAGCTTCAGGTTGCCGCCGTTGCAGGTGGCCGAGGCCTTCGCGGTCAGCGCGTCCGCGGTGAGGACACCGGTGATCGTCGCGTTGGTGACCTTGGTCGTGGCCTTGGCTGCATCGCTGGACAGGTTGGTCGACACGTCGAGGACGTCAGCCGAGACCACGTTCCCGAGGTTGGGGTTCAGGATCTTGGTGCTGTCGTCGGCGCAGGGCTTCCCGGGATCGTTGGCGATCACGGGCTCGATCACGTTGCCGAGCAGGTTGTCCACTCGCGCCCCGCTGGCACGACAGGTGAAGTCGTTGCTGTTGCTGGCGGCGGGCGTGACCGCGGTGCCGGACTTGACCTTCTGCCCCACCTGGCCCAACACCGTGCCGACGCTCGTGCCCGACCCGTCGCCCTTCTTGGAAGTGCTGCTGCCCTTCTTGGCGGCGGTCGCGTTGCCGTGCGTGCCGGCAGCCGACGCCGAAAGCGCGACCACCAGGGCGACGACGAGCGCTGCGCCCATGGCGAGCGTCCACTTCGCTCGAGAGCCGATGCCCGTTCTGGGCAGTCCTGAGAACTCCATGCCTACCTCCGTGTCGTTAGCTTGCAGCGGACGACCCATGCCGCACGCCGTCATGCCAGGGTGTTGACCGTCTCATCGGCTGAACGCGCGGATTCCCCAAGTGCGCAAGTTTTCCTTCGCGATTCGGCTGTAATGATCAGCTCTGGAGCCCTCGAGCGCTCGCTGGAGAGCCGTTGAGGATGCTCGACCCCCGCCTTCCCGTCCTCGTGGGCGTCGGTGAGGTCGTTCGCCGACCCGGCGACGACGGGCCCGCGGAGCCCGCCCAGCTGATGGCGCGGGCCGCGCGGGCGGCGATCGCCGATGCCTGCGCTCACAGCCCGGAGGCGCTGCTCGGGCGGATCGGGGCGCTGGCCGCCGTGCCCTCGGTGGCCTGGCCCGACGGTGACCCCGGGCGCCGTGTGGCGGACGTCCTCGGCGTCTGGGCCCCGACCCTGCGCTCGAGCATGCAGGGTGGGAACGGCCCTCAGCTGCTGGTCAACGCGCTGGCCGAGCGCATCCAGGCAGGCCGGCTCGACGCGGCGCTGCTCTGCGGGGCGGAGTCTCTGAGCACGGCCTCACGGCTGCTGGCCCAGGGCGAGGCGCCGGCGTGGCCGCCCGCCGATCCCGAGCGCCGTGCCGGCGAGATCCTCGAGCACGAGCGCCCGGCCAGCACATCGGCCGAGACCGAGGTCGGCCTGATCGCGCCGATCGTCGTATATCCGTTGATCGAGAACGCCCTCCGGGTGGCGTCCGGCCGCTCGGCTGCGCACCATCTCGAGGCAATCTCGCAGCTGTGGGCGAGGTTCAGCGAGGTCGCCGCCGACCACCCGAGCGCCTGGAGCCGCGAGCGGCACACCGCCGACTTCCTGCGCACGCCGTCTGCGCGCAACCGGCTGGTGACCCTCCCCTACACGAAGCTGCTGAACGCCAACATCCAGGTCGACCAGGCCGCAGCGCTCGTGCTGTGCTCGCTGGGCACCGCATCGGCCCTGGGGGTGCCGGCCGACCGCTGGGTCTTCCTCCACGCCGGGGCGTCGGCCGTCGACGAGTGGTTCGTCTCGCACCGGCCGAGCCTCCATCGCTCACCGGCCATCGAGGCCTGTGGACGCGCGATCTTCCAGCACGCCGGGACGAGCGGCGACGGGCTCGGGCCCGTCGACCTCTACTCCTGCTTCCCCTCCGCGGTCGAGCTGGCCGCCGCCGAGCTTGGGCTCGCGACCGACGACCCCGCCCGGCCGCTGACCTGCACGGGCGGCCTGACCTTCTTCGGCGGCCCGGGCAACAACTACGCCACGCACGGGATCGCCGCCGTCGCCCGCCGCCTGCGCGAGGGCGCGCCGGGCGAGCTCGGCCTCAGCACGGCGCTCGGCTGGTATGCCACCAAGCACGCGCTCGGGCTCTACGGCAACCGCCCGCCGGACCGGCCGTTCGCCGCCCTGCGGCCCGACCCGGGCCTCCCGACGCCCTGCCTCGTCGCCGAGCCCGGTGCCCACGAGGCGACGGCCGAGACCTGCACGGTCATCTACGAGCGCGACGGCTCCCCCAGCCACGGGATCCTCTTCGCCCGCCTGGCCGACGGCCGGCGGGCCTTGGGCGCCACCAACGAAGCCGACGTGCTGGCCGCGAGGGCCGCCGACGACTTCCTCGGCTCGCCGGTCCGGCTGGGGCCCGACCGCCACTTCACCCCCGCCTGACGCGCGGGGATCGACGCAGCCCCCGGCTCCCGGGGTCGCCGCGGCCCCTGGCCGGTCATCGAGCTTCGCCGGGCCTCGCTCCCGGGTCGCCGCTCACACTGCTTCGAGCCCCTGGCCGGTCATCGAGCTCCGCCGGGCCGGCCGGCCAGCGGGTCCCAGACCTCCATCCGCGCGCCCTCGACCTTTGGCGCCTCGGTGGTGATGCGCTGGACGAGCCCGTAGAACCGCGGCAGCTCGGGATAGACGACAGGGTTGCCGTTGGTGATGACGGCGCAGGCCAGGGCGCGCTCGGGATCGGCCCACGAGAGGATGTTCGTGAAGCCCAGGTGCCCGAAGGCGTGCTGGGTGTCGCGGCCGAAGAGGCTGATGAGCTGGGCGCCGAGCATGAGCCCGTAGCCGAAGCGGGTGGGGAAGCCGAGCGAGAGGTCCACCTCGAGGCGCGACTGCTCGGTCAGGGCATGGCGCACGGTGGCCGGCTCCATCACCCGCACGCTGTCGAGCTCCCCGCCGCGGCGGAAGATCTCGTAGAAGCGCGACAGCTCGTTCGCGTTCGTGATGATGTTGGCCGACGGCACGATCGCGGTGAGGAAGCGGGGGTCGTTGGAGGCGTCGACCAGCTCGTCGAAGGGCAGGCCGAGCGCTCGGGTCAGCAGCTGGGAGAGCGGCGGGGCAGTCGGCGGCCCTGTCACGTAGTTGAGCCCAACCTGCCCAAGGTCCCCCTCCGCGACGCCGTAGTTGGTCCAGCGAAAGCCCAGCGGCTCGAGGATCTCCTCGGCGAGCACGTCGCCGATCTCCTTGCCGGTGACCCGGTGGACGATCTCCCCCAGGATGTAGCCGCCGGACAGCGCGTGGTAGGCCAGGAACCGTCCCGGGCGGGCGAACGGCTTGGCCTCGCACAGGGCTCGGACCATGAACTCGCGGTCGTCGGCGTGATCGAGGTCGAGCGCCTCGCGGGGGAGGCTGGGCACGCCGGACCGGTGGGCCAGCACCTGGGCGATGGTGATCTCGCCCTTGTTGTCGCAGTCGTACTCGGGAATGTGGTCGCAAACGCCATCCTCGATGTCGAGCAGCCCGCGCTCGTGAAGCATGTGGACGACGAAGGCGGTCACCGCCTTGGCCCCGGAGTAGATGACGAACGGCGTCTCGGGCGTGGCGAGCCGGCGGTCGGCGTCCGGGCCGTCATGGGGGCCGTTGCCCCGGGCGTGCCCGATCGCGCGGTTCAGCACCACCGCGCCCTCCCGGCGCACGCACACCTGCACCGCGGGATGGACGCCGCTGCGGTAGAGGTCGACGGCCGCGCCCCAGATGCGCTCGACCGCCTCGGTGCCCAACCCACCCGCCGCCGCAGGCTCCTCGTCGCCGATCGTCGTGATCGACTCGAGGTCATCGGGCACGCGGACCCGGCGCAGCGGGTCGGGCACGCCGGGGATGCGCGGGAGCGAGGGAAGCGGGACCTGCACGGTCCCTTTCTATCCCAGCCGCGCCTCCGGTGAGGTCGGCCCCACCGCCCGCGCCGGAGCGGCCTCGCGGCGGTGCCCGCCTACGAGGTCGTCGAGATCGACGCGTTCTTGGTGTGGGCCTCGCCCTTGCCCAGCACGGTGTCCCCCTTGTACGGACCGGGCTTGGGGCGCGGCTTGCCCCCCGGGAAGGCCAGGCGCAGGATCGTCCGGTTGACCATCCCCCACTGCTTGAAGAACGGGCCGGTGTTGTAGGGCAGCTCGTAGCGCTGGCAGATCTCGCGTACCTTGGGGGCGATCTCGCCGTAGCGCGTGCTCGGCATGTCGGGGTACAGGTGGTGCTCGACCTGGTAGCCGAGGTTGCCGCTGATGACGTGGAACAGCGGGCCGCCCTCGATGTTGGCCGCGCCGATGAGCTGGCGCACGTACTTGGCCCCCCGCGACTCGTCCTCGGTCTCCTCCTGGCTGAAGGTGTAGGTCTGGTCGGGGAAGTGGCCGCAGAAGATGATTGCGTGGGCCCACAGGTTGCGCGTGATGTTGGCGGTCACGTTCGCCCAGATCGTGCGGCGAAACGGCTCGCGAAACGACTTGCGGGCCACAAGCTTGCCGATGAGGTTGTCGTTGCTGGGGGGAGCCGCCCCCCGGGCCTTCGTCCACGCGTCGCGGGCCTTGAGGGCCGCCTTCTCGCGCCGCGAGCCCGGGCGGCGCTCGGCGGCCTCGAGGTCGCGGCCGGTGGCGGCGAGGGCGAGGTCGATGCCGAGCATGACGAGCCCGCTGATCAGCGGCCAGGCGATGTAGTCCTTGGTCACCTGGAGGCGCATCTTCTCCGAGATCCCCTTGAGCTCCTTGAGCACCTCCTTGTGCGACTTCTCGCCGGCGCGGACGGCGTCGAGGTCGAGGTCGTGGAAGGCCACCCCCCACTCGAACAACGCCATCAGGACGGCGTTGTAGATGGGCTGCAGGAGGTAGACCGGATGCCACTTCTGGTGGGGGTCGATCCGCATGATCTCGTAGCCCAGGTCCTTGTCGAGGCCGCGGATGTTGGTGTAGGTGTGGTGGATGTAGTTGTGGGAGTGCTTCCACGACTCCGAGGTCGACGCCGTGTCCCAGTCCCACTGCGCCGAGTTGATCACCGGGTCGTTCATCCAGTCCCACTGGCCGTGCAGGACGTTGTGGCCGATCTCCATGTTCTCGAGGATCTTGGCCATTCCCAGCGTCGCGGTGCCGGCCGCCCACAGCGGGCGGTAGCGCGAGCCGAAGAGCAGGACGCGGCCGAGCAGCGCCAGGCGCCGCTGGAGGCTGATGATGCCGCGGATGTAGCGCGCGTCGCGGTCGCCGAGGTCTGACTTGACCTGATCGTGGAGCTCGTCGAGCTCGCGGCCGATGGCCTCGATCTGCTCCTCGCTGAGGCCGTGGAGGGGGTTGCGGACCTCGGTCACGCTGCCATTGCTGGTGCCGTTGTGAGTTGCCGTAGCCATTCGTCCCCTGTCAGAGGTTGATTTCCACCGGTCCCTCGGGCGCGCTGATGCACGTCCGGATGTTCTCGCCCTGCTGCCCGTAGACCTTGCCGTTGCGAAGGTCGCGGACCTGGCCCGACTTCAGCTCGCCCACGCAGGTGTGGCAGATGCCCTCGCGGCATCCGAACGGGAGGTCGAGGCCCTCATCCTCGCCGGCCACCAGGATCGGCTTGCTGCCGTCAGACTCCGCCTCGGCCTGGCTCTTGCAGAAGACGATCGTCCCGCCCTCCCCCTCCTGGGCCTCTCCGAGCTTGGGCTGGAAGCGCTCCATGTGCAGGCGCTCGCCGTCGCCGTGGCGCTCGAAGTGCTCCTCGACCGCCTCGAGCATCCCCGCCGGCCCGCTGAGGAAGGTCTCGCGCTCGCACCAGTCGGGGCACAGCTCGTCGAGGTGGGGCGGCTCGAAGCGGCCCTTGTCGCGGGTGTGCTGCTCGTGGGCGCGGAAGCCCTCGTGCCTGCGCTGCAGCTCGCGCAGCTGCTCGCCGAAGATCACGTCGTCCTTGTGGCGCGCGGAGTGGATGAGGACGACGTCGTCCATCACGTCCTGGTGGTCGAGGCTGCGCAGCATGCTCATGATCGGGGTGATCCCGCTGCCCGCGCTGATGAACAGCAGCTTGGGCGGGACGTCCTGCGGCAGCACGAAGTCGCCCTCGACGCCCCCGAGCGAGACGATGCTGCCCGGGCGCCCGCGGCGCACCAGGTAGGGCGAGACCTTCCCCTCCTGGACGAGCTTGGGCGTGATGGCGATGCAGCCGTCCTCGCGGTCGGGGTCGCTGGTGAGGCTGTAGGCGCGCCAGTGCTTGACGCCCTCGATCTCGACGCCCACGCGCAGGTACTGGCCGGGCTCGTGACCCTCCCACTCGTAGCCGGGGCGGATGACCACGGTGGCCGCGTCGTCGGTCTCCGGCTCGATGGCGACGATCCGCCCGCGCAGCTCGCGCGTCGACCACAGCGGATTTATGAGCTCGAGGTAGTCGTCGGGCAGCAGCGGCGTGGTCAGGGCCTGAACGGCCTTGAGGACGCGGCGCTGGAGCGCCGGCACCTTGGGAGGAGCGCCCCGCTCAGCCATGCCCGAACGGCTGCCCGTGAGAACGCACGTCAACCATTCGTTCGCAACGGTATCAGCCGGGATCGCCGCGCGACTGTCGAGCCTCGGGTCGACCGGGAGCGAGCCCCGCCACGGTCCGCTGCCCGTATCGTCGTGGCATGTCCGACATCCTTCGCCCCCTGTTCGATCAGGTCGTGATCAAGGAGCTGGAGCCCGACCGCATGCGCAAGTCCGGGCTGCTGGTGCCGGAGGGAACAAACGACCTCCCGCCCAACGAGGGGATCGTGCTGGCGGTAGGAGAGGGCCCTCCGGACCTTGCTGACTTCAGGATGCCGGTGACCGCGGGCGACCACGTCGTCTTCCCTCGAACGGCCGGCGTGTGGGTGGAGATAGAGGACGAGCGCCTGCTCGTCTGCCGGGTCCGCGAGATCCTCGGCGTGATCGAGCCGGTGCCGGTGCGTCACGACGGCGCCTGACGCCTTCGACCGCAAGCGCCAGGCCCTGCGCGGACGGCTCCGCTCAGGCAGGAGTTGGCGCCGAGGCATATGCCCGCCAGGCGTCTTGGTCGTGGGTGGGGATGAGCGCGGCACTCGGCTCAGCCTGGGCGTAGGCCTTTACCTCGCGAAGCGAGCGCCGGTAGAGCTCGTCGTCGACCGTTCTGAAGGAGAGGATCTCCTCCTCGAGGCTGCGCAGGGTGTAGACCGCATCGCCGACCACCAGCACGGGGCGCTCGGCCAGGCGCAGCAGCACCGACATGTGCCCGCGCGTGTGCCCGGGCGTCGAGACGAGCCGGACGCTGCCGTCGCCGAGCAGGTCGATGGTCCTCGAGAAGGGCCCGTGTGCCGCGCCCTCGTCGAAGTCGACCAGGCGCATCCGCGAGGCCGGGGGCAGGTGCTGCGGGGCGTAGCCGTTCAGAGCGGCGCGCGGCGCCCTGGCCGCCGCCCACTCCGCCTGCGTACACACGAACTCGGCGGCGGGCAGGAGGCGCATGCCGCTGGTGTGGTCGACGTGCAGATGGGTCATGACGACCCGCTGGACCTGGGCGGGCTCGATCCCCAGGCTGCGCAGCTGAGCGGCGAAGTCATGCGGCGCGGGCCGCAGCGAGCGAAAGAGGACGCCGTTGGCAAGCCCGTAGTCGCGACGCAGGCTCTGGGTGGCGTCCGGGTGCAGACCGGTGTCGACCAGGATCGTTCCCTGCGTCGGATGGCGCACGACGAAGCTGAGCAGGGGAAGCGGCAGCGACGGGCCGCCGGGGCGAACGAGGGCGCCGGCCGCGTTGAGCCGGGCCAGCGGTCCCTCGGCGGGCGGCCGGAAGATCCACGCCTGCGGCGCCCTGGTGTCGCCAACCCAGATGACCTCGAGCTCGACCGTGGCCTGCCTGGCCGGGTCGGCTCCGGCGGGCGTGGGAAGCGGCGGCATGGGCTCGGCCGATGGTAGAGCTACGACGGCCGATCAGCCCGCCGGCCGCCGCCAGATACGGTCGAACGCCGCGGGGTCCAGCGGCAGCAGCCAGCACGCGGCGACGCGCCCTCCCCGGAAGCGGTAGAGGCCGACCGTCGACCAGCGCTGCTCCCGGCCGTCGAGCACCGCGATGCCGTCGGTCGTGCAACACCCGAGCTCCTCGGGGCGGGGGAACGGCAAGGGCCGCAGCATCCCCTTCTGAAGTCGACAACGGCCACGAGCTCTGCGGGCTCCACCCACTTCGACCTACTTAACCACCCGCCCGTCTACGAGCAGTTGCGCGCCGGGATCACCCGTACTCCGGCTCCACGAAGGCGGGATGGATCTCACCACTCGTAGAGCAGCCCACGCGCTCGTCAGGCAGCGCGCCGCCAACCGCAATAAGGTGGCGCCGGCTCGGCCGGTCGAGGCCTCGGTCTGTCACTGGCGATGCGAAGGCTGGCGGCGATGGCCGATCGCCTCCAGACCTTGCCCGCCCTCTTCGACAAGGAGCGCAGAATCGTGAAACTCGTCATCGGCATCGTTCGTCCCGAGCAGGCGAACAGCGTGCTCGAAGCGCTCTACCGCGCCGATGTCCGCGGCCTCTCGCTCAGCCGCGTCCAGGGCCATGGCGGCGAGCTGGACCGGGTCGAGACCTATCGCGGAACGACCGTGAAGATGGAGTTGGCCGAGAAGGTGCGCTTCGAGATCGCGGTGTCTGACTCCTTCGTCCAGCCCACCCTCGACGCCCTGTGCGAGGGGGCCCAGACCGGGGAGGTGGGAGACGGCAAGATCTTCGTCGTCCCGCTCGAGCGGGTGGTGCGCATCCGCACCGGCGAGACCGACCACGGCGCCGTGACGCCGGTGGGCGACCATGACCGCTAGCCCGATCCTGGCTCTGGCCGGGCGCGTGGACACCGGCGACACGGCGTGGATGCTCGTCGCCACCGCGCTCGTGCTGATGATGACTCCCGCGCTCGGGCTCTTCTACGCCGGCCTCGTCCGGTCCAAGAACACGCTCAACACGTTCATGATGACCGTCGGCGCGCTCGCCGTGGCCACGGTGGCGTGGGCGGTGGTGGGCTACTCGCTGGCTTTCGACAAGGGCAACGGATTCATCGGCGGCTTCAAGTTCGCCGCCCTGCACGACGTCGCCTTCACCCCGCGCCCGGGGACGACGATCCCGCACCTGCTCTTCTTCGCCTTCGAAGCCACGTTCTGCATCATCACGGTCGCGCTCGTGTCGGGCGCGGTGGTCGAGCGGATGCGGTTCGGGCCCTTCCTCCTGTTCGCCGGCCTGTGGTCCATCCTGGTCTACGCCGTGCTGGCGCACTGGGTCTGGGGGGGCGGGTGGCTCCAGCACCACGGGACGCTCGACTTCGCCGGCGGGGTACCGGTGGAGATGGGCTCCGGCTTCTCGGCGTTCGCCGCCGCGACGGTGGTGAGGGCGCGCAAGGACTTCGGCCGCCAGGCTCTCCTGCCCCACAACGCGGTCTACGTGCTGCTCGGCGCGGGGCTCCTGTGGTTCGGCTGGTTCGGCTTCAACGGGGGGAGCGGCTACTCGACCGGCCAACCGGGCGTGCTTGCCTTCACGAACACCCTGCTCACGCCGGCGTGCACCCTCGTCGTCTGGTTCCTGCTCGACCTCGTGCGCGGAGGGCGAGTTACGGCGATCGGGGCGGCGACCGCGATCATCGTCGGCTGCGTCGGCATCACCCCCGCTGGCGGCTACATCAGCCCGGGGTGGGCGATGCTGCTCGGCGCCGTTGCAGCGCTGCCCAGCTACGCGTTCATCGTCTGGCGGCCCCGTACGCGCCTCGACGAGACGCTCGACGTGCTCGCCGCCCACGGGCTCGCCGGCTTCACCGGGATCCTCTTCATCGGCTTCTTCGCCCAGCTCTCGTGGAACGGCGTGTCCAACGGGCTGGCCTACGGAGACGCGGGCCAGCTCGGCTGGCAGGCGATCGCGGCCGTCGCGGCGCCGGCCTATGCCTTCGCCGGGACCTACGTGATCCTGCGACTCGTCGGGCTGGTCATGCCGCTGCGAGGCACGGAGCGCGAGGAGGCGCTCGGGATGGACATCGTCCAGCACGGCGAGGAGGCCTACGCCACCGGCGAGGGGGCGATCCTCGTGGCTTCGGACGCGGGCGCGGAAAGGGAGGTGGCGGTCGCCCAGCCGTGAGCTGACCTGATCGCAAGGGCGGCGATCAGCCGGCCGTGGGCGCGTCGGGCGGGCTTAGAAGCTGTCTCAATACCTGCGTAGGCTGCTGGCGCGGTGGCGCGAACGTGGTTTCAGATCAAGGTCGAGTTGCTTGGCGGGCTGGACATCGATTGCGATCCGCCGCCTGGGCGGGTGTTCGCGGTCGGGCCGTCGGTGTC
>JBBPZM010000045.1:0-16163 GCA_038199035.1 Solirubrobacterales bacterium | reverse complement strand
GTCGAGGGCGTCCCGCGGGACGCCCTCGACGGCAAGCCAGTTCAGCCCGCGCCTACGCCGGCGTGGTCTGCGGAGAGGGCTGCGGGGTCGTGGTCGAGGTGTACTCGAACTCCTCCTCGGCGCCGAAGAGAGCGTCGAGGACCTTCTTGCGCAGGCCCTCGCTGAGGCCGATGGCCAGTCCGCCGCCGACCAGGACGAGCAGGATCAGGCTGCCGAGTCCGCGGCGCTTGCGCTTGCGCTTGGGGCCCTCGCGCAGGCTCACGCCGACGTCGCGCAGCCCCGTCGCCGCCTCGCGCAGCTCCTTCTGGAGCTTCTTGTCGTCCATGAGCGCCTTGGCCGGCTTCTTGCCGTTGGCCAGCCGGTCGTAGGCGCTGCGGGTGTGGTCCAGCGCGTCGCGGATGTCGTCGCGAAGGTCCGCGTCGGACACCAGACGCTGGATGTACGGGTTCGTGCCTGCGGCCTTGGCGGCCTTCTTGCCCGCCTTCGCCGCGCCTTTGCGTGCTGCTGCCATGGATCTCCCTCGAGGCCGGTTGCGTTGCCTTCGGGCTGAGCATACCCGCGGACGCACGAGCGCAACGTGGGCTTTTTCCCGGCTCAGGCTCGCGCGTGCGCCGCCCGCCGCTCGGGCGTCACCACCCGGGGGCGGCGGCCCCCCCGCGCGGCCGCGGGGCGACCGTCCTCCAAGGCGGCGGCCAGCACGGCGCCGATCTGGTCGACCCACACGAAGTCGATGTCCGCCCGCAGGTGCTCGGGGACGTCCTCGACGTCCTGCTCGTTGAGGCGGGGCGCGATGACGCAGCGCAAGCCGCTGCGCTGAGCGGCCAGCGCCTTCTCCTTGAGGCCGCCGATGGGCAGCACCTGACCGGTCAGGGTGATCTCGCCGGTCATCGCCACCTCGTCGCGCACCGGCCGGCCGGAGACGAGCGACATCAGCGCGGTGGCCATGGTGATTCCCGCGCTTGGGCCGTCCTTGGGGATCGCCCCGGCCGGCACGTGGACATGGATGTCGTGCTTGGAGAACCAGTCCTCGGGCAGGTCGGGGACGAGCTCGTGCGCGTGCCCGCGCACGTAGGAGAGCGCGGCCTGGGCTGACTCGCGCATGACCTCGCCCAGCTGGCCGGTGATCGTCAGCTTGCCCGTGCCCGGCATCGCCGTGGCCTCGATGAAGAGGACGTCGCCGCCGGCGGGCGTCCAGGCCAGCCCGGTGGCCACGCCCGGCTGGCGGGTGCGCCGCCGCGCCTCCGAGAAGAAGCGCCGGCGGCCCAGCAGCTCGCGCGCGCGCTTCTCGGAGACGTTCAGGCGCCGCTGGAGCTGGCCCTCGGCCACCTGGCGCGCCACCTTGCGACAGATCGTCCCGATCTCACGCTCGAGCCCGCGCACGCCCGCCTCGCGGGTGTAGTCGGAGATGACCGCCCGCAGCGCGGCGTCGCCGATCTGGATCTTGCCGGTCGTCAGGCCATTGCGCTCGATCTGGCGGGGCACCAAGTAGCGCCGGGCGATCTGGAGCTTCTCCTCCTCGGTGTAGCCCGCGAGCTGGATGACCTCCATGCGGTCGCGCAGCGGGCCGGGCACGGTGTCCAGGGCGTTGGCGGTGGTCACGAGCATGACGTTCGAGAGGTCGAAGGGCAGGTCGAGGTAGTGGTCGCGGAACGAGGCGTTCTGCTCGGGGTCGAGGACCTCGAGCATCGCGCTGGCCGGGTCGCCGCGGAAGTCGGCGCCCATCTTGTCGATCTCGTCGATCATGAACAGCGGGTTGTTGGAGCCGGCGTCGCGCAGCGCGCGGATGATCGTGCCGGGCATCGCGCCGATGTAGGTGCGCCGGTGGCCGCGGATCTCGGACTCGTCGCGCACGCCGCCGACCGAGATGCGCTCGAAGCGCCGCCCCAGCGCCCCGGCGATCGAGCGTCCCAGCGACGTCTTGCCCACGCCCGGCGGGCCGACGAAGCACAGGATCGAGCCGCGGGCATCGGGCTTGAGCTTGCGCACGGCCAGGAACTCGAGGATGCGGTCCTTGACCGCCTCGATGTCGAAGTGGTCGGCGTCCAGGACCTCGCGCGCATGCCCGAGATCGAGGTTGTCCTCGGTCGAGGTGCTCCACGGCAGCGAGGCGATCCACTCCAGGTAGCTGCGGATCACCCCGTGCTCGGCCGCCGCCGGCGGCAGGCGCTCGAGGCGCGACAGCTCGCGGTCGACCTGCCGGCGCGCCTCCTCGGGCAGCTCGAGCGCGTCCAGCTGCTCGCGCAGCTCGTTGGCCTCGGCGGCCATCTCGTCGCCCTCGCCCAGCTCCTCCTGGATGGCCTTGAGCTGCTGGCGCAGGAAGTACTCGCGCTGGCCCTTGTCGAGCTCGGACTGGACCTGCGACTGGATGCGCGAGCCGATCGAGATCAGGTCGAGCTCGCCGGCGAGGATCTCGGAGAGGCGCCGCAGGCGCTTGGTCACGTCGACCTGCTCGAGCAGCGCCTGCTTGTCCTCGGCCTTGATCCGCAGCGCGCCGGCGATGAGGTGCGAGAGCGCGCTGGGCTCGTCGACGTTGGTGACCGCGACCTGGAGCTCCTCGGGCAGGTAGGGCACCTGGTCGACGATCTCGCCGAACGTGCGCTGGACGTTGCGCGCGAGCGCCAGCAGCTCGGGCGTCTCGTCGATCACGTCGGGGGCCTCGACGATCTCGGCGAACAGGTAGGGCTGCTCGCGCACCCAGCGCGAGATGGCCACCCGCTGGGCGCACTGGACGAGGATGCGCTGGGACCCGTCGGGGGCGCGCAGCATGCGCGCGATGACCCCGACGACCCCCACGTCGTAGAGCTCGCTCGGCGACGGCGACTCGTTCTCGGGGTTGCGCGAGGCCACGAGCGTGACCATGCGGTTGGCGGCCAGGGCGTCGTTGACCAGCGCGATCGAGCGCTCCTGGCCGACGGCCAGCGGGAGCACGGTCTCGGGGAAGGCGACGATCTCGCGCAGCGGCAGCACCGGGAGCGCCGGCGGCAAGGCCACCTCGCCGGACGGGTCCCCGCCGGACGCCTGCGGCGCGCCCTCGTGGAGCTCGATCACGCCGTCGCCCCCTTGTGCAGCCGGATCACTCGGTGGGCTCCTCGGGCAGCTCGATCGGGACCGTGCGGGTGGCCCCGGCCGGCTGGGCGAGCGGCAGCTCGACGCGCAGCAGCCCGTTCTCGAAGACGGCCCGGGCCGCGTCGGAGCGCACGTCGGCGCCCAGGGTCACCATCCGGCGAAAGCTTCCGCGCTCGATCTCCAGCTGCTGGTAGACCCGGCCCTGCGCCTCGGCCGGAGCCCGATTGCCCGAGAGTACGACCTCGCGCCCGCGGATCTCGAGATCGAGGCTGGCGGGGTCCACGCCGGCCAGCTCGGCCGTGAGCACGGCCTTGGGCGGCTCGCCGCAGTAGTAGACGTCGATCGGCGGGGAGAAGCGGGCGGCGCGGGCCGGCAGGCCGGTGCGTCCCAGGACGTCCCCGAACAGCTCGTCCATCTGGCGGCGCATGCGCTCGAAGTTCGCGAACGGGTCCCGAAGCGGGGGCACGGTCCCACGGTAACCACGGACGGCCCTGGTAAAACGCTGGCAGGGCTGGACAGCGGATGCGCCGGCGGGCAGGATCTCCCGTCCACCAGTCACGGCTGACATGACCGATTCCCATCCCCAGGCCGGCGCCGCGGCGCTCCCCGCCCAGCGACGCGCTCAGCTGGCCCGGCACACCGTCGCGCTGATCGTGGACATGGCCGACTCGCTTCACGGCCAGGTGCAGGAGGCGCGGCGGGTCTGCGAGCAGGCCGGGAACCCCGACTCGATCGCCGAGCAGCTCGAGGCGCTGCTCGAGCAGTCCAGCCGCCTGCGAGGACAGGGCGAGCAGCTCACGCGCGCGTTCGCCGTGCTCGACCGCCTCGCCCCCCCGGCGGCGGACGACGCCGACGCGAGCGCCGGCTCCCCCGCGGCCCAGCGGCAGCCCCAGTCGGCGCGCGGGGGGCCGGCGCGCGGCGCCAAGCCGAGCGGGCGGGGTGGCTCCGTCAAGGCGCCGCGGCGGGCGTCAGGCGGCAGCGAGCGCTTCGGCCGGGGGGGTGGCGAGGACGAGACGCGCGGCGCCGCCGCGGCCTTCGCCGTGGGGATGAAGCTCGACGGAGCCAGCCGCGAACTGGTCGAGGCGCGCCTGGTCGAGGAGTTCGGCCGCGGCGACGCCCGGCAGATCGCCGACGAGGCGTTCGGCCGCAGTCAGACCGTGTAGACCGCGCCCTCGGCCGCGACCTCGACGGGGCGGCCGAAGGCCCGCTCGGCCTGGTTGCGCGCCCACAGCTCATCGAGCTCGTCGGAGATGTGGGTGAGGACGAGGCGCTGGGCGTTGGCCTTGCGGCCGTGCTCGCCGGCCTCGGCCGGCGTGAGGTGGCCCCGCTGGCCGGTTCGCTCGGGGCGCGGCAGCGTCGCCTCCACCATCAGCAGGTCGGTGTCGCGCGCGAAGTCCGTGAGCTCGTCGGTCGGGCGGCAGTCGGCCCCGAAGGTGAAGCGCCCTCCTCCGTCGCTCGAGGAGATGTCGATGGCGTGGGTGGTGAGGAAGTGGGGCACGGCGTGGAAGCGCAGGCGCAGCGGCCCGACCTCGAGCGCCTCGGTGCCGTCGTACTCGCGCAGCTCGAAGGCATTGTCGATCAGGTCGTCGTTGCCCCATGCGCCGACCACCCGGCGAAAGACGTCGCCGGCGCCCAGCGGCGCGTGGAGCACGGGGCGCGCGGGCGCGTCGGTGCCCGACCAGCGGTCGACCGGCACGGGCTGCTGGCGCGGGGCATACGTCAGGGCGTAGGCGAACGGCACGAGGTCGAGGAAGTGGTCGGCGTGCATGTGCGAGAGCACCACCGCGTCGACCGCCGTGTAGTCGCGAAAGCGGCGCAGCTTGGAGAAGACCCCGTTGCCGCAGTCCAGCAGCAGCGCGGTGGAGCCCTCCTCGATCAGGTAGCCGCTACAGGCGCCGTCGGCGTCCTGCCAGGACGGGCTCTTGCCCAGAACCGTGATTCGCACCCAAGTCCCTCGCTCGGTCGCGTCTGAGACTCTACCTGCGTGAATCTCGCCGGCGTGGCATCGGTCACGCTCGCTGCCGCCCGCACCGACTTCGACGCCGCCGTCCTGGCGCTGGGGTGCCTGCTGGTGGCCGGAGCGCTCATCTCGGGGCTGGCCCACCGCTCGTTCCTCTCGCTGACCGCGGTCTTCGTGCTGGTGGGCTTCGCCCTCGGCCGCGGCGGCGCGGGCGTGCTCAACTTCGACCCCGGCTCGGGCCTCGTACGAGACCTGGCGGTGACCGCGCTGATCGTGATCCTCTTCCGCGACGGGCTGGAGGTGGAGGGCGAGATGCTCCAGACCCAGTGGCACCTGCCGCTGCGCAAGCTCGTCCTCGCCATGCCGCTGACCGCCGCCCTGGTCGCGCTGGCGGCCAAGGTAGTCACCGGCCTGAGCTGGACCGAGGCCTTCCTGCTCGGCGCGCTGCTCTCCCCCACCGATCCGGTCCTCTCCTCCAGCGTGGTGACCAACCCGCGCGTGCCGCGGCTGATCAGGCACTCGCTCAACCTCGAGTCGGGGATGAACGACGGGCTGGCGCTGCCCGCGGTGCTCGCCCTCAGCGCCGCGCTGGGCGCTGGGGAGGGCGGCTTCGTGTGGTGGCGCTTCGTCCTCCAGGACGTCACCCTGGGGCTGGCCTTCGGGGTGGCCGTCGGCTTCCTGGCCTCGCGCCTGATGCCGCGCGATCACGGCCAGCCGGAGCAGATCCCGCCGCACCAGAAGTCGCTCTACGCGCTGGGCGTGGCCCTCGCCGCCTACGGGTTGGCGGTGGCCAAGCCGGCCGGCAACGGCTTCATCGCGGTCTACGTGTGCGCGATCACCCTGGGCATCCTGCGGCCCGACATCCGCGAGCGCTTCGCAGAGCGCGCGGAGGACGTCGTGGAGCTGGTCAAGCTGTTGGTCTTCGTGGTCTTCGGCTCGCTGCTGACGCTGGGCGGCCTGTTCGCCGACGGCTGGGCCGCCGTGGCCCTCGTCGCCTTCACCCTGCTCGTCGCCCGGCCGGTCGCGGTGTTCGCCGCCCTGGCCGGCACGGGGACAGACGCGGCAACCCGCGGCTTCATGGCCTGGTTCGGCCCCAAGGGGGTGGCCACGATGACCTTCTCCCTGCTCGTCCTCAGCCAGGGGATCGGCGCCGGTGAGCGGATCTTCCAGATCGCCGCGCTGGTCGTCTTCTGCTCGATCGTCGTCCACGGGCTGACCGACACGCCGGGGGCCAACTGGATCGCCCGGCGCAGCGAGCGCCACGACCCTTCCGAGCCGGCGCCCGAGCCGGCGCCCGCCGTCGGGGGCTGACCCGCGGCGCGGACCAGCTGGGGCGTCAGGCGTGCAGCGCGGCCTGCTCCTCAGGGGTGGGAAAGGCCCAGGCGGCGCGGGCGCGGCGCTCGCTGCGAAACGCGAAGCGCAGCTGGCGCGGCGGCCGCAGGCCCTCGGGGCTGTCGGGGCGGAAGGTGGCGCACGGCTCGCTCAGGTCGAGCGCGCACAGGTCGCGGCAGCCGAAGAAGCACTCCTGGCAGGTCACCTTGCGAGTCGTCGCGGTCCGTCGCTGCGCCACCGATCCTCCGTTCGTCGAGCCGAGCAGTCCGAAGCGCGGCGATCTAAGCACGCTCGAACGGTGCCGCTCAAGGGGTCGGCCGGCCGCTTCCCGCAAATCGCAGACGTTTTCCTCCGCAGAGTCGAAAGGCCAGCAAATCGCCATATTCGCCCCCGCCGGACAGGAAGCTGGCCGCATTTTCCGCCAATCTTCGCCGCTTCACGGGGCCGCGTCTTCGGCTCCGAGGCGACCCTCGCCCGGCGGTCCCTCGTACCCTGGCCCGATGCGCATCCTCGTCACCGGCGCCAGCGGCTACGTCGGCTCGGAGCTGATCCCGCGCCTCCAGCGTGATGGCCACGACGTCCGGGCGTTCGCCCGCAACCCCGCCCGGGTTCGTGCCGGCGTGCCGGTCGCCGAGGGCGACGCGGTCAGCGGCCGCGGGCTGCCCGAGGCGCTGGCCGGGGTCGAGGCCGCCTACTTCCTCATCCACTCCATGGAGGCGACGACGAGCGGCGAGAACGGGTTCGCCGCCCGCGAGCGCCAGGCCGCCGAGCGCTTCGCGGCCGCCGCCCAGGAGGCCGCAGTGAAGCGGGTGGTCTACCTGGGCGGCTTGGTCCCGTCCGACGCCCCTCCCTCGATGCACCTCGGCAGCCGCCTCGAGGTCGAGCGGATCCTCCTGGGCGCCGTGGCCGAGGGCGTGGCCATGCGAGCTTCGATCCTGATCGGCGCCGGCAACCGCTCCTTCCGCTTCCTCGTGCGTCTCGTCGAGCGCCTGCCGATCCTCGGCCTGCCCGCCTGGCGCGACCGCCGCACCCAGCCGATCGACGGCCGTGACGCCATCGAGCTGCTGGCGCGAGCGGCGACCTCGACCGAGGCGGCCGGGCGCTCGCTCGACATCGCCGGCCCGGAGGTGATGAGCTACGGCGAGATGATCGAGCGCATCCGCGACCTCATGCTCGTCGGTCGCCCCGCCGTGCGGCTGGGCCGCATCCAGGCCACCCCGCTGGCCAGCCGCCTCGCCGCGGTGGTGGCCGAGGAGGACCACGCGCTCGTCGGGCCGCTCATGGGAAGCCTCACCCACGACCTCCTCCCGCGCGACGACGAAGCCGCGCGACTGCTCGGCGTGCGCCTGCACTCCTTCGACGCCGCCGTCGAGCACGCGCTGCGGATGTGGGAGGAGCACGAGCCCCTGGCGGCGCGATGAGCGGTGTCACGGCCAGGATCGAGATCGCCGCCCCTCCGCAGGACGTGTGGACAGTGCTGCTCGACCCCGACCGCCTGGGGGACTGGGTGACCATCCACCAGGGGCTGGGCCGGGTCTCGGACCGACCGCTGCGCCAGGGCTCGATCCTCGAGCAGAAGTTGTGCCTGCGTCGAGTGAACTTCAAGGTGAAGTGGCGAGTCGTCGAGCTCGACGACCGCCGCCTGGCCCGCTGGGAGGGTCGCGGCCCGGCGCGGTCGTCCGCGTTCACCGCCTATCACCTGGAGCCCAGCGACGGCGGCACCCGCTTTGACTACGAGAACGAGTTCCGCGCTCCCCTCGGCCCGCTCGGCGCCGCGGCCTCGCGCGCGCTGACCGGGGGCCTGCCCCAGCGCGAGGCCAACGCCTCGCTGGACCGGCTCAAGGCACTGCTCGAGCGCTGACGCCGCGGCGCCGGCCCTGACCCGAAGCGCATGCCGCGCCCCGGGAGACCCATTCGATGCGCTCCTCTTCCTCAGCGCACGCGCGGGCGGGCGCGCGGACGCGGCGACGCCGCGACGGGCGCTGCTGGCTGGCGCAGTCCGCCACCCGCGGCCATCCGGCCCTGCAGCTCGCCCAGGTCGAGGTCGCCCTCGAGATAGCTCGCCCCCGCGTAGCAGGCCGCGGCGCCGACGAGGCACAGCACGGCGTAGCCGAGGCCGAAGCCGATCCAGGCCGCCACGAAGGCGAACCCCAGGAGCGCGGCTAGAAGCTTGCTGGTGGTCATGAGAGCTCCCTTCGTTGAGTTCGTTCCAGGCCGGTGAGCGTGACGTCGACGGCCACCGGCGGCAGGCCGTGCTGGTCCAGCGCCGCGCGCACGTCTCGCTGGACGCCGCGCAGGAGATCGGGCAGCTCGCGGGCGTGGCCGACCGTGACGTTCACCGTGAGGTCCTCCCCGCCGTAGCGCCCGGCGGCGTCGACCACCCCGGGCCGCCCGAGCGCCGCGGCCTCGGCCGCTCGCTCGATCGCCCGCGGCTCGACGTCGACCGCCCCCCTCTCGCCTTCGGCCAGACGCAGGTCGCCCCGCGCGAGGTAGGGCCTGGGAAGCTGCGTGAGCGCCAGGTAGCCGAACACCACAAAGGCGGCGAGGCCGGATAGGCCCACGATCAAGCGGGTGTGGCTGCCGGCGTCGGCCGGAGTCAACCCGGTGAGGAAGTCGAAGGCCGTTCGGTAGCCGCTCACCGAGTTGATCGACCCGGGCGAGGCCTTGAGGGCGAGGAGCACGAGCATCGCGCCGTACCAGATCAGCGCCAGCGCCACGAGCACGGTGACGACCCTGCCGAGCTGGGCGGCGCGCGAGCTGCGGGCCCGCAGGCGCTGGCGCAGCATGGGCTACTCCACCCTCTGCTTGGCGTCGCCGACACGCGGCCGGATCCGCGTCTTGAGGCCGAAGGCCTCGGTGATCGGGCCGAGCAGCTCCCGGGCGGCGGTGCGCACCTGCTTGGGGTCGGTGGTGCGGGAATGGACGGCTTCGACGGCCACCTTCCCGCCGCGCCGGCGACCCGGACGGACCTTGGTCTTCGTGGCCGTGACGCCCCTCACCTGCTCGACCAGCGCGCCGGCCACCCGTCCCAGCGGACGGCGCCTCGCGGCCAGCGTGCCCTGGTCGGTGCGCTCCATGACGGCCAGCCGCTCGCGCCTGGAGACGAGGGCCCCCGCCAGCAGGAGCAGCCCGACCACCACGGAGGCTAGGCCCGCGAGCCCGGTCAGGGCGGCGAGAGGGCCGCTGGCCTCGACCGCCCCAAGCAGGCGGCCGACGTCGTCGCGCAGCGCCGGGAGATGGACCAGCTGCGCCAGGCCGGGCAGCGAGAAGGAGCCGGCGGGGCCGAGCGAGAAGACGGCGAGGGCCAGGCCGACCACCGCGAGGGCCACGAGCAGGAGGAAGGTCACGAGGCGCGCCAGCGCGCGCAGCACGATCATGGGCCCGGCCCGCCCAGGCCGGCCGGCTCGAGGACGTCGGCGAACGAGATGCCGATCGGCCCGAGCACGTCGCCCAGGCCGGCCCGTCCCGCGGCCGTGACCACCCGCTCGCGGACCGCTTCGGCCAGGGAGTGCAGGGGCGGCGCGGGCCAGGACACGATCAGGTTGAGCTCCAGGTCGAAGGCTGCGTCCCGGCGCGCCGTGGCCAGGACGCCGGCCAGCACCTCGCCTCGATCCCCGGTGGCGAAGCGTCCCTGCGGACCGGCGCTGGCTCCCGCGACCCCGACCGTCGCCAGCGCAGCCTCGCGGGCGAGCCGGGCGAGCTGGGCGCGCCGCGACGGCGCGGCGAGGGGCGTCGGCCCCGGCCCGGGTCGGGCGGTGCTCACGGGAAGATCGAGTCGTCCGCCGGGGCCGTCCGCCTAGGTGATCGGCTCCTCGTCATCGCGTGCGCGGGGGTCGTGGAATCACTCATCTAAACGGTCGTTACGGCGTCGGCAGGCTCCTCGTCTCCGGGGAAGTAGAGGTCGTTGACCGCCACGTTGACCTCGGTCACCGACAGCCCGGTGATGCCCTCGACTCGGCTGATGACGTTGCTGCGCACCGCCTCGGCGACCTGGGGGATGGACTCCCCGTACTCGATCACCACGGTGAGGTCCACGGCGGCCTCGCGCTCGCCGACCTCGACCGACACGCCCTGGGTGCGCTCGTCGCCGATGCCGACCCGCTGCGTCATCCCGCCGAACGCCCGCGCCACACCCCCGCCCAGGTTGTGCACGCCTCCGACCTCGCGGGCGGCGATCCCCGCCACCTTGGTGACGACGGCGTCGGAGATGGCGGTCGAGCCGCGCGAGGACTCCAGCGCCCCGCCCTCACCCGACGGACTGCCCACCTGCCCGGCGGCGCGCTGCGCCGATGAAGCTCTCTGGTCTGCCATGGTCGCCTCCTGGTTCGCTCGTCGTCTACGGGTTGGACGGCCTCCGCGCGGAAAAGTTCTGCGCGTTGATTCCTCATCCCGGGAATCAGCCGTCCACGTCGACGACGGTGATGTCGATCGCCGCCGCCTCCAGGCCGGCGATCTGCTCGACGGCCTCGACCACGCGCTCGCGTACGGCCTTCACCACCTCGGGGATCGCATACCCGTAGAGCACGACGATGGCCAGCGCCGCGGTCACGCGGTGGCCCTCGACCTCGACTTCCACGCCGGCCTGCCCCGCCAGTCGTCCCACCACCGCGTCCAGTCCTCCGGCTGCCCCCACCGAGTGCACGCCGGCGACTCGTACGGCCGCCCGGCGGACCACCGCGGCCACCACCGAGTCGGCGATCTGGGTGGTTCCCCTCTCGCCGGTCAGGAGGGCGTGGCGGACCAGTCGCGGGACGATCGTCTCCAGCGGGATGACCACTGACTCAGCGGCGTGCTCGGCCCGGACGCGCCGCATCACGGCCTCGACCACGCCGGCCGGCACGGCGACGGGCTGGCGCGCCAGGTCCCGGACCTCGCCCCACACGGACTCCAGCTCCTCCAGCGCCGCCCGGCAGTGAGGGCACGCCGCCTGGTGGGCGAGGTCGGCTGGCGGCGTCGCCTCGGCCACCTGGTCGACCAGCTGCCCCAGCTCGGCGCCGCAGGCCAGCCGCTCGCCACGGCCCGTCACCTCCATGCCCGCATCTCCTCCACCAGCTCCCGCCGGCCGCGGTGCAGCCGGCCCTTCACCGCCCCGGCCGACAGGTCGAGCACCTCGCCGATCTCCTCGTAGGACAGCCCCTCGAACTCGCGCAGGACCAGCGGCGCGCGCTGCTCGGGCGTCAGGGCCATGATCGCCGTCTTGAGCTCCTCGAAGCCCTCCTCCGCCTCGACGGTCGCCTCGGGACCCGGCCGCGAATCGGGTCGATCGTCCTCGAGGGGCACGACCGCCCGGCGGCCCGCGAGCAGCGTCAGGCAGCGGTTGGTGACGATGCGGTACAGCCAGCTGGAAAAGGCGCTGGCCCCGCGAAACGACGGCAGCGCCCGCCAGGCCTGGATCAGCGCGTCCTGCGCGGCGTCCTCCGCGTCCTGAGGATTGCCGAGCATGCGCAGGGCCACACGGTAGACGGCCCCCTCGTGGCGTCGTATCAGCACCTCGAAGGCGTGGACGTCATGCGCCTGGGCCGCACGGACGAGGTGGACGTCGTCGGCGAACAGGACCATCGTCGATCCCTATACGACACGAAAGCCGGCCCCGGCGCACGGCCAACCACGAGACCGACCGCCCCGGCCGAAGGGGGTGATACGCCCAATGCGCCAGGCTGCGGCTGGCGGCGCGCCCCCTGACCCGCCGTGCGGACGTTGCGGCTTTACGGGGTCAGGCCAGAGTGATATACCGGCGCTAGCCCCGCGGACCGAGGATCTCAAAGGGAAATCTGCGGACGACGGGGCATTGCGATCGAGGGAGACGCAGCCGTGTGCCTGGCCATCCCCGGCCAAGTCGTGGAAGTAGTCGACGAGCCCAACCGGCTCGCCAAGGTCGACGTCGCGGGCGTGCAGCGCAACGTCAACGTGGGTCTGCTGGACGTCGACGGGGCGGGCGTCGGGCCCGGGGACTGGGTCCTCATCCACGTCGGCTTCGCGATCTCCCAGATCGACGAGGAGGAGGCCAGGGCCACCCGCGAGCTGCTCGAGCAGATGGGCGCGGAGTACGAGCAGGAGCTCGAGGAACTCAAGGCCAGCGTGATCGAGTGATCTCCTCGCACCATCCCGCCCCCGCGTGTGGCAGCGACCACTGCATCACCTGCGGGGACGAGGGGGTGCCGATGCGGGTGACGCGCATCGACGAGGAGCGCCGGCTGGCGCTCTGCGCCGCGCGGGACGGCGCGACCAGCACGGTCGAGGTCGAGCTGGTGGCCCCGGTGGCGCTCGGCGACTCGCTGCTCGTGCACGCCGGCGTGGCGCTCGTCCACCTGACGCACGAGGAGGTGGCGGCGTGAAATTCGTCGACGAGTTCCGCGATGCCGAGCTGGGCCGAGCGGTGGCCGGGGAGATCCTGGCCAGCGTCGAGCCGGGCCGCCACTACAAGGTCATGGAGGTGTGCGGCGGCCACACCCACTCGATCTACAAGTACGGCGTCGACGACCTGCTGCCGGCCAACGTCGAGCTGGTCCACGGTCCCGGCTGCCCGGTGTGCGTGATCCCCATGGGGCGAGTGGACGACGGCATCGCCGTGGCCCGCGAGCCCGGAGTGATCTTCACCTGCTTCGGCGACATGATGCGCGTGCCGGGCTCCGAGGGCAGCCTCCTGGAGGCCAAGGCGCGGGGCGCGGACATCCGCATGGTCTACTCGCCGCTGGACGCCCTGCGCATCGCCAAGGCCAACCCCGAGCGCCAGGTCGTGTTCTTTGCCATCGGCTTCGAGACCACCGCCCCCTCGACCGCTCTGACCCTCAAGCGGGCCAAGGCCGAGGGAGTGGCCAACTTCTCGGTCATGTGCAGCCACGTGACGATCGTCCCGCCGCTGCGCGCCCTGCTGGACTCGCCCGACCTGCGCCTCGACGGCTTCATCGGCCCGGGCCATGTCTGCACAGTGGTCGGCGCGCGGCCCTTCGACTTCATCCCCGCCGACTACGACAGGCCGGTGGTCATCGCCGGGTTCGAGCCGCTGGACATCCTCCAGGCCATCCAGATGATCCTGCGCCAACTCGACGACGACCGCTGCGAGGTCGAGAACCAGTACAAGCGGGTCGTCCCCCACGAGGGCAACCAGCGCGCGCTGGAGGTCATGGCCGAGGTCTTCGAGCTGCGCCCCCACTTCGAGTGGCGCGGGCTGGGCTTCATCTCCCACAGCGGCCTCAAGCTCTCCGACGCCTACGCCGACTGGGACGCCGAGCTGCGCTTCAGCGTCCCCGGCGTGCGGGTGGCCGACCCCAAGGCCTGCCAGTGCGGCGAGGTGCTCAAGGGCGTGATCAAGCCCTGGGAGTGCAAGGTGTTCGGCACCGCCTGCACCCCCGAGCGCCCGATCGGGACCTGCATGGTCTCCTCGGAGGGCGCGTGCGCGGCCTACTACAACTTCGGGCGCTTCGCCCGCGAGCGTGAGGTGGTCTAGTGCCCGCGACCGCAAGGAGGCAGTAGCTCGTGACCTCGCCCCAGGCGGCCGCGGTGTCGGAGCGCGAGCAGCGCATCCTTGGGATCATCGAGACCGCGCGGGGCAAGCGCGCCAAGTTCCGCGACAGCCACGTCAACATGGCCCACGGGGCGGGCGGCAAGGCCACCCAGGGGATGATCGAGGGGCTGTTCGTGCCGGCCTTCGGGGGAGAGGCGCTGGAGGCCATGGGCGACGCCGGCGCGGTCGAGGTGGACGGCGTCGAGCTGGCCATGACCACCGACTCCTTCGTGGTCAAGCCCCTGCGCTTCCCCGGCGGCTCGATCGGCGACCTGGCGGTCAACGGGACGGTCAACGACCTGGCCATGGCCGGCGCCCGGCCGCTGGCCCTGACCCTCTCACTGGTCCTCGAGGAGGGCCTGCCCGCCGACGAGCTGCGCGCCGAGGTCGAGGCCATCGCCGCCGCCGCCCGGGAAGCCGAGGTCGAGATCGTCGCCGGCGATACCAAGGTCGTCGAGCGCGGCCACGCCGACGGGATGTACGTATGCACCACCGGGATCGGCCGTCGCGACCCCCGCGGGCAGCTCTCCCCCGCCGCCCTGGAGCCGGGCGACCGCATCCTGCTCTCGGGGACGATCGGCGAGCACGGCACGGCGATCATGCTGGCGCGCGGCGAGTTCGAGCTCGACGCCCCGATCGAGTCCGACACCCGCTCCCTGTGGCCGGCGGTCGACGCCATGCTCGACGCCGCCGGGCCCCACCTGCGCTGCCTGCGCGACGCCACCCGCGGCGGCGTGGCCTCGGTGCTCAACGAGCTGGCGCGCGCCTCGGGCGTGGCCATGATCGTCCGCGAGGCTTCGGTACCGGTCCATCCCGCGGTCGCCGGCGCGTCGGAGATCCTCGGCATCGACCCGATGTACGTGGCCAACGAGGGCAAGCTCGTGGCCTTCGTCGCCCCCGAGGTGGCCGACGACGCGCTGGCCGCGCTGCGCTCGGTGGCGGGCTGCGAGCAGGCGACGGAGATCGGCGAGGTTCGCACCGAGCCGCCGGGGATGGTGCTGGTGGAGACCAGCTTCGGCGGCAAGCGCGTGATGGACCAGCTTGTGGGCGACCCACTGCCGCGGATCTGCTGAGCAGATGCACGAGCTCTCCATAGCCGAGTCGGTGGTGCGTATCGCCAGCGAGCACGCCGCCGGTCGGCAGGTCTTCAAGGTGGAGCTCAAGGTCGGCCACCTGCGCCAGGTCGTGCCGTCGGCACTGGAGTTCGCCTTCGGCCTGGTCGCGCAGGGCACGCCGGTCGAGGGAGCCGAGCTGGTCATGGAGGAGGTGCCGGCGGCGGGGCGCTGCCGCCGCTGCGGCGCCCACAGCGTCCTGCCCGACTTTCCCCTGTGCTGCTCGGCCTGCGGCGGCTTGGACGTGGAGGTGCTGGCCGGAGAGGAGCTGCTGGTGGACTCACTCGAGCTTGAAGAGGAAATGGCGACCAACGGAGGCATGACCTATGGCGGCTGAACCGCAGGCTGCAGGCGTGGAGGAGGTCCACATCCTTTGGATCTCGGAGGGAATGAGCTGCGACGGGGACACGATCTCCATCACCGCGGCCGGCCAGCCCGGCATCGAGGACGTGCTGCTCGGGGCGATCCCCGGCCTGCCCAAGGTCAACCTCCACAACAAGGTCCTCTCCCCCACCCTGGGCGGCGAGGAGTTCCTCAAGCCCTTCCGTCAGGCGGTCAACGACGAGCTCGATGCCCCCTTCGTGCTGGTCGTGGAGGGCTCGATCCCCAACGAGAGCATCAACGGGGAGGGCTACTGGACCTCGTTCGGCAACGACTTGGCCACCGGCGAGCCGCTGACCCTCGACTACTGGCTTCCCCGACTCGCGCCCAAGGCGTGGGGCGTGGTGGCTGTGGGCACGTGCGCGACCTACGGCGGCATCCACGCCATGGCCGGCAACCCGACTGGATGCATGGGCCTGGCCGACTACCTGGGCTGGGACTTCCGGTCGGCCGGCGGACTGCCGATCGTGAACATCCCCGGCTGCCCGGTGCAGCCGGAGAACTTCATGGAGACGCTCACCTGGCTGCTCTACCAGGCGGCCGGGCTGGCGCCCACGATCCCGCTGGACGAGCAGCTGCGGCCGCAGTGGCTGTTCGGCAAGACCGTGCACGAGGGCTGCGACCGCGCCGGCTACTACGAGCAGGGCGACTTCGCCAAGGACTACAACTCGCCCAAGTGCCAGGTCAAGATCGGCTGCTGGGGGCCGGTGGTCAACTGCAATGTCCCCAAGCGCGGCTGGATGGCCGGGATCGGGGGGTGCCCGAACGTCGGCGGGATCTGCATCGGCTGCACGATGCCCGGGTTCCC
>JBBPZM010000044.1:0-31762 GCA_038199035.1 Solirubrobacterales bacterium | reverse complement strand
TAAAGTGCGATGACGAGGGCGTCGAGGTTGGCGTGCACGGGGCCTCCTGGGTCGACGTTGCAATCGCAACGCCTCCCTTCGGCGCCCTCTTTATGTCCCCTCGCCGCGCCCCACGCGGCAAATCGGAATCAACCATCTAGCCCCGGCTATCAATAGTGATAGCGGGGGCTATCAGGAGGGGGAAACACTCCCCTGCCATCTCCCCGCGTCCGCCATCCTCCCCGCCGCCTGTCCACGCCGCCGGGCTTCTCCCTCCCCCGCCGCGCCCCCGGTCCCCGGGCCTTCACGCGTCCGCTCCCCACGCCGCCGCGCCCCCGCGCCGCTCCTGCCCCTCTCCGCCTCCCCGCCCTCCACGCCCTCCACGCCTCGCCCGGAGCCGCCCCCGAGGGGGCACTAGTCTCGGGTGCGTGATCGACGCCCGGGCCGACCACGTCGGCAGCCTCCTGCGCCCTCCGGAGCTGCTCGCCGCTCGGCGCGCGCACGCCGCCGGCGAGCTTGCGCCGGCCGACCTCAAGGCGATCGAGGACCGCTCGATACGTGAGGTCATCGCCCTACAGGAGCAGGCCGGCTGCCCGGTGGTCACCGATGGCGAGCTGCGCCGCGAGTCCTTCCAGAGCGAGCTGACGGCGTCGGTCGACGGCTTCGACGGCGTGGACGTCGACGCGTGGCTGTGGGGAGATTGGCACTCCGACGTCCACGGGGCCAAGAGCCTCGCCCGCCCGGCCCAGCTGGCCGTCGTGGCGCCCCTGCGCCGGCGCCGCTTCCTGGCCAGCGAGGAGTTCACGTTCCTGCGCTCCCACACCTCCGGCATCGCCAAGGTCACGCTGCCCAGCCCCACCCTCTTCGCCAACCTCTGGACGCCCGACCGCTCGCGCGAGGCCTACCCCCGCTTCGACGACTTCATGGCCGACGTGGTGGCGATCCTCCAGGACGAGGTCCGTGAGCTGGCTCGGCTCGGCTGCACCTACGTCCAGCTCGACGCCCCGCACTACCCGCTGCTCATCGACCCGGCGTGGCGGGCGTTCTACGAGCAGCGGGGGTGGACGGTGGCGCGCTGGCTGTCGTACGGGATCGAGCTCGACAATGCGGTGATCGACGCCGCTCCCGGTGTCACCTTCGGCTTCCACCTGTGCCGCGGCAACCAGGACTCGCGCTGGCTGGTCGCCGGCGGCTACGACGAGATCGCTGCGCCAGTCTTCGGCGCCATCCACGCGCAGCGCCTGCTGCTCGAGTACGACGACGAGCGCTCGGGCTCGTTCGACCCGCTGGGGCTCGTGCCCGACGACAAGCTGGTGGTCCTCGGGCTCATCACCACCAAGACCCCGCGGCGCGAGACCGTGCAGGAGCTGGTCGCGCGGGTCGACCAGGCGGCCGCGGTGGTCGAGCGCGACCGCCTCGCCGTGGGGACGCAGTGCGGCTTCTCGACCTCGGTGGTGGGCAACCGGATCTCGGTCGACGACGAGCGGCGAAAGCTCGATGTCATGGCCGAGACCGCGCGGCGCATCTGGGGCTGACGGGGCGCCGGCCCGCGGCGCATCCGGGCTAACGGCCCCCGGCGCGCGGCGCATCTGGGGCTGCCGGGGCGCCTCGCGTCGCGCCCGGCTGCCCGCGGTCAGGCCGCGTCGAGGACGATCACGGCCGCGCGCGGTGGCCCGCAGGGGCCGATGCGCGCGCGGCAGCGCACGCCGAAGGTGTTGGCCGGGCGCACCGAGACCTCGCGGGGAGCTTGCTCGCCCGTGCTGGCTGAGGCGATGGCCGAGCCGAGGTCGCCGCCCACGGGCTCGGAGTCGGCGCCGGCGATGAGCTCGGAGACCGGGCGATGGACGACGTCTGCCTCCTGCACCGCCAAGAAGCGCTCAGCCGCGCGCGATACCGCGCCGACGGACAGGCTGGGATCGATGACCAGGAACGCGGCGCCCGGCGCGGGAGCGACGTCGGCCGGCGCGTGCAGGACGAGGCCCATCCCGCACGAGCCGCACACCCGTGCGGCGACCGCGGCGTCCTCCTGGGGCGCCCGGCCGCAGTGCGAACAGAAGGCGCGGGAGGGAGCCTCGTCCGAGCCGCTCGGCGAGGGCTGCACGAGGACCAGCGAGTCGGCGGCTCGGCTCATGCCGCCCGCGCCTCTCGGCCCATGCTGGGAACGGGCGCCGGGCGCCCGGCGGGATGGGCGCCCCTGCGCCGGGCCGGCGACACGCCGCGCCTACGCGAGGCCGCGGACGCCCGCTGGCTCCCGGCGCCAGCTACGGACGGGCGCACCTCGGGCGTCGGCCGGGCCATGTGCTGAGGGGCGGGCCGGCCGGCGAAGGCAGACACGCGGGGGCCGCCGCGCAGACCGAGCCGCACGGCCGCGCCGATGGCCAGGAGGAGTCCGGGCACCGCGAGCAGGGCGAGCAGGTCGGAGCCGGCGAAGGGAACCCCCTCGGCGGTGGGTCCGGCGTGCGCCGCAGCGGCCGCGCCCACGGACGGGCTGACCGGTGCCGGCGCCTGGGCCAAGGTGCTGGTGGCCGTGGCGCCGAAGACGAGGAGGGCAGCGGCGATGGCCGCAGCGAGCATGCAGCTGGTACGTGAGCGCAGGGAGTGGGCCATGAGGGCGATCGCCGCGCCGGGCGCCCAGACCGTGGCGCGAGCTTGCAGCGACGGGACTCATCGTGGCCCGTTGCGGTGCCGATTACTAGTGAGCCCCTCCCAAACTGGTCGCCGCGAAGTTGTGCAGTTGGCCAAGCTGACCCCTGGCTGGGCGGTGCCCGCACCGATGATGAACCCATGAGCGCAATGCAGGAAGCCCTGACCGTCACTCGCCAGCAGATGCTCATCGGCCTCGTGCGGCGGATCGAGGGCGGGGCAGCCGCGAGCGAGATGATCGAGCGCCTGCGCGCCGAGATGCCCACGTACCGCCAGATGCCCGACACCGTCGTGCAGATCGCGGTGAGCGAGATGACCAGGCGCAACCTGGAGGCCTTCGTCCGCTCGGTCGTCGAGGGCCGCCCTCCTTCGGAGGACGAACTGACGGCCTTCGGCCGTTCGGCCCAAGAGCGGGCGTCCGAGGGCTTCCCCCTCGAGGACCTTGTCCATGCCTACCGCGTGGGTGGGCGCATGCTCTACCAGACCATGTGCGACCTGGCGACGCCCGAGGAGCGCGACGCCCTGCCGCTGGCCGCCGATCGGGTCATGTCGTACATCGACCTGGTCTCGGCCGTGGTGACCCGCCGCTACCTGGCCCACACCGCCAGCCACACCTCCGAGAGCGAGCGCCACCTGCGCGACCTGCTCGGCGCCCTGGCCAGCGGAGAGCCCCTGCTGCCTGTCGACCTGGAAGTCGCCGACCGGGTGGGCTTTCCCCTGTGCGACTCCTACCGCCCGTTCGTGGCAGTGATCTCAGGCGGCCCGCGGCGGGCGCACGCCCAGATGGCCGCGCACCTGCGCGTCGCCGGCCTGCTGGCCCTAACCGAGGCCGACCGCGTGATCGGCCTCGCGCCGCCCGACGCCTCGCCGCCGCCGATGGCCCCGCCGGCGCGGATGATCCTCGGCGAGCCGGTCGAGCGCGCCCATCTGGCCGAAGCCCTCGACGAGCTGCGGCTCCTCTCCGCGGTGGCCGAGCTCGACGGGCACTCCCGGCCGGCGACCATCGACGAGTACCTCCCGGAGCTGCTGCTGGCGCGCTCCCCGAGGGCCGCGCGGCTGCGGCGGCGCATCGTCGAGCCCCTGCACGAGCAGGGCGACCGCCGTGGGACCGACCTCGTGAACACCCTCGAGACGCTGCTGGCCTGCCGGCTCGACCGCCGCCGCGCCGCCGCGGCGCTGCACGTGCACCACAACACCCTCGACTACCGCGTGCGCCGTGCGGAGGAGATCGCCGGCCTCGACCTGTCGTCTCCGCGCGACCTGGTCGCGCTGTGGCTGGCCCTCCAACCGCAGGAGCTCGCCCCCGCCAACGGCGGTGTCAGCCTGCGCTCGGCAGGCTGAAGCGCACGCGCGTCCCGCCCGCCGCCTGCTCGAGCCAGATGCGCCCGCCGTGGGCCTCGACGATGGCCCGGGAGATGGCCAGGCCCAGGCCGGCGCCCTGGCGCGTGCGCGCGGCCTCGGAGCCGCCCCGGTAGAAGGGGTCGAAGACGCGCGGCCGGTCGGCGGGCGCGATCCCCTCGCCGGTGTCGGCGACCTCGATCTCGACGGCGCCGTCGGCCGGAAGGGCGCGCACGGTGACGCTGCCGTCGGCCGGGGTGTGGCGGATGGCGTTCTGGATCAGGTTGAGCAGCACGCGCTGCACCTTCTCGGGGTCGGCGCAGGCCGGCGCCAGGTCGGGGCCGACGTCGGCCACCAGGGCCACCCGCTTGGCGTCCCCGGCCACCCGCATGGCCGCCACCGCCTCCCCCACCAGCTCGTGCAGGCGCACCCTCTCCATCGACCACTCGATCTCGCCCGCCTCCAGCCGCGAGAGCTCGAAGAGGTCGTCGATGAGGGCGCTTAGCGCGCGGATATGGGTGCTCATCGTCTCCAGGTAGCGCCGGCGGGTGGGCTCGTCGACGATGTCGTCGCCCACCGCCTCGGCCAGCAGGGCCAGGGAGGTGATCGGCGTGCGCAGGTCGTGCGAGACGGCGGCCACCAACTCGCGCCGCGCGGACTCGGCCGCGTCGCGCGCCGTCTCCTCGGCGGCCAGGCGCTCGACCATGGCGTTGGCCCTCTGCGCCAGTTCGGCCAGCTCGTCGCGGGCGCCGGTGGCCATCCGCCCCGTCCGGTCGCCCTCCCCCACCGCCGCCAGGCCGGCGCGCAGCGCCTCAACGTCGCCCATCACGCCGCCGGCGAAGAGCTGGGCCGCACGGCAGGCGATCAGGCCGGCGAAGGCGACGATGATCGTGATGAGGACCGCGTCGTGCCCGGAGACGAACATCAGCGCGGCGACGACCACCACGGCCACCAGGACCTGCCCGACCGCGATCGCCACCGCCAGCGCGAACTGGCGGCTCAGCCCGCCCAGTCGCCGCCGCCGCGCGGCGGCGGCGTGGGCGACGAGCAGCCCCCCCGCGCCGAGCCCGACGAGCAGCGCGAACGTCACCGGCACCGCCGCGGCGTCGTGGGCCAGGCCGACCAGGCCGGCGGCCACCGCCGCCGAGGCCACGGCCAGGGCGAGCGAGCGTCTCAGCCCGCGCCTCGAAGCCTCGCCGGTCACGGCTGGAAGCGGTAGCCGACGCTCCACACGGTCTGGACGAAGCGCGGCTGCGCCGGGTCGCGCTCGACCTTGGCCCGCAGCCGGCGGATGTGGACGGTGACCGTCGAGGTGTCGCTGTAGAACGAGTACTGCCAGACCAGGTCCATGAGCTGGTTGCGCGAGAAGGCCTGGCCCGGATGGCGGGCGAGGAAGAGCAGCAGATCGAACTCGCGCTGGGTGAGCTGCGTCTCGACGTCGCCCACGAAGACGCGGCGGGCCGCTGGGTCGATGGTCAGCCCCTCGAAGGCCAGGGGGGCGGCGAGCTCGGGCGAAGTGTCGACCCGGCGCAGGACGGCGTCCACCCGGGCCACCAGCTCCGCCGGCGAGAACGGCTTGACGACGTAGTCGTCGGCGCCAAGGCGCAGGCCGATGACCCGGTCGGACTCCTCGCCGCGCGCGGTGAGGAGGATGACCGCCACTCGCCGGTGGTCGCCCTCGCGCAGCCGGCGCATGACCTCGAGGCCGTCGATGCCGGGGAGCATGAGGTCGAGGATCACCAAGTCGGGCCGCTCCTCGCCGGCCAGGGCGATGGCCGTCAGGCCGTCGGACGCGACCCGGGCGTCGTAGCCGGCCCGCTCGAGGTAGCGGGCCACCACCTCGGCAATCGTCGGCTCGTCGTCGACCACCAGGACCGAGCCGCGTCCCGACAGCTGCGGCGGTGCCTGGGGCGACCGGGCGGTGTCGGCGCTCATGGGCGGATTGTCGCGGACCCGCCGTGGCCGCCGCGCACCCCGCCGCCCGGGTTCACGGGATGTTCATGGCCCGGTCGCGCGGGCCGGGCGGGAGGGCGCGCCCCGCCGCGCAACGGGCGGCGCTACTCGCCCTCGCGCAGCTCGCGCTTGAGGACCTTGCCGGTGGCGTTGCGGGGCAGCTCGTCCATGAAGTCCACGTCGCGCGGGACCTTGTAGCGCGCCAGGTGCGACTTGACGTAGGCCTTGACGTCTTCCTCGCTGAGCTTGCCGCGCTTGACGACCACGGCCTTGAGGCGCTGGCCGAACGTCTCGTCGTCGATCCCGACCACGGCTACGTCGGCCACGGCCTCGTGGCGCGCGAGCAGCTCCTCGACCTCCTGGGGGAAGACGTTCTCGCCGCCCGAGACGATCATCTCGTCGTCGCGGCCGTCGACGAACAGGCGGCCGTCCTCGTCGAAGTGCCCGACGTCGCCGGTGGCCATCAGGTCGCCGATCACGTCCTTGATGCCGCCGCCGGTGTAGCCCTCGAAGAGCATCTCGTTGCCCACGAAGATGCGCCCGGTCTCGCCCTGGGGTACCTCGGCGCCCTCCTGGTCGTAGAGCTTGAGGATCGTCCCCCGCGGCGGGCGCCCCACGCAGCCCGGCGCCTCGCGCATGTCCTGCGGGGTGGCGATCGCCGCCCACGCGACCTCGGTCGAGCCGTAGAGGTTGTAGAGAACGTCGCCGAAGGCATCCATCGTCCGCTCGGACAGCGTCGGCGAGAGCTGGGATCCGCTGGCGGCGATGACCCGCAGGCTGGAAAAGTCATAACGGCTAATAGTCTCCGGGCCCAGCTCCAGGATCCGCTGGAGCATCACCGGGACGACGGCCAGTGCGGTCGCACGATGCTGGGCGGTAGCCGAGAGCGTCTCCTCCTCGTCGAACTTGCGCCGCAGGACAAGCGTCGAGGACAGCCCGAGCCCGAGCGTGAAGTGCGCGAAGCCCCACGAATGGAAGAGCGGCGCGGCGATCATCGTGGTCTCGCGCGCCCGCAGGGGGATCTTCGAGAGAAGGGCGGCGGCGGGGTCGAGCGTCTCCGGCTGGCCGCGGGAGGCGCCCTTGGGCGAGCCGGTCGTGCCGGAGGTGAGGATCACCGTGCGGCCGGGGTCCTCGGGGGCCACCACGTCGGCCGGGTCTCCCTCGGCGATCAGCTCCTCGAGCGTCGGGTCCCTGGTCGAGCCGTCGCCGTCGCGCCAGCCGATGAATCGCTTGCGGCGCATCGCGGCGTCGTGCACGAGGTCGCCGAACTCCTCGTCGAAAACGATCGCCCGCGGCCCCTCGCGCTTGACCACCTCGGTGATCTGAGGGCCGGCGAACGCGGTGTTGAGGTAGAGCGCATTGGCACCGAGCTTCGAGCACGCCACGGTGGCGTCGATGAAGCCGCGGTGGTTGCGGCACATGATGGCCACGCCGTCGTCCTCGACCACGCCAGCGTCCGAGAGGGCGTGGGCGAGGCGGTTCGTGCGCTCGTGCACCTCGGCGAAGGTCAGCGTGCCGAGCTCGTCGATGATCGCCGGCTCGTCGGGGAAGCGGATGGCGGCGGCGGTGTACCCCCCCGCCGGGGTGGGGCCGAAGCGCTGGACGGCGAGCCCCACGCGCAGCAGCTTGTCGGGCCGGACCGGGGTGATGATGCCCGCCCCCACGAGCGTGCGCGCGGTGTGGATGCGCTGGCCGATCGAGGGCGACATGGCGCGTATCCAATCAGGCCGCCGGCCGCGGTTGGGAGATCATGGGTCGATGTCCGAGTGGTTCTCGCGCTTCGGCTTCGCCCCCGTGGCCGACCAGCTGCTCGCCGGCGCCTACCCGCTCGACGGCGAGGACGTCGACCGCCTGGCCGAGGCCGGAGTCGAGGTCGCCTACAACCTCTGCCAGGACGAGGAGTACGAGCCCGGCCAGCGCGAGGCGGCGGCCGCCGCGCTGACGGCCAGCGGCATCGAGGAGCGCCGCCTGCCGCTGATCGACTACGGCGGTCTCGACGCCGGCGCGCTGGAGCGCTCGGTCGGCGATGTCGTAGCCGAGCTGGAGGCCGGCCGGCGCGTCTACCTGCACTGCCGCGCGGGCTGGCAGCGCTCGGCCACGGTGGCCGCCGCGGTCATCGCCGTGCGCGAGGACGTCTCGCTGTCGCAGGCGCTGGAGCGGCTGACCGAGCGCAAGCCGACCGCGGAGCCGCTGCCCCACCAGCGGGCCGACCTGACCGCCTGGTGGCAGGCACGCCGGGGCGGGTGACCGCGGGCCGAGCTCGAACGACCCGGGATGACCGCGCCGCCCGGCCCCTCGGGTCCGCGTCTCGTCGGCGGCGGCGAGGTCGATCCGTCAGGTCCGGGGCCTACCCTGCGAAGTTGGTCCCATGGAAGCCGCCACCCCCCTTCGCCTACCCAGCGTCCGCACGGTCGGAGACCGCGTCGCCGTCGACGGCCTCGTCGTCAGCGACGACGCCGCCGTGCGCCTCGTCCGCGCGCGCGAGGAGGCGGGGGAGGACGCGGTCAAGCTGATCGTCGACGCGCTCGAGATCGGCGCGCGCGTCCTCGATCGCGAGCAGGCCGGGGCCAACGCCGAGTTCGTGCGCACGGAGTTCGAGAAGGTCTCGCGCGAGGTCGAGGGCGCCTTCACCGAGCGGGCGCGCGACGTCTCGGAGGGCCTCGAGCGCCAGCTCCAGCAGGTCTTTGGGCCCGACAGCGGCCACCTCTCCCGCGCGCTGGAGCGCCACTTCTCCGACGGCTCCTCGGAGGCCGTCCAGAACCGCGTCAAGGAGGTCGTGAGCGAGCTCATGGCCCGCGCCCGCGAGGACCTCCTGCGCCAGTTCTCCTCGGCCGACGGCCAGAACCCGCTGGCCGACTTCAAGTCGGCCTCGATCGGCGCGATCCGCCAGATGGGCGACCGCCAGGAGCGCCACCTGAGCGGGCTCCAGGAGAAGATGGCGGCGCTGGAGAAGGAGCTCCAGGGGCTGCGCGACGAGCGCTCCAAGCAGCTCGAGCTCGCGCAGGAGCGTGAGCTCGGCACGGCCAAGGGACGTACCTACGAGGAGGCCGTCTGGGAGGCCATCGACGCCATCGCCCTGGCCCAGGGCGACGACTGCGACGCCGTCGGCGACACCAAGGGCGCCACCCGGCGCACGGGCGACGTCCTCGTGGCCATCGACGGCTGCCAGGGGCCCGCCCGCGGGCGGATCGTCTTCGAGGCCAAGGACTCCAAGCTCAGCAAGCCCGAGGCCCTGCGTCAGCTCGACCGCGCGCTGGAGGAGCGCGACGCGCAGTACGCGGTCCTGGTCGTCCCCTCCGAGGAGGAGCTGCCGGCCCGCACGCGCCACCTGCGCGAGGTCAACGGCGACAAGCTGTTCGCGGTCTACGACCCCGACGACGGGTTCATCCTCGCCCTCGAGGTCTCCTACACCCTCGCCCGGGCCAGGGTGCTCGCCTCGCGCGCGAGCGCCGAGGGGCTCGACGCCGGCGCGTTGGCAGAGAGCGTCGAGCGGGCCTTGGGCGAGATGGAGAACGTCCGAGCGGTCAAGCAGCAGCTCACCGGGGCGAATTCGAGCATCGATCGCGCGCGCGAGATCGTCGAGCGGATGGCCGACAACGTCCGGGGCCACCTCCAGGACATCGAGCGCGCGCTGGCCGACGCCAGCGACCAGCGCCTGTTCGAGCCCGACGACTAGTACGACCGCGAGCGGGCACCATTAGCCCGTGCCCGATGAGTCGACCATGCGCCGGCGGGTGACCGTCAGCGGCAACGTGCAGGGAGTCTTCTTCCGCGACTCCACCCAGGAGGAGGCCGAGCGCCAGGGGGTGAGCGGCTGGGTGCGCAACACCTCCGGCGGGGCGGTCGAGGCGGTCTTCGAGGGCTCGGCGGACGACGTCGACGCGCTCGTCGACTTCTGCCGCGGCGGCCCCTCCAGCGCCGACGTCGACGACGTGGAGGTCGCCGAGGAGGAACCCGAGGGCCTGAGCGGCTTCGAGGTGCGCTAAGTGCGCGTCAGGCGGAGCCGGGGGGGCACGGAGTGACCGTGCCCGAGGGAGAGCGCACGGAGGTCGCGCGCCGGGCCTTCGAGGCGGCCGAGCGCAGCGACCGCGAAGCGCTGTTCGCGCTGCTCAAGCCCGGGGTCGAGTGGCAGATGATCGGGCTGCTGGGCGACCGCCAGCCGGTCTACCGCGGGCGCGAGGAGATCTGGGCCTACGTCTGCGCCCTGCACGAGCGCTTCGAGGACTTCGGCGCCGAGCTGCTCGACGTAGACGAGGTCGGCGACCAGGTTGTCGGACGGGTGCGCGTCCACGGGCGCCCGCACGACGAGGAGATAGAGCTGATGTTCTCGACCGTGATGCGGGTCCGCGACGGCCGGATCGTGCGGGCCGACAACTACGAGGACCACGACGAGGCGCTGACCGACGCCGAGCTGCGGGTGGACTCCGCGAGCTGAGCGGCGCTCAGCCGGTGGTGGAGTCGACCGCGCGCTCGAAGGCCTCGCGGGCGGCGGCGCCGTGTGGACGGCAAAGACGACGCGCTCCAGCGCGTTGGCGCCCTCGAGGTGAGCGCGGACCTCCTCAACCTGGATTCGCGCGGCCTCGTCGAGGGGGAAGTGATGTCGGCTTCGACGACCTCGATCATGGGCGCGGCACAAGCATGCCAGCCCGCAAACGTGAGAGGGTGGCGCTGTGACCGCGATCCTCGTGCATGGCGTTCCCGAGACCGCCGCTTTGTGGGACGACCTGCGCGCTCAGCTGCCCGATGTCGACACCGTCGCACTGGGGCTGCCCGGCTTCGGCACCCCGCTGCCCGACGGCTTCGAGCCGACCAAGGAGGGCTACCTCGAGTGGCTGGTCGGGGAGCTCGAAGCGCGCGAGGAGCCGGTCGACCTGGTCGGGCACGACTGGGGCGCGATCCTGGTCACCCGCCTGGCCTTCTCCCGGCCCGACCTGATCCGCACGTGGGTCACCGACGCGATCGCCATCTTCGACTCCTCAGCACGCTGGCACGATCTCGCGCAGGTGTGGCAGACGCCGGGAGCGGGCGAGGAGTTCATGGCCAACCTGGAGGCCCAGACCCCGCAGGAGCGCGCGCCGCTCCTCGTCGGCGCCGGCATGCCCGAGGCCTACGCGGCGAAGGCCGCGGCGGCGATCGACCCGACGATGAACCGCGCCATCCTGCGCCTCTACCGCTCGGCCACCGACGTCCATGGCGACTGGGGCTTCGACCTCGGCAGGACGCAGAGCCCCGGCCTCGCCCTGCTGGCCAGCGAGGACCCGTTCAGCGCCCGCGACCTGTCGGCCCGGGTCGCCGAGCGCCTCGGGCTCGAGGTGCGGGTGCTAGAGGGCCTCGGGCACTGGTGGGCGGTGCAGGACCCGGCGCGGGGCGCGGCGGCGCTACGCGACTTCTGGGGCAGCGCGGGCCGCGGCTGATCCGCCGGCGGCGGCTCAGGCCACTTCGGCCGGCTCGTCCTTGCCGGCCAGGCGGTCGCGGCCGCGCTGGACCGCGCCGATGAACTTCGTGAGGTTCACCTCGAGCGTGTTGAGGATTTCGTCGGCGTAGTCCTCGGCGCCGAGGCGGATCTCGCGCTCGCGCCCGCGGGCGTCCTCGATGATGTCCTCGGCCGCGCGCTCGGCCTGCTTGGTGATCTCCTCCTGGGAGATCAGCCGCTCCTGGCGGTCGCGCGCCTCCTTGACGATGCGCTCGGCCTCACGCTTGGCCTCGGCGAGCATCTCCTGGCGCTCCTTGACAATCCAGCGCGCCTGCTTGATCTCCTCGGGGATCGTCGCGCGCATCTGATCGAGGATGTCGTAGATCTCCTCCTTGTCGACGCGCACCTCGTCGGTCAGCGGAACGCGCTTGGCGTTGTGCACGAGGTCGTCGAGCTTGTCGATCAGTACCAGGACGTCCATGGGTCGAGCCTCAGTTCGCTAACGCTTGAGCTGTTCCTGCAATCGCTGGGCCACCGGCGGCGGCACCAGACCGTCGATGTCTCCTCCGAAGGTGGCGAGCTCCTTGACCCCACTGGAGCTGAGGAAACTGTACTGCGGGCTGGCCATCAGGTAGACGGACTCTATATCCGGCGCCTGCATGCGGTTCAGCTGGTTCATCTCGAACTCGTAGAGGAAGTCCGAGATCGCGCGCAGCCCCTTGACGATGGCCTTGGCCCCCTTCTCGCGCGCGAAGTCGACGACGAGGTTGCTGAACGGCTCGGCGCTGACGTTATCGAGGTGGCCGGTCGCCTCGTCGAGGAAGGCGCAGCGCTCCTGCGCGGTGAACAGCGTCTTGGCCTTGCGGATCGGCGTGTCGACCACCGCGACGATGACGTGGTCGTACATCCCCGAGGCGCGGCCGATGACGTCGAGGTGGCCGTTGGTGACCGGGTCGTAGGAGCCCGGGCAGACGGCGAGGCGGTTATCGGGGTTCATGGATGCGGATCACGGTGTCTCCGTAGCGGCGCTCGTCGCTCAGGGGGAGCGACAGCTGGAGCGGGGCGCGTCGGTCGCTCTCGGTGACGACCCGGGCGCCGGCCCCGAGGACCGCGCCCAGGAGGGGCGACAGATCGGCGCCCACGCTCGCGGCGCGCCGGTATGGGGGATCGAGGAAGAGGAGATCGTATTGACGCCCGTGCGTGCGTGCGTTGCGCAGGAAGGCGCGGGCCTCCTGGCGGCGCACCTCGGCCTCGGCCACTTCGAGCGCGCGCAGGTTGTCGCGCAGGGCCCGCACGGCGCTGCCGGAGCTGTCGACGAAGGTGGCGTGGGCGGCGCCGCGCGACAGGGCCTCGATGCCCAGAGCCCCCGAGCCGGCGAAGAGGTCGAGCACCCGCACGCCGTCGAGCGCCCCCAGCAGCGCGAAGAGCGCCTCCCGCACGCGGTCCGCGGTGGGGCGGGTGGCCGAGCCGCGGGGCGCGACCAGGCGGCGTCCGCCGTAGCGCCCGGCGACGACCCTGAGGGTCACGCGGCCAGCGGCTCGAGCGCGTCGACTCCGTAGGCGCCCCGCAGCGCTTCGGCCAGGAGCACGTGCTCGGGCGCCGACAGCTCCGGGTCGGCCTCCAGCAGCGCGCCGGCGCGGCGATGGGCGCGCTCGAGCAGGTCGGGGTCGAGCTCGGCCACCCCCGACTGGCGGGTGCCGACCAGCTCCCCCTCGCCGCGCAGGCGCAGGTCGACCTCGGCCAGCTCGAAGCCGTCGTCGCTGGCCGCCAGCGCCTGGAGGCGCGGCGACTCCTTGGCCCCGAAGAGCAGGCAGACCGATGCGTGCGCTCCGCGACCCACCCGGCCCCGCAGCTGGTGCAGCTGGGAGATGCCGTAGCGGTCAGCGTCCTCGACCAGCATGACGGTGGCGTTGGGCACGTCGATCCCCACCTCGACAACCGAGGTGGCCACCAGGACGTCGGCCTGGCCGGTGGCGAAGGCGGCCATGGCGGCCTGCTTGTCGCGCGAGCGCATCTGCCCGTGCAGGAGCACGACCGAGAAGTCGCGCAGCTCCCCGGCGGCCAGGCGCTCGTACTCAGCGGTCGCGGCGCGGGCCTGGAGGGCGTCCGACTCCGAGACCAGCGGGCAGATCACGAACGCCTGGCGCCCGGCCACCAGCTCCTCGCGGATGCGCTGGTACGCGCGCTCGCGTTCGCGCTCGGTGGAGGCGACGTGGGTCTCGATCGGGCGCCGCCCGGCGGGCAGCTCCTGAAGGGTGGTCACGTCGAGGTCCCCGTACTGCGTCAGGGCCAGGGTGCGGGGGATCGGAGTGGCCGTCATGTGCAGCACGTGGGGAGTCAGGGTGACGTCGTCGTCGTCGCCGCCGCGGGCGGCGGATGGCCCCTTGCGGTCGAGGGCCTGGCGCTGGCGCACGCCGAACCGGTGCTGCTCGTCGACCACGGTGACGGCCAGCGACGAGAAGGCCACCGGCTCCTCGATCAGAGCGTGGGTCCCCACGACGAGGGAGAGCTCGCCGCTGGCCAGCTTGCCCAGCACGTCGGAGCGCCGCGTCGCTGTCGTCGCCCCGGTGAGGAGGGCCATGGGCACGGCCTCGCCGGGCATCAGCGCCTGGAGGGCCGAGAAGTGCTGCTCGGCCAGGGTCTCGGTCGGGGCCATGAGGGCGGCCTGGTGGCCGGACTCGACCGCGCGCAGCATGGCGTAGAGGGCAACGGTCGTCTTTCCCGAGCCCACCTCGCCCATGAGCAGGCGCTGCATCGGGCCCGACCGGGTCAGGTCGGCGTCGATGGCCTCGATGGCGCGGCGCTGGTCGCCGGTGAGCGTGAACGGAAGGGCGTGGTCCAGCCATCGCCGGGTGAGTTCGCCCGGCGCCTCCAAAGGCACGGCCGCCCGCTCCTGCGCTCGACGCGCGCGGCGCATGAGCAGGGCGAGCTGGCGGACGAGCAGCGTCTCGAAGTCCAGCCGCCGGCGTCCGCCGCGATCGTCGTCCTCACGCTCGGGGAAGTGAACGGCGGCCAGCGCGGCCGCACGGTCGGGAAGGCCCTCGGCGCTGCGCAGGCCGGCGGGCAGGGCGTCGAGCACGTCGCGCTCGGCCCCGCGCAGCGCCCACGCCAGCTCGCGCAGCTTGCGCGCGCCGATGTGCTCGCTGGCCGGATAGACCGGGACCAGGCCGGTCGAGTGGTGGTCGGCGGCGGCGCTCGCCCCGCCGGCCAGCTCGTAGTCGCTGACGTGGAACTCCTGCGGGCGCTTGGAGCGGCCGTGGAGGATCACCCGCGTGCCCGCGTCGAGGCGATCCGCCACCCACGGCTGGTTCCACCAGAGCGCCTTCATCGGGCCGGTGGCATCGCTGACCGTGGCCTCGACGAGGGTCAGGCCGCGTCGGCGCAGCGGTCGGCGCCGGACCGAGCGGACCTCGACCACCACGGTGGCGTCCTCCCCCGGCCGCAGGTCGGCCACCGCGCGGGCGTCCCGGCGGTCCTCGTGGCGGTAGGGCAGGTGCTCGAGCAGGTCGCCCACGGTTTGCAGGCCCAGCGCGGCGGCCCCTCGAGCGGCGCGGGCGGGCGTCACCTTCAGGGGGGCGCGCAGCCGCGACGGCTGGGGGTAGCGCACGCCGGCGCCGAGAAGCTCGTGCCGGCTCAGCGGCTCGGAGGTCGCGAAGCGGACCGGTGGGCGGTTGGGCGAGCGGGCCAGCGGCATGCCTTGCCGGAGATCATCGCCCGCCAGCCGGTCGCTCATCTCAGCCGCAGCGCAGACGTCGAGTGGTGGTGCGCTGACCGGCGGCTTGAACCCGCCCGCCTACTCGGCGCTGACCAGCCACCACCAGCTCGGCTGGCCGCCCTCCGAGCACTCGAGCTCGACGCCGGTCGGTGCGAGCGAGCGTATGCGCTGGGCATCGAGGGGCGCGTCGGCGCCGGTGATGCAGGTGAGCAGCTCGGCTTGCGCCCCCAGGCTCTCGAGGACGGCGGCGAGCGTGGGCTCGGGCTCTCCCCAGGCCACGACCTGGTCGTCGACGAAGCCCACCGCGTCGCCGGCGTGGAAGCGGCCCTGGCCGTCGTCGCGCGCAGCCGGAGCCACCGCGCCGGTGCGCACGTGGGCCAGCGCCTCCTCGAGCGCCCGGGCGTTGGCCTCGGCGTCGCGCCCGGGATCGAAGGCCACGGCAGCGACGAGGCCCGCCTGCTGGGAGCGCGAGGGGGCGACGCTCACCGCCTTGTCGGACAAATCGGCCGCGCGCTCGGCGGCCATCGTCACGTTGGGGCTGTTGGGCAGCACGACGACCTGCTCGGCCGAGACCATGTGGATGCCTGCCAGCAGGTCGTAGGTCGACGGGTTCATGGTGGGGCCTCCGTCCAGGGCCTCCATCCCCACGCCCTCGAACAGAGCGCCCATGCCGGGACCGGAGACCACGGCCAGCCCGCCGCACAGGGCGGCCGAGCCGTTGCGCGCCGCCAGGCGCTCGCCGCGCTCGCGCTGCTGCTCATGCATGTCGGCGACGTCGAGGTGGGAGACCTCACCGGCGGCCTCGAACAGGGCGGCTACCAGCTCGGGCTCGTCGGTGTGGACGTGAACCTTGAGCGTGCGCGGATCGCCGACCACAAGCACCGAGTCGCCCAGCTCCTCCAGGCGCTCGATCCAGGGAGCGGGCTCGAGCCCGCTCCCCGTCACCGCGAAGTTGGTGCAGTAGCGATAGGTCGACGACTCGTGCTGGGGGTGCGTGACCCGGGCGGGGGCATGGCGCTCCAGAACGGGCGGGTCGGTGCCCCGCAGCGCGGCCACGATGCCGGCGAAGAGGATGGTGACCGCGTGGCCGCCGGCGTCGACCACGCCGGCCTCGCGCAACACCGGCAGCAACTCTGGGCCGCGCTCGACCGACTCGCGTCCGGCGTCGATCGCCCGTTCGAGGAGCTCGGCGATGACCGCATCCTGCTCCTGCGCAGTGGCCGTGGGGTCGAGCCGGGCGCGGGGCATGTGGGCCAGCTCGCTGGCCACCCGGTGGGCCATCTCGCGCATCACGGTGAGGATCGTCCCCTCGGCGGGGTCACGCACCGAGGCGTAGGCGCGGTCGGCGGCGCGGGCCATCGCCGCCCCGATCAGCACCGGGTCGACCAGCTCGCCACGGCGCGAGGCCAGTTCCTCGGCCGCGCCGCGGATGAGCTGGGAGAGGATGACGCCGCTGTTGCCGCGGGCGCCGAGCAGCGCCGCGCGGGCCACCGAGCCCACGATCTCCTCGCGCCCCACCTCGTCAGCCGAGCGGGAGCCGTCGCCCGACAGCCGGTCGAGCTCGGCCAGCACCGCCCGCAGGGTGAGGACCATGTTGTCGCCGGTGTCGCCGTCGGCCACCGGGAAGACGTTGAGGTCGTTGACCTCCTGGCGGCGCGCCTCGAGCTGGGTCAGGGCGCCCTCGACCGCGCTGCGAAACCTGACGAGGTCGGGCTCGGCCACCGAGGGACCGCTCAGGCGGCCTTGGTGACCTTGCCGGCCTTGAGGCAGCGCGTGCAGACGTGCACGCGCCGGGGCGTCCCGCCGTCGTCGATGCGAACCTTCTGGAGGTTGGGGTCGAAGCGCCGCTTGGTGGCGACCATCGAGTGGCTGCGGCTGTGCCCGAACGCCGGCCCCTTGCCGCAGGAATGACAGACCTTGGCCATGGACGCGGCAGTATACGGGCGGTGAGCCCCCCGGCCCGGACCGTCGAGCTGCCCGAGCGCTTCGAGCTGCGCGGGCACGTGGCGCGCGGGGGAATGGCCTCGGTGTGGGCGGCCGAGGATCGCACGCTCGGCCGCACCGTGGCCATCAAGCTCCTGGCCTCCCGCTTCCTGGGCGACGACGAGGCGGTGCGGCGCTTCGAGCGCGAGGCCCGCGCCGCGGCCAGCCTTTCGAGCCACCCCAACGTCGTGACGATCTTCGACGTCGGCGAGCACCGGGGCCAGCCGTTCATCGTCATGGAGTACATGAGCGGAGGCAGCGTGGCCGAGATCCTGCGCGGAGGCGTCCGCCCCGCGCCGGCCGAGGCGCTGCGCTGGCTGGCGGAGGCGGCCGCCGCGCTCGACGCCGCCCACGAGCGCGGGATCGTCCACCGCGACGTCAAGCCGGGCAACCTCCTGCTCGACGAGCGCCGCCGGCTGGCGGTGACGGACTTCGGCATCGCCCGGGTGGCCTTCGACACCACCGTGACCAGCACGGGCCAGGTCATGGGGACAGCCGCCTACCTCTCCCCCGAGCAGGCGGCCGGCGAGTCGGCCAGCGCAGCCAGCGACCGCTACGCCCTGGCCGTGGTGGCCTACGAGCTGCTGGCCGGCCGGCGGCCGTTCGAGGGGCGCAACTTCGCCATGCAGGCCCGCCAGCACGTCGAGGAGAAGCCCCCGCCGCCGAGCGCCCGGGCATCCGGCGAGCTCACCGACGCGGTCGACCCCGTGCTGCTGCGGGGGCTGGCCAAGGATCCCGAAGCGCGCTGGCCGACGGCGACCGAGATGGTCGACGGGCTCGAGCAGGCGTTGGGAGCCGCAGCCGCCCCGGCGGTCGCGCCCCCCGAGCCGACCGAGGTCACGCGGGAGCTGCCGCGGCGGCGCGCGCCGCGGCCCGAACCCCTCACCCCCCGCCCGCGGCGTGAGCCCGTCCTGCCTCCCGGCCGGGAGAGGCCAACGCCCCGGCCGGCGCGCGCGGCCGCGGGCTGGGTGCTCGGGCTGGCCGCGCTGGCCCTGGCGGCGATCGCGGTCCTGGCCGGCGTGCTCGCCGGGGGCGGTGGCGGCTCCGGCGACCGGGCCGCCAGCCCGCGCGCGACCACGCCGACCAGGCCAACGACGACCACGCAGCCTCGCGGCGCCAGCGCCACGACGCCGGTCCCCTCCCCCGCTTCCACCTCCCCTCCCTCGAGCACCAGCGCGACCGTCGCGGCGGCGGACGGGCGCAGCCCATCCCAGCTCCAAGCGGCGGGTCACCAGAAGCTGAGCGCCGGCCGGGCCGCCGATGCCATCCCCGACCTCCAGGCGGCCGTCGACAAGTGCGGGGCGAGCACGGTCGTCGACCCGTGCGCCTACGCGCTCTACGACCTAGGCCACGCCCTGCGGCTGGCCGGTCGCCCCGCCGACGCCATCCCGGTGCTCGAGCGACGCCTCCAGATTCCCAACCAGCAGGACACCGTGCGCCAAGAGCTCGACCTCGCCAAGCGTCAGGCCGGGCAGGGCTCGGGCTGAGGGGCGTCGGTGGGGAACGCGGCGGCGTGGCGCCCGCCACCGTCCCGCGGCTCGGGCCCCGGGTCAGCCGCCCAGGCGCTCCCGCAATCCGGCCATCGCGACCACCGCGCGGGCGGCGTCGCGGCCCTGGTCGCGCTTGGCGCCCCCCGCACGGGCCAGCGCCTGCTCCATGCTGTCGACGGTGAGGAGCCCGAAGCCGCAGGGCACCCCGGTGGCGAGCTGCACCTGCTGGATCCCCCGCGCCGCCTCGGCGCACACGAAGTCGTAGTGGTCGGTCTCCCCCCGGATCACCGCCCCCAGGCAGACGACGCCGGCGAAGCGCCCGGAGAGCGCCGTGTACTGCGCCGCCAGGGCCAGCTCGAACGCCCCGGGCACGTCGAAGACCTCCACCTCCTGCGCCCCCGCGCCCAGCAGCTCGGCCCGCGCGCCGGCGACCAGCCGATCGGCCAGCTCCTCGTAGAAGCGCCCGACGACGATCGCGTAGCGCGCCCGCCCGGGATCGCTCACGAGCGGGGGCCGGCCGGCGGGCCGTCGCCGTCGCCGCGGTCCTGCTCCTGCTCGGCGTGGATGAGCTCCTCGTCCAGCGCCAGCCCCTGGTGGTGCAGGGTGTGGCCCATGCGGTCGCGCTTGGCCCGCAGGTAGGCCTCGTTGTGGGGGTTGGGCGTCGACTCGATCGGCACCTGGTCGGAGACCGACAGGCCGTAGCCCTCCATGCCGATGATCTTCTTGGGGTTGTTGGTGAGGATGCGGATGCTCGACAGCCCCAGGTCGACGAGGATCTGCGCCCCGATCCCGTAGTCGCGCAGGTCGGCGGGCAGGCCGAGCTTGAGGTTGGCCTCCACCGTGTCCAGCCCGTCCTCCTGAAGGCGGTAGGCGCGCAGCTTGTTGAGCAGGCCGATCCCCCTTCCCTCCTGGGAGAGGTAGAGGAGCACGCCCTCCCCCTCGCGCTCGATCATGGCCAGCGCGGACTCCAGCTGCTCGCCGCAGTCGCAGCGCAGCGAGTGGAAGACGTCGCCGGTCAAGCACTCCGAGTGCACGCGCACCAGCACGTCCGGCCGGCCGGCGACCTCGCCCTTGACCATGGCCACGTGGTGCTTGCCGTCGACCAGCGAGCGGTAGCCCACCGCGCGGAACTCGCCGAAGCCGGTGGGCAGGCGGGTCTCGACGATGCGCTCCACGAGCTTGTCGTTGCGCCGCCGGTAGGCGATGAGGTCGGCCACGGTGACGAGCTTGAGGTCGTGGCGCTCGCAGTAGGGCACGAGATCGGGGATGCGGGCCATCGTGCCGTCGTCGTTCATGACCTCGCAGATCACCCCCGCGGGGATCAGCCCGGCCAGCCGCGCCAGGTCGACCGCCGCCTCGGTGTGCCCGGTGCGCTCGAGCACCCCCCCATCCTTGGCCTTGAGCGGAAGCACGTGGCCGGGCTGGACGAGGTCGCCGGGTCCGCTGCCGGGGTCGATGGCCACCTGGATCGTGCGCGCGCGGTCCTGGGCGGAGATGCCGGTGGTTACGCCCTCGCGGGCCTCGATGGTCACGGTGAAGGCGGTCTCCAGCACCGACTCGTTCTTGGCCGCCATGAGGTCGAGCCCCAGCTCGTCGCAGCGCTCCGGGGTGAGGGCGAGGCAGACCAGGCCCCGCGCCTCCTTGGCCATGAAGTTGATCGCCTCCGGCGTGGCGAACTGGGCCGCCATGACGAGGTCGCCCTCGTTCTCGCGGTCCTCGTCGTCGCAGACCACGACCATCCGGCCGGCGCGGATGTCTTCGAGCGCGGCCTCGATGGTGGCGAAGTCGGTCAGTGTGCTCATGGCGCGACCTCCTGTGCCTGGTGCCTCGACGTCCCGGGCTCGGCCGAACCGGAGCCCCCGCCCAGGAGCCGCTCCACGTACTTGGCCAGCACGTCCACCTCCAGGTTGACCACGTCCCCGGGCGCCACCGCGCCTAGGTTGGTGCGCCGCAGCGTCTCGGGGATGAGCGAGACGGTGACGGCGTCGTCGTCCACCGCCGCGACGGTGAGCGAGATGCCGTCGACGGCGATCGAGCCCTTGGCCACGGCGTAGCGCAGGAGCTCGAACGGAGCGGCGATCTCCACCACCCGGGCGAAGCCGTCGTCGCGCACCGCGCGCACCGTCCCGGTGCCGTCGACGTGCCCCTGCACCACGTGGCCGCCGAGGCGGTCAGCGGCCCGCAGCGGCAGCTCGAGGTTGACCCGCGCCCCCTCTCCGGCCGCGCGCAGCGACGAGCGCCGCAGGGTCTCGGCCATGACGTCGGCCGCGAAGCGCTCGCCGTCGACGTCGGTCGCGGTCAGGCAGACCCCGTTGACCGCCACCGAGTCGCCCTCGGCCAGCTCGCGGGCCAGCCCGCCGGCGATGGTCAGGCGGGCGCCGTCAGCCGTGCGCCGCACGGCGGTGACGGTCCCCAGCTCCTGCACCAGCCCGGTGAACATGACGAGCGGGCATTCTCCCACTCCTCACCAGTCGCGCAGTCGCGCGGTGACCAGCAGGTCGTCGCCCACCTTCTGGCAGTCGAGGCTCAGGGCGTGCAGCGCCTCCGAGATGGCCTCCGCGCCCTCGCCCTCGACCGGCATGCGGTCGGTGCGTCCACCCAGGAGCAGCGGGGCCAGGAAGAGGCGCACCTCGTCGATCTCGCCGGCGTCCAGGAACGCCCCCGCGACGTGCGGGCCGCCCTCGAGCAGGATCGAGGTCACCCCGGCCGCCCCGAGCTGCCCGAGCCCGGAGGAGATGCGGGCGGGCTCGTTGCCACCGGTGGCGATCAGGACCTCCGCCCCCGCGGTCTCCAGCGCCTCGGTGTCCACGCGCCGGGCGGCGCGCGAGACGACCACGGTGAGCGGGATGGCCGCGGCCTCGCGGACCAGCTGGGAGCTGAGCGGGAGGCGCGCCATCGAGTCGAAGACCACCCGACGAGGCTGACGCTCGACCCCCTCCACGCGGGCGGTCAGCTGGGGATCGTCGGCCAGCGCGGTGCCGATGCCGACGGCGACGGCGTCGTGCTCGGCGCGCCAACGGTGCGACAGCTCGCGGCTGCGCGGCCCCGAGATCCACTTGGAGTCGCCGCCCTCGGTCGCGACCTTGCCGTCGAGGGTCATCGCGGACTTGAAGACCACGTGCGGGCGACCGGTGCGCGCGTGCTTGCGAAACGGCTGGTTGAGCAGCCGGGCGCGGGTCGCGAGGTCCCCGCTCGCGACCTCGACCTCGATCCCCTCGTCGCGCAGGATGCCCAGCCCCCGCCCGCAGGCCTTCTCGGTCGGGTCGTCGGAGCCCACGACCACGCGCCCGATGCCGGCCTCGACGATCGCCTCGGTGCATGGCGGGGTCCTGCCGTGGTGGCAGCAGGGCTCCAGCGACACGTAGAGCGTCGCTCCCCGCAGGTCGGCCCCGCGCGCGGCCGCGATCGCCTCGCGCTCGGCGTGGGCGGCGCCGAAGGCGGTGTGGAAGCCCTCGCCCAGGACCTCCCCGTCGCGGACCACCACGGCGCCCACGAGGGGATTGGGGCTGACCCTTCCGCTGCCCCGCTGGGCCAGCTCGATCGCCCGAGCCAGGTGCGAGGCGTCGGTGTCGGTCCGGGTGGCCACGGGCATCCGGGAGGATACGTCGCCATGTCCTCGGCCACCGAGCGCGAACGGCCGGTTGCATCTGACACCGCCGCCTACGGGCGAGCGACCGCCATCCTCTCCGCCGGGCTGGCCGCGGCCGGCCTGGCGACGTTCGCCTTCTTCTCGCTGGCCAGCCACGGGCTCCCCGCCTCGCAGTACACGCGGATCGTGGTCCTGTGGTCGGTGATGTTCATCGTCATCTCGACGATCTACCGGCCGGTCGAGCAGCTGCTGTCGCGCACGATCGCCGCCCGGCGGGCCAGCGGGGTCGAGCACGGCCACTCGCTGCGGGTGCCCGCGGGGATCCAGGTGGGCTTCGGCGTCCTCTTCGTGGTGGTCGCGCTCGCGCTGCACGAGCCGATCCGCGACCGGCTGTTCAATGGGTCGGCCGCCCTCTACTGGGCCCTGCTCGTCGGGGTGACGACCTACGGAGCGGCCTACTTCGCCCGCGGCTGGCTGGCCGGCCACCAGCGCTTCCCGGTCTTCGGCGCGCTGGTCATGGTCGACGCCTTCGCCCGCGTGTGCTTCCCGCTGGCCGTGGTGCTCGGGGCGGGCGGCGAGACCACGGTGGCGGTGGGGATCGCCGCCGCGCCCGCGATCTCCCTGCTCGTCGTCCCGGTGGCCTTCGGGCGGCGGGTGGCCACGCTGGGCGAGGATCGCGCCGCCGCGCTGGCCCCGGCGGCCGACGCGGCCCTGGAGGGGCCGGGGGCCGAGGGCGCCGAGGAGGCGCTGACCGACCTCTCCCTCTCCCGAGGGGCCGGCTTCGCGGTCTCCGTGCTGGCCATCATGCTGGCCGAGCAGACCCTGCTCAACGTCCCGGTCCTCACGGTCAACGCCTCGGCCGCGAACGCCGCGCTGGCCGGCTTCACGTTCAACGTCCTGCTGATCGCGCGCGCGCCGCTCCAGCTCTTCCAGGCCGTGCAGCTCTCGCTGCTGCCCCACCTCGCGGGGCTGGAGACGACCGAGGGCCGCGCGGCCTTCCACCACGCCGTGCGCGTGACGGGGCTGGCCATCGCCGCCTTCGCCGCCGCGGTGGCGCTCGCGCTCGCGGCCGTCGGGCCGGCGGTCATGACGGCGCTGTTCGGCGGCGGGTTCGCCTACGCGCGCATCGGGCTCGCCCTCATGGGCCTTGGCATGGGCATGCACCTGTTCGCGGGAACCCTCAATCAGGCCGCCCTGGCGCGAGACCTGGCCGCCCCGGCCGGCGCCGCGTGGCTGGCCACCGGAGCGATCTTCGTGGCCTGGCTGCTGGCCGCGCCGGTGAGTGACCAGGTGCTGCGGGTGGAGGTCGGCTACTGCGGCGCTACGGCGGTGCTGTGCGCGCTGCTGCTGGTCGTCGTGCGCGGGCACGGTCGCCGCGGGCGGGCGGCGGGCTGAGGCTGGGGGCGCCGGTCAGGCGCCCTGCGCCGCCGCGGCCAGGTCCCGGTAGGCGCGCACCGGGTCATCGGACCCGAAGACCGCCGAGCCCGCGACCAGCAGGCTGGCACCCGCCTCGACGACCGGCGAGGACGTGTCGGGATCGATTCCTCCGTCCACCTCGACCACGACGTCGTCGGGCATGAGCGTGCGCACGCGCTGGAGCTTGTGCAGCGAGGAGGAGATGAACGCCTGGCCGCCCCACCCGGGGTTCACCGACATGCACAGGGCCAGGTCGATCGTCTGGGCGATCTCGCCGAGCGCCTCCACCGGAGTGGCCGGGCAGATCGCCACCCCCGCCCGGCAGCCGGCGTCGTGGACGGCGCCGACGGCGTAGTGGAGGTGGGGCGTGGCCTCGGCGTGGACGGTGATGCTGTCCGCGCCGGCGCGGGCGAACTCGGCGACGTGGCGCTCGGGGCGCTCGATCATCAGGTGCACGTCGAGCAGCCCGTCGGCGGCGTGCACCTGGTCGGCCAGGGCGCTGACGATGAGCGGGCCGAGGGTGATCGGCGGCACGAAGTGCCCGTCCATCACGTCCACGTGGATGACCCGAGCGCCCGCGTCCATCACCGCCCCGACCTGGTCGCCCAGCCGCGAGAGGTCCGCGGAGAGGATCGAGGGCGCGATGCGGACGTCGCGCGGCAGCTGGCGCGGCTGGGCCATGCTCAGATCGGCGTCAGCATGCTGCCGCCGCAGTGGTTGCACTTCAGCACCGCTGTGCTCGACATGCGCACGATCGTCGAGTGCTCGCCGCAGTCCGGACAGAGCGAGACCAGCTCGAAGCGGTGCAGGCAGTACACGCAGCGGTAGCGGCCGGCCAGGTTGGTGGGGCGCAGCCACGGCTCGCCGCAGGCCGGGCAGGCCGCCCCCACCTCGATCTCGGCCTCGCTCATCCCGACCCCGTCTTGCGCATGCGGGCGATGAAGAAGCCGTCGGTCTGGTGGCGATGGGGCATGAGCAGGAGGTGGTCGGCCACCCCCGGATGTTTCCAGAGCGGGTAGTCGGACCCGAGGTCGTCGGGCTCGAGCGCGCGGTGGGCCGCCAGCAGGCCCTGAACCTGACGCTCGTTCTCGGCCGCCGAGATCGTGCAGGTCGAGTAGACCAGCACCCCGCCCGGGCGCAGCTGCCCGACCGCGGCGGCGAGGATCTCGCGCTGGAGCTCGGCCAGCTGCGCGATCGCATCCCGCGAGGCGCGCCAGCGCAGGTCCGGGCGGCCGCGCAGCGTTCCCAGCCCCGAGCAGGGCGGGTCGACCAGGACGCGGTCGAAGCCACCGCCGTGGTCCTCGCGCGCGTCGGCGACCCGTACCCCTATGCAGTGCGCGCGAAGTCGTGCGCAGTTGGCGGCCAGGGCGCGCGCCCGGGCGGGGCGGCGCTCCACCGCCACGACCACGCCGTCGTCCCTCATCAGCGCGGCCAAGTGGCTGGCCTTGGCGCCGGGGGCGGCGCACAGGTCGAGCACGCGCTCGCCCGGCTGGGGATCGACCACGCGCGAGACGAGCATCGACGCGCGCGACTGCGGCGTGAGCGCGCCGTCGCGCCAGAGGCCCGAGCCATGGGCGTCGAACGGCGTCTCCAGCACGAGCCCTTCGGGCAGCTGCGGTGCGGGATGGGTGGCGACGGCGAGCTCCGAGAGCCGGCGGGCGAGGTCGGGTGCGGACATGACCAGGAGGTTGGCCCGCAGCGCCGCCTCGGCCGGCTGGTTGTCGGCGGCCATCAGGGCGCGCGCCGCCGTCGGCCCCAGCTCCTCCCACCACAGCCCGGCCAGCCACTCGGGGTGGGAGTGGCGCAGCGCCGCGCGTTCGGGGGTGCGGTCATCGAGGCGGTCGAGGCGATCGCGCGCCTCCCGTTGCGCCCGGCGCATGACCGCGTTGACCAGCCGATGGCCACCTCCCCCGCCATCGGCCTTGGCCAGCTCGACCGACTCGTCGACCGCGGCGTGGTCGGGGACGGCGTCGAGGAAGCAGAGCTGGAAGAGGCCGAGGCGCAGCGCGGCGCGGGTGCCGGGGTCCAGCGCAGCGACCGGCCGCCCGGCGAAGGCCTCGATCAGGTGGTCGAGGGTGCCCCTGAGCTGGACCGTGCCGAAGGCCAGCCGGGTGGCCAGGGCGAGATCGCGGCCGTCGAGGCCCAGCCGCTCGACCTCAGCGCGCAACGCGCGATCGGCGTACGCGCCCTCGTCGAACGTCCGGCGCAGGACGGCGAACGCGCAGCGGCGCGCGGGCGAGACCGCCTTGCTGGAGGCGCGCCCTTGCGGCCCGGTCCGCTCGGGCGCCGAGGTCCGAGACGGCGCGCGCGTCACCGCTCCGCCTCTCGCTGGCGGCGGCGCTCGTAGAGCAGGCGGCGGCTCCCGTTGATGATGAAGACCCTTGCGAGCTGGGTGGGAGCCATGTCGACGACCTCCGCCGCCCGGCGGAGCGCCGCGAAGTCCGAGCGCCGCAGCCGCACGTTGACCTGCCTGCCCTGGAGGGAGCTGACCGGCCGAGCCGCCGGAGCCGGCAGTCGAGGCGGCTCGCTCAGCGCATCCGTGAGCGGCGCGGGGCTCCGTGCGTCCTCGAGCATCAGCGCGCCGACCAGCGTCAGGGCCTTGCCCGCGTCCTGCGGGGTGCGAACGGTGTTGACCGCCGCGCGGCGCGTCGCCTGGCTCAGCGGACGGAGCACCTCCTTCCAACGGTCCTCCGGAATGCGAGCCAGGTCGGGCAGCGGCTCGCCCGACCACAGCTCGCGGACCGGGAAGCCAAACTCGGAGGATCGATCGGACACGGGAAAAGTCAGCGTCGGATTCAGAGGCGAAGAGCGAGGAGGCGGGAATCGAAGGAGATTGAGAGGTCGAGAGGTTGAGAGGTGCAGAGTCGAGACGGTCGAGAGGAGTCGAGACGGTCGAGAGGGTCGAGAGAGGGTCAAAGCGTCGAACGGTCGAGACGGGCCCAGGGGTCGAGACCGAGAGGGTGGGGTTGAGGGGTCCTTTCCGTGGAGCTGATAGCCCCGGCTATCACTATTGATAGCCCCCGCTATCAGCACGCGGAGAAAGACCCTAGGACCCCTCCCCTTACGTGACCGTCGCGGTTTGAAGCGAAAGTGCGGACGGCGCCGATTGAACTCGGGCCGGCAGACGCCGCGCCGCGACCACTCAGGGCACTGTGGGACTCCGCGGCGCTTGCCGACTCAGGGCAGAAGCGTGGCCGCGCCCGACGCCTCACGGCGGCACGTGGCCGCCCCGGGCGCCCGCCGGTTCAGGGGAGCGCGTGGCCGCGCGCGTACGCCGCGGCCTCCATCGGCCGGGAACCGGGCGGCTGGACGACGAGGAGCTCGAGCGATCCCTCCCGGCATCCGAGCAGCAGCCGCCCGTCGGCCTCTCGGAGGCGGCCTGGCGCCAGCGCCTCTTGGGCGAGGGCCGCGGCATGGACACCGAGGAATGACCCGTCGGGAAGCGCGAGGCGAGCGCCGATGTGGGGATGGAGCGCTCGCACCGTCCGCTCGAGGGCGAGCGCGGGCAGGTCCGAATCCAGCAGGCGGTCCTGTGAGTCGATCTTGTCGGCATAGCTCGCCGCCGTGTCGTCCTGCTCCTGAAACGGCGGCCGCTCGTCGAGCGCGCGGACCAGCAGGGCGCCCCCCAGGTCCTGGAGGCGACCGGCGAGCGAGCCGTAGGTGTCGTCATCGCGGATCGGCTCACGGGCGTGCAGGCAGACCGGGCCGCTGTCGAGCCCGGCGGTGACACGCATGATCGACACCCCCGTGCTCGGGTCTCCGGCCATGATCGCCCGCTCGATCGGGGCGGCGCCGCGCCACCGGGGAAGTAGCGACGGGTGGACGTTGAGCATCTCGTGGTCGGACAGGAGGGGCTTGCGGATCAGCGCCCCGAAGGCGCAGACGCACACCGCCTCGGGCCGAGCGGCCGCGATGCGCCCGGCGGACTCGGCATCGTTGACGTCCTGCGGCTGGAAGACCTCGAGGCCCAGGTCGCGGGCCGTCTCAGCGACCGGCGGGGGGCTCAGTCGCCGTCCGCGACCGCGTGGGCGATCGGGCCGCGTGACCACCAGGGCGGGGCGGTGATCGCTGGCGGCAAGGCGCTCGAGCACCGAGCCGGCGAAGGCGGACGTGCCGAGGAAGACGGTGCGCACGGGGCTACGAGCGGCTCGCGGCTTCGCAGTACACGGGCGCCTCCGCTCCCGCGCCACTCACCGCCTCACGGCACACGAGAGCCCGCACTCCTACCCCCTCACCGCAGGCCACGCGCGGCACCGCGTTTCGCGGCTCAGGTCGACGCCGCCGCCTCGGCCCGTTCCCGCAGCGCTCGCATGGCCGCCTTGCGCTGGTCGCGCGGGGTCCGGTCGAGGATGAGGATGCCGTCGAGGTGGTCGATCTCGTGCTGGATCACGCGCGCCTCCAGTCCCGAGGCCTCGACGCTGAGCTGGTCGCCGCGCTCGTCCTGGGCCCGAACGCGGACGTGCACCGGCCGCTCGACCTCGACGTGCACGCCGGGCAAGCTCAGGCATCCCTCCTCCATGATCTCGGCGTCACGGCTGCGCCACTCCACGCGGGGATTGGCCAGGACCGCGAGCGGCGCGTCCTCGCCGACGCGGTAGACGAGCAGGCGGTGCATGACGCCGACCTGGGTGGCCGCCAGGCCGACCCCGAGCGAATCGCGCATGATCGCGGCCATGCGCCCCGCCTCGTCCGCCAGCTCGGCGTCGAAGCGCTCGACAGGAAGCGCCTGGGCCTTGAGCACGGGGTCGCCGAACTTCCGTACGTGGGCCAGCGCCGCCGCCCGGCGTGCGGCGAGCTCGGGGTCCATCTCCAGCTCGGGCTCGCGCGCCTCGTCGTCATCGGCACCCGCTTCGGCTCCGCGGCCGGACAGCCGATCGTTCTGGAGACGCGACGCCCCGTCGTCGTCGGTGGCGGGGTCATCGGCGGCGGGCGCTTCCTCCTCGCTGGACGGCCGATCGTCCTGGCGCCCCGACGACCCCTCGTCGGCGGAGCGCCGCTGTTCCTCGGCCAAGGGCTCGGTCGTCTGGGCCATCACGATCGAGTCTAGCCGCGAGCCGCCCCGCCTCAGGCGGTCCCGACACGCCCGTCCGGCAACGCTCCGCCCCTACTGCGGGTCGACGTCGACGCTGAACGCGGCGTGCCGGTGGGCGCGCTGTCCCGCCGCCGTCTCGACCGCCGCGCGCACCGACTCGACCGCGCACGCCCGCCGCGCCGCCTTGACCACTCCCTGCGCACGCTCGCGGCCCCGTAGGCGGAAGAGCGGCGCCGGGCCGAGCACCGACGCGTCGGGTGCGCTGATGCCCTCCCGCACCGCCGCCGCCGCCTCGCCCGCCGCGCCCGGGGCCGCCGAGGAGCAGACCACGCGGATGAGGTGGGCGAAGGGCGGATAGCGCAGGACCGCCCGGCGCTCGAGCTCGGCCCGCAGGAACCCCTCGGAGTCGTGGCGCGCGGCGGCGGCGATCGAGGGCGCGTCCGGCGCCAGGGTCTGCACCAGCACGCGCCCGCCGCGCGGCCCGCGCCCGGCCCGCCCTGCGAGCTGGGCGATGAGGGCGAACGTGCGCTCCTCGGCGCGGAAGTCTGGGAAGCGCAGGGTCGAGTCGGCGTCGAGAACCACGCCGAGGGTCACCTCGGGGAAGTCGTGGCCCTTGGCCACCATCTGGGTCCCCACCAGGACGCCCGCCGGCGCGGCCTCGAAGCCGGCCAGCACCTCGGCCGCGCCGCCCGCGCCGGCCGCGGCGTCGGCGTCGAGGCGGAAGACCGGAAACCCCGGACCCCCCAGCGCGTCGGCCAGCTCGCGCTCGATGCGCTCCGTCCCCGCCCCGTGACGCGCGACCGAGAGCGAGCCGCAGCCGTCGCAGCGGCGCGGCACCGGCTCGCGGTGCCCGCAGTGATGGCAGGCCAAGGTCCCCTGCGCGCGGTGGAGGATCAGCGCCACGTCGCATTGCGAGCACCCCCACGTGCGCCCGCATCCGCGGCACGACACGAAGTTCGACCAGCCCCGGCGGTTGAGCATCACGATGGCCTTGCCGCCCGCCCGGCGCGTGTCGTCCAGGGCGGCGCGGGTGCGGGGGTGCAGCGCGAAGTCGGCGTCGCGCATGTCGACCACCTCGACGGCGGGAAGGCGGCGCGCGTCGATCCGGTGGGGAAGGCGCAGCCGCGGCAGCGCGTGAGAGCTCTCCGGTCGCGGGGTGGCCGACCCGCAGACCAGCACCGCGCCGGCTTCGCGCGCCCGCCGGGCTGCGACGTGGCGAGCGTCGTAACGGGGATCTCCCTCGTGCTTGTAGGAGGCGTCGTGCTCCTCGTCGACGACGACTAGCCCCAGGTCGATCACCGGCGCGAACACCGCAGAGCGCGGGCCGACACAGATCCTCGCCTCTCCGCGGCGCAGGCGCAGCCACTCGTCGAGGCGCTCGCCCGCCGACAGCCGCGAGTGCAGGACCGCCACCGTCGGCCCGAAGCGCGCGTGGAAGCGGGCCACCAGCTGCGGCGTGAGCGCGATCTCGGGGACGAGGACGATCGCTCCACGCCCGCTCTCCAGGGCGCGGGCCGCCGCCCCCAGGTAGACCTCGGTCTTGCCCGAGCCGGTCACTCCGTGCAGGAGGAAGGCCTCGGAGCCCTCAGCGGCCAGGGCGGTGGTCAGCGCCGCCAGCGCCCGAGCCTGCTCGGCGGTGAGCCGAGGAGCGCACGCCGGCGCGGCGCCCACTCCGACCAGCCGCGGGCGGCGGCCCTGCACCCGGCGGTCGAGCGAGACGAGGCCCCGGGCCTCGAGGCGCCGCGCAGTGGCGTGTCCCCCGGGGAGCTGCGCCACGGCGACCTCTCCCCCACCCGCCACCAGCGCACCCAGGGCCGCGCGCTGACGTTCCCCGAGATCGCTCGCCGCCTGCGCCGCGGCCCTCCCGGCGTCGGTCAGGGCCGCCACCAGGGCCGTGCGCTCGCGCAGGCGCTGTCCGCCGCCGGAGGCCCCGGGGGGCAGGACCAGGGACAGGGCGCGGGCCGGGGTCGAGCAGTATTCGTCGGCCATCCACCGCCCGAGGCGCACCAGCTCCCCGGGAATCGACAGCTCAAGCGCCTCCAGTGGCTCGAGCAGCCGCTCGGGCGCGACCGCCGACTCGCCCGCCACGTCGACGACCACGCCGACGATCCGCCGCCGCCCGAACGGCACGGCGAGCAGCGATCCGACGCCCACCCCCGCGAAGCGCTCGACCAGCCGGTAGTCGAAGGGGCCCCGCAGGGAGCGGGCGGTGGTGAGCGGCTCGACCTTGGCGATCCGGGACACCCCACGACGGTAGGCCCGCCCCCGGACGCGCCCCGCCCCTAACCCCCGCCCCCGGACGCGCCCCCCTGGACCCGCCCGGCCTCGGGAGGCGCCCGCCCAGCCCTAAAGGATGGCCCTCCAGGCCACCGAGCCGCTGTCGCAGTGCCCGATGACCCGCCGGGTGCGTGGATCGCGCGCGAACGACGTGGCTCTCAGCGTCCCGCCCACGCCCCCAGCCGAGAACCGGCCCGAGAGGACGAAGGTGAAGTACTCGATCGAGTCGGGGAAGCGCTGGCTGTAGCGCTGGGTCACCGAGAAGCTGCCGTCGGGCTGGATCCCGGCCGGGGGCATGTCGTTGGGCACCTCGTCGGAGGCCACGCCACGGCAGCGGCGATAGACCCGGAACAGCGCCGTGTCGACGCGCGTGCCGTCCGTCGAGACGCGCAGGGCGAAGGGGAAGGGCAGGTAGTGCAGACGCTGGAGGGTGCGCCCGTAGTAGCCGGCGCCGGCCAGCGGGGGGCCGGGCGCCGGGTCGATCGCGCCCGGGGCCCGGCTCTGCCAGCGCTGGACCTGGCTGTCGCAGCGCACGGCAGCCTGCCGCGGGCGTCGGATCGAGACCGCAATCCGCATGACGCCGCTCGCCCGCTGGGCGTCGATCACGCGCCCGGCGACGATCAGGCGGACGGTCCGCGTCTCGGTGGCGCTGAGGCGGTAGGTCCGAGTGGCCAGGCCGCGAAACGACCCGCTCGCCGCCAGCGGGGCGCCCACCGTCAGGCGCTCGTCCACCGGCGCGCCACGAGCGCAGCGCGCGATGGCCTCCCCCTCGAAGCTGATCCGCGTCGGCGCCGGGCTCACGCGCAGGTCGACGAGCGGAGCGGCGGGCGTCAGCGCCCCTCCCCCGTACGCCGCCCCCGCGGTCGCGGCCGCGCGCGCCGGGGGCCTCGCCGCCGCCCCGAGCGCCAGCGCGGCCAGAGCTGCCCCGGCCGCC
>JBBPZM010000043.1:0-13727 GCA_038199035.1 Solirubrobacterales bacterium | reverse complement strand
CTAGACCGACAAGACCGTGCTCATCCCCGACCTCGACGCCGGCTGCTAGTTGTCCGACTCGATCACACCCGAGGAGCTGGCGGCGTGGAAGGCCCCGCACCCGGGCGCACTCGTCTTCATGAAAGTCAACACCTCGGCCGCTGTCAAGGCGCTGACCGACTACTGCGTCACCTCCTCCAACGCGGTGGCAGTGGTCGAGCACATCTACCGCGAGCACGGGCCCGACACCGAGATCCTCTTCGGTCCCGACATGTTCCTGGGGGCCTACGTCGAGCGGCGCACCGGCCGGCGGATGCACGTCTGGTCGGGCGAGTGCCACGTGCACGCGGGCATCCGCCCCGACGACATCGCCGCGGTGCGCGAGCGCCATCCCGGAGCCGACTTCCTCATCCACCCCGAGTGCGGCTGCTCGACCAGCGTGATGGAGTACGTCGCGGCGGGCGACGTCGAGGCCCAAGGCGTCCACATGCTGTCCACCGGGGGGATGCTCGACTACGCCGAGCACGCCGCCCCGGGGCGAACGGCGATCGTCGCCACCGAGACCGGGATGCTGCACCCGCTGCGCCAGGCCGCTCCCGACGTCGACTTCGTCGCCGCCAACGAGCGGGCGGCCTGCCGCTACATGAAGATGATCACGCTGACGAAGCTGCGCGACTCCCTGCGAGACGGGGTCCACGAGGTGAGGGTGGCGCCTGAGGTGGCGCAGCGCGCTCGTGTCCCGATCGAGCGGATGGTCGCCATCTCCTAGGGCTGGCCCGGGCGGGAAGGTGGCGCCCGGTGAGAAGGGCACCGGCGCGAGCCCTCGCGCTCATGTCGCGGAAAGGCTGACGGACGTAGAGGGGGCGGCTCATCGGGCAGCTGGGGCGCCAACGGGCGGGCCCGTGCCGGGCGACCGACGAGCCTCGCGCGCCGGCGACGCCGGGGGTTCGGGAGGGCCGCGCCACCGGGCGCTCAGCCCGAGTCGCGGCTTCCCTGCCCCCCGGAGCCGCCGCTGTCACCGGAGCCACTGCGGCTCTTGTCGAGGTCGGCGCTCGCATCGCCGCCGCCCGAGCCGCTGTGGCCGCCGTCACCAGAGCCGCTGTCACCGGAGCCGCTGTCGCCGCTCCCCGACCCGCTCTGGCCGCCGTCGGAGCCGGAGTCCCCGCTGCCCGAGCCGCTGTGGTCGCCGCCGTCCCCGGAGCCCGGGCCGCTCGATCCCGAGCCGCTCGACCCCGACCCGCTGGGGCCCGAGTCGCCCGACCGGGAGCCGCCGCCGTCCGAAACGTCGCCCGAGCCCGGGGTTCCCGACCCCTCGCCGTCGGCGCGGCCCCCGACGGTATGTGAGGGGGTGATCACGATCGAGGGGGCGTGGCGCTGCCCGATCGTCGTGGGCGCCGGCCGGCCGAGCACCGACTCGTCGGGCCGGCCGACGAAGCCGTGCTCGCGGGCGCGCCCGGTCACAGCGGCCCCGCGGCGGGAAGCAGCGTGAGAGCGAGCCCGAACCGCAGCGGTGGAGCGGGCACGCTCAGGAGTGGCCGGGGCGGCGCCGGGGGCAACGGCGGCCTTGGCCGGGGGAGAGGAGCGCTCGATCTGCGAGCCGGTTCCCACGGCCAGCGCTCCGGCGGCGACCACCACCGTCCCAGTCTTCACCAGCAGACCCGCACCACCGGCCGCCCCGCCTCCCGCCGCCAGCTCGGCGATCCGCGCGCTCAGCGGGGCATCGGGGCTGCCGAGCGAGGCTGCCCAGCTCACGACCGGCATCGGCGTGACCGCGCTGGCGGTGGCTCGCAGCGTCAGGCGCGCGCGGTGGACGAGCTGGCGCACGGCGCCCTCGCTGATCTGGAGGTCGCGCGCGATCTCGGCGCGACTGTGGCCCTCGACCGCGGTGCGCAGCAGCGCCTCGCGCTGGTTCGCGGGCAGTGCGGCGACGCCGCTCAGCGTCTCCCGCATGACCCAGCGGCGCTCGAGCTCGCCTTCGGGCGCGGGGCTCAGCTCCAGCGCCTCGGTCAGCTCGGCGTAGTCATAGCCCGCCCTCTGGACCGAGTCGAGCGCCGCGTTGCGGGCAATGCGGTAGAGCCAGGGACGGACGTCGGCGACTTCCGTTCCCCGGCGCAGCGACGACCAGGCGTTGAGGAAGGTCTGCTGGACGGCGTCCTCGGCTCGCGGCTCGGGCAGGAAGCGCCGGCAGAAGCGGATGAGCGGCTTGCGGTAGCGCTCGACGATCGCCTCGAACGCGCGCTCCTGGCCCTGGCGGGCAAGGCCAAGCAGCCGGGCATCCGACTGCGTGCGCAGCAGCGTGCTCGAGACCATCGGGGTCATGCCTTCAAGCTCCTATCGGTTCGCGCCGGCGCGAGCCCAAGCGCTCTGCTGGTGAGACGACGTCGATGCCACAGGGTCACGGCGCCATCGAAAGATGCAGACACTCTCAGCCCCGGAACTCTTCCGCCTCGTGCGGCCCCACGCAGGCCACCGCTCGTTCGCGGCTGACGTCGGCGGCCACCGCCGCCACTTCCTCGAAGGTCACCGCGTCGAGGGCGGCGATCGCCGTCTCGGGATCGATGTCCTCCTCGCGGACCACCTTCTGGGAAGCGGCGTAGCGGGCCACCGCGCCCGTGTTCTCGAAGGCCAGCACCACCCGGCCGGCGGCGTAGGCCCGGGCTCGCTCGACCTCCTCCTCGCGCGGGCCGTCGCGGCGCAGCTCGTCGACGATCTCGCCCATGCGCGTGAAGGCCTCGACGCACTTGCCGGAGTCCAGGCCGGCCGACAGCTGGAGGAGCGGGACGTCGGCGAATGCGTGGTCGATCGAGTAGACCGAATAGGCGAGCCCCCGCTGCTCGCGGATCTCGTCGAACAGCCGCGAGCCCATCGAGCCGCCGAGCAGGGTGGTGTAGATGCTCAGGGCGGCGCGCTGGCGGCGTTCGGAGACGTCGATCGCCGGGCGGTAGGAGAGGCGCAGGTGGGACTGGTTGGAGTCGCGCTGCTCCACCAGCGTCCGCGGCGCCAGCGCGGGGGCAGGCTCGTAGGCATCGGGAGCCTCGAGCGTGGGGACGCGCTCGAACAGCTCGGCGACCGCTCCGTTGGCGGGGACCGAATCGAGGTTGCCCACGACGAAGGCGCCGCCCCGCGCGCCGGCCCAGCGCCGCGAGCGGAAGGCGACGATCGCCTCGCGGGGGAACGTGCGCAGGTGCTCCTCCGGCCCCAGCACCGGGCGGCCGAGCGGGTGGTCGCCGAAGGCGGCGGCGTCGATGAGGTGCTCGGCCACCGTGGCCGGCTGGTCGTGCGCGCGGGCGATCTCCTGGATGACCACGCCGCGCTCGCGCTCGAGCTCGGCGGCATCGAGGTGGGGGCGCCCGACGAAGTCGCTCAGGAGGTCGATGGCCTCCATGGCCGCCTCGGCGCGGGCCGTGATGTGGAAGGCGACGAGGTCGTGGGAGGTGTAGGCGTTCAGCTGGGCTCCCAGCCGCTCCGCGGTCTCGTTGACGTCGCGGTAGCTCGAATACTTCTCGCCGCCCTTGAACACCAGGTGCTCGAGGAAGTGGGCCATCCCGTTCTCCTCCGGGCGCTCGGTGCGCGCGCCGGCGTCGAACGCCACCAGCACGGTGACCGCCCGCGTGCCCGGAAGCTGGACGCGGTGGACGGGGAGCCCGTTGCCGAGCGTGGTGGTGGTGATCGAAGCCACGCTCCTACGGTAGCGGCCACAGAGTCGCGGTCCAGACGCGGCTACGGTGGCGGACGTGCCCAACCGAGGGTTGATGCAGCCGGGGATGCCGAGGGCCCGCAAGCTGGCGATGGGGGTGGCCACTGCCTGGCCAATCGCCTGGTTGCTGATCTTCGTCTTCGCGGCCTAGGCCCTCACCGCCACTGGACCGCACGAAACGGCGATGGGGCGGCCTCCCATACTGGGACGGCCGGGCCTGGACGAGTCACACCAGCGGATGAGAGATGCCCGTCGCCGGACCTCAGCGCTGACGTCGCTCTACGTTCGCGATCCCGACGGGAACCTCGTCGAGCTGTCGCAGGCTCGCTGAGGTCCAAGCTCCCCGCGGCCGCTGGTCTGATGCGGCGCCGTGGAGGCCGGGCGATCAAGGGCTCCGCCGGCCGCCTGCACCAACCCTTGCAGCCCCCGAACGCTGGCCAACCCTTCGCTACCCTGCGCCTCCGCATGGCCGCCTCCGAGCCAAAGCACCGCTTCCGTCGCACGCCCAAGCCGGGCGCGCCTAAGCCGGCTGCGCCGCGCGGGCCGGCCCCTCGGCCGGCCAAGCCGGTCATCGAGTTCGAGAGCGTCTCCAAGGTCTACGCCGGAGGGGACATCGGCCTCGACCGGGCGACCTTCGGCATCGGCCGCGGCGAGTTCGTCTTCCTCGTCGGCCAGACCGGCTCGGGCAAGTCGACGGTGATGCGCCTGCTGATCCACGAGCTCGAGCCCTCGGCCGGCAAGCTCCTGGTCGCGGGGCGTGACCTGGCCGAGCTCAACCGCCATCGCGTGCCCTACTACCGCCGCAACATCGGCGTGGTCTGGCAGGACTACAAGCTGCTGCCCAACCGCACGGTCTACGACAACGTCGCCTACGCCCTCCAGGTCACCGGCGGAAGCCGCAAGGAGATCCGCTCCAAGGTCCCCGACATCCTGCGGCTCACTGGGCTCTCGACCAAGCTGCACAGCTACCCCGACCAGCTTTCCGGCGGCGAGCAGCAGCGCGTGTCGATCGCGCGCGCCTTCGTCAACCACCCGCCGATGCTGCTGGCCGACGAGCCGACCGGCAACCTCGATCCCGAGACGTCGATCGGGATCATGCAGCTTCTCTACCGCATCAACCGCACGGGCACCACCGTGCTGGTGGCCACGCACGACAACGCGATGGTCGATCGCATGCGCCGTCGCGTGATCGAGCTGGCCGGCGGCCGGATCATCCGCGACGAGGCCGCCGGCCTCTACACCGGCGACGAGAGCACCCGCGAGTTCGCGGCGCGCATGCGCGGGGCGAGCGCGGACCCGCGGCTCGATCCCGCCGCCTCGCGCGCCGCCCGGCGCAAGTCGCGCTCCGCTCCCCAGAACGGCGCCCGCGGCCGCGGTCGATGAGGCTCTCCTTCTTCCTCCGCGAGGCTCTGCGCTCGCTGGGGCGCAACGCCATGCCGTCGTTCGCCGCCATGGCAACCGTCCTGGTGACCATGCTCGTGCTCGGCGTCTTCATCCCGATCGTGCAGGCGACCACGGGCGCCGCCAACGAGGTGCGCGGGCGCCTGCTCCTCGACGTCTACCTGAAGACCGACGCCAACCAGGGCGATGTCGAGCGGGTGCGCCAGCGGCTGGCCTCGACGCCCGGCGTCAAGCGCGTCGAGTACGTCTCCAAGGAGGACGCCTACCGCGACGAGCGCAAGCGCAACCCCGACGCCTACCAGCTGCTCGGGGCCAACCCGCTGCCCGACACCTTCCGGGTGACGCCCGACGACCCCTCGAGGATCGACCGCATCCGCGACCAGCTCGAGCCGCTGGCGGCGGGGGGCCAGCGACGGCCGGTCGACTCGGCCATCGACCAGGTCAAGAACCGCCGCGACGAGACGGCGAAGATCCTCTCGGCCACCCGCCTGGTCAAGCTCACCACCGCCCTGCTGGCCGCCCTGCTGGTCGCCGCCTCGATCCTCCTCATTGCCAACACCATCCGCCTGTCGCTGTTCGCCCGCCGACGCGAGGTGGAGGTCATGAAGCTGGTGGGCGCGACCGACTGGTTCATCCGCTGGCCGTTCGTGATCGAGGGAGTGATCGTCGGGGCCATGGGAGGGGTGCTGGCCATCCTGCTCCTCGGCGTGGGCAAGGTGGCCCTGATCGATCCCCTGGCCGCGCAGTTCTCGCTCATCGCGGCGCCCAACACGATCAACTTCGTGGCGCTCATCGTGGTCCTGCTCCTGGCCAGCGTCGGGGTGTCCGCGGCCGGCTCGGGCATCTCGCTGCGGCGCTTCCTGCGGGTCTGACGCGCGCGTCAGCCCGGGGGTCGAGCGGCCGCTCGCCCGGGTACTAGCCTTCGACGATCGGCGTCGGTGGGCGCCGCCCCCGATGCCGCCCGGCCGACCAACAGCCTCCCTGCCGCTCTTCGCGCGGCTGATCCTCGCGCTCGTTGCCGCGGTGATGATCTTCGTCGCCGGCCTGGCGCTGGGGGGCCGCCCGCAGCTCCTGCCCGGGCCCGTCAGGTCGCTCGTCCTCTCGGACGACATGCGCACCCTCCAGGCGGCGCTGGACATCATCCAGGAGGACTACTACCGGCCCGTGCAGCGCCGCCAGCTCGTCAATGACGGGCTGGCCGGAGCGGTGGAGGACCTCCACGACCGCTTCTCGCACTACCTGGACCCAGGCACCTACCGGCGCTTCGAGGCCTCGACCGAGGGTCGATTCTCCGGGGTGGGCATGGAGGTGGCCGAGGTCAAGGCAGGGCTGCGGGTCTCCCGCGTGTTCCCGGGCTCGCCCGCGGCGAAGGCGGGGATCCGTCGGGGGGACGAGATCGTCGCGGTCAACGGGCGCTCGATCGCCGGGCGGCCGAGCGCGCAGACCACCGCACTGATCCGCGGGCGGCCGGGGACGCTCGTCACGCTCACGGTGGTCTCAGCGGGAAAGCGGCGTCAGGAGCGGATGCGCCGCGCCACGGTGTCCGCGCCCTCGGTCACCTCTAGCCTGCGCACCGTGGACGGGCGCAAGCTGGGCGTGGTAGCCCTCTCGGGCTTCACCTCGGGCGCCCACGCCGAGGTGCGCGAGGCCATCGACCGCCTGCGCCGGCGCGGCGCCAGGGGCATCGCGCTCGACCTGCGCGACAACGGGGGAGGGCTCCTCACCGAGGCGGTGCTGGTCTCCAGCATCTTCCTTCCCGAGGGGACGATCGTCTCGACCAACGGCCGCACCCGCCCGCGTCACGTCTACAGCGCGACCGGCTCGTCGATCCCTCGCTCGGTGCCGGTCGCGGTCCTGGTCAACGACGGGACGGCGTCGGCGTCGGAGATCGTCACCGGAGCCCTTCAGGATCGCCACCGCGCGCGCGTGGTCGGCACCCACACCTTCGGCAAGGGCGTCTTCCAGGAGGTGCGCGAGCTGCCCAACGGCGGCGCGCTGGACATCACGGTCGGCGAGTACTTCACCCCGAGCGGGCGCAACCTCGGCGGGGGAGGCGTGCGGCGCGGCGCGGGGATCACCCCCGACGTCAGGGCGGCCGACAACCCTCGCACTGCGGCGGACGAGGGGCTGGCCGTCGCTCTGCGCACGCTGGCCGCGCAGTCGCGGTGAGCACGACCGAGCGCCGGGCCCGCGGCGCGCCGGCGCGGCGAGCGATCGTGGCCATGCTCGAGCGGCGGGGGCGCTTCCTCACCGCCACGCCGTTCTTCGAGCGCGGTCGTCGCGTCACCCTCGGCCGCGACCGCCGGGCCCGAGCCGGCGATCTCGTGCTGTTGCGCTCGCCCGAGCACGGCCGCGGCCAGGCCCGAATCGAGCGGGTGCTGGGCCGCCCCGACGTCGCCCGCGACGTCATCGAGGCGCTCATGCTCGATCGCGGCCTGCCCCGCCGCTTCGATGCGGCGGTCGAGCGCGAGGCGGCGAGCGCGCGGCCGTCGAAGGGCGCGCGGCGCGACCTGCGCGGGCTGGCCACCTTCACGATCGACCCGGCCAGCGCCCGTGACTTCGACGATGCGATCTCCGCGGAGGAGATCGAGCCGGGCCGCTGGCGGGTGTGGGTTCACATCGCGGACGTGGCCGCTCACGTCGCGCCGGGATCGCTCGTCGATCGCGAGGCGCAGCGCCGCGCCACCAGCGTCTACGTTCCCGGAGCGGTCGAGCCAATGCTGCCGGACGCCCTGTCCAGCGACGCGTGCTCGCTGCGCCCCGACCAGGACCGCCCGGCGGTCAGCGTCGAGGTGGAGCTTGCCGGCGCGCGGGTGACCCGTGCCGCCTTTCACCGCTCGTGGATCCGCTCGGCCGCGCGGCTGGACTACGACCGCGTCGATCGCATCTTCGCCGGCCGCGAGGCCGCGCAGGAGCCCTGGGCGGCGCCCCTGGCCGCCGCGCGCGCCGCCGCCGCCGCGCTGGCCGAGGCCAGGGCGCGCCGTGGCGCCCTGACCGTCGAGTCCGCCGAGCCCGAGTTCTCCTTCGATGAGGAGGGCCATGTCGTCGGCGCGCGGCCGGTCGCGCAGACGGAATCGCATCGCCTGATCGAGCATCTGATGATCGCCGCCAACGAGCAGGTCGCGACCCTGCTCGGGCAGCGCCGGGTGCCGGCGCTCTACCGCGTACACGAGCGTCCCGAGCCCATGGCGGTCGAGCGGCTGGCCGACCAGCTGGCCTCGCTCGACGTGCCCACGCCGCCGCTCCCGGAGCCGATGAGCCCCCAGCAGGCCGGAGACCTGACCGGGGAGATCTCGCGCCTGGTCGACGCCCACGTGCGCCGAACGGGCCGGGGGCGCCGCGCCCTCACCGGCCTGGTCCTGCGCGCGCTCAAGCAGGCCCACTACTCACCCCGCAACGTCGGGCACGCCGGGCTCCAGTCCTCTTCGTATTGCCACTTCACCTCCCCGATCCGTCGCTACCCCGACCTGGTCTGCCACCGCGCGCTGCTCAGCGCGGTCGGCGGCGGGGAGGAGCCACCGCGCGCGGAGCGCCTGGCCGGGGATGGCGAGTGGTCCTCGACGCGCGAGCGCGAGGCCATTCAGGTCGAGCGCGACGCCGACGACGTGGCGCGCTGCTTCCTGCTCGAGCGCGAGCTGCGGCAGGGAAGCTGGGACCAACGGTTCCACGGCGAGGTGGTGGGGCTCGCGCCGGTCGGCGCGTTCGTGGCCTTCGGGGAAGGTCACGAGGGGCTGCTGCCCGTGCGTCGCATGCGCGACTGGTGGGAGCTCAACGAGCTCGGCACCGTGCTCGAGGGGACCCACTCGGGCGCCTCGCTACGCCTGGGGGATCCCGTCACCGTCCAGGTCGACCGCGTCGAGGCGCCGCGCGGACGGGTGGACCTGGTTCCGGCGTAGACGGGTCCGCGCGTTCGGCGCCCGCGAGGCGCGGCACGCGATTGTCGACTCGTGCGCTAGAACCGATCGCCATGGCCAAGGCACGCAAGCGCAAGGTGGCGCCCGGCGACGTCGCGAGCAACCGCCAGGCGTCGTTTCGTTACCACCTGCTCGAGAGGCTCGAGTGCGGGATCGCGCTGACCGGGACCGAGGTCAAGTCGCTGCGCACGGGCGGGGCCCAGCTCAAGGACGGCTATGCCTCGGTTGACGACGGCGAGCTCTGGCTCCACAACGTCCACATCCCTCCCTACAAGCCGGCCGCCCGCGACAACCACGACCCCGAGCGAGTACGCAAGCTCCTCGTTCACCGGCGCGAGCTGGACCGGCTGATCGGCCGCACGCGCGAGCGCGGGCTCACGCTCGTGCCCACGCGGATCTACTTCTCGGGGCGAAACGCCAAGATCGAGGTGGCGCTGGCCCGCGGCAAGGAGCGCCACGACAAGCGCGAGTCGATCCGTGAGCGCGAGCAGCAGCGCGAGATGCAGCGAGCGCTGCGGGACGTCAACCGGTAGACCGGTCCGCTCAGGGCGGGGGAGGGCGGCGGTGGGCGGCGGTGGACCGCGGTCAGCGCGAGGGGACCGCAGCCAGCGGCGGGGCCTCGCGCACGGCCAGCACGGCCAGCAGCGCCCCCACCGCCTGCTCGCAGAACTGCCTGCCGGCGCACCGGCGCAGCTCGGTCACCGCCTCCTCGTGCGACATGGCCCGCCGGTAGGGGCGGTCCGAGGTCATGGCGTCGTAGGCGTCGCAGACGAAGGTGATCCGGCTGGCGATAGGGATGTGGTCGCCGACCAGCCCGTCGGGGTAGCCGGCGCCGTCCCAGCGCTCGTGGCCCGCGCGGATCGCCGCCGCCAGGTGCGCGAGGTCGTCCACCTGCTCGACCAGGCGCGCGCCCGCGGCCGGGTGCTCGCGCACTACCTCGAGCTCGTCGGGGGTGAGGGTGGACGGCTTTTTGAGGATCCGATCGGGCATCCCCAGCTTGCCCACGTCGTGGAGCATGGCCACCATCGCCACGTCGGCGCGCTCGAAGGGCGACAGGCCCAGCCGGCGCGCCACGGCCTTGGCCAGGCGAACGGTGTTGCGGGAGTGCTGCGCGGTGTAGGGATCGTGCAGCTCGATCGCCGCCAGCAGCGCGTGGCTATTTCCCAGGCGTTCCGGGCGCGGCTGGCCTCTTGCCGGCACACACCCGTTGAGCTTCTCGACATGCTCCGCCACGACTCCTCCTCAGTCGATGCCTTGCATCCTGTGCCCTAGAACGTCAGGACCGCTCGCAGGTTGGAAGGTCACGCCGGCCGGCCGCCCCGGCGCGGACGCCGCTCCCGTCAAGCGACGGCGAGCGCGCGGGGCAGGTGCGTGCCCCAGATACCAAAGGCCAGGAGGGCGATGAGGCCGATGTAAACCGCGCCGACCATCAGCCGGTGCACCGGCTTGACCCGGTAGTAGGCCTGCTGCTCGGCTCCGGCCTGGCGACGCAGCTTCCAGCGCCGCCAGGTCTCCAGCCCGCCGAACAACAGCACGAGCAGGATGATTGGGTTGGGGAAGGTCACGGCGGCGGCGACCATCACCGCGAAGCCCACGAACCACATCCACGGCGCCATGGCGGCCATGGCCCGCCCCCCGTCGAGCGGCAGGACGGGCAGGAGGTTGAACAGGTTGAGCAGCAGCCCGGTGAAAGCCAGCGCCTGGAAGAGCTCGTTGCCGGTGGCCTGGGCCACCGGGATGAGCGCGGCCGCTCCGGCCGACCCCAGGATCGGCCCGGCGAGCCCCACGCGTGCCTCGGCCAGCGCGTTGTCGCCCAGGGACTTGGACCAGATGGCGGCGCCGAGGAACGGGATGAACACCGGCGCGCTGGCCTTGATGCCCTCGCGGCGCAGCTGGATGACGTGCCCCATCTCGTGCACGAAGAGCAGCAGTACAAAGCCCAGCGCGAACCGCCACCCCCAGATGAGGCTGTAGGCGGCGATCGAGACCAGCATCGAGCCCGAGCTGGTCAGCAGCTTGAGCTTGGGCAGCAGGAAGAGCAGCGCCTTGAGCTTGGCGCCGACGTTGACGATCAGGGCGAGCGCCGCGGCGAGGAAGCCGCCGATGCGCTTGCGCATCGGCGTGCGGCTCTGGCCGAAGGGCGAGGGCGTGGTGGCCGGCTCGGTGGCGGGCTCGGGGGCGGTGGGGGGCAGCCAGGGCCGCTGCGCATCCATGTGGTGATTGTGGCACCGACCCGGCGCCATTCCGGTCGCTTCCGCGCATGCCCGCTCTTGGCGCTGCGCCGCCATGGGGTGGTGGGAAACGGTCGTCCCCCCCGCGATGGCCGCTAGCATTGGCGCACAACAAAATCCCTGGGGACGACAGGCTTCGACGCGGTCGGTTCGTGGGGGTGGTTGCGAGTCGAGGTGCCCGGGCGGCCTCGCAAAACACCCGGGAAAACCATAAGTGCGGACTCTCACGAGTACGCCCTCGCCGCTTAGTTAGAAGCTAAGTGCGAGGTTTCGGCCCCCGCTCGCCCGCGGCGGGGATCGCCGGAATCAGAAAGCGGGCTCACCCGCGGCGGTCCGCCTCCGCCAAAGCGGGGAAAGCTCAGGAGGCTGGTCCCCCGCAACCCCGCCGGCGTGGCGAGCGAGGGACGAGACCAGAGCGCCGGCTACGCTCGTAGAAGCCACCTTTCGCGCGACCGCGGACGCGGGTTCGATTCCCGCCGTCTCCACTAAGCGCTCGAAAGTCGAACCCCCTGGACGAAAAGCCTGGGGGTTCGACTGCAGGCTTTGCAGGTCGTCGACCAGTTCGTCAGCCAGTAGGGCGGCGAACTCGTCGGTCAGCTCAGCGGCGGTGACGCCGCCCGGGCCGACGTAGAGCCTGCGAAAGAAAATCTGGTTGCAGGTTCGCTCGTAGTGCGGTCCGGCGGTGTGGTAGGTGCGCCCCGAGTCGGTGAGACGGTGACGAGCCTTTTCGAGTCCGAATTCGGCCTTCGACATCCCCTTCCGCCGCCGCAAGCCGAGCGCGCGCCGCGGTCAGCTGTCCGCCGAGCTCGGCCTGTTTGACTTCGAGCAAGTCGAGCGGGATCGCCCGTGGGTTGGCGAGGTGCTGGTCGACGAGTCGCCGGCGCTGAGCGAGGAGGCGATCGACGGTGCGGCGGTGGCGGGCGGCCTCCTTTTCCCGGTAGGCGGTGAGGAGGCGGAACTGCTCGACGAGTTTGGGTTGCAGCCAGGCGACGCGTTCGGCGTCGAGCTTGATCTGGGTGAGGTAGTAGTCGGCGACGTAGCGCTCGACCTTGTCCGCCGACAGGTACGGCAACTCGCAGCCTTCGGCGCGGCGGCGGCGGCCGCAGACGAAGTAGTTGTACTTCCCGCCGCGGCGCCCGGTGCACTTGGTGAACTTGAGCCGATGGCCACAAAGACCGCAGTAGACGGTGCCCTTGAGCGGGTGCTGGTGCTTCCACTGATGCTCGCCGGCGACGGACTTGGCGGTGAGGGTCTGCTGCACCTGGGCAAACAGTTCCGGCGTGGTCAGCGTGGGGTGGCGGACCTCGTACTCGACGCCTTGGAAGGTGACCGTGCCGATGTAGTAGGGGTTGCGCAGCATTCGGTGAATGCCCGAGAGCGGGATCGGGCTGGCAGGCCGCTTCGGGGTCGGCCGGGAGCGCAGGCCGCGCTCCTCGAGTTCCTCGGTCAGCGCACCCAGCGGCCAGTCGCGTTGAGGGGGTTTCCGTCCTTGCCCGTGACCATGCGGATCCGCTGGACGAAGTAGCGGTCGAGGACGAGGAGTCCTTGCGGCCGAGCATGGGTGACCGTCCTTTCGTAGTCGGTGAGCGGGCATCTCCCGTCTCCCCTGAAGACGAACCGGAATCGACGGGATGGACACCGGCTTGCGACTGCTCCTGCCGGCGCCGTCACCGGCCTCGGCGCGGCTAGGATCGGCGATCAGAGATGGCGGAGCTCCCCGCAAGCGCGGCGTGGCGTCATCTTGACGCTCGGGTGGGCTTCGAAGTTGTCTTCCTCCGCCCCGAGCGCGACGGCTACCGACTCGAGGGACACTCGGCCGCGGTCGAGGGCGGCGTGGCTTGGGGGATCCGCTACTCCGTCACGGTCGACACGGGCTGGCGAACGCGCGCCGCTGACATCGTCAGCCTGTCGCAGCTGGGGACGCGGGAGCTGCGGCTCGAGGTGGACGCGAGCGGCGGGTGGCGAATAGACGGCCGGCCCGGGCCGCAGCTCGGCGGTTGCCTCGACCTCGATCTCGAGGCTTCGGCGTTCACCAACGCCTTCCCAGTGCACCGCCTCGACCTGGAGGTCGGGCAGGGGGCCGACGCTCCCGCCGCCTACGTGCGCTCCCCGACACTCGATGTTCAGCGCCTGGAGCAGAGCTACGCCCGCTTACCGGACGAGGGAGGGCACGCACGCTACGACTACGCCGCGCCGGCGTTCGACTTCAGGGCGGAGCTCCTCTACGACGAGTTCGGTCTCGTGCTCGAGTATCCGGGCCTCGCCGTGCGAGTCGCCTGAGGGGTCCAGGGGATGCCCGGGGCGCCGCCGCGATCGCGGGGGCGCCCCCACCGGCGGTCCCCGCGTTCAGGCCGCCCGACCGGCCGGCGGCCCGGTGCGCCGCGACCCCGGCGGGGCCGCCGGTGTCCGCGTCGCGCGCGCCCCGCCGCCGCCCGCCGGGGGGGCCGGGGGGGGGGCCCGGGGCCCCCCCCCGCGCGGCGCCCCCCCCCCCGACCGTCGGTCCCG
>JBBPZM010000042.1:0-60026 GCA_038199035.1 Solirubrobacterales bacterium | reverse complement strand
TTCTCGATCTCGTCGAGGAGGAGCACCGAGTAGGGCTTGCGGCGCACGGCTTCGGTCAGCTGGCCGCCCTCGTCGTACCCGATGTAGCCCGGAGGCGAGCCGACGAGCCGCGAGACCGCGTGCTTCTCCATGTACTCGGACATGTCGATGCGGATCATCGCGTCCTCGTCGCCGAAGAGGAACTCGGCGAGCGTGCGGGCCAGCTCTGTCTTGCCCACGCCCGACGGGCGTGGGTAAGACCGAGCTGGCCCGCGCTCTGGCCGAGTTCATGTTCGACTCCTCCGAGGCGATGATCCGCATCGACATGTCCGAGTACATGGAGAAGCACTCGGTCTCCCGGCTGGTCGGCGCGCCTCCCGGCTACGTCGGCTACGAGGAGGGCGGCCAGCTCACCGAGGCGGTGCGCCGCCGGCCCTACAGCGTGGTCCTGCTCGACGAGATCGAGAAGGCCCACCCCGACGTGTTCAACGCCCTGCTCCAGGTCATGGACGACGGGCGCCTCACCGATGGGCAGGGCCGCACGGTCGACTTCAAGAACGTCGTGCTGATCATGACCTCGAACATTCCCGGGGGGCGGGCCGGCGTGGAGGCGAGCTTCAAGCCGGAGTTCGTCAACCGCCTCGACGACATCGTCGAGTTCCACCAGCTCTCGCGCGAGCAGCTGGGCGAGATCGTCGACCTCCAGGTCGATCTGGTGGCCCGGCGCGTACGCGAGCGGGGGATCGAGATCGAGCTCACCGACGGCGCCCGGCTTCTGCTGGGCAACCTCGGCTACGACCCGACCTACGGGGCCCGGCCGCTCAAGCGAGTGATCCAGAAGCGCCTGGTCGACAAGCTGGCCATGGCCGTGCTCGAAGGCGAGTTCGCCGAGGGCGACACCGTGGTGGTGGACGCCGTCGACGGCGAGCTGGTCTTCACCAAGTCCGAGGCGCCGATGGTCGAGGCGGCCGCCGCTTAGGCGGCCGCCTCCCGGCGCCCCGAGCCGGCTGCTCGCAGCCGCTCTGGGTGTCGCCCGGGCCCGCCGGGGCTGCCCTCAGCCGAGCCGCAGCACGGGCAGGGCGATCCGCGCGAGCGGCGCTTGGGGATGGGCCGAGAAGCGGTGGCGGGCGCCGCTTCGATCAGCGCCGATGCCGCGGTCACCACGAGCAGGCAGACGAGCGCAAGCCGGCCCAAGGGAGGCGGAAGGTTGGCACACGTCGCGCGCCATGGGGTAGAACAGCGGGGCAAGCCGTGCGACGACCGGAGGCCGCGATGCCGACGTACATCATGCTCACCACGCTCACCCCCGAGGGCGTGCAGACGGTCAAGAACAACCCCCAGCGCATCCAGGAGGTCTCCAAGGAGATCGAGCAGCTCGGCGCCACCGTCAAGGCGCAGTGGGCGACGCTCGGCCACTTCGACTTCGTCAACGTCGTCGAGGCGGCCGACGACCAGACGATCGCCAAGGTCTCGATGGAGCTGGGCTCAAGGGGCACCGCGAAGTACGAGACGCTGACCGCCATCCCGATCGACGACTTCATCTCGGGGATCTGATCGCCGAGCCGGCAACGGATCCCGCGCGCGTCCTGGTGGTGGGCGCCGGGGGGCGCGAGCACGCGCTGGTCCGCGCGCTGCGACGCTCCCCCCGGCGCCCGCAGCTCCTGTGCGCTCCCGGCAACGCGGGCATCGCGGCCGACGCCCGGGTGGTCGGCGTCGGCGCTGACGACGTGGAAGGGCTGGTGGCCTTGGCGCGCGACGAGGACGTCGACCTCGTCGTCGTCGGCCCCGAGGCGCCGCTGGTCGCCGGACTGGTCGACGCCCTGGCCGAGGCGGCCGTGAGCGCGTTCGGGCCGACGGCCGCCGCCGCCCGGCTCGAGGGCTCCAAGGCCTTCGCCAAGGAGGTCATGGATCGGGCGGGCGTGCCGACCGCGGCGCACCGGGTGGTCGACGACGTCGACGCTGGGTTGGACGCGATCGGCGGCCGCTATCCGACGGTCCTCAAGGCCGACGGCCTGGCCGCGGGCAAGGGCGTGGTGCTGGCCGCCGGCGAGGACGAGGCGCGCGAGGCGCTGGAGGCCATGCTCGTACAGCGGCGCTTCGGTCCTACCCGCGTGGTGGTGGAGGAGCTGCTCGAGGGCGAGGAGCTCTCGCTGCTGGCCCTGTGCGACGGCGAGCGCGCGGTCCCGATGGCGCCCGCCCAGGACTACAAGCGCATCGGCGACGGGGACCAGGGGCCGAACACCGGAGGCATGGGCTCCTACTCGCCGGTGCCCGGAATCGACGCGCAGCGCGCCGACGAGATCGTCCGCGCCGTCCATCAGCCGGTGGTCGACGCCCTGCGCGAGGACGGCGCCCCGTTCCATGGCGTCCTCTATGCCGGCCTGATGCTCACTGGCGAAGGCCCGCGGGTCCTCGAGTTCAACGTGCGCTTCGGCGATCCCGAGACCCAGGCGGTGCTCCCGCGCCTGCGCGGCGACCTCCTCGACCTCCTGACGCGCGCCGCCCGCCCGGGCGGGCTGGCCGAAGCGCAGCTCGAGTGGGACGAGCGCTGGGCGGTGACCGTCGTGCTGGCCAGCGCCGGCTACCCCGCCTCGTCGTCGAGCGGCGATGCCATCGCCGGGCTCGACGCCGTCACGGGCGACGTGGAGGTGACCCACGCCGGCACCGCGGCGCGCGACGGGCAGCTCGTCACCGCTGGCGGGCGGGTCCTCAACCTCACCGGCCTGGGAGCCGGCCCCGCGGACGCACGTGATGCCGCGTATGCTGCCGCCGACGTGATCGAGTTCGCGGGCAAGCAGATGCGGCGCGACATCGCCCTGCGGGCGGTGGAGGGATCGGGATGAGCGACCAGGCGCCGCAGCCCGTACCCCGGGGTCCGGTCGCCGCCGAGCCTCAGGCCGAGCCCGAGGCCCTGGCGGAGCTCGAGGAGGAGCTCGAGGAGATGGAGCCCGACGCCCCGCGCGTCGGCATCGTCATGGGCTCCAAGAGCGACATGGAGGAGATGGAGAAGGCGGGCAAGGAGCTCGACGCGCGCGAGATCCGCTACGAGATCCGGGTCATGTCCGCGCACCGCGACCCCGAGGCGGTGGCCGACTACGCCCAGAACGCCAAGATGCGCGGCCTGCGGGTCATCATCGCCGGCGCCGGCCTGTCGGCCGCCCTGCCCGGGGTCTGCGCCGCGCACACCGAGCTGCCGGTGATCGGTGTGCCGCTGAGCTCGCGCAATTCGGCCGCTGGCGGCCTGGACGCCCTGCTGAGCTCGGTCCAGATGCCGCCCGGAGTGCCGGTGGCCTGCGTCGGCCTGAACTCCGCCCGCAACGCGGCCGTCCTGGCCGCGCGCATCATCGCGGCCTGAGTAGCGGAACGCTGGCGGTGGATCCCCGCCGCTGGCCGCGCGCTCGCGGTCAGGATGCCCGGTCGCTGGCCGGGCGGTCGCCCTCGCGGACGAGGTCGAGGACCCGGGCGTCGCGCTCCATGCGCGCGTCCAGCACGGGGTTGACGATCCCGCGCAGGACCGAGAGCGCCCGCCACCACCGAGGGGCGATGATGCGCGGCGCTCGCCGCTCGACCCCCTCGACGATCGCCCGGCCCGCGGCGCTGGGCGGGAGCCGCCGCATGACAAAGGACGGCAAGGTGCCCGCGAAGCGCCGGCCGACCGGGTCGTCAAGCGCCTCGCGGACCATCTCGGTGTCGATGAAGCCGAAGTAGGCGACGCTGGCGCTGGCCCCGTGGGGCGCGAGCTCGACCCGCAGGGCGCGACCCAGCTGCTCGACGCCCGCCTTGCTCATGGCGTAGGGGGCGGCGAGCACGCCGTTGAAGAAGGCGTAGACCGAGGCCACGACGACGACATGGCCCCGTCGCGCCACCACATGGGGCAGGCCGGCGCGGACCGTGCGCCAAACGCCCAGCAGGTCCACCTCGATCACCCGCTCGAAGGCCGCCGGGTCGGCGGTGCGGATCGTCGAAGGCGGCGGCCCGATCCCGGCGTTGGCCACGACCACGTCGAGGGCGCCGAAGCGCTCGACTGTCCGGGCGACCGCCTCCTCGACCGCTGCGCGGTCGGTCACGTCGGCCACGAGGGCCAGCGTCCGCTCCCCGCCGATCCGCTGCGCCGCCGCCTCGACCGACGCGAGCTCGAGGTCGACCAGGGCGACCGTCGCCCCCCGCTCGTGCAGCAGCTTCGCCGTCTCGAAGCCGATGCCCCGGGCGGCGCCGGTGACGAGCGCGACGCGGTCGCGTAGGTCGAAGGCGGTCATCGAGGCGCGATGGTAGGGATCGCCCGGGGGCGGGTGCATGCCGCCGGGATCTCGACCTCGTGTGCGGCGTCTTTGCCCTAGCGATAATGGATCGGTGATCGACCGCTACACCCGCCCCGAGCTCGGGCGAGTCTGGACCGACGAGGCGCGCATGGAGGGGTGGCGACGGGTCGAGGTGGCGGCCTGCGAGGAGATGGAGGGACCCACGGAGGAGGAGCTTGCGGACATCCGCGGGGCCACCTTCACGGTTGAGGCGGTGCGCGAGCGCGAGCGGGTCACCGACCACGACGTCGCGGCCTTCGTCGACGTGCTGGCCGCTTCGGCCGGCCCGGCCGGGCGCTGGATCCACTTCGGGCTGACCTCCTCCGACGTCCTCGACACCGCCCTCGCCCTCCAGTTTCGGGCGGCCGGGGAGGTCATCGTCCCGGCGGCCCGCGAGCTCGTCGGGGCGCTGGTCGACCGGGCGCGCGAGCACCGCGACACGCTCTGCGTCGGGCGCACGCACGGCGTCCACGCCGAGCCCACGACGTTCGGGGTCAAGCTCGCCGGGTTCGCCTTCGAGGCCCACCGCAACGCGGCGCGCCTGGAGGGGGGCTTCGCCCAGGTAGAGGTCGGGGCGATCTCCGGCGCGGTCGGCACCTACGCCAGCCACCCGCCCGACTTTGAGCAGCGCGTGCTGGCGCGGCTGGGCCTGAGCCCGGAGCCGGTGTCGACCCAGGTCGTGCCGCGCGACCGCCACGCCGAGCTGCTGGGCTCGATCGCTCTGGCCGGGGCGGGGCTCGAGCGTTTCGCGACCGAGCTGCGCCACCTCCAGCGCACGGAGGTCCGCGAGGCCCAGGAGCCCTTCCGCGAGGGCCAGAAGGGCTCGAGCGCCATGCCCCACAAGCGCAACCCGATCGCCTCGGAGCGGATCTGCGGGCTGGCGCGGGTCCTGCGGGGGAACGCCATGGCCGCGATCGAGAACGTCGCGCTGTGGCACGAGCGCGACATCTCGCACTCGGGCGCGGAGCGGGTGATCCTGCCCGACTCGACGATCCTCATCGACTACGTGCAGCAGCTGGCCCTGCGGCTGGCGCGGGGGATGACCGTCGACGCGGAGCGGATGCGGGGCAACCTCGAGCTCACCTGCGGGGCCCTGTTCTCGCAGCGGGTCCTGCTGGCGCTGGTCGAGCGAGGCAGCCAGCGCGACGACGCCTACCGCCTCGTCCAGCGCCTGGCCCAGCGCGCGTGGGACGAGCAGATCCCGCTGCGCGAGCTGCTGGCGGCCGAGCCGGCGGCGCAGGGACTCGACCTCGACTCGATCTTCGACTACGGGCAGTTCACCGCTCACTGCGGGACGATCGTCGACCGGCTGGGCGAGATCGCCTGACCGGGACGTCCGCCGTGGGAACGACACTCGGTTGCCGTGGCGAATCCCCAGGCTGAGCTCGAGGCGCTGGCGACCCGGCTCCAGGAAGCCGCCGCGCGCCTGAAGGCGGCCGGCCCGGCGGCGGGCGAAGACCCGCGAGACGGGCCGGACGACGAGGGCGCGGGCAGCCACGGGGCCAGAGATGAACGGCCGGGCGAGGGCGGCCGGGACGAGGAGCCGTCCAGCGCCCTCCTCCGGCTGGAGGCCGTAGGGGCGGCCGTGCGCGACGCCCGCCGCAGCCTGGCGGCGATCGAGGCGCGGCTCGGCGGCGGCTGAGCGGCGGCGGGTCGAAGCGCGGCGGGGGGAACGGGGCGGCTGAGCCCTGGGCGACCACCGGCGCCACCCCATATCCTCGACAGTGCCCGATGAAGCTGGGAATCGTCGCCCACTGGTTCAACCGCGGCCAGGGCGTGGTCGCCCGTCACGTGCGCTCAGCGCTCGACGAGCTGGGCCACGACACCTTCGTGCTCGCCCGGCCCACCCGCCCGACGAACCGGCGGCCCGCCTTCGTCGATCGCGAGGACGTGTGGTCGCAGCCCGGCGTGACCGAGGCCTCCCACTACGACATCCCGCGCCGCGAGTACGAGGACTGGGCCGCGGAGAACGGGCTGGACGCAGTCTTCTTCGACCAGAACTACCAGTGGGAGGAGATCGCCGGCCTGCGCCGCCAGGGGGTGCGGACGCTGGGGCGCTTCGTGTGGGAGGCCTTCGCCCCCTCCGACGTGCCCGCCGCCCACGCGGCCTACGACGTCGTCTACTCCCTCACCGCCTGCGAGCAGCGCCGCTACGCCGACCTGGGGATCGACAGCCCGCGGGTGGTCTGGGGATGCCATCCCGAGCTGCTCGCGGTCACCGCCGACCAGCCCGAGCCTCCGCCGGTGCGGCTCTTCTTTCCGGGCGGCTTCCTCTCCAAGCGCAAGCCGATCCGCCTGCTCCTGCGGGCCTTCTCCGAGGTCGACGACCCGCGGCTCGAGCTCCTGGTCAAGGCCCAGGTGCCCCGGCGCGCCGCCTTCCTCGACGAGATGGCCGAGCGCGACAGCCGCATCCGCGTGATGCGCGACGACCTGCCCACCGACGAGCACCTGCGGCTGTTCGCCTCCTGCCACGCCTGCGTGGCCCCCAGCCGGTGGGAGGGGCTCGGCCTGCACCTCTACGAGGCGATGGCCTTTGGCCTGCCGGTCGTCACCACCGACATCCCGCCGATGAACGAGATCGTCCGCGACGGGGTCAACGGGATCCTCGTCGCCCCGCGCCCCAGCGAGCACGAGACCCGCTCGGGCATCCCCGCATTCGATCCGGAGCGAGGAGAGCTCGTCGCCGCCATCGAGCGCCTGGCCGATCCGCAGCTGCGGGCGCGCCTGGCCGCCGGAGCGCGGCAGACGCGCGACGAGCTCTCGTGGGGACGGACGGTCGCCGGCTTCCGCGACCTGCTCGCGGCCGCCGTCCCGGCGCCGGCGGCCTCGGCATGAGGCGCCGCCGCGGATGACGTCGCGCCGCGGCTCAATTCAGCGCGCCGCATGACCCTCTTCATCCAGGGGATGCGGCGCTCGGGCACGACGATCCTCTACGACGCCCTGCTCGAGGATCCCGAGCTGACCTGCTTCTACGAGCCGTTCGGGATGGCCAAGGCCGCGGTCGGGGGCGGCAGCGGGGTCCGGGACGAGGACCTGTTCGCGCCGGTCCGGGCCGCGCGCGAGGAGTTCCGCCGCACGCACCGCCCGCAGCTCGACGCCGACCTCCTCAACTACGGCGCCCCGCGGCAGGCCGAGCTGGAGCTGGAGGACGAGCTGCCCGACTTCTGCCGGGAGTACCTGCGCTTCCTGCTGGACTCGGCGCCCAACGTGGTGGCGAAGCTCACCCGTATGTACGCCAAGGTCGCGGCGCTGGCCGAGGTGGAGCCCGCCGCCGGCCTGGTTCACCTCGTGCGCGACCCGCGCGCCGTGGCCACCTCCTACCTGATGGGGCGCGGGCGCCGGCGCGAGCACCTCTTCGACACCGCCGACCACTTCTTCGAGCATCGCTCGCCCCGCTCGATGTGGGCCAGCCGGCCGCTGTCGCAGGCGCTGATGGCGCGCCCCGAGCACGCCCACCTCGAGGGCTGCCCCGACTTCGTGCGCGTCCTCCTGGTCTGGCGCTTCACCTTCGAGCGCACGCGGGCCGGGGGCGTGGCCGCCTTCGGCGAGCGCTATCGCATGCTGCGCCACGAGGACCTGTGCGCCGACCCGGCCGGCGGGATCCAGGCCGTGTACGAGCTCATGGGCCGCCCGCCCCCGCCCTCGGTGGTGGATTGGGCCACCGCCAACGTGCGTGCGCCCGACGACGTGTTCGCTTCGGACGATGCGCGCTGGGGCGAGGCCCTCGCCTGGGTGGGGCTCGAGCCAGCGCTGGCGCAGGCCGGGTACGGAGGCCTGGTGAGGGCGGGCTGAGCCTCGCGCGGCGAGCCCGATGGCGGCCGCTGGGTGCGGCGACCGGACCACGCGCCGGGAGCCGGCTGACGCTCGTTGAGGCGGGGCGACGGGGGCTCTGCCCGGAGGCTCCGCCGGCGCCGAGCTGCCCCGCCCGCCCCGTTGCTAGCATCGCCCGCAGTGGCCACGGTCGCCGACCTCTCCCTGATCGCCTCCGGGAAGGTCCGCGACATCTACGACCTCGGCGACGACCTGCTCATGGTCGCCTCGGACCGGGTCTCCACCTACGACGTGGTCCATCCCACGCCCGTTCCGGGCAAGGGCGCGGTGCTCTCCGGCCTGTCGGTCTTCTGGTTCCAGCGCACGGCCGGCATCGTGGCCAACCACCTCGTCTCGGCCACCGACGGCGTGCCCGCGGAGGTGCGCGGGCGGGCCCTGCGCGTCCAGCGGCTCGAGATGGTGCCGGTGGAGTGCGTTGTCCGCGGCTACCTCACCGGCTCGGGCTGGAAGGACTACCAGCGCGAGGGGGCGGTCTGCGGGATCCCGCTGCCCGACGGCCTGCGGGAGTCCGAGCGGCTGCCGGAGCCGATCTTCACCCCGGCCACCAAGGCTCAGGTCGGCGACCACGACGAGAACGTCGACTTCGACCGCGCGGCCGAGCTGATCGGCGATCGCGCCCTGCTCGAGCGCCTGCGCGACCTGTCGCTCGCCCTCTACGGCCACGCCGACGACCACGCCCGCGAGCGGGGCATCATCCTGGCCGACACGAAGTTCGAGTTCGGCCGCGACGCGGCGGGCGAGGTCGTGCTCGGCGACGAGGTCCTCACGCCGGACTCGTCGCGCTTCTGGCCGGCCGACGGGTACGAGCCCGGGCGCGGGCAGCCGAGCTTCGACAAGCAGTTCGTCCGCGACTGGGCCACGACCACCGGGTGGGACCGCAACCCTCCGGCGCCCGCCATCCCCGCCGACGTGGTCGAGCAGACCCGCGAGCGCTACCTCGAGGCCTACGAGCGCATCGCCGGCGAGCCGTTCTCGGCGTGGGAACAGCGGGTGGCCGTCGGTCGCCCGTCGGCCGCGGAGGCCCCACCGTGAGGGCCCGCGTGCTCGTGCGCCCCAAGGCGGGGATTCTCGACCCCCAGGGCAAGGCGGTGGAGCGCGCCCTTCCCGCGCTGGGCTTCGAGGGGGCCACCAACGTGCGCGTGGGCCGGCTGGTCGAGCTCGACGTCGCCGACCCGGGCGACCTTCCGGCGATGTGCGAGAAGCTCCTGGCCAACCCGCTGATCGAGGACTACGAGATCGTCGCGTGAAGACCGGGATCGTCCGCTTCCCGGGGTCGTGTGACGAGGTCGACGCGCTCGAGGCCGCCTCACGCGTGGGCGAGGCGGTCCTCCTCTGGCACGCCGACCGCGACCTTCAGGGGGTCGACGCCGTGGTCGTCCCCGGCGGCTTCTCCTACGGCGATTACCTGCGTCCGGGCGCGATCGCCCGCTTCTCGCCGGTGATGGAGGCCGTCGCCGCCTTCGCCGCCGAGGGCGGGCTTGTGCTCGGCATCTGCAACGGCTTCCAGGTCCTGTGCGAGGCCGGCCTGCTGCCCGGCGCGCTGCTGCCCAACACCGGGCTGCGCTTCGTCTGCCGCCAGGTCGAGTGCGTGGTCGTCAACGAGCGCACGCCGTTCACCCGCGGCTGCGGCGCGGCGGAACGGCTGTCGGTGCCGATCAAGCACACGACCGGCCGCTACCACGCGCCGGAGGTGGTACTCGAGGGCATGGAGGCACACGGCCAGATCGTCCTGCGCTACGCGCCCGGACGCAACCCCAACGGCTCCGAGCGCGACATCGCGGGCGTGTGCAGCGAGCAGGGCAACGTCCTGGGCCTCATGCCCCACCCCGAGCACGCCGTCGACGTCCTGCGCGGCTCCGACGACGGCCTGAGGCTCTTCGCCTCGATGCGCGAGCACGTGGACGCCGCCCGTGCCGTCGCCTGACCGCGTCGTCCGGTCGTGAGCCCCAGTCCCACCGCCACCCGGGCGGCCTACCGAGAGCTCGGGCTCACCGACTCCGAGTACGAGTTGATCTGCGCGAAGCTGGGCCGCGAGCCCAACGGCGTCGAACTGGCCATGTTCTCGCTGATGTGGTCCGAGCACTGCGCCTACAAGCACTCGCGCAAGCTGCTGGGGCGCCTGCCCACGGAGGGGCGCCACGTGGTGATGGGGCCGGGGGAGAACGCCGGCGCGGTCGACGTGGGCGGCGACCTGGCGGTGGCCTTCAAGGTCGAGTCCCACAACCACCCGTCGGCGGTCGAGCCCTTCCAGGGCGCGGCCACCGGAGTGGGCGGGATCCTGCGCGACGTGTTCGCCATCGGCGCGCGGCCCATCGCCGTGCTCGACTCGCTGCGCTTCGGCGAGCCGGCGGCCAGCGCCCGCTCGCGCTTCCTGCTCGACCGGGCGGTCGCGGGGATCGGGCACTACGGAAACTCGATCGGCGTCCCGACCGTGGGCGGCGAGGTCTACTTCGAGGCGCCCTACGAGCAGAACTGCCTGGTCAACGCCATGTGCGTCGGCGTGGCGCCGCGCGAGCGGCTGGTGCGCTCGGCGGCCGCCGGGCCGGGCAACGTCCTGGTCCTCATGGGGGCGTCGACCGGACGCGACGGGATCGGCGGCGCGTCCGTGCTGGCCTCGGCGGAGCTCGACGAGGCCGACGAGGCCAAGCGGCCCAGCGTGCAGATCGGCGATCCCTTCGAGGAGAAGAAGCTGCTCGAGTGCTGCCTGGAGCTGCTGGAGCGCGGCGCCCTCGTCGCCCTCCAGGACCTCGGCGCGGCCGGGCTGACCTCCTCCAGCGCCGAGATGGCAAGCAAGGGCGGCGTGGGGCTGGAGATCGACCTCGCGCGCGTGCCGGTGCGCGAGCCGGGGATGGAGCCGTTCGAGATCATGGTCTCCGAGTCCCAGGAGCGGATGCTGGGGGTGGTCGAGCCGGCGCGGGTCGACGAGGTGATGGCGGTCTGTGCCCGCTGGGAGGTCGGCGCCGCCGCCATCGGCGAGGTGACCTCGGGGGGTCGGCTGCGCGTGCGCCGCGGCGACGAGGTGGTGGGCGACCTGCCGGTCGCTGCGCTCGTCGACGAGTGCCCGCTCTACGACCTCGCGCCCGAGCCTCCGGCCTCCTCTCCATATCCGGCTCCGGCGGCAACGCTCGACGAAGACGCGTCCCTCCGGGACGTCCTGCTGGCGCTGCTGGCGTCGCCCAACCTGGCCTCACGGCGTCCGCTGTTCGAGCGCTACGACTGCCTCGTGCAGTCGCGCACCGTGCGCCGCCCGGCCCAGAGCGACGCCGCCGTGCTCGCTCTGCCCGACGCCGGCGGCCTGGCCCTCTCGATCGACGGCAACGGGCGGCGGGTGGCGTGCGACCCCTACCGCGGGACGGTCGAGGCCGTGCTCGAGTGCGCGGCCAACCTGGCCTGCGCGGGGGCGGAGCCGCTGGGGCTGACCAACTGCCTGAACTTCGGCAATCCCGAGAAGCCCCACATCGCCTGGCAGCTCGAGCGGGCGGTCGCCGGAATGGCCGACGTCTGCCGCGCGCTCGACGTGCCGGTGGTGGGCGGCAACGTGTCGCTCTACAACGAGGGCGTGGAGGGGCCCATCGACCCCACGCCGGTGGTGGGGATGGTCGGGCGCCTGCCCGACGTCGCCCGGGCCGGGCGCCTGGGCTTCGTCCGCGAGGGCGATGGCGTGGCCTTGGTCGGGCCGCCCTACCCCCCGAGCCTCGCCGGGTCGGAGCTGGCCAAGCTGCGCGGCGAGCCGCTGCCCGACCACCTCGGCGAGTGGGACCTCGAGGCTGTGATCGACGCCATCGCCGCCGTGGCGGAGGCCGTGCGGGAGGGCTGGGTGGTCAGCGCCCACGACGTGGCCGAGGGCGGGCTCGCTGTCGCGCTGGCCGAGTGCTGCCTGGGCGGGGGGATCGGGGCGCAGATCGACACGGGACGGGCCGACGATCCGCTGGCGCTGCTGTTCGGCGAGGGCCCGGGACGGTTCGTCGTGTCGGGCTCCGCCGATGGACTGGAGGCGCTGAGCCGGCGCGTCGAGGTTCTTCCCTGCGGCACGGTGGGCGGCCAGCGCCTGAGCATCGGCGTCGAGCCGGCCCAAGTCGACGTCTTGCTCGACGATCTGCGACAGGTCCACGAGGGCGGCCTCGCCGCCTTCATGGCCTGACTGGCGGGAAACGTGACCAGCGACGGCGGCTATCCGCCGGGCTCGGCGGCGGCGGCCGCGACGACGTCGCTCGCCCGCGTGCGGTGCGGGGCCACGAACGCGCCCCACAGGCTCTGGGGCCGGTGGCGCAGCTCGCCGGCGATCGCCCGGGCCAGCATGGTCGCCATGCCGGTTCGCGGCGCGGCCCGGAACAGGCCACGCAGCCAGGGGCGCGGCAGACCGTGGGCCACGAGGCCGCCGCTCACGTCGACGAGGTCGGCGCGGCGCATGAGCTCGACCTCGAGGCCGAGATCGGCCCGCGAGGTGGGGGCGTGGTGCTGCTCGCAGGCGTCCATGCAGCGCTGGACGCGCGCCAGCGGCCAGTCGAAGGGCGCGAGCGTGCGCTGGGCCAGCCGGGCGGCCTCGGTCACGTAGGGGTCGTCCCCCGGGCACCACAGGCCGGCGTCGTGCAGCCACGTCGCGCACAGCAGCACCTCGCGATCGATCGGCTGGGGGCCGGCCAGCCGCTCGGCGATGACAAAGACCCGCACGCAGTGGCGCTCCATCGCCCCGTCGCGCTCGCCGGAGACCGCCCGGAGCGTCTCGAGGCAGGCCTGCGCGGCCGGGGGCTGATCGAGCGCGGCCGGGTCCATGGGCGCCGGACGCTACCTGCGGAGGTGCCCGCCCGCGTTGCTAGCCTGTCCGTGCAGTCCTTCCGCAGCCCCCGACGCTCTCCTCGGAGCAGCCCCATCGCTGCCATGAACCCTGAGCTGGACCCGCGCGACGGCCCGCGCGACGAGTGCGGCGTGTTCGGCCTCTACGCGCCCGAGCACGACGTCGCCCGGATGGCCTACTTCGCGCTCTACGCCCTCCAGCACCGCGGGCAGGAGTCGGCCGGGATCGCCACCGTGCAGGACGGGCTCATCATCACCACGCGTGAGCAGGGCCTGGTCAACCAGGTCTTCGACGAGCCCAAGCTGCGCGCGCTGGCCGGCGACATGGCGATCGGCCACGTCCGCTACTCGACGACCGGCTCCAGCGCCTGGGAGAACGCGCAGCCGGTGTGGCGCTCGGACCGCCGCGAGCTCGCGCTGGCCCACAACGGCAACCTCATCAACGCGGTGGAGCTGCACTCGCAGCTGCGCGAGCGCGGCGTCGAGTTCCGCTCCACGTCGGACTCCGAGATCATTGCCGCGCTCCTCTCCGACCACGAGGGGCCGCGCATCGAGGACGCGGTGACCGAGGTGATGCCGCAGCTGGCCGGCGCCTACTCCACGGTGGTCATGACCCGCGACGCGGTGGTCGCCTTCCGCGACCCGGCCGGCCTGCGCCCGCTGGTCCTGGGCCAGCTCGGCGATCGCTACTGCGTGGCCTCGGAGTCGTGCGCGCTGGACATCATCGGGGCGCGCTTCCTGCGCGACGTTCAGCCGGGGGAGATGGTCTCGCTCGGCGAGCGGGGCATCGAGAGCCGCCAGGTCGTCGCGGGCGCCCGGCGGGCCTTCTGCGTCTTCGAGCACATCTACTTCGCCCGCCCCGACTCGCTGCTCGAGGGCAATCGCACCCAGGTCTCGCGGCGCAAGATGGGAGAGATCCTGTGGCGCGAGGCGCCGGTGGAGGCCGAGGTGGTCATCCCGGTGCCCGACTCGGGCAATCCGGCTGCGGCCGGCTACTCCAAGGCCTCCGGGATCCCGCAGGACGACGGGCTGATCAAGAACCGCTACGTCGCGCGAACCTTCATCCAGCCCGGGCAGGAGCTGCGCCGCCAGGGTCTGCGGCTGAAGTTCAACCCGATGCCCGAGGTCGTGCGCGGCAAGCGCATCGTCGTGGTCGACGACTCGATCGTGCGCGGCAACACCACGCGCCAGATCGTGGCCATGCTGCGCGAGGCCGGGGCGGCCGAGGTGCACATGCGGATCTCGGCCCCGCCGATCCGCCACCCGTGCCACTACGGGATCGACATGTCCACGAGCGAGGAGATGGTCGCGCACGACCGCACCGTCGAGGAGATCGCCACCGAGCTGCACTGCGACTCGCTGGCCTATCTCTCGCTCGAGGGCGTCTACGAGGCCATCCGCTCCACCCGGGCCACCCACTGCGACGCCTGCTTCACCGGCGACTACCCGCTCGACAACACCGACGCGCATGCCAACGGCAAGTTCGCCCTCGAGCACGAGCTGCCGCTGGCGCGGGCGTAGCGGCGACGTACCGGCTTGCTCGCCGGCCGCGGAACTGATGGCGCTTTTGTCGGCATATGCCGACAAAAGCGCCAAGAGGTTGGGTGACCGGCACGGATTGCCGGTGCCCGACGAGCAGTGCCCCAGCGCAGAGCGACCGCAGCCTCGTGCACCCACCGCAACGCACCACGCGCAGCCGCCGCGCGAGCGGCCGGGTGCCGCCGCCCCGGCGGCTACGGTGCGGCGATGGACCTGACCGCCGCGTTGCACAGCCGCTTCGGCTTCGCCCGCTTCCGTCGCGGGCAACGCGAGGCCTGCGAGGCCGCCCTGGCCGGCCGCGACGTCCTCGTGGTCATGCCGACGGGGTCGGGCAAGTCGCTGTGCTACCAGCTGCCGGCGCTGCTGCGTGACGACCTGACGATCGTCGTATCCCCGTTGGTCTCGCTCATGCAGGATCAGGTCGAGGCGCTGGCTGCTCGCGCGCCCGGGGCGGCCGCGCTGGTCAACGCCCAGCAGGACCCGGCGGCCAACCGCGAGGCGGTGGAGCGGGCGGTCGCGGGAGACCTGCGGCTGCTCTACGTCGCCCCCGAGCGCTTCTCGTCGGTCGGCTTCGTCGAGCAGCTGCGCCAGGCCGGGCTGGGCCTGTTCGTGGTCGACGAGGCGCACTGCGTGTCGCAGTGGGGCCACGATTTCCGGCCCGACTACTTCCGCCTGGCCGCAGCCGCGCGCGCGCTCGGGGCCCGCTCGATCTTCGCCTCGACGGCGACCGCGACGCCCGCCGTCGCGGAGGACATCGTGCGCCGCCTCGACCTGCGCGAGCCGGCGCGGGTGGCCACCGGCTTCGAGCGGCCCAACCTCTCCTACGTCGTCGTCCCCTGTGCCAGCCGCCACGACAAGCGCCGGCGGCTGGCCGCAGCCCTGGGCGAGCCCGATGCCCTGCCGGCCATCGTCTACGCGGGCACGCGGGCGGGCACGACGACCCTGGCCACCGAGCTCGAAGCGCAGCTCGGCTGTCCCGTGGGGGCCTACCACGCGGGGCTGGACCGGTCGCGCCGAGCCGCCGTCCAGCGCGACTTCATGGCGGGCCGCCTGCCGGTCGTCGTGGCCACCAACGCCTTCGGGATGGGAGTCGACAAGGCCGACGTGCGCACGGTCTGCCATGCCACCGTCCCGGGGTCGCTCGAGGCCTACTACCAGGAGGCCGGCCGCGCGGGCCGCGACGGCGCCCCCGCTCGCTGCCTGCTCTTCGCCGAGCGCCGCGACAAAGGGCTGCACGTCTTCTTCATCGAGCGCGCCGAGATCGACGAGGCCCTGTTCGGGCGGCTGGCCGCCGCGCTGGCCATGCAGGGAGGCGAGGCGGGGTACGACGTAGGCGTGCAGGAGCTGGCCGGGCTGGCCGCGTGCGGGCCCGAGCAGCTCGCGGCCCTCATCGGGCACCTCGCCGGAGCGGGCGTCCTCGTCCCAGCGCCGGCGCCGGCCGAGCGGATCCGCGGGCGCCTGGTAGGCGCCTTCGACGGCCGAGCGCTCTCCGCCTGCCGGAAGTCGGTCGGCGACGCGCGCCGGGCCCGCTGGGGCCAGTACCGGGCGGTGTGGGCCTTCGTCGATGGAGACGGCTGCCGTCGCAAGGCGATCCTGCGCCACTTCGGGGACCACACTGCCCCCGAGGCGGTCGTGCCCTGCTGCGATGCCTGCGACGCCGGCCTGCGGCCGGTCGTCCCCGACCGTCACCCCGGCCGAGGCGGATGGGCGGACGGGGCGAGCCGCGGCGGGGCGCGGGCGACGTCGGATCGAAACGGAGGCACGCTTCCGGTGGAGCTCGACGCGGCGATCGTCGACATCGTCCAGCGCGCCCGCCCCTCGGTCGGGCGCACGCGCACGGTGGAGATACTCCGCGGCGGGCGCTCGAAGGTCATCCTCCAGCACTCCTACGACGGCCTGCCGCAGTACGGCGCCTTCTCCCACCTGGCCGGCGGCGAGGTGCTCGCGCGCGTCGACGAGCTCGTGGCGGCGGGACGCCTGCGCTCGACCGGTGGGCGCTTCCCCAAGCTGGTGACCGCCGCCGCGGCATGACCGATCGCCGCCGGGTCGGCGTACTGGCCTCGGGGGAGGGAACCAACCTTCAGGCGATCATCGACCGGGTCCACGGGCGCGAGGGCATGCAGGTCGTCGCCGTCGGCTCCGACCGTCCCGAGGCCCGAGCCCTGGGCCGCGCCCGGGAGGCGGGGATCGAGGCTCGCGCCTTTGCGGCCGGCGAGCACCCCGACCGGGCCGCACGCGACCTGGCCATAGCCGGCTGGCTGGTGCAACGCCGCGTGGGGCTGGTCGTCCTGGCCGGCTACATGCAGCTCCTCACCCCATCGTTCCTGGCCCGCTTCCCCGGGGCCGTGCTCAATGTCCATCCCGCTCTGCTGCCGGCGTTCCCCGGGCTGGACGCGGTCGGCCAGGCGCTGGCCTACGGCGTCAAGGTCTTCGGGGTGACGGTCCATCTCGTCGACGAGGGGGTGGACAGCGGCCCGATCGTCCTCCAGCGGGCGGTTGAGCTGCCCGACGCCCGCACTCCCGACGAGGTGCTCGAGCGCCTGCGCCCGCTCGAGCACGACTTGCTGCCCGAGGCCGTTCGCCTGATGGCGCGCGCCGCGGTGCGGATCGACCCGGCCAACCCGCGGCGCGTGGTCATCGCCGGCTGATCGGCGGCCCGGGGCCCTCTCGGGCGGCGCCGGTCCTCGGCGCGGTTGCGTATCCTCGCGGCCATGGAGGAGGCGACCTCCCTGGCGGTGGGGCGAGCGGCCCGCAGCCACTACGCCCGGCCCGGCGAGGTCGTCGTCCAGAGGGCCCTGCTCTCGGTCTCGGACAAGCGGGGGATCGTCGAGTTCGCCCGCGGCCTGGTCGACCTGGGGATCGAGATCGTCTCCACCGGCGGCACGGCGCGCGAGCTGGAGGAGGCCGGCGTGCCCGTGCGCGCAATCTCCGACTTCACCGGCTTCCCCGAGATCATGGACGGCCGGGTCAAGACCCTGCACCCCAAGCTCTACGCCGGCCTCCTTTGCCGGCGCGACGAGCCGCTGCACCTCCAGGCCGCCGAGGAGCAGGGCATCGAGTTCGTCGACCTGGTGTGCGTGAACCTCTACCCGTTCGAGAGCACGGCCGGCCGCCGCGGGACGACCGACGAGGAGGCCGTCGAGCAGATCGACATCGGCGGCCCGACGATGGTCCGCGCCGCCGCCAAGAACGCCGCCTTCGCCGCCGTGGTGGTGCGCCCCGAGAGCTACGACGCGCTGCTCGAGGAGCTGCGCGAGGGCGATCGCCGGCTCTCGCTGTCCACCCGGGAGAGCCTGGCCGGCGAGGCCTTCGCGCTGACCGCGCGCTACGACACGTCGATCGCGCGCTGGTTCGCCGAGAAGCGCGAGGAGTTCCCGCCCCTGCACGTGCGGGCCTTCGAGAAGGTCCTCGACCTCCCCTACGGCGAGAACCCCCATCAGCGCGCCGCCTACTACCAGCAGGTGGGCGCGCGGATGCACCTGCTGTCGATGGTCAAGCAGCACGGCGGCAAGGAGCTGTCGTTCAACAACCTGCTCGACCTCAACGCCGCGCGGCTGCTCCTGCGCGAGTTCCGCGTCCCGGCGTGCGCCATCATCAAGCACAACATCCCCTGCGGGTGCGCGGTGGGCGAGAGCGCGCCCGACGCCTACCAGCGGGCCTTCGCCGGCGACCCCCTCAGCGCCTTCGGCGGGATCGTCGCGGCCAACCGCGCGGTCGACCTGCCCTTCGCCCGCGCGCTGGTCAAGCAGTTCGCCGAGCTGGTCTTCGCTCCGGCCTACACCGAGAACGCGCTCGAGCTGCTGCTGAGCGAGAAGCCGAACCTGCGCGTGCTCGAGGACAACGAGCGGCGCACGATGGACGTGAGCGAGCCCGACGCCAAGCGGGTGATCGGCGGCCTGCTCGTTCAGGATCGCGACCTCGACACCCAGGAGCGCGACGACATGGAGGTCGTGACCGAGCGCCACCCCAGCCATCAGGAGTGGGACGAGATGCTCTTCGCCTGGCGGGTGTGCAAGCACGTGCGCTCCAACGGGATCGTCCTCTCGCACGGGCTGGCCACGGCGGGGGTCGGGGCGGGGCAGATGAGCCGCGTCGACTCCGTGCGCCTGGCCATCGAGAAGGCAGGCGCGCACGGCCACTCCCTGGCCGGGGCGGCCATGGCCTCGGACGCCTTCTTCCCCTTCCCCGACGGTCCCGAGCTGGCGATCGAGGCGGGAGTGAGCGCGATCATCCAGCCCGGCGGGTCGGTCCGCGACCACGAGGCGGTCGAGGCCGCGGACCGGGCGGGGATCACCATGGTCCTCACCCGGCGGCGGCACTTCCGCCACTGACGTCGGGGAGCGAGCGGCCGGCCGGCTCAGCTGACCGGCGCCAACGGCCTTCCGAGCCGAGGCCGAGGCCATGCGGTCGAAGGAGGGCCGGCCCGTGTTCTAGCCTGAGACGGCCCGGTCCGAGCGTGCCAGCTCCGGTCTCGATAAGCGATGCTGCTGCCCACCAACACTCGCCCGGGCCGCCGGCCCACGCGGATGGAGTACCTGCGCCGGCGGACCGTCGCCGCCGCGGCGGCGACCGGGCTGGTGCTGGCGCTCATCGGCGCCGTGCGCGGCGACTCGCATGCCGGTCTCACCCCCGCGACCCTTCGCCTCACGCAGGCCCAGCAGGCCCTGCTGCCGTGGCGCGCCAAGGTCGCCGACGGGTCGGCCGGCGTGCTCGACGCGCGCGGCCTTCCGGGCCCTGCGGCCCAGCAGGCCGCCGTCGATCGCTATCGCGCGCTGGGACTGCCCATCTACTGCGCCGGCGGCCGGGACCGCTACGCGGCGCTGACCTTCGACGACGGTCCCAGCCGCTTCAGCGACCGGGTGCTCGACCTCCTGCACGGCGCCGGCGCCCAGGCGACCTTCTTCCTCATCGGCCGCCAGGTCGGGGGAGCGGGTCCGGTGATCCGCCGCCAGCTCGCGCAGGGCGCGATCGGCGACCACACCTGGACGCACCCGATGCTCACCCGTCTCGGAGCCGCGGAGCTCGACTTCGAGCTCGGCCGGACCAAGCAGGTGATCCAGCGCGCCGCCGGCCAGCCGGTGACGCTCTTCCGGCCGCCCTACGAGGACCACAACCCCGCCGTGGACGCCAAGGTCAACGCCATGGGCCTGCTCCAGATCCTCTGGGACGTGGACACGCGCGACTCTGCCGGAGCCTCGAGCTCGTCGATCGTCCAGAACGCCGAGCAGGGGCTGAAGCCCGGTTCGATCATCCTCATGCACGAGACCTACGACCGCTCGGTCGCCGCCCTCCCCCAGATCCTCGCCGCCGCCAAGCGCCACGGCCTGCGGCTGGTGAGCGTCCCGCAGCTGCTCGCCCTCGACCCCCCCGCGGATGCCCAGGTCCGCGGCGGCTTCCCGGCCTGCGGCGAGAGCGCGCGCTACCGGCGCGAGGACGACGCGACGGCGATGCGGCTGCGCTGAGCACTCGCGCCGGCGCCCGCTGCGATGACCGGCGTCAGGCGACCGCCGATGCCGACGAGCCTCTGAGTGCCCCCGGAGGGACTCCAACCCTCATCTTTCCGGTTAAAAGCCGGACACTCTAGGCAATTGAGCTACAGGGGCGCGCCGATCCTACTTCGGCGGCGCGGCCGTCAGCTGGCCGGCCAGTGAGCTCGGCGGAGGTCGCGGCCTGAGCGGTTCTCGCGGACTCCCGCTCGGGCGTCAGGGAGCTTCCGCCCCGAGGCCTGGTCGGCCTGCTCGCACCCGTGCACGTTTTGTTGCTGCATTTGCGCCTTATTGCGCAAACCGGGATAACGCTCCCCATGAGCGTCGTCAGAACGAATGCCGCCGCCGCCATGCTCGGCGTCAGCCCCAACACGCTTCGCAGCTGGGAGCGCCGCTTCGGCTATCCCCATCCCCGCCGCACCCAGGGCGGCCACCGCCAGTACGAGATGGGCGAGATCGAGGCGCTGCGCGAGGCCTTCGCCGAGACCCACAACGTGTCGTCGGCCATCTCGCTGGCCCGGGAGCGCGGCGAGGGCCCCTCGACCGCCGCGCGCGTGGAGGCGGCGCTCAAGCGCTTCGACGAGACCAAGGCCGATCGCCTGCTGGAGGAGAGCCTTGCCCTGCGCTCGGTCGAGCGCACGGTCGAGGAGGTGCTGCTGCCCGCGGTCGAGCGCCTCGAGGAGGTCGAGCCCGGGTCGGCCGAGCACCAGTTCGCGTGGCGCTACGCCACCGGCTGGCTGGCCGCCGCCATGCGCGTCGCCCCCCCGGCCCATCGTCCCGAGGGTGTGATGGTCTTCGAGGCCAGCGCGCCCTACGACTGCGACGCGCTCCACGCCCAGGCCCTCGAGCTCGCGCTGCGCCGTGGCGGCCTGCGCACGCTCGGCCTGTCGGTGGCCATAGATCCCACTCGGCTCGGCCGGGCGCTGCGGGCGCTGGCGCCCACGGCGGTGATCCTCACCGGGCATCGCGCCTCGATGGACGTGTGGGGCCGGCTCGTCTACGCCTCACGGGGCGGTGAGCGCCAGGTGGCGGTCTTCGACTACCGGGGCGCCCTCCCCGACACCGGCGCGAGCACGGTCGGCCGCCTGGGCCATGCCCCGCTGGCGGCGCGCGACCGGCTGCTCGACGTCTTCCAGGCGGTGACCCGCCCGGCCGTCCGGCATGTGGACGCGGAGGCGGCGAGCGTGCCGACCTCGGCCGCCCGCGGCGCCTGACCGCCGCGGCTGACGCCCTCGCGCGGCTCCTAGACTCGGGCGCCATGCCCGCGCCCCACCGTCCGGTCCTCCCGCAGCCGTCGTTCCCCGACCTCGAGCTCGAGGTGTTGGAGCGCTGGCGCGAGCGCGACGTCTTCGCAGAGTCGGTGCGCCGCCGCGAGGGGGCGCCGGCGTGGGTCTTCTACGAGGGGCCGCCGACGGCCAACGGCCGCCCGGGCACCCACCACGTGCTCTCGCGGGCCTTCAAGGACATCTTTCCGCGCTACAAGACGATGCGCGGCTACTCGGTGGCGCGCAAGGGCGGCTGGGACTGCCACGGCCTCCCGGTCGAGATCGAGGTCGAGCGCCAGCTGGGCATCTCCTCCAAGGAGGACATCGAGCGCTACGGGATCGCGGAGTTCAACGCGCGCTGCCGCGAATCGGTCTTCGAGTTCCTTGAGGAGTGGAACCGCCTGACCGAGCGCATCGGCTTCTGGATCGACCTCGACGACGCCTACCGCACGCTCGACCCCAGCTACATCGAGTCGGTGTGGTGGGCGCTGCGCCAGATCTGGGACCGGGGGCTCCTCTACGAGGGCAGCAAGGTCGTCCCCTACTGCCCGCGCTGCGGGACGGCGCTGTCGTCGCACGAGGTGGCGCTGGGCTACCGCGACGTGGAGGACCCCTCGGTGTATGTGCGCTTTCCGCTGCGCGGCGAGGACGGCGTCTCGTTCCTGGCCTGGACCACGATGCCATGGACGCTCCTCCCGCACGCCGCCCTCGTCGTCGATCCGCACGCGACCTACGTTCGCGTGCGATACGGCGACGAGCAGCTGATCCTCGCCGAGGCGCTGGTCGAACGGGTGCTGGGAGACGGGCACGAGGTCCTGGCCCGGATGCGGGGGGCGGAGCTGGAGGGGATGCGCTACGAGCCCCCCTTCCCGTTCCTGCCGGACTACGGCGAGCGGGGCCACACCGTCCTCACCGGCGACTTCGTCAGCATCGAGGACGGGACGGGGGTCGTGCACACGGGCGCGGCCTTCGGCGAGGACGACTTCCGCGTCGCCCAGGAGAACGGGTTGACGATCCACAACCCCGTTCGCCCCGACGGCACGTTCGACGAGCGCATGGGCGAGTTCGCCGGGATGTACGTGCGCGATGCCGACGCGCATGTCATCGAAGCGCTGGGTCGGAGCGCACGCCTGCTCCGGGCGGGCACCATCGTCCATGCCTTCCCGCACTGCTGGCGCTGCGGCACCCCGCTGCTCTACTACGCCAAGCCCTCGTGGTACATCGCCACCCAGCGGGTTCGCGACCGCCTGCTGGCCGCCAACGAGACGGTCGACTGGCACCCCGAGCACATCAAGCACGGGCGCTTCGGCGACTGGCTGGAGAACAACGTCGACTGGGCGCTCTCGCGCGAGCGCTACTGGGGCACGCCGCTGCCGATCTGGCGCTGTCCCGCCGGTCACGTCCACTGCGTCGGCTCGTTCGGCGAGCTCGAGAAGCGCTCCAGCGTGCGCCTCGAGGACCCCCACCGCCCCTACGTCGACGAGGTCACGTTCCCCTGCGAGCACTGCGGCGAGCCCATGGCGCGCGTCCCCGAGGTCATCGACGTGTGGTTCGACTCCGGCGCGATGCCCTTCGCCCAGTACCACGCACCCTTTGAGAACGCCCAGTGCTTCGAGGCGCGCTTCCCGGCCGACTTCATCTGCGAGGCGCTCGACCAGACGCGGGGCTGGTTCTACTCGCTGCTGGCCATCTCGACGCTGCTCTTCGACCGCTCCTCCTACCGCAGCGTCGTCTGCCTCGGGCTGATCCTCGACGCCGAGGGCAAGAAGATGTCCAAGTCGGTGGGCAACGTGGTCGCGCCGTGGGAGGTGATCGACCGCTACGGCGCCGACGCGCTGCGCTGGTACTTCTTCACCGCCAAGCAGCCGTGGGACGGGTACCGCTTCTCGCTGGAGACGATCGGCGAGGGGGTGCGGCAGTTCCTGCTCCAGCTGTGGAGCACCTACCACTTCCACGTCCTCTACGCCAACGCGCCACGCGGGGCGGGCGGCGAGCCCGACGAGGCCGCGCGGCTGGTCGACCGCTGGGTGCGCTCGCGCCTGCACGCCACCACCGCGGTGGTGCGCGAGCGCCTCGACGCCTACGACGCCACCGCGGCCGGCCGGGCCATCGCGGGATTCGTCGATGAGCTGTCCAACTGGTACGTGCGCCGCTCCCGCGCGCGCTTCTGGCGCAGCGAGCCGGCGGCTTTCGACACGCTGCGCGAGTGCCTTGTCGTGGTGGTGCAGCTGCTCGCGCCGTTCACGCCCTTCGTGGCCGACGAGATCTACGACAACCTCGACGGCTCGCAGGCCAGCGTCCACCTCTGCGACTTCCCCGAGCCGGGCCCCCGGGACGAGGCGCTCGAGCTCGACATGGCGGTGGCGCGCCAGACGGTCGCCCTCGGCCACGCCGCCCGCGGCCAGTCGGGCCTCAAGGTCCGCCAGCCGCTACGCGAGGCGGTGGTAGTGGCCGCGGGTCCCGAGCGCGAGGCGATCGAGCGCCTGGGCGACCTCGTGCGCGAGGAGCTCAACGTCAAGGCCCTGCGCTACGTCTCGGGCACCGACGAGCTCGGTCGCTACGAGGTCAAGCCCAACTACCGCTCGCTGGGGCCGCGCTTTGGCAAGCAGATGCCGCAGGTGGCAGCGGCCGTCGCCGCCCTTGACGCCGGCCACGTCGCCGCCGCGCTGCGCGAAGAGCGGCCGGTGGGGATCTCGATCGACGGCCACGACCACGAGCTCGAGGCGGGCGACCTCGCCCTGTCGATGGCCCCGCTCGAGGGCTACCAGGTCGAGCGCGAGGGCTCACACGCCGTGGCGCTCGACCTGGGGCTCGATGACGAGCTGCGCCGCGAGGGACTGGCCCGCGAGGTCGTCCACGCCGTGCAGAACGCCCGCCGCGACGCCGGCTTGGCCGTCGAGGACCGGATCGCCCTGACGCTGGACGGGGACGACGACCTGGTCGCTGCCGCCCGCGCGCACGAGCCCTACGTCACGGGCGAGACGCTGGCCACCTCGATCGGCTACGGGGACCCCGACGGGGCAGCACACGCGACCCGCATCGAGGGCCTCGAGCTGCGGATCGGGTTGGCGCGCGCGGGCGGCTGATCGACAGGCCGTTTACGCCAGCGCCGGCTCGAGCTCGGCCTCGAGCTTCTTCTTGGGGTAGGCCCCGATGACCTTCTTGGCCACCTGGCCCCCCTTGAAGAGGATCAGCGTGGGGATCGAGAGGACCTCGAAGCTGGCCGCGGTCTGCTGGTTCTCGTCGACATTGAGCTTGACGATCCGCAGGTCGTCGCCGCGCTCGTCGGCGATCTGCTCCAGCACCGGCGCGACGACGCGGCACGGCCCGCACCAGGGGGCCCAGAAGTCGACGAGAACCGGGGTGTCGGACTCGAGCACCTCGGCCTGGAAGTTCGTGTCGGTGACCTCTGTGATGCCTGCCATGGGCTCTCCTTGATGCCGGGTTCAGAACCTCACTATACAAAGTGTAGTACCTCGCGTATCGGCGAAGATGCGGCGGCACAAGGCCCGGCTACATGCCCGCCAGCCAGGCCAGCCAGTGCGGCGAGACGTAGACCTCGACCAGGGCGCTGAAGACGAGGACGGGCGCGGCGATCCCCACCGTCACCAGCGTCGCCGCCAGCAGCTCGTGCCAGTGCCCGCGGCGCGAGGCGATGATCCAGGCGGCCAGGGGCAGGAAGAGCGCGGTCAGCTCGGGCACGGCGTGCGGCGTGAGGCCGAGGAGCAGGGTGGCGGTGCTGACGTGCAGCTGCGCCGACAGCGTCGCCGCGGCGCTGCCGAGGACGTAGGCCTGGGTGAGCAGCGAGAACGACGTCGCCCCGACGACGAAGCCGATGGCCAGCGGGCCGGCGCGGTCGTGGATGGAGCGCCAGGCGCCGCTGTAGCGCTCGGCGCTCAGGGGGAGCGAGGACCCGGCGATGAACCCGGCCAGGCAGGCGAACCCGTGCAGCGCAAGCACCAGCGAGTTGCGAAACACGACTACGGCCACGTCGTGCGCGGTGGCCGGGGCGTTGATCCCGGGCAGCAGCAGGCCGGAGGCGTCGGGCGCGGCCACCGTGGCGACGATCCACACGGCGACGAGGAGCCCCGCGGCGATGGCCAGCGACCCGGCCAGCCACCCGCGCAGGACCGGCCCGGGGTGGCGGTTCCAGCCCTCGAGCGTCGAGCGCGTGTCGTGCAGGCCCTGGACCAGGGCGAGGTCGTCGACGCGCATGACCATGGGCATCGGCAGGGGCGGAGCGTTCGTTGAGCGGCGCCCGCGTCAGCGCGCGCCGGGGGCGCCCAGTCGCAGCCGAGGAACGCGGACAGCGGCCTCCAGGGCGATGGCGGCGGTCATCTTGCTGCGCCCGTGGCGCCGCTCGTGGAAGAGGATCGGCACCTCTTGGACCCGCAACCCGCGACGCAGGACGCGGTAGGTCATCTCGACTTGGAAGGCGTAGCCGTGGGAGGCCACCGAGTGCAGCTCGATCGCCTCGAGCCCGCCCCGGGCGAAGCACTTGAAGCCACCGGTGAGGTCGCGCACCCCGACGCCCAGCACCGTGCGGGCGTACCAGCAGCCGGCGCGGCTGAGCGCGCGTCGCGCGGGGTGCCAGGGGGCGGCCAGGCCTCCGCCCGGCACGTAGCGCGAGCCGAGCGCGAGGTCGGCTCCGCCGCGCGCGGCGGCCAGCAGCCTGACCACGTCGGCCGGGTCGTGAGAGAAGTCGGCATCCATCTGCATCACGTAGCGCGCGCCGGCGCGCAGCGCGACGTCGAACCCCGCCAGGTAGGCGGGGCCCAGGCCCTCCTTGGCGGGGCGGTGGAGCACCTGCACCGCCTCCAGGCGCGCGGCCAGCGCGTCGGCCAGCGCTCCGGTGCCGTCGGGCGATGCGTCGTCGACGACCAGGATCCGAAAGCTCTCCGGCGCGGCGCGCGCGAGCACGGGCAGCAGCTCACCGACCAGAGGCTCGAGGTTCTCGCGCTCGTCGTAGGTGGGAAGGATGAGCCAGACGGGGGCGGGCATGGGCGCGCCTACCCTATGCGCGGCGCCCTCGCGCCCATCCCTCGCCGTGCCCGAGCTCACCAACACCCAGATCGCCGCGGCCTTCGACGAGCTCAGCGAGCTCTACGAGCTCGACGGCGCGATCGTCCACCGGGTCGTCGCCTACCGCAACGCCGCCAAGGCGGTGCGCGAGGCGTCGGTGTCGGTGGCCGCCCTGGCCCAGCAGGGCCGGGCCACCGAGCTACCGGGCATCGGCGCGACGCTCCAGGAGAAGGTCGTCTCGCTGCTGGAGACCGGAGACATCCCCGCCGCCCAGCGGCTGCGCGAGCGCTTCCCTCCCGGCCTGATCGCCGTCACGCGCCTCCCGGGGCTGGGGCCCAAGCGAGCGCGCCTGCTTTACGACGAGCTGGGCATCGACTCGCTCGAGGCCCTGCGCGCAGCGGTCGATGGCGAGCGGCTGCGCGACGTCAAGGGCTTCGGGGCCAAGGCGGAGGCGAACATCCTCGCGGCGCTCGAGGCCGGCGGCGGCGAGCGGGCGCCCAGCCGGGTGCTCCTGGATCGCGCCCTCGCCGTGGCCGAGCCGATCGTGGCCGCCCTGCGCGAGCACCCCGCCAGCGAGCGCGTCGAGCTGGCGGGCTCGGCCCGGCGCATGGTCGACGCCGTCAAGGACCTCGACATCATCGCCACGGCCCATGATCCGGCGGCGCTGGCCCAGGCACTGGTTCAGCTCGACCTGGTCGAGTCCGCCCAGTCGACCGGAGAGGCCGGCGCGCGGGTGATCACCCACGCCGGCCTGCGCGTCGACCTGCGCATCGTCGCCCCCGACCAGTTCGGCAACCTGCTCCAGCACTTCACGGGCTCCAAGCAGCACAACGAGGCGCTGCGCAAGGCCGCGGTCCGCCGCGGGCTGCACGTCTCCGAGTACGGCGTCCTCGACGACGCGACGGGGACGACCCACCGCTGCGCCACCGAGGCCGAGGTCTACGACCTCCTGGGCATGGCCTACATCGAGCCCGAGCTGCGCGAGAACCGGGGCGAGCTCGAGGCGGCGGCACGGGGGGAGCTGCCCGACCTGATCTCGCCGGGCGACCTGCGCGGCGACCTGCACTCCCACACGCACGCCTCGGACGGTCGCAACACGATCGAGGAGATGGCCCGGGCGGCGCTCGAGTGGGGCTACGAGTACCTCGCCATCACTGACCACTCGGCGACCATGGGCTTCGGCAACGACGTCTCACCGAGCCAGCTCGAGCGCCAGATCGAGCTGGTGCACGAGGTCAACCAGCGCGTCGAGGGCATCGAGCTGCTGGCCGGCAGCGAGGTCAACGTCCTCCCCGACGGTCGCCTGGACTACGACGACGATCTCCTGGGCGCGCTGGACTGGGCGATCGCCAGCGTCCACTCGTCGTTTCGCATCAGCGAGGCGGCGATGACCGAGCGCATCCTTGCCGCGGTCGAGCATCCTCACGTCGACGCCATCGGCCACCTGACCGGCCGGATGATCGAGCGCCGGCCTCCCTACGCCGTGGACGTGGGGCGCGTCTTCGAGGCGGCGGCGCGGACGGGGACGATGCTGGAGATAAACGCCAACCCCAACCGTCGCGACATGTCGGACGTGCATGCCCGGGCGGCGGCCGCGGCCGGCGCGACGATCATCATCGACTGCGACACCCATGGCGTCGAGAGCTTCCGGGTGGCGCGCTACGGGGTCGCCACCGCGCGTCGGGCGTGGCTGAGCCGCGACGACGTGGCCAACACCCGGCCGTGGAGCGAGTTCGGACCCATGCGCAAGCGGGCGCGCGGCGGGTGAGCCGGCCGGTTTCGCGCTACCCGCCGCGGAGCAGCCGGGGCAGCAGCTCGTCCGCCACCACCGCGTCGACGGCGTCCCGGCGGTAGGGCCGCAGCGCGCGCGCCGCGCGCGCGGCGTACTCGGGAACCGGCGTGTCGAGGGCGGCCCTGACGGCCGGGGCGAGGTCCGCCGCGACCAGGCGGGAATCGAGGCGGCGGGCGATGGGGAGCGCCGCGTAGGGCCCGGGCGCCGGAGTGGTCACGAGCATCGCCCCGTCGGCCAGGGCCTCGAGCTGGGTGATCCCGTAGTCCTCGCGGCGCGGCGCCGTCAGGTAGACACGCGCGCGCCGCAGCAGCGCGCGGAACTCCGCGGGCGCGGCCAGGGGCCGACAGCGCACGCCGTCGCGCGCCGGCCCCGGGGGCTGGCCGACGACGACCAGCTGCTCGCCGTCTCGCCGGGCCCGCTCCCACGCTGCCAGCACGCCGGCCAGCCCCTTCTTGTCGGGGTCCGCCGCGTAGGTCAGGGCCGCGATGTCGCGCTCGCCCTCGGCCGGCCCGGAGGGCTCGACGGGGAAGGGGACGACCAGGCCCTCGCGGTGGGGCGGGGCCTCGGCCAGCCCCCCGGCGCTGAGCGAGACCACGAGGGGGGCGCGGGCGAAGCGCCGGCGCTCGAGCGGGCGCTGCCAGGCGCCGTGGCGCCCCGGCCGGGTGCCGGCGGCCGGAGCGTCGAAGTGCACGGCGCCCACTCGCGGCCACAGCAGGGCGGCCGTCGAGCCCGAGTAGACAAGCGCGCGCGGCTGGTGCCGCGCCAGCGCGCGGCGGGCCGCCCGGCGGCTGGCCCGGGCCTGCACGAGGTCGGTGAGGGCAAAGGTCCGCACCTCCGGCGTCGGCGCCGCTCGTGCCACGGCGACCGAGGCTCCGGCGCGCTCCATCGAGCCGGTCAGCTCGACCTCCATCGCACGCAGGCCGGCGGTGGTGCCCAGCGTGACCAGCAGAACGTCTACCGCCATGGGCGCTCCGGAGCGCTCAGGTCCCGCGGTCGAGCGCGCCCTCCACTCGGCCGGTCCCGTTGGACGAGGGGAACGAGCTGTAGAAGCCGGGAGTGCGCACCACCTGCATCGGCTTCACCGGCGAGGTTCGCTCGACGTAGAAGCGCACGGCGTCACGGCCCTCGATGGCCGAGACGGCGGCCTCCTGGCGGCGCCAGCTCAGCGCCCAGATGATGGCGAAGCCGGTGGCGATGGCGGGCACCTGCGGCAGCACGAAGGCCAGGCCGCCGGCCAGCACCGTGGAGAGGGCCAGCGGCCACAGCCGGTTGAGGAGGATGCGCCCGGGCTGCTGTTCGGGCAGGGCGGGGGTGGTGCGCGCCGCGGCCAGCAGCCGCGCGATCGGTGTGGTGGTGTGGGGCCGGCGGCCGAGCCAGAGACCGAGCCCCCCGGCCACCAGCCACCACACCGCCGCGAAGAAGACCAGCGTGTAATCGAGGTCGTAGCCCGCAGCCACGGCGGTCGCCGCCGCCAGGGCGGTGGCCGCGCCGGCGCTGATGAGCACGGTGGCCTTGAGGAAGTCGGTGAAGCGCATCTAGCGGCCCCCCCGGCACATCGGCACCACCGTCGGCGGCGCCGGATGTCCGCATGGCGGCGTCCTCGGAACTCGGAATACCCGACGAACCACTACGGCGCGAGCAGCGCGTCCAGCAGGCGGCGCACACCGTCCGGGCCATCGACGACGGCGTCGGCCTGGTCGACGATCTCGGCCGGCCCCTCCGGCGAGCGAACACCGACCCGGACCGCCGCCTCGAGCCGACCCTCCTCGACCAGGTCGCCCAGCGCGCGAAAGGCGTCGAGGTCGGTCACGTCGTCGCCCACGTAGAGGGCGATGGCGGCATCTCCCTCGCGCAGCAGCTCCCGGACCCCCGCTCCCTTGTCGATTCGCACCGGCGGCCGCAGCTCGAGCACCTTGCGCCCCCAGTGGGTGGCCAGGCCCTCGTGCTCGGCGTGCGCGGCCAGCTCGCGTAGCGTGGCCACGGCCGCCTCCTCGTCGGGGGCGCCGCGCCAGTGGAAGGCGAGGATCGAGCCCTTGTCCTCGATCCGGACGCGCAGGCGTGCGAAGCGGGCCGGGTCGAGGCCCTGCGAGAACTGACGGACGCGCTTGCCGGCGCGCTCGAGCCCCGGGTCGATCTGCGGCGCGACGGCCCCGGGGCGCAGGATCTCGCCCCCGTGGTTGCCCACGTAGGCGATCGACCCGATCGAGACGATGCGCCGCGCGTCGGCCGCGCGGCGTCCGGTGACGCAGGCCATGACCCCGTAGCGCTTGGCCACCTGGATGAGCCGGGTCCGCGTGGGCTCGGGCACGCTGGCGTCGTCGGCGTGGCGGACGATCGGGGCCAGCGTCCCGTCGACGTCGAGCAGCACGGCTGAGCGGGCCGGGTCGGCCCGCAGCGGCGCCAGCAGGTCGACCAGCGTGGCGGCTGGCGCCACGGCCTAGCGACCCCTCGAGCCCGGCGGCATCGCAGCGAACCGCCTGGCCGTCGATGTCGTCCTGGCGCGTGCGGAGGATCGCGAGGTCACGCGCCCTAGTATGCCCCTCCATGCCCTGGCGCCGCTGGCTCGAGCTCGGCGTGATCGGGACGCTCGCCGGGCTGTTCAGCGGCCTGTTCGGGGTGGGCGGCGGTACGGTCATCGTCCCGCTGCTGATCCTGTGGCTGGGCTACGGCGAGCGCGAGGCCACCGGCACCTCGCTGGCGGCGATCGCGGCCATAGCCGCCATCGCCACCGTCACCCAGGGCGCCTACGGCAACGTGGACTTCGCGAAGGGGGTCCTCATCGGCCTGCCGGCGGTGGCCGGGGTGGTCGGCGGCACGGCGCTGCAGCAGCGCGTGCCCACGCGGACGATCTCGCTGGCCTTTGCGGCGCTGCTGGTGGTGGTGGCGATCGACCTGGTGGTCGCGTGATCCCGGCGGCGGCGATCGGGTTGGCCGCCGGCCTGGTGGCCGGGCTGCTCGGGGTCGGCGGAGGGATCCTCTTCGTCCCGGCGCTGGTGGTCTTCCTCGACTTCACCCAGATCCGCGCCGAGGCCACGTCGCTGCTGGCCATCATCCCCGTGGCCTTGGTGGGTGCGTGGCGCCAGCGCGCCTATGGCAACGTACGCGTGCGCGACGGGCTGGTGGTGGGCGGGCTGTCGGCCGCGGGCGCGCTTGGAGGGGTGGCCCTGGCCAACGCCCTGCCCCAGAGCGCGCTGAGGGCCGGCTTCGCCGTGCTCTCGCTGGTCGTGGCCGCCCAGCTCGTGCGGCAGGCCCTCGCGTCGCCGCCGGCGACCGACGCGGAGGGCGAGCCCAGCCGGTGACCAGCGCCTTCGTGACCGGTGGCTCGGGCTTCGTCGGGGGACGGCTGATCGGTCGCCTGCGCGCCGACGGGGTGCAGGTGCGGGCGCTGGCGCGCTCGGACGCGGCGGCGGCGAAGGTCGCTCAGGCCGGCGCCGAGCCGGTGGCCGGGAGCCTCGACGACACCGAGGCCATCCGGGCCGGGGCGCAGGGCTGCCGTCTGGCCTTCCACGCCGCCGCGGCGCTGGGCGAGTGGGGGCGCCGGGAGGACTTCGAGCGCGGCAACGTCGCCGGCACCGAGCATGCGTTGGCCGCCTGCCGGGCGGCCGGGGTGGAGCGCTTCGTCCACGTCGGCACCGAGGCGGCGCTCATGGCCGGGGAGCCGCTGGTCGAGGTCGACGAGACAGCGCCGCTGCGTCCGGACTCACCGGCGATGTACTCCGCCACGAAGGCCATCGCCGAGCAGGCTGTGCTCGCAGCCAACCGCGCCGGCTTCGAGACCGTGGTGGTGCGCCCGCGGCTCGTGTGGGGAGCCGGCGACACGACGATCCTTCCCGGGCTGGTCGAGGCGGCGCGCTCCGGGCGCTTGAGGTGGATCGGCGGCGGGCGCCACCGGACCTCGACCACCCACGTCGACAACGCCGTCGAGGGCCTCGTCCTGGGCGCCCGGCGCGGACGGCCGGGGCGGCCGTACTTCGTCACTGACGGCGAGCCCGTGGTCTTCCGCGATTTCGTCACCGACCTGCTCGCCACGCAGGGGGTCGAGGTTCCCGAGCGCGAGCTCCCGGCCAGCCTGGTGCGCGGCCTGGCCGGCGGCGGGGAGGCGGTGTGGCGGCTGCTGCGCATCGGCCGCCCGCCACCGGTGACGCGGCTGGCCTTCTGGCTCGCCGCGCTCGAGACCACGATCGACATCTCGCGCGCACGCGAGGAGCTGGGCTACGCCCCGGTAAAGACCCTCGCCGAGGGCATGGCCGAGCTGCGCGCCGCCCACGAGCGCGGGGCGGCGCCTGCGGCGTCAGCTCAGGAGCAGCGGGGTGGGTGAGCGCAGGAAGATGGCGAGCAGGCCCAGGGCCACCGTCGCGTAGCGCAGGCGTCGGCTCGGGCTGAGCGCGGCGAGCGGAAGCAGCCAGACCAGGTACCAGGGCATGAGCCAGGTCAGGGCCATCAGGAGGGTGAGTGTCGCCCAGCCGGCGGCCTGGATCCAGTCACCGCCGCGGTGCACGCGCCACAGCAGCGCGATCACCGCGACCACGAGCACGGCGGTGCCCACCCACAGCATCGCACTGGTCACGTCGTCGGCCCCGAACAGCGTCGAGGCGTAGAGGCCGGGCACGCTGCGCAGCGACGAGACCTCGCGCTGCTGCTCGAGGCCGGCGAGCAGGTGTGGCCCCCACAGGAGCAGCCCGAGCCCGTATATGCCGGCGACGGCCAGGGCGGCGCCGATCACCATCGACCGCCGGCGTCGCGAGGCGGCCAGCGCGAACGGCAGCAGCAGGCCCCCGGTGATCTTCACCGCCGCCGCGCCGACCAGCGCCGCCCCGGCCAGGCGGTCGCGCCCACGCAGGACGGCCAGCACCCCGGCGAGCACGAAGAGCATGATGAACACGTCGTTGTGGGCTCCGCCCACGGCGTAGACCAGCAGCAGCGGGTTCAGGCCGAAGAACAGCATCGCGGCCACCGGCGGGCGACCGAGCTCGCGCGCGCACCACCCGACCACGGCCACGCACCCGAGGCTGGCCAGCGCGACCGCGAGCTTGACCACCCACAGCGCCTGGGGAATCGAGAGCAGGGCGAGGGGATAGAAGCTCAGCGTCGACAGCGGCCCGTAGGGGTTGTTCCACACCGGCCAGGTGACGAAGGGAAAGACCGGGTCATGGGCGATGGCCTGGAGGTGCGTGGTGTAGGGGTTGAGCCCGTGCTCGACGGCGGCGCGTCCGTAGCCGATGTAGTTGAAGGCGTCGCTGAGCCCGATGGGGGGAGCGAGGGCGAAGACCACGTGGGCGGCGACGATCGCTCCCACCGCCCACCACAGGCGGATGGCGTCGGCGGCGTGGCAGGCCAGCGCCCACAGGACGAAGAGCAGGACGAGGTCGAAGAACAGCTGCTCGCTCGACAGGGCGGAGCCCAGGCCGGCGAAGGGACCGGCCAGCCAGCCGGGATACGGCCGGTCGGCCAGCGTCCAGCGCAGCGCCTCGCTGGACCCCGAGGCGGCATCGAAGGCCAGCATGAGAGCCACTGCGACCAGGGCGACCAGCACCGAGGCGGCGCCCGCGCGGCGCAGATGCCAGGCGTAGGAGCGCGAACGGGTGGGGTAGGTGCGGGCGATCGCCATGCCGCGGCTCAGCCCCTGGCGCCCCCGGCCAGCGCGGCGATGTGCCCGGCCACCGCCGGCGCCTGGTCCTCCTGCAGGAAGTGCTTGGCGCGCACGGTGTGCACCCGGTCGACCCTGGCGGCGAGCCGAGCCTGCTCGCCGTGCACCGAGAGCTTGAGCGCGGGGTCGAGCTCTCCCCACACGACCTGCACGGGATAGGGCACGTCGCGAACCGTCGACTCGTAGAGGCGCCGCTTCTCGGTCGTACGCTCGAAGCCGCGCATGATCTTCAGGAACGCGCGGCCGCCGTCCTCGCGCTTGAGCAGGTCCACGTAGGCGTCGACCTCTTCGTCGGGCACGGCGTGGGGGTCGGCGATGCCCTGCAGGCGCATCAGCGCGCGGAAGGCCGGCTTGGTCAGCGCCGCCAGGTAGGCCTCCCCGATGCCCCGCCGGGCGAAGGGCTCCATCGACCACGGGCGCTTGAAGCGGTCTACCTCGATAACGGTGTCCAGCAACGTCAGGGAGGCGATGCGCTCCGGCATGGCCGCGGCCAGCTCGAAGCCCACCGGGCCGCCGATGTCGTGGACGACGAGGTCGAAGCGCTCGAGGCCCAGCGCCTCGACCGCCGCCCCGCAGAAGCGCCCGAGGCCGCTCCAGCTGTAGTCGAAGTCCGCCGGCCGCTGTGCGAGTCCCAGCCCGGGCAGGTCGAAGGCGATGCCCCGCAGCCCCCGCGAGGCCAGCTCGGGGAGGACCTTGCGGTAGAGGAAGGACGAGGCCGGGACGCCGTGGAGGCAGACGACGGCCTCGCCCTCGCCCTCCTCGCGCACGAACGACCGCACGCCGGCCGCGTCGAACATCCGCCCGGCGGCCCTGTGCCGCTCGACCACCTCGGCGCTCGTCACGTCAGGCAGGCTAGACCATCGATTCGCCGCTCCGCCCGGCCGCCAGGGGGCGCCAACCGCGGGCAAGCGCCCGCCGCCCGGGGCTTCCGAGCCGCCGTGTACTCGACCCGACGCGCCGGGGTCGCGTGGCATACGATCGCTCGGCCAGGACCCGCGCACGAGGAGAGTCGCCATGCCCCAGGTCGAGACCACCGCCGGCCCCGTCGACGCCGAGGCGCTCGGCCGCACCCTGGTCCACGAGCACCTCAAGGTCGTCTCCGAGCCGGTGGTGGCTCAGTTCCCCCATCTCTACGACCCCGACCACGAGCGGCGCCAGGCGGTCGAGCAGGCCCAGGCGGTCATGGAGTACGGCGTGCGCACGATCGTCGACCCGGCGGTCATGGACCTCGGCCGCGACGCCCGCTTCAGCGCCGAGGTGGCCGAGCGGACCGGGATCCAGGTGGTCATGGCCACCGGCATCTACGGCTCGCACTACACCTTCCTGCCCCACCACTTCCAGATGCACGACGTCGACTATCTGGCCGACGCCTTCGTCCACGACCTCGAGGAGGGCATCCAGGGCACCTCGATCAAGGCCGCCTTCCTCAAGTGCGCGGTCGACGAGCCGGGGGTGACCGAGGACGTGGAGAAGGTCCTGCGGGCGGCGGCCCGCGCCCACGGGCGCACGGGGCGCCCGATCATGGCCCACTCGCATCCGGGCACCCGGCGCGGGCTGGAGATCATGGACGTCTTCGACGACGAGGGAGTGGACCCGGCGCGCGTCCAGATCGCCCACACCGGGGACACCGACGACCTCGAGTACATCGAGGAGCTGCTCGGCCGCGGGCCGTTCATCGGGATGGACCGCTACGGCCTGGACATCATCCTGCCCACCGACCGGCGCAACGCCACCGTGGTCGAGCTGGTCAAGCGCGGCTACGCCGAGCGCATGATGCTCTCCCAGGACGCGTGCGCGGCCTTCGACTGGTACCCGCCGGAGATGATCTCCGAGATGGCTCCGCGCTGGAACATGACGTTCCTCTTCGAGGACGTGATCCCCGCGCTGGAGGCGGCGGGGGTGACCGAGGCGCAGGTCGACGTCATGCTCGGGGAGGCGCCGCGGCGCTGGCTCGCCGGCTGAGAGGCCGTTTACCTGGGCTGCCTATGCTTGGCGGGATGCCGGCGTTGACGGCTCCCGAGCTCAAGCCGCGCCTGCGGGGCGTGTCGCACCAGTGGGCGTTCTTCGTCTCGCTGGTCACCGGACTGGTTCTGGTCCTGGCCGCGCCGGAGGGGCAGGCGACGCTGGCGGCCGCGATCTACGCGGCCAGCGTGGCCGGGCTGTTCGGCTCGAGCGCGCTCTACCACCGCGTGAACTGGTCGTCGGCCGGCGCGCGCGCGTGGATGCGGCGGCTCGACCACTCGATGATCTTCGTGCTCATCGCCGGGACCTACACGCCGTTCGCGCTGCTGGCGTTGCACGGGTCGCTGTCCACGGCGATCCTCATCGCGGTGTGGGCGGGCGCCCTGGGCGGAATCGTCTTCAAGCTCGTGTGGCTGTCGGCGCCCAAGTGGGTGATCGCCGGCGTGTACGTGGTCCTGGGCTGGGTCGCCGTGGCCGCCTTCCCGCAGCTGCTCGAGCGGCTGGGCCTGACGGCCACGGTGCTGGTGGCGGCCGGAGGTCTGCTCTACACGGCCGGTGCGGTGATCTACGCCCTGCGCCGGCCGGATCCGGTGCCCGCCGTATTCGGCTACCACGAGGTCTTCCACGTGCTGGTCATCGTGGCCGCCGCCCTCCAGTACGCCGTCGTCGCGTTCTTCGTGCTGCCGGGCGCACGGTAGTGGCGGCTTCGGGGGCGCGCGGCTAGTGACGGCGCGCGTCGCCGACGCGGAGCAGGACGGCCATCTTGTCCTGGTCCTGCGCGATCCGGCGGCGCAGCTCGAGGCGGCCTTTTGCCCCGGCGCGGGGATGGTCGGCTGCTCGCTGCGCCATCGCGGCGACGAGCTGCTGGGCCTGCGCAAGGGCCTCGATGCCTACGCGCGCACGGGATCGACGATGGGCATCCCGCTGCTGTACCCGTGGGCGAACCGCCTGAGCGGCTTCGAGTACCGAGCGGCTGGGCGCTCAGTCCGGCTCGACGCTCGGGACAGCCCCCTCCGTCTCGACCCGCACGGCCTGCCCATCCACGGCCTGCTCGCCGCGTCGCCCTACTGGGAGGTCGAGGCCGGCGATAGCTGCGGCGACGAGCCGCGGGTGCGTGCGAGCCTGGACTTCGGCGCCCACGACGAGCTGCTGCGCGGCTTCCCCTTCCCCCACCGGCTCGAGCAGGACGTGCGCCTGGCCGAGGGGCGGCTGACGATCTCCACGGCCCTGAGGGCCACCGGCGACGTCGGCGTGCCGGTGAGCTTCGGCTACCACCCCTACCTCCAGCTTCCCAACGTGCCCCGCCCCCACTGGGAGGTCAGCCTCGGCGTCCGACGGCGGGCGCTGCTCGACGACCGCGGCATCCCCACCGGGCGCTCGGAGCCGTGCTCGATCCCCGCCGGCCCGCTGGGGCAGCGCACCTTCGACGACCTCTTCGACGCGCTCGCCGACCCGCCCGAGTTCGCCCTCTCGGGCGGCGGGCGGCGCATCGCCGTGCGCTTCGAGGAGGGCTACGCCTTCGCCCAGGTGTACGCGCCGCCCGACCAGGACGTCGTCTGCTTCGAGCCGATGACCGCCCCGACCAACGCGTTGGTTACGGGCGACGGGCTGACCGTCGTGCCTCCCGGCGGCGACTACGCCGCGCGGTTCAGCATCGCGGTGAGCTGAAGGCTCGCCCGAGGGTCCCGCGCGACGGCGCCGCGTCGTCGTGCGAGGGGCATCCCCAACGGCGCGCCCGGTCGGCCGAGGCGCCGTCTTCGAGCCCTGAGCCCGCTACAGCCCGAGCGCGCCGAGCAGGCCGTCGCCGCCCGAATGGCGCGAGCGCGCGTGCTTGGCGTGCCTGGCCTTCCGCGCGCTGCGCTTCGCCCCGTCGGAGCTCTGGCATTTCGACGGGCCCGAGGTGGTGGTCGAGCCGTCGGCGTTGATCAGCTTGATCCCCTTGCCCAGGAAGTCGAGGATGCGGGTCGCCCGCGTCCCGGCGATGTCGCTCCCGGGGTAGGTGCCCGGGTCGACGATCAGGTCGGTGAGGTTGCCGGCGGCGCGGCCGTCGGCCAGCACGACGGCGCTGCCCGAGTCACCGGGCGCGGCCACGCCGGTCGCGCCGTAGGAGTCGGTCAGCCAGTTGGTGGCCAGGCCGCCCTCGACCTTGCCCTGGGCGATGGCCACGCCGTAGCCGTGCCCGTAGTAGGCGACGGCCTGCGTGGAGCAGCCGCGATACACGCCGTTGGGGCCGCCGACCAGCGGGACCTCGGGATCCAGCCCGTACCGGCGCACGATGCCCGGGTCGAGCTTGATCAGCGCGAAGTCGTTGCCCAGGCGGGGCTTGCCCGGGGTCACCTTCGCCACCTTCCCGACCTTGGCGACGGTGAGGGAGTCGACCTGCATGACCACCGGGTCGCCGACCTTCTTGACGCAGTGGCGCGCGGTTCCCAGGTATTTGGAGTGCCCGTCGGTGAAAGCGAAGTTGGCCGTGCAGCCGAAGGGGGAGACGATGCAAGCCGCGGCGCCGAAGCTTCCCGCGAAGCCGGGGCAGTCGACGTTGAGCTGATCGCCGGCGAGCCGCACGCCCTTGCTGCCCGCCGCCATCACCTTGGCGTCCAGCTGCTTCGTGTACCAGGACGGCGCGGGGGCGACGAGCGAGCCGTCGGCCGAGGCGGTGGCGGCGATCGACAGCGACGCGACCAGCCCGGTGACGACGACTACGGCGATACGGGTGCGCACGGTGAGAGACCTCCCTGCCCGGGGAACGCCCGGATCGTACACCCGGCCTGTCGTCCCGCGCCGCACCTGGCGCGAAAGCGTCCCGCCTCGCTCAGCGGACCTGGACGCGAGCCTCCATGCCGGGGTGGATCAGGCACTCGTAGACGTAGGTGCCCGAGGTGGGGAAGGTGACGGTCACGCTGGACGGGAACGGGCTGGCGGGGATGGTGTCGAGCTGGCCGCTGTTGAGGAAGCCGCTGCCGTGGTTGGACCCGGTATAGGGCGGAAGAACGGGCGGGTCGCTGGCGAGGAAGACGAGCGGGTTCAGCGTCACCGGGGGAAGCTGGCGCGGGGTGGGCGCGCGCCCCACGGTCAGGAGTCGGTCCTCGAGGCCCTTGCGGTAGGCCGGCGGACCGAAGGTGACGGTGTGGATCTCCCGGTGGGAGCCCATGACGAAGCGCACGGACTGGCCGGCGGCGATCGTGATGACGGCCGGGAAGAAGCGAAAGAGCGCCACGTCGCCGGCGTCGTGGCCGGCGCTCACCACGCCGGCCGGCGGGGTGAAGCGGCGCTGGCGCGAGGCGATGCGGGCATCGGCGGCCTGCTCGGCGGCCGCCGCTCGCCGATCGGCCAGGGCGCTGGGGACGGGCACCCCGCGGGGCACCACCCTGACCGATCCCCGCATCCCCGGATGGACCACGCAGACGTAGCTGTAGGTGCCCGGACGGGTGAAGCGCAGGGTGTAGGGGAACGACGGTCGCGACGTCACCGGCAGGCCGGAGTTGTGGTAGGTCGGCAGTCCGAGCGCCGGGCCGCCCGCCCGGAAGGCGACGAGCGGCGGGATGCGCAGGCTCGGCTGGCCGTTGAACCAAAAGGGGGCGTTGACGGCGTCCGCGGCACCGCCGATCGGCCGGAGGCGGTCGGGCGCGGCCAGGGGCGGCTCGCCGCGGCCGGACGGGACGAAGGTGACCGTGTGGAAGCCATGCTCGACCCAGCGCACCGAGTCACCGACGTTCACGGTGACCTGGCGGCGGAAGAAGGCGTCGTAGTCGCCGTCGGCCGGCCCACGGGCGACGGGGCCGGCGAACACCGTCTTGACCCTCGCCTGGGCGCTCGGGGCACCGACCACGGTCGCCATGCCGGCGAGGAGGAAGATCAGGCAGAGAGAACGCGAACGCGCCATGACCGGGCAGGCGCGAGCCTAACCCGGCGCGAGGGGAAAAGTCCAGGCGGCGTGCGGCTCAGTCGGCGCCCGACTCGGGGTCGGGCGGCGCGCTGGGCTGCTGGGTCACCTCTTCCTCGCCCTGCTCGTCGGACGGCGTGGAGCCGATGTCCTCCGGGTGCTCGTGCGCGTGCGCAGGCGCTCCCCCGTGGGGCTCGGTTTGCTCGACCGGGTATCCCGGCTCGGGCGAGGTCAGGTGCTGCCCTTCCTCGGGGCTGCCCTCCGACTGCGAGGCGCCCTGCTCTTCCTGAGGCCCTGCGTTCTCGGTCATCTCGACGTAGTACCCGTCCTCTCGCCAGCGCAACCGGGTCCGAAATGTCCGACCGTCCACGTTTCGAACCAGGAGAATCGCGACGACATGGACGAGCAGCCGCTTGCCTGAGGTCGCCCCACCGGCGCGGGTACGGGTTGCCGCGGTCACCGCCGAGATCCCGGGAGCGCCCTCCCTTCGCGTCCGTGTGCTCCAGCCGGCGCCGGCCCTGGCCCGGCACGGCGTCGACCTGGTCCCGCTCCCGCTCCTCTCGGCGGAGGAGGCGCGGCGGTTCGCCCATGCGTCGCTCGCGGTGAGGGGCGCGCTCGTCCTGCGAGCGCGGCGAAGGGTGGCGGCGCGGCTACAGGCGGAGGGCCGCGAATGGGACGCGGCGCTCGTCCACCGGCGAGCGGACCTGCTGCCGTCGCTGCGCCTCGAGCGGCTGGCGGCTGGCGGCCGGCGCCTGGTCTATGATGTGGACGACGCGATCTGGCTCGACGTCCGCCGCGGCGGCGGCGCACATCGGCTGGCCGCGTTCAAGGCGACGCCCCGCAAGGTGCGCTGGCTGGCCGCGCGCGCCGACCATGTGATGGCCGGCAACGCCATCCTGGCCGACCACCTGTCCAAGCTGAGCTCGTCGGTGTCGATCGTCCCCTCCCTGGTCGACCCCGGCGCGATCGCGGTTCGCCGCCACGCCGACGGGCCGGAGCTGGTCCTGGGCTGGATCGGGTCGCGCACCACCGCCCCCTTCGTCCAGAGGCGACGCGCCCTCCTGGCCCAACTCGCGGCGGCGCTGCCGGGGCGCGGGCTGCGGCTGCTGATGGTCGGGGGGACGATCGATCCGGTTGAGGGACTCGAGCTGGAGGCGCGGCCGTGGAGCCCCGACGCCCAGGCCGACGCGCTGGGCCGCATGGACGTCGGCCTGATGCCGCTCCCCGACACGCCGTGGAGCCGCGGGAAGTGCGCCTACAAGGCGCTGCAGTACATGGCCGCCGGGGTCCCGGTGCTGGCCGACGAGGTGGGTATCGCCGGGGAGGTCGTCGGCGACGGTGGTTATGTAGTGAGCTCCGACCGCCAGTGGCTGGACGCGCTGGTGGCCCTGTCGAGCGACCGAGCGCTGCGCGGGCGTCTGGGCACGGCCGGTCGCCGGCGCGTCGAGGCCGAGTTCTCGCTCGAGCGCTGGGCGCCGGTCGTGGCCGGGCTGCTGCGCGGCGCCCCAGCCTCAGGCACGCTGAGCCCGGCGGTCACCACTTCTCCCGGCGCAGGAAGGTCTCGAGCATGAGCAGCGTCCACAGCGCCTGCCCGTGATTGGCCGCCCCGGCCACGTGCTGGGCGACCATCTCCTTGAGCGGCGCGGGCGCCAGGTGGGCCCGCAGGCGGGCGTCGTCAGCGCCGACCGTCCGCTCGAGGTGGAGGCGCAGCTCGCCGCGCAGCCAGCGGTCGATGGGCACGCCGAAGCCCTGCTTGGAGCGGGTGGCGATGGCGTCGGGCAGCAGGTCGCGCACGGCCGCCCGCAGGACCCGCTTGCCCGTGAGCCCGCGGACGCGGTGTGCCCGTGGGAGCCGCAGGGCCAGCTCGACCAGCTCGCGGTCCAGATAGGGCGAGCGGACCTCGAGCCCGTGCGCCATGGCGCTGCGGTCGGTCTTTGGCAGGAGGTCGTCGAGCAGGTAGGTGCGCAGGTTGAGGTCGAGCAGCCGGTCGAGCGTGTCCGAGCCCTCGGTCGCGACCCACAGGCGTCGGTGCTCCTCGGTGGCCCAGCTCTCGGCCTCGCCCGTCAGCCGTCCGCGGATGGCGGGCCCGAGCACGCTGCCCCATTCGAGGTAGGCGTCGGGCAGGCCCTGCCCGGCCGAGGCGAGGAACCGTCGCAGGTGGGCGGGGCGGCTCTGAGGCGTTCCGCCGAATAGCGGCCATGCGGGCCTGGTCAGGGCGCGGCCGAGCGGCCCCGCCCAGCGGCCCCAGCGATGGGCGGCCAGGGCGGCGTTGAACCGGGGGTATCCGGCGAAGAGCTCGTCTCCGCCGTCGCCGCACAGGGCGACCGTGACGTCGCGGCGGGCCAGCTCGCACAGGAGGAAGGTGGGGACGGCGCTCGAGTCGCCGAAGGGCTGGTCGTGATGCCACACGAGGCGCTCGACGAGCTCCACTGCGTCGGGCGCGACGACCACGTCGACGTGGTCGGTCCCGAAGCGCTCGGCGGCGATGCGCGCGTAGGGACGCTCGTCGAAGCCCTGGTGGTCGTCGAACCCGATGGTGAAGGTGGCCACCGGCCGGGGGCTGGCCTCGGCCATCAGCCCGACCACGGCGGTCGAGTCGACGCCCCCGCTGAGGAACGCGCCGAGGGGGACGTCGCTGACCATGCGACGGCGAACCGCCGCGCCGAGGAGGCGCCGCACCTCGCCCGCCGCCTCCTCGAGCGAGAGGTCGAGCGAGTCGGCGCCCTCGGGCGCCGGGATCTCCGGCGCCCAGTAGGGCTCGACGGCGATGCCGCCGTCGCGCTCGCGGATCAGGACGTGTCCCGGAGGGACGCTGCGCACCTGGTCGAAGAAGGTCCGGGGAGTGGGGACGTAGCCGAAGGCCAGGTAGGCGGGGATGGCCCCCGGGTCCAGGCGGCGGGGGACGTGCGGGGCGACGAGCAGCGCCTTGATCTCGCTGGCGAAGGCCAGCCGCCCGCCTTCCTCCCAGTAGTAGAGGGGCTTCTTGCCCAGCCGGTCGCGGCCAAGGACCAGCCGCTCCCGCCGCGCGTCCCACACCGCGAAGGCGAACATCCCCTCCAGCCGCCGCGCCAGGGAGACGGGGTCGAGGACCTCGGCCAGGTGGGCGATCACCTCGGTGTCGCCCATGGTGGCCAGCCGGTGACCCTCCCGCGACAGGTCGGTCCGGAGCTGACGGTGGTTGTGGACCTCGCCGTTGAGCACGACTCCGATCGAGCCATCCTCGTTGGTGATCGGCGGGTCTCCGGTGACGAGGTCGATAACCGCCAGGCGGTTCTGGCCGACGGTCGCCGGACCGCGGCCGTATACGCCGCGGGCGTCGGGTCCGCGATGCTCGAGGCAGGCCAGCTGTCGCTCCACGCACTCGACGCCCCGGGCCCCGCCGGCGTCGGGGCCCGCTAGCCCGGCGATCCCGCACATGGTCGCGGCCTCGGTGTCACCGGCGCGGCGGAATCGAGAGGAGCACGAGGTAGAACGGCAGCAGCGAGGCCCGCTGACGCACGAGCATGCCGAAGTTGGCCACTCGGGACATGTAGGCGACGAGGACGGCGCTGCAGGCGGCGGCGAAGGTCACGTAGGGCTGGCGGCGAACGTGGGCGGCGGCGGCGAGCCCCCAGCCGATGCGCCGGAGCGAGAGCGCGAGGAGGAGCAGCCCCTCCATCGAGGCCATCCGCGCCTGCAGGTTATGGGCCTCGAGGGGGTGGGGGCGGAAGAGCACGCTCGCCGCTGCCAGCGGCACGTCGCGGATCGAGCGCACGTCCACCGGGGAGAAGGCGGAGCCCCCGAACGCGCTGCGCGCGCCGGCGTCGCGCAGCTCCGATCCGACGGTCACCCCGATCCTGCCTCCGACCTGCGCGCGCATCAGCCCCGCCCCGATGCCGCCGGCGGCGGCCATGACGATCCCCCGACGCGCTGACCCGGTGAGAGCGCGCGCGACGCCCAGGGAGCCCACGCCCAGGCTGGCCACCATCCAGGCCTCCTTGCCGATGGAGGACGTGTGGAAGGCCAGCGAGGGCTGGAAGAGGAGCAGTCGCAGGTAGGTGGCGGAACGTCCCCGGGGGACGGCGATGGCGAACGCCCGGTGGAAGCACATGAGCCCCCAGAACCCCAGCCACGAGAAGACGACGAAGCCCCGCTCCCGCGAGGGGCCCACGGCCGCGTAGACCGCGCCGGTGAGCAGGCGCATGAGGTTCGTCCCCAGCGGGCCGGGCAGGCGTGTCTCCCACGGGACCGAGCGCATGGTCGTGCCCAGGCCGCTCACCCTTCCCGCCCGCAGATGCTGGGCGATCGCCCGTCCGGCGGGGTCGTAGTCGTCGACGTCGGTGATCCCCGGATAGGCGCGCTGCAGGACCCCGAGGTGGACTAGGGCGATCCCGAAGCGCAGCTGCTGGGCGACGAGGAGCGTCCACAGCACGCGCCGGTCGCCCACGAGCCTGGCGTGGCGGGCCAGGGCTGGCATGGAGGCGACGGCGAGGCCACCGCCCAGGAGGGTCGCGCTGGCGGCCGGCCCCAGCGGCGATCCGCTCGGGCTGACCGTCGCCCCTCGTCTGGCCAGGGTGACGGCGGCCGCGCCGGCGACGGCGAGGATGGCCGCCAAACGGGGCCTCACGAGGGCACGCCCATCGGCTCCTCGAGCAGCAGTCGAACCTCCGGCGGCCCGTGATCCGCGATCAGGATGGCGCGACCCGGCCAGTACGGATCGTCGGCCCCCCCGCCGGCCACGAGGTCCGGATCGTAGACCCAGCTGCCGGCGTTGTAGAGGCGCGTCCCGGCGGGAGTGGTCCACGAGCGCTCGGCCCCCAGCGGCCCGGCGTGGTGGGTGTGGCCCATGACGACGTGCTCCGCGTCGATGCCCAGCCGACGCACCACCTCGACGGCCGCACGCAGGCCGGCCCGTCCGAGCTCCTGCGTCGAGATCTCGCGCCGGAGCGGACCGAACCCCGCGCGGTTCAGGGCTCCGACGGCCACCACGGCGCCCAGCCCTTCGAGGACGCGGGCGTGGGGCCGTCGCCAGCCGCCGTCGCCGCTCAGCCGCCGCCGCCCGTGGTCCTTGACGATCTCCCAGACCCGCGCCGTCGCGTCGGACGGCGCCCACCCGTTCGCCTGCGCCCGGGCGTAGGCGAAGGCGTAGAGGGGCGCCAGGACCTTCTCATAGTCGTCGGGCCGGGCGGCTCGCTCGGGAAGGCCTCCGCTTGCGCGGGCCAGGCCGGCGGCGCACAGGCTCTCGAGCCGCGGGACGCTCATGTGGCAGTCGACGTAGTGCCCGTGGGTGGCGTAGACGTCGCCTCTCAGCCAGATCCCCGGATAGGCGAGGACGAGGTCGACGCCGCTCAGTCGCTGGGCGACGGCGCCGGCCAGCCCGGCGCAGCCGGGCTCGAAGACCTCCTCCAGGGCCAGCGGCTGCGCGCCGGCGCTCAGCCGTCGACGCTCCAGGGGCTCCTCGAGCAGCCGGTGGTCGTGGTTGCCGGGAACGACGACGACCCGGCGGTCGCCCACGGCCTCGCGCAGGCCGCCCAGGAACGCCTCGGCCGCCTCCATGACCTCCGCCACGGGTCCGCCTCGCAGCGACAGCAGGTCGCCGAGGAGGACGACCCGGTCGGCGCGCGAGAGCTCGTCGAGCAGGCGGTCGCGGACGGCCGGAGTGGCCAGCACGCTCGTTCGCGACCCGAGATGGAGGTCGGACACGATCGCGGTGACCACGGCGCCATCCTGCCAGGCAAGGTCGACCGGGTCCCGGTCCTCAGCGCGCGCTCTGCCCGACGGGGGCGCGGGCTGGGCGCCGTCGCCGCGCGCCCACCGCCGTGGGCCAGGGGGTGTCGAAGGAGTACCCCGGCAGCCCGAGGACCTGCTCGCGCAGCGCCAGGACCACGCGCGGCGGTACGGGCGCCCCATCGAGCCGCCAGTCCCGGTAGCGCCCCCAGGCCTCGTCGGCGAGCGTCCGCGCGCTCGCGCCGGCCGCTCCCAGCCGGCGGGCCACGGCCGCCATGGTGAGCGCCAGCTCCGGCTCGCCGCGGTCGAGCGAGTCGAGGAACAGCGCGGCCTGCGCCGCGGTCAGCAGCCTCCCGATCGTCTCACCGGCTGGAAGGGTCGTCCTCGCCTGGGCCTCCATCCACTCGGCCATGGCCGGGCCGCCTCCTCCTCGGTGCGCCCCGAGCCAGGCCCGGTGCTCGACGAGCGCGCGAAGGGCGCCGTCCCGAGCCGACCACCCGGGGACGTCGGGGAACGCGGCACGGTCGCGACCCTCGAGCAGCGCGAACGAGACGGGGTCAGTGGCCGCGCACTGGACCGCGCGCATTAGCCCCGGGCCGGGAAGGACCAGCAGGTCGTGCCAGCGCACGGCAGCGTAGGGCCCGTAGTCGCCGGCGGCACGAGCGGCGGCGCCGAGCCGCTCGGGGCGGGCGGGATCGAGCGCCACGGGCGCGAGCGCGTCGTCGGCGAACACGGGCCACACGCGGGCCTTCCAGTCGGCGAGCGGCAGCAGGCGCGGGACCCCCGAACCCAGCGCCGCCAGCTGCTGATGGCCGCGGGCCGGGAGGACCAGCTCTGACTCGTCGCCCCACGTCAGCGCGACGCTGGTGGTGCCGGCGCCGGCCACCTCCTCGGTGAAGCGCCGCGCGAGCTGGTCAGAGAGACGCAGGCACGAGGCCAGGGCGTCGGCCAGGGAGGCGTCGGGCGAGCGCGCCAGCTCGCGATGCACGGCCAGCGCGCACTCGAGGCCCGGCTGATGGTCGGGCAGACGGCGCAGGGCCCGCTCGAGCACCTGGCGGCGACCGGTGAGCCGCTCGCCGTGGACGTGCCACAGCAGGATGCGCGCCGGCTCGGCCACGAGCTTGACGCAGACGTAGGGCAGGTCGGCGCGGCCCGGGTGCGCGCACGTGAAGAAGGCCTCTCGCCACCAGCGCTGGAGCTCGAGCCACGCGGCGGTCCTGCCCTGGTGGGCATCCTGCACGCCGCGACGGGGAAGGGAGCCCGCACCGTGGACCAGCCGCCAGTCGCACAGCGGTCCGAAGAGACCGGGGCGGAAGCGCAGGAAGGCCTCGTCGCGGAGCGGATGGGGCGGGAGGTGGACGGCATGCCGGGACGTGAGGGTGGGCGCGCCGGCGACCTGGGCGAGCTCCCGCTCGTCGTAGACGGCCATCTGCACAAGATGGCGCAGGGTGGGCGCCAGCCGGCACAGCAGCCGCCAGCGCGCCCGGGCCCGCTCGGCGGCGCGTCCCTGGTCGCCGGCCGAGCCGGCGACGACGACCGAGAGGTCCACGTCGGACAGGCCGTAGATGACGTCGCCGTAGCCGAAGCTGCCGCGAACGTACCCGGACGCGGAGGGGCCGCCGACCCACCGGACGACCGCTCGGATGACGACGGCGTGACCCAGTCGCCATAGCGGGCGCAGCAGGCCGCCCTGGGTGCGGAGGACGAGGCGCTGGAGAGCCCTGCCGAGCGCCGGCGCCACCGCGCGAGTATATGGTCGCCGACATCGGACCTGCGCGCGTCGCATCCGCCGTTCGCGCCGCCTGCGCCTCCGACGGCGCGCAGCCGCCGGCCGGCCGGCCCCCGGCGGTGGTGGTCGACCGGCTCAGCAAGAGCTTCCTCATCCCGCACGAGCGCCACTCCACGCTCAAGGAGCGGGTCGTGCACCGGTTCAGCCCCAAGCGGTGCGACCCGCTCACCGCCCTGGCCGACGTGAGCTTCGAGGTCGGGCGCGGCGAGTGCTTCGGCATCGTCGGGCGCAACGGCAGCGGCAAGAGCACGCTGCTCAAGTGCCTGGCGGGGATCTACGGCGTCGATCGCGGTTACGCGGCGGTCGAGGGGCGGCTGTCTCCGTTCGTGGAGATGGGCGTCGGGTTCGACCCCGAGCTGACGGGTCGCGACAACGTCCTCGTCAACGGCGTCCTGCTCGGCCTCAGCCGCTCGCAGGTGCGCGAGCGCTTCGACGACATCGTCGCCTTCGGCGGCCTCGAGCAGTTCGTAGACCTCAAGCTCAAGAACTACTCGTCGGGGATGAGCGTTCGCCTGTCTTTCTCGGTGGCCATCCAGGTCGACGCCGACGTCCTCCTCGTCGACGAGGTGCTCGCGGTCGGGGACGCCTCGTTCCAGGAGAAGTGCTTCGTCGAGTTCGAGCGCCTGCGGCGCGCGGGCCGCACGATCCTCCTCGTCACCCACGACATGGATGCGGTGGAGCGGCTGTGCGACCGCGCGCTGCTGCTTCACCAGGGCCGCGTCCAGGAGATCGGCGACCCCGGCTCCGTCGCGCGGGCCTACCGGCGGATCAACGCCGGCGCGTCGGGGCTGGGGGCGCGGGTCGACAGCCCGCGCGACGCGGCCGTCTCCCAGCTGGCAGAGCCGCTGCACGCCGACGCCCGCCCACCGGCCTTCGCCGACGCGGGGGGCGCCCTGCGCCGTTACCGCCCCACCGCGCTGGACGGTGGTCTGCGGCGCTTCGCGGGGATGACCTCGACCCTGGCCATGGTCGACTTCAAGCTGCACTACATGGACTCGGTGCTGGGCTACCTGTGGTCGGTCATGCGGCCGCTGATGCTCTTCGCCGTGACCTATCTCGTCTTCACCCGCGTCGGCGGGTTCGGTCGCGGAGTCTCCGGCTACCCCGTCTACCTGCTCACCTCGATCGTCCTGTGGACGTACTTCGCCGAATCGACGACCGGCGCCGCCGGCTGCCTGCTGGGCAAGCAGGAGCTGCTGCGCAAGCTGCGCTTCCCCCGGCTCGTCGTCCCGCTGTCGGTCGTCCTCAAGGCCCTGTTCAACCTGGGCATGAACCTCATCGCGGTGGCCGTCCTCGTGGCCGTCTCCGGCATCCCGCCCCGGCTGAGCTGGCTCGAGCTGCCGCTCCTCGTCGCCATCATCGCCGTGCTCTCGACGGGAGTGTCGATGCTGGTCTCGGCGCTGTTCGTCCGCTTCCGCGACATCGTCCAGATCTGGGCCGTCCTCGTACAGCTCCTGTTCTTCGGCTCCTCGGTGCTCTACGTGGTCACGCAGTTCCCCGAGGGGCTGCAGCAAGCGATGGTCCTCAACCCGCTCGCCATGGTGTTCACCCAGATGCGCCATGCCCTCGTCGACCCCAGCGCCCCGAGCGCCGCGGCGGTGGCGGGCGGCGGTCTGCGGCTCGCCATCCCGCTCGGCGTGGTGGCGGGCGTCTTCGCCCTCGGCCTGTGGGTCTTCGCGCGCGAGAGCGCGACCATGGCGGAGGACCTGTGACGCCCGGAGATCAGCGAGCGTCCGCACGCATGGGCGGCCAGGGCCACCAGCGGCGCGACCGCCCCCCGGCATGGCCTGCCGCCCTGCCCGTAGCAGCCGGGAAAGCCGAACCACCGAGCTCCCTTGCGTACGTCGACGAGGTTCACCTCGTCGGGCGGGGCGCGCAGGCCAAGGTCGTCGCGGCCGTTGTCGGTCACCAGCAGATCGCTCGTCCCGGGGATGAAGATCAGCCCGTACGGGTTGCGCAGGCCGCGCGCCTCCACCCGCCGGCCGGAGCCATCCCTCCTGAAGCTGATCACCGTGCCCGAGAGGCGGTTGCGGGGGGCGGTGTGGTCGGTCCGGGTGCCGACGCCCGCGTAGAGCCGTCCGTCGGGGCCCGAGGCGATGGAGTCGACCTGGTGGCGGCCGACCGGCAGGTCGTCCAGCACCTTGCGCCGGTGCGCAAGCCGAGCCCCGTCGAAGCCCGACCAGGCGCTGACCACGCCGCTGGCTCCCGACGGGCTGACCGAGGAGACGAACAGCTCGCCCCTGGACCAGGTCAGGCCGAGCGCCGTCCGCAGGTTGCGTGCCACGTGGACCGGCCGCGCCCCGGGCCGGGCGACGTACCAGACCCCGTCGGCAGGGGCGAGCGCGTAGCTGGCCGACGTGACCCAGAGGCCCCCGCCCGGGTCGAGGGCGAGGTTGGTCGGATGCCCGAGGCCGCTGGCGATCACCTCCGGCCCAAGGCCCGGCACGCCGATCGCGCTCGCCCGCCCCGGGAGCGGGCCGAGCAGCGCGCCGACCAGGGCGACGACACAGAGGGAGCATCGGGCCCTCACCGCAGGAGGCCGAGCAGGGCGTTCCAGTTCTCGTCGTGGTCGCGCCCAAGGGTCAGCCGCCAAACGCGGGCCCGGGCGAGGCCCGCCGTACAGCACGCGGCTCGGGTCAGGGCAGGGCGAAGCTGGCCCACCACGTCCGCCGTCCCGCGCTGGAGGACGAACTCCATCCCCTGGTAGAGCCCCACGCCGACCACCGCCTCTCGCACCAGGGTCCCGACGGCCGCCCGCCGCGGAAGACGCTCGAGCCGGGGACGGGCGCCGAGGGAGCGCCGGCCCACGACGAGATGGCGCAGGGGCTGCGGCTCGGCGGCGATGCGGTCGGCGAAGGCGCTGACCTCGAGTGCCAGCTTGGGATGGAATTCCATCCGCTCGATTCGGCGAACGCCGTCGCTAGGGAGGGAGGCCGCGTCGGTCGCGTTGACCCCGATGCGCAGCGGGAAGGGATGCAGCCGGCCGCGTCGATCGATCAGGGGGCTGTCCTCCGAGAGCAGGCGCACCCCGACCGTGCCCAGCGCCCGCAGCGCCAGGGTGCTCTTGCCTCCCCCCGACGGCAGCAGCACGGCGGTCGCCCCGGCCGACCCGGCCAGGGCCAGGGCGTGGAGGCGCGGGAGCCCGCAGGCGTCCAGGTGCGCACCGACCCGCGAGAGGAGGAAGTGGTAGGCCGCCTCGTGCACCAGATGCTCGCTCTCACCCTCGACGATCAGGCGTCCTGTCGCTCGGTCCAGCACCGAAAGAGCGCGGCCGAAGTAGTCGACGATCGTGCGCTGACCGTCCTGGTAGACGACGTTGCGCGGGGTGACGAACGCCGCCGTCAAGTCCCCGAAGGCCGCGAAGTCCGGGGCGCGGCGTCGAACTTCGATCACCGCGTCGGCTGGGCCCGACGGCGCGTCGCAGGCGAACCAGGCGAAGTCGAGCGCGATCTGCTCGACGACCTCGGGCCAGTTCCCCTCCACCCTCAGCCTCAGCCCGTGGACCTCGATGGCCGCATTCACAGTCGAAAAGCCCCTCGCATGCTCCTGGCCTGGGCGGCTTGGCGCAGGGGCGGGACGCCGAGCATCTCCTCGGTGGTGCGCAGCAGGGAATAGTGGTCGAACAGGACGTCGGAGGCGATCCGACGCGTGTAGGGGCTGACGACGACCGCCGCGACGTGGCACCCGCGGTCGTCGGGCTTGGCCGCGCAGCGCTCGGTGCCACCGCCACGCGCCTCGTCCCATGGGCCCTCGCCCTCGTCCCAGGTGATGAACACCGCGGTCCGCCCTGCCCGGTACTCCGAGCTGGCGGTGATGACGGGAAGGGCTTCGCGCAGCCAGGCGTCGCCGGCGGCGACGTCGCAGTCGTGGGTGTCGCTGCACAGGTCGGGGGTGACGAAGGAGAAGGCGGGAAGGGCTTGGGCGCGCAGGTCTTGTTCGAGCTGGGCGTACGGAACGTCGAACCTGGCGCAGCCGGAGAGGCCGCGGTAGTAGGGCGGTGGGTTGTGACGCACGGCATAGCGGCCCCGGTCGCGGCGCGCGCAGGGTGCCGGCATGCCTTCCTGGTAGGCCCTCCAGCTCGCCACCTGGGCGAAGAGGCTCCGCGCGCCGGTGCTGCAACGCGGCGAGGGGTCGCAGTCCGAGCCAAACGAGCGCAGGGCCTCGAGCCGCAGGCCCGAGGTGGCGGCCACGTAGTTGGGAAGGCTGGGGCGCGTGATGCTGTGAAAGTTTCTGGCCAGCCCGCAGGCCGACGCCAGAGCGGTGGTGTAGGGCGTCCGCGAACGGTCGATGACGCTGTCGTAGGACCGGTTCTCGAACCAGATCCAGATCACGTGCTGGTAGCGGGGCGGGGGCGTCCGGCGCCCGACGCAGGCCCTCGCGAGCCCGGCCGGCGGTGCGGTCGTCGCCGGCGGCGATCCGCAGCTGGCCAGCAGCACGCCGACGGCCAGCGCCAAGAGCAGCGCATCGCCTGGTGGCCACCGAAGCCCTTGGACACGGGTGACGGCCCCGCGGGTGGCCCGAGGCAGCATGAAGCGGAGCCGCTGCTAGGCGACGAGGGCGCTGCGCACGCCGGCCGCCACGTCGTGGACGATGTCGTCGAGCCCGAGCGTCGGCTTCCATCCGATCATCCGCTCTACCTTGGAGATGTCGGGGACGCGCCGGTGCATGTCCTCGAATCCGTCCTGGTAGGCCTCGTCGTAGGGGATGAGCGCGATCTCGGAGTCCGATCCGGTCAGTTCGATCACCCGTCGAGCGAGGTCGAGCATCGCGACCTCCTCCTGGCTGCCCACGTTGACCACCTCGCCCCAGGCGCAGCCGGTGAGGAGGAGGTCGGCGAGGGCGGGGACCACGTCGGCCACGTGGGCGAAGCACCGTCGCTGGCTCCCGTCGCCGTAGACGGTGAGGGGCTGGCCGGCCAGGGCCTGGCGCACGAAGCGCGGGAGGACCATCCCGTAGCGCCCGCTCTGGCGCGGGCCTGCGGTGTTGAACAGGCGCGCGACGACGGTGGGGAGGCCGCGCTCCTTGCGGTACGAGATGGCCAGGAACTCGTCGATGGCCTTGGAGCAGGCATAGGCCCACCGGCCGGTCGTGGTCGGGCCGAGCGTCACGTCTGCGTCCTCCCGGAAGGGAAGCGCGTGCCCCTTCCCGTAGACCTCGCTGGTGGAGGCGAGCAGCACGGGCGTCCTGGCCCGGTCGGCCTCGGCCAGCACGACCTCGGTGCAGCGGACGTTGGTCTCGATCGTGCGCACCGGGCTGTCGACGATGAGGACCACTCCCACGGCCGCGGCGAGGTGGAACACCGCGTCGCACCCGGCCACCAGCTCGGCGACGAGCCCGGCGTCGGCGGCGGAGCCGATCGTGCTCTCGAGGCCCTCGTGCTCGCGCAGGTGGCGGAGGTTGGCCGCGCTGCCCGTCGAGAGGTCGTCGAGCGCGTGGACGCGATGGCCGCGTGCCAGCAGCTCGTCGCACACGTGCGAGCCGATGAACCCCGCTCCGCCGGTTACGAGAAGGCGCATCCGTCCTTTCGGGGACCGGCCCGCGGGAGAGGAACGGTCGCGAGCCGGGGCAAACATAGCCGCTGGGAGCCCTCCACGGGGCTGGGATACGGTTGGCGCTTGCGGGTCTCCTGGCCACGCTCGGGTGCCGCGCGATGAGCCCGATCGCGATGCTGGCCCTCGCCGGCGCCGCCACCGCCGTCCTGACCCCTGTGGCCGCGGCAGTTGCCCGCCGCGCCGACTTCTACGACGTCCCCCACGGCTACAAGGGCCATGCGCGCCCCACGCCCTACCTCGGTGGAGCGGCCGTGTTCGCCGGCTTTCTGCTGGCGGCGATGGCCGGGACGGGCGGCGGCCAGCGCCTGCTGGCCGTCGGCGCATGCGCCGCCGGGATGCTGGCGCTGGGGACGCTCGACGACCGTCGCACCGTGAGGCCCAGGTGGCGGGTGCTGGTGGAGGCCGGAGCCGGGGTCGTCCTCGCGGTCACCGGTCACGGATGGGAGGTGATCGGCTGGAAGCCCGCCGACGTCGTCATCACCGCGGCCTGGGTGATCGGCGTCGTCAACGCCTTCAACCTGATGGACAACCTCGACGGAGCGGCGGCCACGCTCGCCGCGGTGTGCGCGGCCGGCACCGGGGCGCTCGCGCTGGCCGGTGGCGACGGACCGCTGGCCGGCCTGTGCTTCGCCCTCGCCGGCGCCTGCGCCGGCTTCCTTGTCCACAACCTGGCCTCGCCGGCCCGCATCTTCCTCGGGGACGGCGGCAGCATGACGCTGGGCCTGCTCGTCGCCGCCCTGGCGGCGACGGCCACGTCGCGATCGCACCTCGGCCCGAGTGCCCTGGCCGCCGGGGCGATGCTCGTCGGCTTGCCGATCCTCGACACCGTGCTGGTCGTCGTGTCGCGGACGCGCGCCGGCGTTCCCCTGCTGACCGGCGGCCGTGACCACCTGACCCACCGGCTGCTGGCCCGCGTGGGATCCGCGCGCCGGGTGGCGCTCGCTCTGGGGGTGGGGCAGGCCGGCCTGTGCGCCTTGGCGGTGGCGGGCGTGCAGCGGGGCGCCCCGGCGCTGCTGGGCCTTGCCGTCCTCTGCCTGGCGCTCGGTGCGGTGGCGCTGGGGCTGCTGGAGAGTCCGCGGTGGAACGTGCGGCGCCCACTCGATCCGCTCGGCGCGCCGATCGGGCTGGCCCGCATCATCTCGCGGCTCAACGTGGGAGGGCCGGCCATCCACGCCATCTCGCTCGCCCGCGAGCTCGAGCCGCTCGGCTACCGCACGACCCTCATCCGCGGGTGCGAGTCACCGACCGAGGGAAGCATGGACCACCTGGCCCAACGTCTGGGCGTGCGGCCGCTGCGCCTGCCGGCGCTGCGGCGCGACTTCGGCTGGCACGACGTCGCCGCTCTTCCGGCGCTCGTCGCAGCCCTCCGGCGGACCCGCCCACGCGTGGTCCACACCCACCTCGCCAAGGCCGGCGTGCTCGGGCGGATCGCCGCCCTGGTGGCATGCCCCCGGGCCGTGCGCGTGCACACCTTCCACGGCCATTCGCTCACCGGCTACTTCTCGCCGCGACGCAGCCGCGTCCACCGGTGGGTCGAGCGCTTCCTCGCCCGCCGCACGCACCGGCTGGTGGCCGTGTCCGAGCAGGTGCGCGACGACCTGGTGGGCCTGGGGATCGCCCCGTCCGAGCGCTTCGAGGTGATCCCGCTGGGCTTGGACCTGAACCCGTTCACGGTGGCGGGCGAGGAGCGCGTTCGGCGGCGGGAGGCCCTGCGTCGCAGCCTCGCGATCCCGGCGACGGCCACCGTCGTCACGCTCGCCGCCCGCCTCGTGCCCATCAAGCGCGTGGACCGCTTCCTGCGCGTCGCCACCATGCTCGCCGCCTCGAGCGACGTCATGTTCCTGGTCGTAGGCGACGGCGAGCTGGGCGATGAGCTGCGCGCCTCGGCCGCGGCACGTGCGCTCGGGCCGCGCCTGGTGTGGGCCGGCTGGCGGCATGACATGCCCGACGTGCACTTCGCCAGCGACGTCGTCGTCCTCACCTCCGACAACGAGGGAACGCCGGTCTCCCTCATCGAGGCTCGGGCGGCGGGCGTGCCGGTGGTCAGCACGGCGGTCGGAGGCGTGGCCGCGGTGGTCGGCTCGAGCGAGGCGGCACGGCTGGTTGACCCGGCCGACGAGGCAGCCTTCGCGCGGGCGGTCCAGGGGCTGCTCGCGGACCTTCCGCGGGCCACGGCGGCCGGCAACGCGGCGCGAGCCCAGGTCGCCCGCGCCTATTCGCTTGACGCCCTGGCCAGCCGGCTGGATGCGCTCTACCGCAGTCTCTTGGGGCCCACCGCGAGCTCGGAACCTCCGCTGCGCATTCCCGAGCCGGGCGGCTTCGCCATCGACGCCGGCGAGGGCCCTCCGCGCCGTGGCGCCGGCCCAGTCCGGAGTCCTTGAGGCCGCCCATGGGCGCGTCGACCGAGCCCCAGGCCGCGATGTAGCCCTCGTTGACGTTTACCGTCCCCGCCTGGAGGCGCGTGCCAGGCGCCGGCCGCGCTCGGTGTCCCGGGTCCACACGCTGAAGTTCAACCCCGAAGCGGCTCGTTGGCCCGCTCGACCGCCTCTTCCCTCGGAGGAGAAGCGCGATACCGCGACCACCGGGCCGAAGGTCTCGTCGGCGAAGAGGTCCATGTCCTCGCGCCCGTCGCCGAGCAGCGTCGGCTCGTAGAAGTAGGGGCCGACGTCGGGCCGTGGGCGCCCGCCCGCCCGCACGCTCGCCCCCTTGCTCACGGCATCCTCGACGTGACCCTTGACCGTCTCGAGCTGCTTGTCGGAGATCAGCGAGCCCATGTCGTCGTCGTAGCTCAGGGCCGCCCCCAGCCGCATCGCGCGCACGCGCTCGACGAGCTGGGGGACCAACTCGCCGGCGATCGACTCGTGCACGAGCAGCCGCTCGATCGATGTGTGCACAGCGCGCTGAACGGCGTCTGCGTGTCGGCCTTGAGGACGCGGCGTTGCCGGCCCCCAGTGCCGTGGCACGGCGTCGCTGATGCTCAGGGTCAGCGGGTAGTTCCATCGGCCCGATCCGCCGCCGTAGAGCTCGCCGCTGGCGTCCTCGCGGAGCTGGCCTCAGACGACCTCGCGCAGCCTTCCGCTCTCGACCTCGTAGACGAACCCGCGGATCCGATCCCGGCGGGGGATGAACGGGCTCTCGCGGAGGCGTTGGATGCCGGCCCTGACGTCGTCCTCTAGGTCGCTGAACGCGTGGGCCCGCCAGGCCGGCGCCTGCCCCGCCTCCCGCTCGAGGCGTGCCGCGAACTCCTCGTCGGTGAAGCTGAGCATCCCGCAATCGGTGTGGTGGAGGAGGACGACCTCCTCGGTCCCGAGCAGGTGCTGGGAGATGGCCAGCGAGCGGATCGCGTCGTCGGTGACGACCCCGCCGGCGTTGCGGATGACGTGCGCGTCTCCCTCCTCGAGTCCGAGCAGCGCGTAGGGGTTGACGCGCGCGTCCATGCAGGCCACGACAGCGACCTTCATGCCCGGCGCGGCCGCCAGGCCGCCCTTGTCGAAGCGCTCGGCGTAGGCCTCGGCGCGGCGCAGGAGATCGTCGGTGTTGCTCAAAGCCGCGGGGAGATCCTCAGTGGTTGCGCAGGGCGTCGATGAGCTGGCCCTTGTCCATCGTCGAGCGGCCCGGCGGCCTTCCTCTGCAGCTGCTCCCTTATCTGGTCCTCGTACCTGGACGACTTGCCGCCCTGCTTGGGCGGCTTGCCCCCGCCGGCCTTGGCGTTGGCGATCCGCGCCGCCTTCTTGCTCGCGCCGTCGTCGCGGAGCGCCTCATAGGTCTTGTCGTCCTTGACGGACGAGCCGTGGTCCTTGGCCACCTGGTCGCCTCCTGTGCTCCGATCGCTCTGCGGCGTTGTACCCCGCGACCCACCGGCGTACTCCATGCCCCGGGCAGCGCACATAGACTGCTCGCGATGGGTGTGGCCGAGACGCTCACTGCCCAGGTCCTCCGCCTGCACCAACAGCTGTATGTCCGCAGCGACGGGCGGCTCGGCCACGGAATGATCGGAGTTCCGACGCTCCTGCTGCGCACGACGGGACGTCGCACGGGGGCGACCAGGACGAACGCCCTCGTGTACGCCCGCGACGGTCGGGACTACCTGGTCGTCGCCTCCAACGGCGGCGCCGACCAACCGCCGGCCTGGTTGCACAACCTGCGCGCCCAAGCGCAGGTCGAGCTCCAGGTGGGTCGCTCGCGCCACCAGGCTACCGCTCGCATCATCGAGCCCTCGGAGCCGGACTACGGCCGCTTGTGGAAGATCGTCAACGACAACAACGACGATCGGTACGACGGATACCAGAAGATGACGAGCCGCCCCATCCCGCTCGTCGCCCTGACGCCGGGCTAGGTCGCCGCGCCCACCTCGCGTCCCAGGAGGAGCCCCCGGTAGGCGAAGTCGTGCTCTTGGAGCGCGCGCGTGTAGTAGGGCAATGCCTCGCCGGCGATCGTCGCGCCGTGCATGGCGTGGATCCACGCGGGCGCCAGACGCTCGATGCGCTGCGCGACCCCCCGCACCGGCTCCTCGTGCGCGAAGATCCCGGCCCCCCGGTAGGCCTCGATCATCTCGGCCGAGAGGTCCTCACGGATGACCGGCGGCTGGTCGCCGGGCTGGAGGTAGAGGTCGGAGGGAAAGAGGCTGTGGGTGGACTCCTCGACCACCATCATCGAGTCCCAGTGGTGGACGTGGGGCGTCTCGAGGAAGCGCAGGGTGTGACGACCCAACTGGAGCCGCTCGCCGTCGACGAACCCGCGCACGCGTTCCTCGACCCCGAAGGCATGCGCGTTGAGCGCGATCGACATGGCGGATCCGACGAGCTCGGCGTCCCGCGCCGCGGCCATGAACCGGTCCATGCCGCCGTTCTCGTCACCCTCCCAGTGGAGAAGCACCAGATGGGCCAGCCGCGCCGGATCCAGCACCTCGGCGATGGCCTTGCGAATCGCCTCGTAGTCGCCGTAGGCGCCCGTGTGGACAAGTGTCGGGCGCTCGTCGTCGATCAGGAACTGGTTGAAGGTGATGCCCAGTTCCGGCGTCCAGCTCGAGATCCGGTAGATCCCGCCCTCGATGTGGTCGATGCGCGTCGCCATCCCGGCCTCCCGTGAAGCAGACAGTGGAGAGCCATTCTTGTCGAGACGTCGTCGCGAAGGAAGCCTTCGCGCCCGGCGGCGCGGGCCTCAGCCCGAGATCGTCGGCGTCGAGGAGCCTGAGAACTTGACGTCGGTTTGAGGCAGGCCCTTGCCCGAGCACTTCCTGACCGTCGTCGCGAGGTCGCCGGTCGGCTCGAGCGCGGCCTCGAAAGCGCCCCCTGCCTTGCCGGCGAGCCCAAGGGTGCCTCCGGCCGTCACCCGGTCCTCGGAGAGGCGGAAGCGCAGCTTGTGGCCCTCGTACTCGAGTGTGCCGGCTCCCTTCGCCGTGCTCGAAGCGCACGACAGGTCTCCCGAGGACGTCGCCCGATAGAGGACTCGTTCGTGGTCGAGCTGATGCTTGTGGCCGTTGACCGTCGTGAACTTTCCCGAGCAGCGGCCGACAGCCGTGGCCCGCTGGCGCGTCGCTCGCTCGAAGTTGGTCAGGGGCGGATCGAATACGACCGTCCCCGAGAAGTCGCACGAGCCGTCGAAGCTGCGCGTGGGGTGTCCTTGGGCCGTGGGCTCGGCGGCCCCCATCGCCCACGTAAGCCCGCCGCTGAGCGCGAGGGCCGTTGCGACTGTTGGAATCCCCATCTCGCCTCCCCCTGGCACTCACCGGCACCGCTTCCACGCGTCATCCCCACGGCGCGCTCCCCAGGGGCGGCGTCTAGGCTGCGCTTGAATCACCCATGTCACGCGGCCCCTACCAACACCGCCGGCAGCGCAACTGGGGACGCAACGCGACCCTCGAGCTCGTCCTCACCGCCGTCGTCGTCATCGTGGTGATCGGCTCGATCCTGGTCTTCCTCTTCGTCTACCACGACCTTCCGTTCCGGATCTCGGGTCCGTGAGCTAGGCACCGCGGTGGCGCACGCTCCGCGTGCCGACCAGCGCGAGGAGCAAACCGCGACAGCCGGTACGCCGGCTCGGTCCTGGCCGCCGCTGCCTCGCATAGGGTTCGCGAGTCCCCAACACCTCGAGTGGAGGTTGATGCAAGGCCGCCTTGCCGCGGGGGCGTCCTCGCAGCCCAATCTCGAGCCTGCTACGGATTCGTTCTCGCGGTCCGGTTTAGTTCCCTTATAGCTCCGTGATCGACTCTGCCCCGGTGCGACAGCTACGAGCGATTCTGCGCACCCCGACCTCGGTCGGGGTCGTAATCTTTGTTGACCTTCACCGCCCTGCTGGTGCCGTTTGACATCTTGTTCGAGCTGTTTGACGGGGGCGACGTCGATGTCGGGATCGCGCGTGGGATCGGGCTGCTTGCCGCGACGGGCTTCGGCTTGTGGGTAGCCAGCGCGCTGGGCGAGGGCCTGGGGATCGCGGGCCAAGCGACCCGGCCACCACGCCGTTCCGCACCGACCGACCTCACCGAGCGAGCACAACCCCCGGCCCGGGGATCAGAGTCGCTGGGAACACGGCTGCGGCGATGGCAACGTGGTCTGCTGCGGGGCGGATGGGCGGCCGTCGGTCTCAATGCCAGGCTGGTCGTTGGTGGCCGGGGCGTCTCGCCGATCAGGGCGGTGAGCGAGGTAACGCGCCACGGCATGATTGAGACGCTCACCCCAACGGTCGCGGTCCGCGACGGAGAGCACGAGTACGCGTTTCGCTGCACCGACCACGCCGAGTTCGTGCGCGTCTACACCATGCTCGAGCGCGAGGAAGGCACGGTGCAGTGGCTGCGCCGCGAGCTGCGTCCCGACGACGTCCTCTACGACATCGGGGCCAACATCGGCGCCTTCACGCTGCTGGCCGCCTCGCGCCTAGAGAACGGGATCGTCTACGCCTTCGAGCCACACCTCGCCAACGCCGCCAGCCTCCTCACCAACGTCAGCCTCAACCGCCTGCACCGCGTGGTGCGGGTCCTGTCCTGTCCGTTATCCAACGCCCCCGGCACCTTCGCCTTCGACTACGACGACCTGCACGCTGGCACCGCCTTCAGCCATCTGGCGGGCCGACCCGATCCCGCGGCGCGCCCAAGCTCACGAAGCTCCGAGCTCAAGCTGGCCACCACCATCGACCGGCTTTTGGCCGACGAGGCCATTCGGCCGGCTGACCTCGTCAAGATCGACGTCGACGGTCAGGAGCTCGAGGTGCTCCGAGGCATGGAGGGCGTTCTCACGGGTGCCGACCGCCCTCGCGCGATCCAGGTAGAGGTCAACCCGGGTGAGCGCCCGGCCGTTGTCCAGTTCCTGCGCTCCTGCGGGTTCGCGCTAGAGGGCCGCCACCTAAGAAGCTGTCTCAATACCTGCGTAGGCTGCTGGCGCGGTGGCGCGAACGTGGTTTCAGATCAAGGTCGAGTTGCTTGGCGGGCTGGACATCGATTGCGATCCGCCGCCTGGGCGGGTGTTCGCGGTCGGGCCGTCGGTGTC
>JBBPZM010000041.1:0-14186 GCA_038199035.1 Solirubrobacterales bacterium | reverse complement strand
CCCGGCGAGCGTGTCCGCCGCCGCCCGCGCGGGGTCGGGTGCCGCGCCCGCCGCGCCGGCGACCGCCGCGGCCTCGCGCGCAGGAGGGAAGGACGCCCCTTCGCCGGAGGGCGCCCCCGCCGCCGTTGCCGCCGGGGGTGCCGCCGGAGCGACTGCGCCGGTGACGTCGGGAACGCAGTCCCCGCCTCGCGAGGACAGCAACGGTGCGGCCGCCGCTCATCCCGGCCCCGCCCCCGCCAGTCCCGCCTCCGCCGCCGGACGCCCGCCGCCGCCCGCCGCGGCGTCCTCCCCGCGTCCCCGTCCCGTGCCCACTCCACTGCGGACCTCGCGACCCTCGGCCACCCTGACCCGGACGGCCGCCGGCGCGGGCTCGACGGCCGCCCGCCGCCCCCTCGACCAGCCGCCCGACGAAGGGCGACGCCGCTCGCGTCGTCCCCTGGCCGTCCTGGCCGGCGCCCTCGCCCTGATCGCCATCGCGATCGTCGCCGTCGTCGTGCTGACGGGCGGCGGCTCCAACCCGGCCGACCAGCCGGCGTCGGGCTCGCGGGCCAGCGCGCCCGCCGCGGGCGGGTCGGTGAGCCGCGGCGACACCACCGTGGCCGTGCTCAACGGCACCACGGTCCCCGGGCTGGCCGCCCAGATCGCCGACAAGCTCGAGCAGGGCGGGTTCAAGCGCGGCCCGGTGACCAACGCCGCCGACCAGCAGCGGGCGGCCACCACGGTCGCCTACGCCGCGGGCTACCAGGGCGCGGCCCGCGAGGTCGCGTCGCTGATTGGCGTGCGCCGGATCGCCCCGATCGACCCCAGCACCCAGGCCATCGCCGGGCCGGAGGCTCGCGTCGTGGTCACGGTCGGCACCGACCGCACCCAGTAGTGGTCGCCCTGCCCCGACGGTCCAGCGGTGGCGGCCACCGCGCCCCCGGCGCTCGCGCGCCGTCGGCGACGCGCCTCCCGATCCCCACGGCTGCCGCCTGATCGCCAGCGGCCATGGCCTTCCTCGACCTCCCCGAGCGCAGCGCCAAGCCGCGCGAGCAGGGCATCACCCACGTCATCGACCGCGGCCTCTCGGTGGGCGAGGTCGACGGCCTGGTCGAGGTGGCCGGCGACTACGTGGACATCGTCAAGCTCGGCTGGGGGACCGCGCTGGTCACGGGCAACCTCAAGCCCAAGCTCGCCCGCTACCGCGAGCACGGCCTTCCGGCCATGCTCGGCGGGACGCTGACCGAGCTGGCCATCGCCCAGCGCCGGGTCGAGGGCCTGGTCGGCTTCCTGCACGAGCACGGGATCGAGCACGTCGAGATCTCCGACGGCACGATCCGCCTCGCGCACGAGGAGAAGCTCGCGCTGATCGCGCGTCTGGCGCGCGAGTTCACGGTCCTCTCCGAGGTCGGCTCCAAGGACGACACCGTCATCACTCCGCCCTACCGGTGGGTGGAGCAGATGAACGCCGAGCTCGAGGCCGGCGCGTGGAGGGTCATCGCCGAGGGCCGCGAGGGCGGCACCGCCGGCATCTACCGCCCCGACGGCGAGGTGCGCATGGGGCTGATCGACGAGATCGCCCACGGCGTCGACTTCCACCGGCTGATGTTCGACGCTCCCCGCAAGGAGCAGCAGGTGTGGTTCCTCCAGCGCTTCGGGCCGGAGGTCAACCTGGGCAACATCGCCTCGGCCGACGTGCTCTCGCTGGAGACGCTGCGGCTCGGCCTGCGCTCGGACACCGTGCGCGCGGAGGCGCCGCCGGCGCAGTGATCCTCCTGGCCCGCCACGGCGAGACCGACGACAACCGCGATCCCATCCGCATCCAGGGCGCCACCGACACTCCCCTCAACGACAACGGCCGCGCGCAGGCCGCCGCGCTGGGCGAGCTCATGTCCGGACGGGGCATCGCGTCGCTGCACTCCAGCCAGCTCTCGCGCGCCCGCGAGACGGCCCAGATCGTCGGTGAGCGCCTCGGCCTGGAGCCAGTGGTCGACCCGCGTCTGGCCGAGGCCTACCGCGGACGACTCGAGGGTCGCCTGTGGCGCGACGTTGCCCGCGAGGAGCCCGACCTCTACGCCGCCTGGCGCGCCGCGGGCGAGGGCTTTCGCTTCCCGGGCGGGGAGTCCCTGCGCGAGCAGCTCGACCGCGTGACCGCCGCCCTCGACGACATCCGCGCGACCGCTCCCCTGCCGGCGCTCGTGGTCTGCCACGGGGGCTCGATCCGGGTCGTGCTCTGCGCCCAGAGCGGCCGCGGGCTGGGCGCCTTCCACGACTGGACCGTGCGCAACACCGACGTCTTCGAGGCATGACCCGGCTGGCCGGCGTGCTCTTCGCCGTCCTGGTGGCCGCCACCGGCGCCGCCTTCTTCGTCACCCAGCGGCTCAAGCAGAGCCCGCGGCTGGTGCGCACGCTCACGGTGACGCGGGCCATCTCGCCCCACGTCGGCTATAAGCGCGCGAGCATTCGCATCCGCCTGGTCAAGCCCGACGAGGCGTCGGTCTCGATCCTCGGCCCCCAGGGCGACGTGGTCCGTCACCTCGTCGCCGACCGCCGCTTCACGCCGCGCCAGCGGATCGAGCTGCTGTGGGGCGGCCGCGACGACCGGGGGCGCGTCGTGCCCGACGGGGACTACCGGATCCGGGTCGGGCTGCGCCACCAGGGCCGCTCGGTGGTCCTGCTCGACACGATCACCGTGGACGGGACGCCGCCGCGCCCCGTCGTGCGGGTACAGCGGCCGGCCGGCGTCAGCGGGCCGGTGATCTTCCCCCCGCGGCGGGGCGGCCTCGTGCGCTTCCGGGTGCTGGGGACCCAGCTGCCGACCGAGCGGCTGTTCCTCTACCGCACCGACGGCCCGCGCCCGCGCTTCGCCACCCGGCTGGCGGCTCGCCGCTCGCCCGACGCTGCGGGCTACTGGGACGGGCGCATCCGCGGGCGCCTCGCCCCGCCGGGCCCCTACGCCGTCGTGGCCAAGGACACCGACGAGGTCGGCAACTTCGCCTTTTCCTTTCCCTTCACCCCGGCCCGCCATGGCGACCCGCCGGGCGGCGCCGGGGTGACCGTGCGCTACCTGGCCGGGCAACCGCCCACCGCGCCCACGCCGGCGGGGCGCCTGTTCACGGTGTTCGTCGACTCGCGCGGGCGCCCCTACCGCTGGCGCCTGCACCGCCTGGCCCAGGCGCGGACCGTCGCGCACGGGACGAGCCGCAGCCCGGCGCTGCGCCTGCACGCCCCGCGCGGACCCTCGGGTGTGTACTTGGTCGAGCTCGCATCGGGGGCCAACCACGCGGTGGCGCTCGTGCCCGTGCAGGGGCTCGGACGCCACCGCGTGCTGGTCGTCCTGCCGCTGATCTCGTGGCAGGGCCGCAACCGGGTCGACGACGACGGCGACGGCCTGGCCGACGACCTGCGCCGCAACGGCCGTGCGCGGTTGGCCCGTCCGCTGGCCGGCGGGGGGATCCCGATCGGCTTCGGCGCCAACGAGCAGCCGCTGCTGCGCTTCCTGGACCGCCCCCAGCAGCGCTACGACATCACCACCGACGCCGCGCTGGTCGCCCCGAGCGGGGCCGGTGCGCTGCGCGCTCACCGGGGCGTCGTGCTGGCCGGCGTGCCGCGCTGGCTCACGCCCGGGCTGGGTATCGCACTGCGGCGCTTCGTGGCGGGGGGTGGGCGCGTGTTCTCTGCGGGCACCGACGCGCTGCGGCGAACGGCCGAGCTGTCGGGCGGCGTGCTCAGCGATCCCTCCGCGCCCTCGCCCTCGGACAACTTCGGGGCGACGCTGTCGCCGGTCGTCCACCGCCGGGTCGAGCTGCTGGCCGGAACCGACCGGATCGGCCTGTTCCGCGGCGGCGACGGCCTCTTCCGGGGACTGAGCGCCTTCGAGGAGACGCTGGCCCCCGGCTCGGGCGCGCGCGTCGTGGCGCAGGCCCAGGAGCAGGGAGCTGGTGCCGGCGCCCCGGTCATCGTCGCCGTGCAGATCGGCAAGGGGCTGGTCATTCGTACCGGCCTGCCGCAGTGGGGCGCGCGGCTGTCCCAGGACTCCAACCTCTCGGCGCTGACCAGGCGGATATGGGCCCTGCTCTCGCGCTAGCCCAGGTCCCGCTGACCGCCGGCATTCTCGTCGCGGCCGCGCTCGCGGCGGCGGCGGTGCTCGCTCCGGCGCCCCGCGGCCGGGCGGCGGCGACGCTGGCCGCGCTGGTCCTCACTCCGATCCTGCTCGTCGCCCACATCTGGGACAACCCGCAGTTCCGGCCCTTCCGCGAGCGCCCGCTGGTGGCGCTGGCGATCGTGGTCGTCGGCCTGGTCCTCCTGGGCGCCGCGGCGTGGGTGCTGAACCGCCGCCCCGGTCTGTTCCCGGTGGCCGCGCTGGTGGCCATCCCCTTCCGCGTGCCGATCGAGTCGGGGGGAGCGGTCGCCTACCTGCTGGTCCCGCTGTACTTCGTCGTCGGCGCGGGGGCGCTGGCCTTCGCCGTGCCGGCGCTGCGGGGGCCGGGGCGCCGGGGCGAGGACGGCGAATCGCCGCCGGCCTTCGAGCGCCCTCCCGACGGCGGGGCGCCGTCGCCGCCCGCCCGCCCGCCCGGCGCGCTCGAATGGCTGCTGTTGGGCCTGGTCGGCCTCTACGCCCTTCAGTCCCTCTACTCCGTGGACTTCGGCAAGGCGCTCGAGCAGGTCGTCTTCTTCTACGTGCCTTTCGCGCTGCTCTTCGCGCTGCTCGTCCGCGTGAGCTGGACGCGGGACCTGCTCCTGTGGTGCCTGGGGGCGGTGGCCGCGCTGGCCCTGGTCTTCTGCCTGATCGGCTTCGTCGAGTTCCAGCGCCGCACGCTGCTGCTCAATCCGCAGGTCATCGCCTCCAACCAGTTCCAGAGCTATTTCCGGGTCAACTCGCTGTTCTTCGACCCCAACATCTTCGGCCGCTTCCTGGTCATGGTCATGGTCGCGGTGGTGACCGTGATGGTCTGGGCCGGCCGGGGGCGCGACACGATCTGGGCGGCGGTCGTCCTCGCGGTGCTGTGGTGCGGCCTGGTGCTGACGCTCTCCCAGTCGAGCCTGGCCGCGCTGCTCGTCGGCCTGGCCGTGCTGGCCGCGCTGCGCTGGAGCCCGGGCTGGACGGTCGCCGTGACGGTGGCGGCGATCGTCGTGGGCGTGGCGGTCGTCGTCGCCTTTCCGGGCGCGGTACGACTGAAGCTCAACAGCCAGCAGTCAGTGGAGAGCGCCACCAGCGGGCGCGGCGAACTCATCGCCGGCGGAGCCCGCCTGTTCGTCGCCCGGCCGCTGGCCGGGTGGGGCTCCGGCGCCTTCGAGCCCCAGTTCCGCCGCCGCGAGAAGGTCTCCAGCGAGCGTGCGGCCACCGCCTCGCACACCATCCCCGTCACCGTGGCCGCCGAGCAGGGGGTGATCGGGCTGCTGGTCTACGTCGCGCTTCTCGTCGCCGCCTTCGGGCGGCTGGTGCGGGGCGCGCGCGGCTCGCCGGCGCGCGCGGCCATCGCCGCGGCGTTCGCCGCTCTCGTGGTCCACACCTTCCTCTACGCCGCCTTCCTCGAGGACCCGCTGTCGTGGGCACTGCTGGCCATCGGCACGGCGCTGGCCTGGCGCGAGCGCCCCGGCCCCGAGCGTCACCCGGCGGAGGACCTGGCGGTGGCCTGACCGGGGTGGGTTCGATCCCGGCTCGCGGGGAAGGCTTGGGCAGCCAACCCGTTTGCGACGAGAGGAGCGAGCCGCTATGGGCTTCGACCAGTACCACGAGCCGCCGGAAGAGCTGTCCGACGAGGCGCGGACCTTCGCGCGGATGATGGTCTCCCTGATCGAGGAGGCCGAGGCGATCGACTGGTACGAGCAGCGCATGGCCGTCGAGAAGGACCCCGAGGCCAAGGCGATCATGGCCGACGCGGAGAAGGAGGAGTTCAAGCACTTCTCGATGGACCTCGAGTTCCTCCTGCGCCGCAAGCCGCAGTGGCGCGAGATCGCCCAGGGCGTGCTGTTCAAGGAGGGCAGCATCGTCGACCACGGCGACGAGGCCGAGGAGGAGGCGGACTAGGTTGGCCGAGGGCGGGAGGAGTCGGCGGGGCCGGCGACGCCCAGCTTCTCCAGGCGCTCCCACAGCGGCGCGTTCTGTCGCTGCGCGGTCTGGGCGAGCGCCCACTCGCGCAGGTTCGTGTCGCCACCGGCGCGAGCGCCGCGCTGGGACCGGAGCGCACCGATCCAGCTGTCCACGTCCCCGCAGGGCAGCGTGGCGGTGGCCCATACCGACAGTCCCGGAAACTCCCAGGTCGCGGTCCGACGTCCCAGCCGCGCCGCCTTGAGCACGCGGTTTGGCAGACCCGCCTCGTTGAAGGCGTCGCGGACGAAGGGCGCGATCCCCACGTCGGCGCAAGCCAGCAGCCGGGCGGCCTCGTCGTCGGAGCGGCGGCCGAGCCAGACCAAGCCGGGCAGCGCGCGGCAGGCCCGGTAGTCGGGGTCCTGCGCGCACTCCTTCTCGGCGACGCTGCCGATGAGCAGCACGGTGAGCTCCGGCATGCCCTCACCGAGCTCGCGCAGGAGCGCCCAGTCGGTGCGGCGTCCGAGGTTCCCCAGCGAGGCGGCGACGACCGCGCCCTGGGGGTCCGGCGTGGGAAAGGAGTCCGCGGCTGTGGGCACGACGATGGCCTCGCGCCCGGCTTCGGCCTCGAGCTCGGCCAACTTGGAGGAGACCGCGAACACCAGGTCGGCGCGCTGCGCCGCCGCCGCGTGCAGCTCCTCCAAGCGCCGGCGCGTGCGCGGGCCGGCGTCGGGGGCGACCGGTGTGCGGTCGAACAGCCCGTACCACAGCTCGCACCCCGACCAGCGGGCGAGGACCGCGCGGGCGAAGGGAAGCTGGAAGGGGTGGAAGATCATCGCCGCCACCGGCGTGCCCGGCAGCTTCAACCGCCGCGCCTGGGCGGCGGCGAGCGCGTCCCCCAGCGGGTCTGGAAGCCGCCCGAGCACGCCGTAGGGGACCGCCGGCGCCTGGACGGCGACGACGCCCGGTGAGCGCAGCAGGTCCTGCCCCTGGTCGCGCAGGATGAAGCTCTCGACCGTTCGGGGGACGAGCAGCAGGCCGATCGGCGGGGCTGGGGGGGCCATGCGCGGCCACGCTATCGGGCGCGCCGCGGCCGCCGGGCGGTTTCGCCGCGGTCGCTGCAATGCGCTCGGCGCAGACGGGGAGTAGACAGCCGTTCAGGCCGCATCCGGCCTCCGCCGTTGTAGCTTGAGGGCGGATGTACGACCTCTTCCGGCGCCTGGCGCGGACGGGCTTCGCCTACCAGGCCGGCGAAGCGGTGGCCAAGCTGATCGCGGTCGGCCTGCTGCCGGTCTACACGCGCCATCTCACGCGCGGCGACTACGGCACCGCCGACCTGCTGCTCACGCTGGTCATCCTGGTCTCGATCGTCATCCGCCTCGGGCTGGTCGAGGCCTTCGTGCGCTTCTACTACGTCGACGCCGACCCGGTCGAGCGCGACCGCGTCTCGCGGGCGGCGACCGGCCTGGTCCTGATCGCCACCACCGTCGCCGCGGTCGTCGCCGCCGTCTTGGCCGGCCCGCTGTCGGAGCTCGTCCTGGGCTTCCGCGACAGCGCGCTGATGCTCATCACCGCGCTCGGCCTCTGGTCTTTCACCAACCTGGAGATGGCCTACGCGATCCTCCGCGTCGACGAGCGCGCCAGGACGTTCGTCCGCGCCTCGCTGGTCAATGTGGGACTCACCGTCGCCCTGAGCGTCTACCTGGTGGTGGTCCGCGACGCGGGCGCCAAGGGCCTGCTGCTCGGCAACTTCGCGGCGTCCACCGCCGTCTTCCTCGGTCTCCTGTGGGTGCTACGCCACCGGATCAGCCTGCGCATCGACCGCGCCCGGCTGCCGCTGCTGCTGCGCTTCGGTCTGCCCACCGTGCCGGCCGAGGTGTCGGTGTTCGCGCTCAACATCGTCGACCGGGCCTACCTCTACCGGGTCGAGAGCCAGGGCACCGCGGGCCTGTACTCGCTGGCCGTAAAGCTCTCCGCGGTGGTCATCTTCGCCACCCGGGCCTTCCAGTACGCGTGGCCGCCCCTGGCCTACTCGATCCGCGACGACGACGAGGCTCGGCGCTTCTACGCCCTCGTGGCCACCTACTACGTGCTCGTTGCCGGCGGCGTCGTGGCCGCGCTCACCCTGCTCGGGCGCTGGGCGGTGCGGCTGCTGGCTGCGCCCGCCTTCTTCCCCGCCCACCGCGCGCTGCCGTGGGTCGCGCTGGGCTGGGCCCTCTACGGCCTGTTCCTCGTGCTCGTCGTCATGGCCGGCCGGGCCAAGGTGACGACCCGCAACTTCCCGGCCGCGCTGGCCGGCCTGGCCATCAACGTCCTGGGCCTCGTCGCGCTGGTGCCGCGCTTCGGCATCGCCGGAGCCGGCATCGCGCTCTGTCTGGCCTACCTGGTCATGCTCGCCGTGATGTACGTGCTCTCGAGCCGGCTGTTCGCCGTGGCCTTCGAGTGGCTGCGGCTGGGGCAGCTCGTCGCGGTGATCGGGGGAGTGGCCGTGGCCGGCGAGTTGCTGCTGCCCACGTCGGGCGCGTACGGCTTTGTGGAGCGGGCGGGGGCGCTGGCCGCGATCCCGTTGCTGCTGGTGGCCACGCGCTTCTTCCGGCCCGAGGAGCGCGCCCGGATGCGCTCGCTGGCCCGGCGCCTGGCGCCGGCGCTTTCGGGCTGAGCGACCGGGTCAGCCAAAGAACGCGAGCGCGCGCTCGACCACCAGCGCGGGCTTCTCCTCGGGCAGGAAGTGGCCGGAGTCGGGGACGAGCTCGAGCTCCATGTCGTCGGCGTGGGGCTCGTAGCCGCGCAGCAGCGCCTTGGAGATCGCCTTGTCGCGCGCGCCGAACAGGAGGCGCAGCGGCACGGTGAGCCGGCCCGCCTCCTCCCGCCGGCGCAGCGCCTGGCCGAACGCGGCCACGTAGGAGCGATAGAGCAGCGAGCTGGCCCGGGCGCGCTCCGGAGGCGTCAGGCGCTCGGCGAAGCTCGCGGCGGCCGCGTCGTCGATCGCCCCGCGGTGGACGTTGTCGGCGCGCACGAGCGTGCGCACGAACCACGGACGGCGCTCGAGCAGGCGCGGGCCGAGCGGGCTGGCCATCAGCGCCACGTACCACGTACGCCACACCGCATCGAGCGCGCGCCAGTCCAGGGTGATCCACGGATGGGGGGCGTTGATGGCGATGATGCGCTCGATGCGCTCGGGATGGCGGATCCCGAGCAGGAACGACGTGTAGCCGCCCCAGTCGTGCCCGATCAGGCGGGCGCGCTCGATCTCCAGGGCGTCGAGCAGGGCGATGGCGTCGAGGGCGAAGGTCTCGGGGTCGTAGCCGTGCCCGGGCGCCTCGCTCCAGCCGAAGCCCCGCAGATCCGGGCAGATGACGCGGAAGCGCGCCGCCAGCTCGGGGATGACCTTGCGCCACGAGTACCAGTGCTGGGGCCAGCCGTGCAGCATGAGCAGCGGCTCGCCCGATCCCGCCTGGGCCACGTGAAGGCGCACGCCGCGCGCGTCGACCATCCGGTGCTCGACGCCGTCTACGTGGGGAAGCCCGTCCAGCACCGTGCGACATGATGGCGCATCGATGCGCGTCGACGTGGTCGACCCCTCGGCCTTCACGCCGCCCTACGACCACGCGCTGTGCGCGGGGCTGGCGCGTGCAGGGGCCGACGTGCGCCTGGTCACCAGCCGCTTCGCCTACGGGCCCGTCCCCCAGGCGGAGGGGTACGCGGTGGACGAGCGCTTCTATCGCCTGGCCCCCGGGCGGCCGGGGTCGCGCGCGCGCTTTGCGGCCAAGCTCGCCCAGCACGCGCCCGACATGCTGCGCTACCGCCGGGCGGCCGGGGACGCCGACGTCGTGCACCTCCAGTGGCTGACCGTCCAGCCGCTCGATGTGCACCTGCTGCCGGGCGGGCGGCCCCTCGTGCTCACCGCCCACGACGTCATGCCGCGCGAGCCGCGCCCCGGCCAACTCACCGCCCAGCGGCGCCTCTACGAGCGCGTCGGCGCCGTGGTCGTGCACTCCCACCACGGCCGCGAGCGCCTGGTCGTCGACCTGGGCGTCGACCCGGAGCGGGTGCACGTCATCCCCCACGGCGCCTTCGACTACCTCACCGACCTCGAGGACGAGGCGCCCCTGCCGCGCGCGCTGGCCGAGGTCGAGGGCCCGGTCGTCCTGTGCTTCGGGCTCATGCGGCCCTACAAGGGCCTCGACGTGCTGGTCGACGCCTGGCGCGGGATCGGCGGGGCCGAGCTGTGGGTCGTCGGCATGCCGCGCATGTCGATCGCCTCCCTGCGCGCGGCCGCGCCGCCCGGCGTGCGCTTCGTGCCGCGCTTCGTCGCTGACGCCGAGATCGCCGCCTACTTCCGCCGCGCCGACCTCGTCGTCCTCCCCTACCGGGAGATCGACCAGTCCGGCGTCCTCTTCACGGCGCTGGCCTTCGGCAAGCCGCTGCTCCTCAGCGCGGTGGGCGGCTTTCCCGAGATCGCGGAGACGGGAGCGGCCGAGCTGGTGTCGCCCGGCGACCGCGCGGCCTTGCGCATCGCCCTCCAGCGCCTGCTCGGCGACGCGCCGCGGCGGGAGCGCCTGGCCGCGGCTGCCTCTCGAGCCGCGGCCGGGCCCTATTCCTGGGACGAGGCGGCTCGTCGGTCGATCGAGCTCTACCAGCGGCTGCTCGATCGCTGAGCGACACGCCGCCACGGAGGGCCTCTGGGCGACAATCTTCGCTGTGACCGCCCTACGCGCCGCCTTCTGGGCCTCCGCGGGCCTGCTCGTCTACGCGCAGGCCGGCTATCCGCTGGTGCTCGTCGCGCTCGCGGGCCTCGGTCGTGGCCGCACTTCGCCCGGCGCCGAGGCGCGCGACGAAGACCTCCCCGACACGTCGGTCATCGTCGCCGCCTACCGGGAGGAAGCCGGGATCGGCGACCGGGTCGCCAACCTTCTTGCCCTCGACTACCCGCGCGAGCGCCTCGAGGTCGTCGTGGCGTGCGACGGGTCGCCCGACGGCACGGCGGCCCGCGCTCGCGCCGCGGGCGCGGACCTGGTCCTCGAGCTGCCGCGCGCCGGCAAGGTCCGAACCCAAGACGCGGCGGTGGCCCGCGCGCGGGGTCGGATCGTCGCCTTCGGCGACGCCAACGCGCGCTGGGAGCGCGGCGCCCTGCGCGCCCTTGTCGCCCCGTTCGCCGACCCGGCCGTCGGCTACGTATGCGGGCAGGTCCGCTTCACCGGCGAGGACGGGACCAACCAGGAGGGCCTGTACTGGCGCTACGAGATGGCGGTGCGGGCGCTCGAATCGCGCCTGCACTCGGTCACCGCCGGCAACGGCGCCATCTACACCACCCGCCGCGAGGCCTACCTGCACGTCGACCCGGTCATGGGCCACGACCTGTCGTTCCCGTTCAACCTGGTCAAGCGCGGCTGGCGCGCGGTCTACGCCCCCGCGGCGCGGGCGACCGAGCGCATGGTCCCCTCGATCGAGGGCGAGTTCGCCCGCAAGCGGCGGATGATGAGCCACACCTGGCCGATCGTCGTGCACGGAGGGATGCTCTCCCCCCGGGGCTACGGGCCGCTCTACGCCCTGATGATCGCCTCGCACCGTGTGCTGCGCTACGCCACCCCGCTCCTGCACGCGATCGCCCTGGCCGCCAACCTCGCCCTCGTCGCCGCCGGGGCGGGATGGGTCTACCTGGCGGCACTGGCGCTCCAGGGTGTACTGGCGGCGGCGGCGCTGCTCGCCGGGGTTCTGCCCAGGCGCGCACTGCTGGTCGCGCGCTACTACGTGCTCACCACCGCGTCCCCGGCCGCGGGGCTCTGGGACTGGCTGCGCCACGGCACGCCGGCGGGCTGGGAGCCGGCGGAGGGGACCCGGTGAGCGGCGTCGGCTCGTCCGGGCGCGCGCCGGCGATGCGAGGGTCCCGCTGACCGTGGCCGCCAAGCGCGCACTCGATGTGGCCATTGCCGCCGCCGGCCTGGTGCTCGGCGGGCCGGTGATGGCCGCGGCCATCGTGGCCATCCGCCTGGAGAGCCCCGGCCACCCGATCTACCGCCAGCTCCGGGTCGGGCAGGACGGGCGGCCCTTCGACCTCTACAAGCTGCGCACGATGGTCCACGGCGCCGAGCACGTCGGCGCCGGCATGGCCGTCAACGAGGGCGATCCCCGGATCACGCGGGTCGGCGCGCTGCTGCGGCGCACCTCGCTCGACGAGCTGCCGAACCTCGTCAACGTGCTGCGCGGCGAGATGTCGATCGTCGGTCCGCGGCCGACGATCCCCGTGCAGGTGGGCCAGTACGACGAGCGCCAGCGGCGCCGCCTGGCCGTCAAGCCGGGCATCACCGGCTGGGCGCAGGTCAACGGGCGCGCGACGCTTCCGTGGTCGCAACGCATCGAGCTCGACCTCTGGTACGTCGAGCACCAGTCGCTCGCGCTCGACCTGCGCATCCTCGCCCGCACCGCCCGGATGGTCCTCGGCGGCCACGGGCTCTACAAGGGCCAGACCGGGGGCTGGGGGCGGTGAGCGCGCTCGTCACGGGCCGTGCCGCGGGGAGTGCGCCGGTCAGCGCCGCGACGACCACGATGCGGCATCGGGACGCGAGCACGCCGCGCCCCGCCCGCGCCCCCGCGCACGCCGTGGTGGGTGGGGGGGTCGGCCCGGACCCGATAGCCCCCGCTATCAATAGTGATAGCCCCCGCTATCAGCCGTGCGCGGAACCCCCCGCAGGCCCACCCGACCGAGGCGGGTGGGACGGCGGGCCGCCCGGTAGCCGGCGCCGTGGAACGGCGCCAACGTGAGCGGCATCCTCCTCACCGGCGTGGGCAAGCGCTACGACATCGTCTCGGCGTTCGCCCAGCATGCCACCACGGTGGCGGCCGACCCCAATCCGCTGGCCCCCGCGCAGTACGCCGCCCACGTGCGCCGCGCCGTTCCCCGGATCGACGACGCCGGGTACGTACCGGCGCTGGAGCGCCTGTGCGAGGAGCTCTCGATCGGCGCCGTCGTCCCGCTCACCGACCTCGACCTCGAGGTGCTGGCGCAGGCCCGTCGCCACGGCCGCCTCCCCGCCTTGGTCCCCGACCCCGAGATCGCCGCCGCCACCTACGACAAGTACGACGCCCACCACTTCCTCGTTCGCCACGGGCTGCCTTCACCGCCCACCGTCCTGCCCGGCGAGCCGGTCGACGCCTACCCGGTGATGGTCAAGCCGCGCCGCGGCTCGGGCGCGCGTTCCATCCACCCGGCGCGCGACGCCGCCGAGGCCGAGTTCTTCTGCCGCTACGTGGAGGAGCCGGTGATGGTCCAGCGCCTGATGCGAGGGCCGGAGTTCTCGATCGACCTCCTGTGCGACCTCGACGGACGCTGCCTCAACGCCATCCCGCGCACGATGATCGAGTCGCGCGGCGGGGAGTCGATCAAGGGCACGGTGATCGCCGACGACGAGCTGGTCGAGCTGGGGCGCGCGGTGGGCGAGACGCTCGGCGTCCGCGGGCCGTGCACCGTCCAGGCGTTTCGCGACGCGGAGATCGGGCTGGGCATCACCGACGTCAACACCCGCTTCGGCGGCGCCTTCCCCGCGCCGATGTACGCCGCGCTTCCCGGACGCACCTATCCCGAGCTGATCGCTCGCATGGCGCGCGGGGAGCGGATCGAGCCCCACGTCGGCGAGTTCCGCTCGGGGATGACGTTCACGCGCTACTACTGGCAGCTCGAGCTCGACGCCGACCACCGCCCGACCGGGCGCGACATCGTCGAGCCTCCGGGGCCGCCCGCGCCCCGGGCGTGACTACTCGGGGAAGGGGATGTTCTCGGGGGCCTTGTCGACGTAGGTGGCACGGAACGCCCGGAGGGCGTCGAACACCTTGTCGTTGAACGTGGGGCAGCCCAGCTGGTGGCCCCAGGCGCTGGCGGCCACGGCGAACGGCATGTTGGGCCGCTGCACGAGGATCTGCTTGTAGCCCGGCGGCTGGCCGTTGAAGGGCTCGGAGAACAGCGTTTCGAGCTGGCCGATGCGCCGCTGACCGATCGCCGGGCGATACCAGGTGATGACCCGGCCGTGCTCGAGGGCGTGGACCAGCCACTCGGTGTGCGGGGAGCCCTGGCCGACGTAGTCACCGTCGTGGGCGGGGATCTCGTAGTGCTTCCCGAACACCGGCGGGTTCTGCTTGTACGGATAACTGGCGTTGGGATCCGTGAGGTGCTCGCGATCAT
>JBBPZM010000040.1:0-47423 GCA_038199035.1 Solirubrobacterales bacterium | reverse complement strand
GCCTCGAGCAGCTCCGGGTCGACGGTGACCGAGCCCACGTAGTGGAGGTCGCAGTCGGTGACCGTGGCGCGGTGGATCTTGGACTTGAGCATCACGCGTTGCATCAGCTGGCGCTTCTCCCGTTGGATGACGTGCGCGCAGCGCGCACGGTGGTGTTGTCGATCAGCCTGGCCCGCCCGACCCGGGCGGCCACCGCCACCAGGGCCTCGCGCTCGATCGCCGCGACCGGCGCGAGGGTCTCGGGCGACACGAGCTCCAGGTACTCGGGTTGGACGTCGTATGAGGCCATCGCCGCGCGCGCGGCGGCGACGACGGCGGCGGCGTCGCGCTCACCCCCCGACACGGCGCGCTCGGCCTCGGCCAAGCCGCGGGCCAGGGCCACCGCCCGCTCGCGCTCGCCCGGCTCGAGGTAGGCGTTGCGGCTCGAGAGCGCGAGGCCGTCGGGCTCGCGCACGGTGGGGCAGACCTCAACGCGCACCGGGAAGTCGAGGTCGCGCGCCATGCGGGCGATGATCAGGGCCTGCTGGGCGTCCTTGCGCCCGAAGAAGGCGACGTCGGGGGCGACCATGTTGAAGAGCTTGGCCACCACCGTGGTGACCCCGCGGAAGTGCTCGGTCCCCCGCGCGGCTCCCTCGAGCGGCTCGGTGAGGCCGGCGACCTCGACGTGGGTGGCGAACCCCTCGGGGTAGACCTCCTCGAGCGGCGGGGCGAAGAGCAGGTCGGCGCCCTCCTGCTCGGCGAGGGCGGCGTCGCGCGCCTCGTCGCGGGGGTAGGCCGCGAGGTCCTCGCCGGCGGCGAACTGGGCGGGGTTGACGAAGAGCGAGACGACGACGACCTCGCAGCGCCCGCGGGCGGCGCGCACCAGCGAGAGGTGGCCGTCGTGCAGGGCGCCCATGGTGGGCACGAGCCCGATCGAGCGGCCCTCGCCCCGCGGCTTGGCCAGGGCGGCGCGCAGGTCGGCCACGGTGCGCACGGTCGTCATGCTCATGCCGGCACCGCCGCTCGCCCGGCCAGCGCGCGGGTCGCGCCGGCCAGCGCGTCGAAGAGCTCGAGCAGCTCGGGCGCCCGCTGCTCCACCGCGATGCGCTGGCGGGTCACCGTCTCCTCGTCGCCTCGGGCGAGCGGCCCGGTCAGCGCGCGCTCGGGCCCGAGCGTCGCCCAGTTGTCGACCGTCGCCTTGACCAGCGCCACGAGGTGCTCGCGCTCGAGCCCGGCCGTGGCCGCCACCCGCTCGGCCGCCGCCTCCAGGGCAACGAGGTAGTTCGAGGCGATCGAAGCGGCCGCGTGGTAGGCGGCGCGGTCGTCGTCGTCGATCTCCACGGCGCGCATGCCGAGCTCGTGGGCGAGTCGGTGGGCGACGGCCAGCGCCCGGGCGCTGGAGGCGGCCAGCGCGCAGCCCGCGCCGGCGATGCGCCCGCCCTCGCCGGTCACGGTCATCAGCGGGTGCAGCGAGAAGCCCTCCCGGCCCCCGAACGCGGCCAGGCCGGTGGCCCCCGAGCAGTGGCCGACCAGCGGGCCGGGGGCGATGGCGGCAGCCGCGTGCGCGATCTCCGCGTCGGGGACGCACAGGAGGGCGACGTCGGCTCCGGCGGCGTCGGCCCCGCGGCCCAGCGGCCCGAGGACGACGTGCCCGGCGTCGGCGAGCGCGCCGGTCAGGGCGGCGCCCATCCGGCCGTGGCCGATGACCGCACAGGTCAGCGGGTCGACAGGGGGCTCGTGGTGATCTCGGTCCAGTTCTCCCATGGAGATACCGGCGCGGTTGGCGATGCGGGTGCGAAGTCCGTGCCTTCCGTCCGCGCTCGTTGCGAGTAACGGCGGAGGGCAGTTATGGAATATAGCCATCGAGCGTCGTGAAGCCGGGTTACCATCGGCCGGGTGGCCAGCGCCCAAGAGCGCCGGGAGGCGCTGAAGCGGATCTACCTCGACGAGGCCAAGGACTGCGTCCGCTGCCCACTCGCCCAGTCGCGCACCAACGTGGTCTTCGGGGCGGGGGACGCCGACGCCGACCTCATGTTCGTCGGCGAGGCCCCCGGCCGAAACGAGGACGAGGCCGGCCTGCCCTTCGTCGGCCAGGCCGGGAAGCTGCTCGATCGGCTGCTGGGGGAGATCGAGCTCGAGCGGGGCCAGGTGTTCATCGCGAACACGCTTAAGTGCCGGCCTCCAGGAAACCGCGACCCCATGCCCGCGGAGATCGAGGCCTGCCAGGACTACCTCATGCGTCAGGTCGAGCTCATCGAGCCGCGGGTCGTGTGCACGTTGGGCAACTTCGCCACCAAGCTGCTGCGGGGCGATCCCGCGGGCATCACGCGGATCCACGGCCGCGAGGAGGTGCGGACGATCGGTACGCGGGCGGTGCGGCTCTATCCGCTCTACCACCCCGCCGCCGCGCTCTACACGCCGGCGACGCTCGATACGCTGCGCGCCGACTTCGCCCGCATCCCCGAGCTGCTGGCCCTTCCGGAGCCCGAGCTGCCGCAGCCGATCGAGGTGCCCGAGCCGGCGGTCGCGGAGCCGGCGGTCGCGGTCGGGGCGAGCACGGCCACGGCCTCCGACCGCACGGCCGAGGACCAGCTCGGGCTGTTCTAAGCGGTCGGCGAGGCCGCCTCGATCAGCTGGAAGGGGATCGGCCTGGCTTGGGCGGTGACGTGCCGACGGACAGTGAAGCGGGCGCCCTCGAGCAGGTGCCCGAGGCCCACGCCCAGCACCTCACGTGCCGGCGGCTTCTCGATCCAGCGGATGTAGGCGGAGAACAGCCGAGATGGCTGCGGCGGCGCGTCCAGGTCCATGACGAGCAGACGGCCGCCAGGGCGCAGCACGCGCGCCGCCTCGGAGACCGCCCGCCTGCGTACGTCGGAGGGCAGCTCGTGCAGCCCATAGGCCGCGAGCACGACATCGAAGCAATCGTCCGCGAACGGGACGTGGCTGGCGTCCGCCTCGACGAAGGAGATGCCCGGCAGGCCGGCGGCCGCCGCCCGCCGTCGTCCGACGGCGAGCATCTCCGGCGAGACGTCGAGCGCGCAGAGCTCGGCGCCCGGGTGGGCCCGAGCGACCAGTCGCGACAGGTATCCCGTGCCCGCGCAGAGCTCGAGCACCCGGCCGGGGTGCGGGTGGACCAGCTCGGCCAGGCGCTGGTGCGGCCGCCCGGGCAGGAGAGGATTCGCCGCCTCCAGCACCGGACCGGCGAGCAAGAACTTCACGCGGTTGGGGACCACCGAGAGACCGTAGACGGAATTCACCGGCGGCTGTCCCCCGATCGCCGACGGGCGCTCAGCCCCCCGGCTTGTGCGCCAGGAAGCAGAACTGCCCGCACAGCAGGAGCTTGATGGCGTTGACCGAGCGGCGGTCCAGCCGCCGCACCCGGCCGAACAGCCCGATGAAGCGGTTGAGCGGAGACTCGCGGGCCCACCAGCGGTAGAAGTAGGGATGCATCCCCAGCCCACGCTGGACGATCAGCGCCAGCCCGTCGATGTTGGGCCGGAGCTCGACGGGGTCGAGCCCGGCCTCCTCGACCATCAGCGACAGCCCGTAGGGAGTGAGATTGCAGACGCTGAGCGAGTGGTAGGGCTCGAGCTGGGAGGTCGAGCCGATCAGCAGTCCTCCCGGCGCCAGCACCCTGGCCGCCTCGGCCAGCAGGGGCGCCGGGCGGCGCACGTGCTCGAGAACCTGCTTGCAGAACACCAGCTCGAACTCGCCGTCGTCGAACGGCAGCCGCTCGCCGTCGAAGGTGACGAACTCGGCGTCCGCCCGGCGGCGCGCGTCGACTTCGGGCGAGCTGGGAAGGTCCGCTCCGGTCCAGCGGACCGACGGGTCGTGACGCCGGAAGAGGTCGACTGAGTCACCGGCGCCGCAGCCGAGGTCGAGGACCCGGGCCGGCCCCTGCGCCCCTCGCCAGCGGCGGTACCACTGGCCGACGTAGTCGTCCGCCACGACCTGGCGCGAATGGTCGCGGGGGATGCGCTCCCCCAGGAGCTCCAGCAGGTCGTCGGCCAGCACCGGGGCAGTATCGCGGGCGGCCGACCCAGCTCGGCGCCGCCGCGCCGCCCGGTACAGTTCCGCCTCGTGAAGCGCCCTCGCGCAGCCCTGGCCGTGGCCACCGCGCTGGCGCTCGCCGTACCAGGCGGGGCGATGGCGCAGTCGACCTCGCCGCCTGCGGCTCCCCCGCTCCAGGGTGCGCCTCCGCCGCAGTCCCCGGGGTCCACCGCCCCGTCGGGCTCGTCCGGCGCTCAGCCGCCGTCGACCTCCGGCAGCCAGGCCGCCAGCGGGTCCGGTTCGGGGACCCAGGCCACCGGCCGCCTTCCCGCCACCGGCGCCGAGCCGGGTCTGCTCGCCCTCACCGGCGCCGGGCTGCTCATGGTCGGCTTCGGGCTGCGCCTGCGCCTGCGCGCGCTCGGTGCCTGAGCTCCGCGACGCCGTCACCACCCTCACCGAGGGGCCCGACGAGACCGAGGAGCTGGGCGCGCGGCTGGCGCAGCGGCTGTCGCCCGGGGACGTGGTGCTGGTCTCCGGGGACCTCGGCGCCGGCAAGTCGACCCTCGTCCGCGGGGCCGCGCGCGCGCTCGGCGTCGAGGGGCCGGTGACGAGCCCGACCTTCACGATCGGCCGCCGTTACCCGGGCCGCATCGCCTTCTCCCACCTCGACCTCTACCGCCTGGAGGATCTCGGGGAGGAGGACCCGTCGCTGCTGGCCGACTACCTCTCGCCCGACGCCGTGGCCTTCGTCGAGTGGCCCGAGCGCGGCCCCCGCCTCCCCGGCGTCGTGGCCGATATCCACCTCGAGCACCTGGGCGGCGATCGCCGGCGGGTGACCGTGAGGCCGCCGCCCGGTGCCGCTCCAGCCCCATCCCCCGGCCCGTCGAGCCGCCCCGCGCGATGATCGTCCTGGCCTTCGACACCGCCACGGCGGCCACCGCGGTGGCGGTCAGCGCGGCCGATGGCGCCGTGGCGCAGGCGCGCCACGACCCCGGTCCGTGCGAGCGCCCGGGGCACGCGACCCACCTGCTCGAGCTCGTCCAGGCCGCCCTCGACCAGGCAACGCTCACCCTCGCCGACGTCGAGCGCGTGGCCGTCGGCACCGGTCCCGGCTCGTTCACCGGCCTGCGCATCGGCGTGGCCACCGCCCGCGCGCTGGCCCAGGCCGGTGGGACGGAGATCGTCGGCGTGTCCACGCTGAGGACGCTGGCCGAGGGCGCCGCGCCGCGAGCCGACGCCCGGACCGCCGTGCTCGCCGTCCTCGACGCCCGCCGCGGCGAGGCCTTCGCCGCGGCGTGGCGAGCCGGACGCCAGCTGCTGGCTCCTGCCGCCCTTGCCCCCGACGCGCTCGCCCAGGCCGCCCGTGCGCTCGAGCCACCGGCGTTGGCGGTGGGGGAGGGGGCGCTACGATTCCGCGACCGAATCGAGCCGGCCGGGATCGCCGTCCCGCCGGAAGGCGACCCGGTGCATCGCCTCAGCGCAGGCCCGATGTGCCGCCTGGCCGCGGCGGCGCCGCCAGGTCAGCTCGAAGCGGTGCTGCCGGAGTACCTGCGCCTGCCCGACGCGGAGATCTCCCGCCGCCAGCGAGAGTCCCCATGGCCGCCGCCCCCCAAATCGCGACCGACGCGCTCGAGATCCGGCGCCTGAGCTATTCCGACCTGCCTCAGGTCATAGCCGTCGAGCGCCGGGCGTTCCCCACCCCGTGGTCGCTGGCCATGTTCGTGCTCGAGCTGTCCAAGCCGTCGGGCATCTGCCTGGCCGCGTTGCGCGACGGGCGGCTCACGGGCTACCTCGTCTGCTCGCGCTACGACAAGGTCTGGCACCTGATGAACATCGCCATCGATCCGGACCAGCGCCGGCGGGGCACCGCGAGCGCTCTGCTCTCCGAGCTGCTGGCACGGGTCGATGACCCCGACGCCCAGTTCACCCTCGAGGTGCGCACCTCCAACGCCCCGGCGATCGACCTCTACGAGCAGTTCGGCTTCCGGGCGGCGGGCATGCGCCGGCGCTACTACCAGGACAACGGCGAGGACGCGGTGATCATGTGGCGCACGGCGGCCACCGTGGGCGGCGACGGGCGCCGCCACTCGCGCCGCTTCCGCCCCCGCTCGGCGTGATCCTGGCGCTCGAGACGAGCTGCGACGACACCTGCGCCGCGGTCATCGACGCCGACGGCACCGTGCGCTCCAACGTGATCTCCTCCCAGGGGATCCACGACCGCTACGGGGGAGTGGTGCCCGAGGTGGCCTCCCGCCATCACCTCCAGCTGGTCAACGCGGTGGTCGACGACGCGCTGGAACGGGCCGGCGCGACGCTCGACGAGGCCGAGCTGGTGGGGGTGACGCGCGGGCCCGGGCTGATCGGAGCCCTGCTGGTGGGAATGCAGACGGCCAAGGCGCTGGCCGCGACGCGCGGGCTGCCCCTCGCCCCGGTCGACCACCTGCACGGCCACGTCGCCGCCACCTTCCTGCGCCCCGACCCATTCGAGCCGCCGTTCCTGTGCCTCATCGCGTCCGGCGGGCACACCCTGCTGGCCGACGTGCGCTCGCCCGAGGGCTTCGAGGTCCTCGGGCAGACCCTCGACGACGCCGCCGGCGAGGCCTTCGACAAGGGTGCCCGCCTGCTCGGGCTCCCCTACCCGGGCGGCGCGGCGCTGGAGGCGCTGGCCGCCGAGGGCGACCCGACCGCCTTCGACTTCCCCCTGGCGGCTGGCGTCGAGGGGCTGGACTTCTCGTTCGCGGGCATCAAGACCGCGCTGCTCTACCGCGTCCGCGAGCTCGGGGCCGAGACCGGGCGCCGGCGGGCCGATCTGGCGGCTTCCTACCAGCACGCCATCGTCGAGTCCCTGGCCGTGCGCGTGGAGCGTGCGCTGGCGGCCACCGGGCACCGCCGCCTGGCCCTGGGCGGAGGCGTGGCGGCCAACGGGGCGCTGCGGGCCAGGGTGGCGGGCCTGGCCGCGGAGCTGGCCGCTCCGCCGCGCGAGCTGTGCACCGACAACGCCGCGATGATCGCCAGCGCCGCCCGCTACGTGCCGGCCCTGTCGCCCGACCGCTACCTCGGGCTCGACGTCTACGCCACCGGCGAGCGCGGCCTGTGACCCGAGAGGGCGATCGGGCCGACCGCCCCGACGGCCCCGACCGCGGTCGGCCTGCCGCCGTGGTCACCCTCTTCACGCGCCCCGGCTGCCACCTGTGCGACCACGCCCGCGAGGTCCTGGAGCGGGTTCGCGCCGACCTGCCGTTCGACCTCCAGGAGCGCGACATCGAGCGCGACGACGCGCTCCTGCGCGCTTACCTGGAGCGGATCCCGGTGGTGACGATCGCCGGGCAGGAGGCCTTCGAGCTCTTCGTCGACGAGGCGGAGCTGCGCCGGCGGCTCGCTAGAGTCCAATCGCCATGAGCGTCGGCGACCTCGCCTACCGGGCCGAGTCGGAGCCCGCGCCGGCATCACCGGCTCAGCCCGGGCGGGGCGATCCGGTTATCGACCCCGCCGAGCGCCTGTCGCTGGGGGTCGCCGCGCGACTCTCGCGCTACCTCCAGGTCCTCACCCAGGCCCGCAAGATGGGCAAGGAGACGATCTCCTCCCAGGAGCTCTCCGACTACACGCACGTCAATTCGACCCAGATCCGCCGCGACCTCTCGGGCTTCGGCAAGTTCGGCAAGCGCGGGGTGGGCTACAACGTCGAGTCGCTGGTCTCGCAGATCCGCAAGATCCTGCGCACCGCCGGCCAGCACAACATCGCCCTCTTCGGCGCCGGCCACCTGGGCACGGCGATCGCCGCCTCGGACATCTTCGCCGACCACGGTTTCCGTATCGTGGCGGTGTTCGACAACGACCCGGCCAAGGTCGGCGCCCCGGCGGGCCCCCACACCGTGAGGCCCGCCGGGGACCTGGACGCGGTCGTCGCCGAGCAGGACATCGTCGTGGCCGTCCTCGCCGTGCCGGCGCCGGTCGCCCAGTCGCTGGCCGACGAGCTGGTCGAGGCCGGGGTGAAGATCATCTTCAACTACTCCGAGGCCCTGCTCGACGTGCCGCCCGAGGTGACGGTCCACACCTCCAGCCCGGCCGTGGACCTCCTCTACGCGCTGTACTTCTACCTGACCTGAACCTGGCCGGCCGGCCGCCCGCGCGACCGTGAGCATCGACCTCGACACCGCCCGCCAAGCCTTCGAGGACTCGACCGACTTCACGGTCGGCGTCGAGGAGGAGTTCGCGATCCTCGATCCCGGCTCGCTGGAGCTGGTCGACCGCTTTGAGGAGCTCGAGGACGCGGCTGCCGACGACCCGGTCCTGGCCGACTCGGTGTCGGGGGAGCTGATCGCCTCGGAGATCGAGATCCGCTCGGGGCGCGGCGAGGACCTCCACGCCGCCCTCGCTCACCAGCGGGAGTGCCGCCGCCGGCTGTTCGCGCTGGCGGCGGAGCGCGGCCTCGCCCTGGGCGCCACCGGCACCCACCCGTTCTCGGACTACCGGGCGCAGCGCATCATCGACACCGAGCACTACCGCCGTCTGGAGCGCGACCTGCGCTGGGTGGCCCAGCGCAACAACACGTTCTCGCTGCATGCCCACGTCGGCGTGCGGGGCCCGGACCGCGCGGTGGCGGTGTGCGACCGCCTGCGCCCCGTGCTGCCGCTGCTGCTCGCCATCTCGGCCAACTCGCCCTATCTGGACGCGCGCGACTCCGGCCTGCACAGCGCCCGCACCCAGGTCTTCACCCGCAACTTCCCGCGCTGCGGGATCCCCGACGCGCTGGGCGACTGGCGGACCTTCGCCGACTTCGTGGAGATGCTGAAACGCACTGGCTCGATCGTCGAGTACACGCAGGTCTGGTGGTCGGTGCGCCCCCACATCGACTTCGGCACGGTCGAGCTGCGCATCTGCGACGCCCAGATGACCGCGGGCGAGTCGGAGGGGCTCAGCGCGCTGATGGTCGCGTGCGTGGCTCAGGCCGCCCGCGACGAGGACGAGGGCGTTCCCTTCGCCGATCCGCCGCCGCGGATGCTCGAGGAGAACCTGTGGCGGGCGATCCGCTACGGGCTCGACGGGGAGCTCATTGACCTGGACCGCGGGGAGGAGCATCCCGCCGCCGAGGCGGTCTCGCGGCTGCTGGAGTGGACGGCGCCGGTACGGGGGGAGCTCGGGCTCGACCCCGCGCTGCCCGAGCTCAACGGCGCGCAGCGCCAGCGCCGCATGATCGGCGCCGGAGCGGGGATGCACGAGGTGTACGGCCAGACCGTGCGGGAGACCGCAGGAACCTACGCGCAGGAGGTGGTGGCGTGAGACAGCCGGAGAGCCCGGGCCCGGGGGCCGCGGGCCAGCCCAGCGAGGAGGAGATGCGCGCGCAGCTCGAGGCCGAGCTGAGACGCCTGCGGGTCGAGGACGTCGTGGCCCAGGCCGCGGTGTCGGTCCTCAACCTCGGCGCTCGCCGCGCCGGACTGGCCGGCGGCCAGGGCGACGAGGTCGACCCCGCCCAGGTGGAGACAGCGATCGAGGCGGTGGGCGCCCTCCTGCCGGTGCTCGAGCGCCGGGGAGCGGGGGAAGAGGTGCGGCCGCTGCGCGACGCGCTGGCCCAGCTCCAGCTGGCCTATGCCCGCGCGCGCGGGCCGGCCGGGCCGGGAGAGCCGGCCGGCGCGGCGCCCTCCGCGCGCCCCGGCGAGGCCGAGCCGCCGCCTTCGCAAGCCGGCGGATCCGAGTCCCCGGGCGCGGAAGGCCCCGGGCCGGCGCAGTCGAGCGGCCGGTTGTGGATCCCCGGTCAGTGAGCGCGGCGCGCCCCGGCGAGGGCTGAGCGCGGGGGACCAACCGATACACTCCGGCGCGCTCTGACGCCGGAACGTGCCCCGCGCGGGCCATGCCCGGCGTCTTCCCCGTGCGGGCCGGTGCCCGCCGACCCGCTCCTGATCAGACTTCGGAGGATCCACCCTTGAGTGATTTCCTGACCCAGTACGGGGTCGTGCTGGCGCTGGTGTGCTCCGGCGCGGCGCTCGTCTACGGCGCGCTGACCGCGCGGTCGCTGCTGGCGCTCTCTCCCGGCAACGAGACCATGCGCAACCTCTCGTCCGCCGTCCAGGAGGGCGCCCGCGCCTACCTCAACCGCCAGTACCGCACGATCGCCATCGTCGGGATCGTCTTGGCCATCGCGCTGATCTTCATCCAGAACTTCTACGTGGCCATCGGCTTCGTCATCGGCGGGGTGCTCTCGGGGGCGGCCGGCTACATCGGCATGAACGTCTCGGTGCGCGCCAACGCGCGGGTGGCCGAGGCGGCGCGGGGAGGGATCCCGCCCGCGCTGGCCGCGGCCTTCCGGGGAGGCGCCGTGACCGGCCTGCTGGTCGTCGGGCTGGCCCTCGTCGGGGTGGCGGGCTACTACGGCATCCTCACCGGCATCGTCGGGCGCTCCCAGAAGGAGGCGGTCGACGCGCTGGTCGGCCTGGGCTTCGGCGGCTCGCTGATCTCGGTCTTCGCCCGCCTGGGCGGCGGGATCTTCACCAAGGGCGCCGACGTGGGGGCGGACATCGTCGGCAAGATCGAGGCGGGGATCCCGGAGGACGATGCGCGCAACCCGGCGGTGATCGCCGACAACGTGGGCGACAACGTCGGCGACTGCGCGGGCATGGCGGCCGACCTGTTCGAGACCTACGCGGTGACGGCGGTGGCGGTGATGCTGCTCGGCGTGCTCACCTTCCAGGACTCCAATCACGTCCAGGTCGCGGTCTACCCGCTCCTGCTGGGCGGCGCGTCGATCCTGGCCTCGATCATCGGCACCTATGCCGTGCGCTCGCGCTCGGGCAACGTGGAGCGCGCGCTCTACCAGGGAGTGATTCTCTCCGGCCTGATCGCGGCCGCGGTCTTCCTGCCGATCACGCTGTTCACCATGGACGGGCTGAACCTGGCCAGCGCCAACGTCTCCAACCACGCCGGCGGCCCCGGCGTGGGGCGCATCTACTTCTGCTCGCTCATCGGCATCGCGGTGACCGCGCTGCTCTTCGTGATCACCGACTACTACACGTCAACGCGCTTCTCGCCCGTGCGCAAGACCGCGCGCGCCTCCGAGACGGGGCACGCCACCAACATCATCCAGGGCCTGGCCCAGGGCTTCCAGTCGACGGCCGCTCCCGCCCTGGTCATTGCCGCCGGCATCTTCGGCGCCAACGAGCTGGCCGGCATCTACGGGATCGGCGTGGCCGTCATGGCCCAGCTGTCGCTGGCCGGGATGATCGTGGCGCTCGACGCCTTCGGCCCGATCACCGACAACGCCGGCGGGATCGCCGAGATGGCCGATCTGCCCGAAGAGGTGCGCAACGTGACCGACCCCCTCGACGCGGTGGGCAACACCACCAAGGCGGTGACCAAGGGCTACGCGATCGGCTCCGCCGCGCTGGCGGCCCTGGTCCTGTTCGCGGCCTTCAAGGCCGAGCTCATCGCCGAGCTCAAGATCGCCGACCCCTCGAGCTTCACCTTCGCGCTCGACCAGCCGGCCGTGCTCATCGGGCTGCTCATCGGTGGGCTCATGGTCTACCTGTTCGTCTCGCTGGCCATGGAGGCGGTGGGCCGCGCGGGCGGCGCGGTGGTGGAGGAGGTGCGTCGCCAGTTCCGTGAGAAGCCGGGGATCATGGAGGGCACCGACAAGCCCGAGTACGGGACGTGCGTCGACCTCGTGACCCGGGCGGCGCAGCGCGAGATGATCATTCCCTCGCTCATCCCGATCGTCGTCACGCTCGTGGTCGGGCTGATCTCCTACCGGGCGCTGGGCGGCCTGCTCATCGGGGTGATCGTCGTCGGGCTGTTCGTGGCGGTGTCGATGACCTCGGGCGGCGGCGCGTGGGACAACGCCAAGAAGCTCATCGAGGACGGCGCCTTCGGGGGGAAGGGCTCCGAGGCCCACGCCGCCTCGGTCACCGGGGACACGGTGGGCGACCCCTACAAGGACACGGCCGGCCCGGCGATCAACCCGATGATCAAGGTGGCCAACATCGTGGCCATCCTCATCATCCCCCTGATCGCCTGACGGCGGATGCGGTGGGCGTGGCGGCAATGAGCGGCGCTGCGAGGGGAGGCCCGCCCTGCCGTCCAGGAGCTGCACGCCGGTGGCGCCCGGGCTGCACCGGGTCGCCACCCCGGGCGTCAACTGGTACGTCGTCGAGGACGGCGGGCGGTTGACCGTGGTCGACGCCGGCCTGCCCGCCCACTCACATCACCTCGAGGAGGCCCTGCACTCGATCGCCCACGACCTCGGCCATGTGGGGGCTCTGGTCCTCACCCACGCCCACGCCGATCACGTCGGCTTCGCCGAGCGCCTGCGCCGGGAGGTCGGGGTCACCGTCCACGTCCACGAGCGCGACGAGTCCCTGGCCCGCACGGCGAAGGCCCCCAAGCCCGACCGGCTTCCCCTGCGCCACCTGTGGCGACCCTCGGCGCTGGGGTTCCTCGGCCACATGGTCCGGGGCGGCGCGCTGAGGCCCCCGAAGATCGAGCACGTCTCGACCTTCGCCGACGGCGACGTACTCGAGGTCCCCGGTCGCCCGCGGGTCATCCACACCCCCGGGCACACCGACGGCTCCTGCGCCCTGCTCTTTCCCGACCACGGCGTGCTGGTGGCCGGTGACGCCCTGTGCTCGCCCAACCCGGTCAGCGGGCGTCCCGGGCCCCAGATCGGGCCGATCAACGTCGACACCGACCAGGCGCTGGAGTCGCTGGGGCGGATCGAGCGCGTGGACGCCGGGTGCGTGGTCTTCGGCCACGGCGAGCCGTGGACCGGCGGGGTGGCCGCGGCGGTGGCCGAGGCCCGCCGCGCCGGGCGGACCTGACGCCTTCCCGGCCGCCGCGGCTGCCCCCGAGGTCGGCCCTGACCCGGTCCGCCCAACCGGCCCGCGCCGCTGCGTAGCATCCGGGCGAGATGGCCGAGCGACGACTCCCGGGGCTCCAGCGGGTCCTCAGCACCAACGCGCTGTTCTCGACGGCCTACGGCAACGTCGGCTCGTCGATCTACTACGCCCTCGGGCTGGTCGCGTCGTTCGCGCTGGGCCTCACGCCGGTGGTCTTCGTGATCACCGGGGTGATCTTCTACCTGACCGCGGCCACCTACTCCGAGGCCACGTCGATGTACCCAGAGGCCGGGGGGTCGTCGAGCTTCGCGCGCCACGCCTTCAACGAGTTCTGGTCGTTCTTCGCCGCGTGGGGCCAGATGCTCAACTACGTCATCACGATCGCCATCTCGGCGTTCTTCGTCCCCCACTACCTGGGCGGGCTGTTCTGGGACGCGCTGCGCCACGGCCCCGGCGACGTCTTCTTCGGGCTCGGCGTGATCGCCGTGCTGTCGGCGATCAACGTCTTCGGGGTCAAGGAGGCGGCGAGACTGAACATCCTCCTCGCCCTGACCGACTTCTCGACCCAGCTCCTGCTGGTCGTCGTCGGGGCGGTCCTCGTCCTCTCGCCGGCGACCCTGGTGTCCAACGTCCATCTGGGGACCGCGCCCAGCTGGCACGACTTCCTCATCGCCATCCCGATCGGCATGATCGCCTACACCGGGATCGAGACGATCTCCAACATGGCCGAGGAGGCGCGCGACCAGGAGAAGACGATTCCGGCGGCCATCAACCGCGTGGTCGTCGCCGTCTTCGCCATCTACGCGGCACTGCCCGCCGTGGCCCTCTCGGCCCTGCCCGTGAGGTGCTCGGGCGGACGGTGCCAGACGCTGCTTGGACTCGACCAGCAGCAGGGCGGGTTCGCGGGCGATCCGATCCTGGGGGTGGTCAAGCACCTGAACCTGGGCGGTCTGCAGCCCGCGGCCGAGATCTATGTCGGCCTGCTGGCCTCGACGATCCTCGTCATCGCCACCAACGCGGGGATCATCGGGGTCTCGCGGCTGGTCTACTCGATGGGCCTGCACCGCCAGGTGCCCGTGCGCCTGCAGAAGCTGCACCCCCGCTTCGGCACGCCGTGGATCGGGATCCTCCTCTTCGGCGCGCTCGCCTGCCTGACGCTGATCCCCGGCAAGGCCGACTTCCTGGGCAACGTCTACGCCTTCGGGGCGATGCTCTCGTTCACCATCGCCCACCTCGCGGTGATCCGCCTGCGCATGCGCGAGCCGGACCGGCACCGGCCCTACCGCGGGCCGGGCACGCTGCGGCTGGCCGGGCGCGAGCTGCCGCTGTTCGCGGTGCTGGGTGGCCTCGGGACCGGGATCGCCTTCGTCACGGTCACCGTGCTCCACACCGAGGTGGCCGTCGTCGGGGTGGGCTGGCTGGTCGTGGGCATGGTTGTGTTCTTCGCCTATCGTCGTCACCAGGGCCTGGATTTCGTGACCACGGCGCGGGTGGCGGTGCGCAGGCCCGCGGTAGACCACGAGTCCGAGTACGACTCGGTCCTGGTGGTCTTCGACGAGAAGGGCTACGTGCCCGAGTCGGTGGCCACCGCGGTCAAGCTGGCCGCGCGGCGCAAGCGCGATGTCCACGTGCTGGTCACGATCACCGTCCCCGCCACCAGCCCGATCCACGCCGCCATGCCCGAGCGCGAGGCCGCGGCCCAGGAGATCATCGAGCAGGCGAGGCTCCAGGGCGGTCGGCGCGTCTCGGGCCACTGGGAGAAGGTCCGCCGGGGCGGCGCCGGGCGGCTGATCGTCGACGAGGCGCGGCGCACGCGGGCGCGCGCGGTGGTCATGCCGCTGATGCGGCGCGGGGGCGGAGGGGCGCTCTTCGGGGAGGCGCTGGAGACGGTCCTGGCCGAGCGGCCGTGCCGGGTCATCATCGAATCCGCCCCCGCCGACGGCGCCGCCCGATCGGCCGCGGACCGCGCGATGGCCAGGGCCTGAGCGGGCCCCGCGGACGTCGGCTCCCGCGACTGACACCCTGCGGCCGACGCGGCGTGATGCCGTCGCACCAGACCCTAAGCTTCGCCCGATGTCCGCGCCCCGCCGCCTGCACCGCACCGCCACGCGGGTCCTCTCGCTGGCCATGATCGCCCTGGGCGCGGCCATCGTGGCCCGCACCGTGGCGGCGGGAGGGGGCGCGCTGGCCACCGGGGTGCTGCTCGGCGTCCTCTTCATCGCCGCCGGCGCCGCGCGCCTCTACCTGCAGGGCCGCACTCCCGATGGCTGACGGCCGGGGGCCCTCCGAGCATCCCCGCCTGCGCGCGGCCGACGCCGCGCTCGTGCGCAGCGTCGGCTCGCCGGCGCTGTTCGCCGTCGTCTACACCGCGGTGGCCGCCGGGCTCTACTTCTCGCTCGGGGCGGTGGCCGGCCACGCCCTCGGCTTGACGCCGCTGGTCTTCCTCGCGGCCGCGCTGTTCTTCGTCCTCAGCGTGCTGAGCTACGTGGAGGGGGCGTCGCTGCACCAGGAGCGCGCCGGCGCCACCGTCTTCGCCCGCTACGCGTTCAACGAGCTGGTGAGCTTCGTCGCCGGCTGGGCGATCCTCCTCGACTTCGTCATCGTCATCGCCCTGGCCAGCCTGGCCGCCACCAACTACCTCAGCGCCTTCTGGGGGCGCTTGGGTCATGGCATCGTCGAGGACGTGGCCGCGGTGGTGATCATCGCCGGCGTGGCGGCCTCCAACGTCAGGGGGCCGTCTCCGCGGCGGATCCGCCGCATCGTCGGGCTGACCGCGGCCGACCTGCTGCTCCAGGTCGCGCTGATCGTGCTGGGCTTCGTCCTCGTCTTCGACGCCGACGCCCTGATCCGCCCGATCTCCCGGGGTAGCTCCCCCGGCGTGAGCGGCACGGTGTTCGCCCTCGTCATCGCCGCCACCGCGGCCTCGACCGGGCTTGACGCCTCCTCCGGCCTGGCCGGGGAGGTCAAGATCTCGCGCCGCGGGCTGCGGCGCCTGGTCGGCGCGCGGGTCGGGACCGCCCTCGTCCTCTACGTTGGCATCTCGCTGGTCGCCCTCAGCGCCCTGCCGGTGGTCGGCGGGCACACTGCGCTGGGCTCGCGCTTCATGGACGCCCCGCTGCTGGGGGTGGCCGGCGCGCTTGAGCCCGGCTCGGCGCTGTCGCTCGTTTTGCGCTACCTGGTCGGCGCCCTGGGCGCGCTCACCCTGATCGGCGCCGCCAACGCCTCGATGCTGGGGCTCGCCCGACTGGGGTACTCGCTGGCCACCAATCGCCAGATCCCCAGCGGGGTCGGCCGCCTGCACCCCACGCGCTCGACTCCCTGGGTCGTCATCGCGGTGGCCGCCGCGCTGGCTATCGCGCTCGTCCTTCCCGGCGACCTCGAGTTCCTCATCGCCATCTACGCCTTCGGCGGGATGCTGGCCATCACGATCGCCCACGTGTCGGTGTGCGTGCTGCGCTATCGCGAGCCCGAGCGCGACCGCCCGTACGCCATGCCGGGCTCGCTCCGCGTGGGGCGGGGTCGGCTTCCGCTCCCGGCCGTGCTCGGGGCCCTGCTCTCCGGCGCCGGCTGGGTCAGCGTCGTCCTCCTCCACGCCGGCGCGAGGGTGGTCGGCTTGTTGTGGATGGCCTTCGGGCTGGCCCTCTACCTGATCTACCGCGTGGCCGAGGGCAAGCCCATCCTGCGCCGGGTGACAGTCCCCGCGCGGGCGCTCGTGCGCGAGCGCCCGGCCGCCGACTACGGCTCGATCCTCGTCCCGCTGCTCGGCACGTCCCTGGACGACGACATCGTGCAGACCGCGGGTCGCCTGGCCGGTGAGGAGCGCGCCGATGAGGGTGAGCTGGGGGCGGTGATCGAGGCGCTGTGGGTGTTCGAGGTGCCGCTGTCGCTCCCCCTCGACGCCTCCCTGCCCGACACCCAGCTCAAGCAGGCCCGCACAGCCCTGGCCCACGCCAAGGAGGTAGGGGAGGAGTACCAGGGGGTGGAGGTGGCCACCGCCACTGTGCGTGCGCGGCGCGCCGGGCAGGCCATCGTTGAGGAGGCGCGACGCCGCGGGGTCGAGGTCATCGTGCTGGGGGCGGAGGAGCCCTCCCGCATCCGCGGCGGGGCCATGTTCGGGGGAGTCGGTCGCCTGGAGAACTACCTGGGCGAGGTGACGCGCTACGTGGTCGAGAAGGCGCCCTGCCGGGTCATCCTCACCGCTCCCCCGAGCGAGGACGCCAGGCCCAGCGCCGCCTCGACCGAGGCCGCTACGGCCGGCTAGGGGCTCGCACCGGCAGTGCGGTCGACCCGCGCGCTGGAGGCACTAGAGTCCCCGCCCATGTTCGTCCTCATCGTCGGCGCCGGGCGCGTCGGATCGACGGTGGCCAAGTGGGCTCTGCGCGAGGGCCACGAGGTCTCGGTGCTCGACGAGGACCCACTCTCGCACGAGCGCCTGGAGGTCGACCTCGAGGACTCTTGGGAGAGCATGGGCGGCCAGTTCACGGTGGGCACGGCGCTGGAGCTCGAGGCGCTGGAGGCCGCCGGCATCGAGCGCGCCGACGTCTTCATCGCCTCCACCAATGGAGACAACACCAACCTGGTGGTCTCACAGGTGGCGCAGCGGCGCTTCGGCGTGGCCAAGGTGATCGTGCGGGTGCTCGATCCCCGGCGGGCCGAGTGGTACCGCGGCCAGGGGCTCGAGACGATCTGCCCCACGGCGGTGGCCATCGACATGCTCGAGCGGGCGGTGGTCGGCGAGTGAGCGCTGCCTGGGGCGGCTGCGGTCGATCGCCGGGGGTCGTGTCGTGTACGTGATCGTCGCGGGCGCCGGCAAGGTCGGCTGGAACCTCGCCCGCGAGCTCGTCAACCACGGCCACGAGGTGACGCTGCTCGAGAACAACCGGCGGCGCTACCTCGCCGTCGAGGAGGAGCTCGAGCACGCCGTCCAGTACGGCGACGCCACCGAGCTGTGGGTCCTCGAGCGGGCGGGCGTGGCGCGCGCCGAGCTAGTCATCGCGGTCACCGGCGACGACGAGGACAACATCCTGATCTGCCAGGTGGCCAAGGAGAAGTACCGCTGCGAGCGCATCGTCGCCCGGGTCAACAACCCCCGCAACGTCCAGCACTTCAAGCTGCTGGGCATCCAGCCGGCGGTGTCGGCCACCGACCTCATCCTGCGCCTGATCGAGCACGAGGTGCCCCAGTACGGCCTCGTGCACCTGCTCGACCTCGCCGACGATCGCCTGGAGATCATCGAGCTCCAGGTCTCGGCCGCCGCGCCGGCCGCGGGCCGGCGCGTGGAGGAGCTGCCGATGCCCGAGGGAAGCCTGATCATCTCGATCCTGCGCGAGGGCGGCGGCTTCGTCCCCAAGCCCGACACGCGGATCGAAGGCGGCGACGAGGTGCTGGTCGTGCTCGACCCGGGGCTCGAGGAGGCGATCACCTCGCAGTTCACGGGCAACGGCGCGGGCGCCGGTGGCTGAGCGGCGCGCCGAGGCGTTCTCGGGGAGAGGCGCCGGTGGCTGACCGCCGCGTCGACCACCTGCTGATCGGCGGCGGCCTGGCCGCGGCGAGCTGCGCGCAGTGCCTGCGCGAGGAGGGCGCCGACGGCTCGATCCTGCTCGTCGGCCGCGAGCCCGACCCGCCCTACCACCGCCCGCCGTGCTCCAAGGGCTACCTGCAGGGCACCGAGGCGCGCGAGGACACCCTCGTCCACCCCGTCGGCTGGTGGGACGAGCACTCGGTCGAGCTCAAGACCCGCACCAGCGTCCTGCGGCTCGACCTCGGCGAGCGTGTCGCCCGCCTGTCCTCAAAGGAGGAGGTGGCCTTCGACCAGGCGCTGATCGCCACCGGGGCGAACGTCCGCCGCCTGCGCGCCGACGGCTCAGAGCTGGAGGGAATCCATTACCTGCGCGCGCTCGGGAACGCCGACGCCATCCGCGCCGACACCGACGAGGTGGAGAACGTCGTGCTCATCGGCGGCTCCTACATCGGCACAGAGGTGGCCGCCTCGCTGACCGAGCGCGGCCGGCGCTGCACGATCCTCATGCAGGAGGGCGTGACGCTCGAGCGCGGCTTCGGCGGTCAGGCCGGGCGCTTCTTCCAGGGGATCCTCGAGGAGCACGGCATCGAGGTCCACGGCGACGACGGGCTCGAGCGCTTCGAGGGCGCCGACGGCCGGGTCACGAAGGTGGTCACGACCCGCGGCCTCGAGCTGGCGGCCGACGCCGTGGTCATCGGCGCCGGCGCGGTGCCCGACGTCATGCTGGCCAAGGCGGCGGGACTCGAGCTGGGGGAGGGCGGAGGGGTCAAGTGCTCGTCGAAGCTCGAGACCTCAGCCCCGGGCATCTTCGCCGCCGGCGACATGTGCGAGTACGACTCGGTGGTGCACGGACGCCCGCTGCGCATCGAGCACTGGGACGTGGCCCTCCAGCACGGTCGGACGGCGGCGCTGAACATGCTCGGCCGCGGCGTTGACCACCGGGCGGTCCCCTACTTCTTCTCCGACCTCTCCGACTGGTCGGCGATGGAGTACGTCGGGCCGGCGCTGCGGTGGGACGAGGAGGTCATCCGCGGCTCGCTGGAGGACGCCAAGTTCTCGGTGTGGTACCTGGACGGCGGCCGGGTCGCGGGGGCGCTGTCGGTGGGGCGCTCCGACGACCTGGAGCACGCGCGGCGACTGGTCGCCGAGGGGACGGACGTGTCGGCGATGACCGCGAAGCTCGCCGACGGCGACAGCCCGCTGGACGCGTTGTGAGCCTCATGGCTCCCTCGTCGCCATCGAGGTAGAGGCATCCTCAGGGCCGGATCGTCACGGCGAGACGAGGGGCTATCCTCAGCCGTCTCTGCGGGGTCGTCTAATGGTAAGACGCCAGCCTCTGGAGTTGGTTATCGGGGTTCGAGTCCCTGCCCCGCAGCTGCGCTAGCTCGTCCTCGCCGGCTCGGCCCGCGCGTCGCCCCTACGCCGCCGCCTGCTCCGCCCAGTCGCGGTACAACCGCCAGTACGCCCCGCGCGCCTCGAGCAGCTCCTCGTGCGTTCCCTGCTCGACGATGCCGCCGTGGTCGAGCACCACGATCCGCCCCGCGCGGCGGATCGTGGAGAGCCGGTGGGCGATCACGATCGCCGTGCGCCCGGCCAGCAGGCGCCGCAGCGCGGCCTCGATGCGGTTCTCGCTGTGGATGTCCACGTTCGAGGTCGCCTCGTCGAGGATCAGGATCCGCGGGTCGGCGATCAGGGCCCTCGCAAAGGCGATGAGCTGGCGCTGGCCGGCCGAGAGCTGGGAGCCGCGCTCGCCGACCTCCGTGTCGTAGCCGCCGTCCAGCGCGGCCACGAACTCGTCGGCGCCGACCGCCCGGGCGGCGGCGGCGACCTCCTCGTCGCTGGCGTCCGGTCTTCCAAAGGCGATGTTGTCGCGGATCGTGCCCGAGAACAGGTATCCCTCCTGGGGGACGATCCCCAGCTGGGAGCGCAGCGACTGGGCGCGCACGTCACGGAGATCGTGGCCGTCGATCAGCACCCGGCCCGCCGTGGGGTCGTAGAAGCGCGCCACCAGCTTGGCGAAGGTCGACTTCCCCGCTCCGGTCGCCCCCACCAGGGCGACGGTCTGGCCGGCCGGGACCTGGAGGTCGACATCGCGCAGCGCCCACACCTCCTCGTCGCCGGCGCCGTAGCAGAACGAGACGCCGTCGAGCTCGATGCGCCCGTCGATGCGTCCGAGCTCGATCGCGTCGGGGCGGTCCACGAGGTCGGGTGACTCGTCGAGCAGCTCGAAGATCTTGTCCAGCGCGGCCATCCCGGCCTGGTAGGTCGTGTAGAGCTGGGAGAGCTGCTGGATCGGGTCGAAGAAGTTGTTCAGCGCCGCGACGAAGGCCACGAGCACGCCGATCGTCACACGGCCCTCGATCGCCTGGTAGCCCCCGTAGAGCAGGATGCCCACAGTCGCCAGGGCCGACATGAGCTCGACCGCCGGGAAGTACGCCGAGTTCAGGTAGACCGTCTTGAGGTTGGCCACCCGGTTGTCTTCGTTGAGCTGCGCGAAGCGCTCCTTGTGCCGGCCCTCCTGACCAAAGGCGCGGACCACCCGCACGCCCGAAAGCGTCTCCTGCAGGTACGACGTGATCCACGCGATCTTCTCGCGCGTGATCCGGTAGGCCCCGGCCGAGGCAATGCGGTAGGCCAGCGACGATGCGGCCAGGAACGGGAGCACGATGAAGGTCAGCAGGGCCAGGCGTGCGTCGAGCCACACCAGGATGGCCACGGTGCCGATCAGGGTCAGCGACGACTGGAACAGGGTCACCACCCCATCGGAGACGAGCTGGTCGAGCGCCTGCACGTCGTTGGTCAGCCGCGAGACCAGCACCCCCGCCCGCCGGCGCGAGTGGAAGCCGATCGACAGCGTCTGCAGGTGGGCGAACAGGCGGATGCGCAGATCCTGCAGCGCTCGCTGGCCGACCCAGCCGACGAGGTAGGTCTGCAGCGCGCTCGCCCCCCACAGCACCAGCGCCGACCCGACGAAGGCGAGGACGACCAGGTCGAGCGTCCCCAGGTCGCGCTTGACGATCCCCTGGTCGATGGCCACCTTGGCCAATGGCGCCGGAGCCAGCGCGGCCGCGGTGGCGGCGACGAGGGCGACGAGCATGGCCGCCACACGCACGCGGTAGGGGCGCAGCAGCTCGACCAGCCCGCGCAGCTTGCGCCCGCGCCCGCGGGTCTCGCGCAGGCGGGCGAGAAGGTCGTCGCGGCGGCCGCTCGGGCGCTCGCCTCGGCGCCTCACAGCCCCGCCACCTCGGCCTCGACGGGCTTGCGGTTGAGGAAGACCGATTCGGGCAGCCCCTTCTCGACGATCTCGCGGTACAGCGGCGAGGCCTCCATCAAGTCGTCATGGTCGCCGCGCGCGGTCACCCGCCCGCGCTCGAGCACGACGATGTCGTCGGCCATCGAGATCGTCGACAGGCGATGGGCGATGACGAACGTCGTGCGCCCCCGCATCGCTTCGACCAGCGCGCCCTTGATCTCCTGCTCGGTCGAGGCGTCGACCGACGAGGTGGCGTCGTCGAGGATCAGCACGCGCGGGTCGGCGAGCAGCGCGCGAGCGATGGCCAGGCGCTGGCGCTGGCCGCCCGAGAGGGTCAGCCCACGCTCGCCGATCAGCGTGTCGTAGCCCTCGGGCAGCTCGGCGATGAATTCGTCGGCCTGCGCGCGCCGGGCGGCCTGCTCGACCTCCTCGAGGCTGGCCTCAGGGCGCGCGTAGGCGATGTTCTCGTGCACGGAGGCTGAGAACAGGAAGGGGTCGTCGGTGACCAGGGCGACGGCGTGGCGCAGCGAGCCCAGCTGCACCTGCGAGACGTCCGCGCCGTCGAGGTGGACGCTCCCGGAGGTGGGGTCGTACAGCCGCGGTATGAGCGAGACGAGCGAGGTCTTCCCCGAGGCCGTGGCCCCGACCAGCGCGACGGTCGAGCCCGGCTCGACCTGGAGGTCCACGTCGCGCAGCGCCGGCTCGCTCGCGCCCTCGTAGGTCAGCGTCACGCCCCGCAGTTGAACTCGCCCCTTGCCGGCTGGCAGCTCGGGGGCGGAGTTCGGCACCTGCATCGCCGGGCGGCGATCGAGGATCTGGAAGATGCGCGCCCCCGAGGCCGTGGCCCGCTGGGCCATGCCCAGCACCACGCCGAACGTCCGCATGGGGGAGATCAGCATCAGCATGTAGGAGTAGAAGGCGGTGAACTCGCCCAGCGTCAGTGAGCCGCCAATCACCTTGCGGCCGCCGAGGACGAGGATGGCCGCAAGCCCGAGGTTGGGCAGGAAGCCGATGAACGGGTTGTAGAAGGCGCGCAGGCGGGTGGCGTGGATGGACTGGTCGAAGACCCGCTTCACGCTGGAGCGAAAGCGCACGAGCTGGTGGGCCTCGCGGGCGAACGCCTTGACCACGCGGATGCCCGAGATGTTCTCCTCGGCGTCGGCCGTCAGCTCGGCGATGCGCTGCTGGACCTCCTGCAGGGCGGGCCGCGCCCGTAGCCCGTAGCGCCAGGCCACGGCGATGACAAAGGGCAGGGGGGAGAGGGCGATGGCCGCGAGGCCGGGATTGAGGACCAGCATGGCCGTCGCGCCCAGCGCCAGGGTGAGGGCCGACTGGAGCAGGAAGACCAGGCCGTAGCCGAGGAAGAAGCGCACGGACTGCAGGTCCACGGTGGCGCGCGACATGAGCTGGCCCGTCTGCTGGCGATCGAAGAACCCCAGCTCGAGGGCCTGCAGGTGTCCGTACACGCGGTTGCGCAGGTCGTACTCCACCCCCAGCGACACCCGCCCGGCGATCAGCCGCCGAATCACGGTGGCCACGAGGCGGGCGACGCCCGCGCCCAGCACGGCGATCGACAGGAGCAACAGCTCGTGGCGGTTGCCGCGGCGGATCCCGTCGACCGCGCGGCCGATCAGCCAGGGGATGGCCACGGTGCCGGTGATGGCCACAGCGGCCAGGAGGAGGGACACCGCGACGCCGACCCGGTAGGGGCGCAGGAAGCTCAGCAGCCGCAGGAAGGTCTTCACGCTTCAAAAAATATAGTGGGTCTTCTCCAGCCGGCTGCTGGCGGCGGCCTCACGGCGACGTGAGCCGCCGGCCCGGCCATACTTCCGACCGTGGCCGAGGAGCGCAGCTCGAGGCGGCCGGCGGCCGGCCTGTGCGACACCTGCCTCCACCAGCGCGTGATCCGCAACACCCGCGGCTCGGTCTTCTCGCTGTGCGAGCGTTCGCGCAGCGACCCCGGCTACCCGCGCTACCCGCGGCTCCCGGTCGTCAGCTGTCCCGGCTACGAGCGGGTCGACGCCCCAGGTTGAGGGCCGGCCGCATCGACCCCGGAGCGAGTCCGCGCCACCGCCGACCGGGCCTCGCGCTCGTACGGATTGGCGTCGTATCCCCGCGCCAGGTAGGAGAGCGGCATCCGCACCGGGTGGTGCTGCATCTGCCACACATGGCAAAGCTCGTGGCAGACCAGGTCGTCGGAGGCGCGCTCGTCCAGCGCCTCGCGCAGCAGGATCAGGTTCCACATCGCGTAGCCGTCGAAGCGACGGAACCACGGCAGGCCGAAGAGCCAGCGGGCGTGGACGATCCGCACGCGCGCCGTGCGCACCGAGCTGGGATAGAGGTCGAGGGCGTCCAGCCGGCGCTTGGCGCGGGCCAGGGCCGCCGCCTCGGTCGCCCCGCTCACCTCGACGCTGACGCTGGCCCGACCGGCCGGGTCACCCCCCGTCGGGCTTGACCAGGAGCAGGACCGGGCTGAGGTTGCGGCCGTCCTGGACGAATGTGTAGGTGAACACGTTGTGGTCGGTGAGCTGGCGGACGAGGGCGGCCTCGGGCGCCACGCCGATCGAGCTCACCGTCGGCGCCGGCGAGGGCAGGATCGACCGCAGCGGGCGATCGAGCGCGGGCTGGAGCTGCGAACGCTGGAAGAACAGCGCCGTGCGCTGCGGCTTGGCCGAGAGCTGGGGCGTGCGGCCGCCGGGCGCCGACTTCACCGTGGGAGGGAGGATCGCCACCACGTTGTCCACGCCCTTGAGGTAGCGCAGCGAGTAGAGCGCCAGCTCCAGGGCCTCGCGGCGAACCAGCAGGAAGCGCTCGCGCGAGGGCGTGCCGGCGATCCGGCAGCTCGGGCCGGTGCCGCAGAGCTGGAACATCACGCTGCTGCCGCGGACGAGCATTCCGGACTGGAGCTCGCTGGCGTGAGCCACCGCGACCTCGGCCCGGGTACCAAGCAGGTCGTCGCGCACCGGGCCGCCGCGCACGTTGACCAGCCGGCCTCCCGTCGACAGGTGGTAGGCGGGCCCGACGTGGCGGGCGATCTGGTCGGCTCCCGCCATGCCCTCGGCCGACGGCTTCCACGGCGACCACGGCGGACCCGCCGAGAAGCCGGGGGCAAAGAGCGCCACGACGATCAGCATCGCCGCGCCGATGCCCAGGCCGACGAGCGCTCCGGTCAGCGCACGGAAGCGTGGGGCGTAGGTGGAGGGCGGCATCGGCGGCCCGCCGCGCCGGGGGCGGTCGACGACGCCGGAAACCTCCTCAGCCCGCAGCTCGGGGAGGGTCTCCGGCTCGCGGCCGCGCGGCTCGGGGTCACCAGGCGCGCGGCGATCAGGCAGGTCCGGGCGATCGGGCAGCTCAGGACGCTCGGGCAGGCCGTTCCCCGGGGGCTCGCGCACGGCGTCCTCGTCGGCGTTGCGGCTCGGGCCGCTCACATCCGGGGCCATGTGCTGCGATCCAGCAGGTCGATGGCGGGCCGCCTCGGAGCCACCTGCTCGAGCAGGTCGATCACGTCGTCGCCGTGGAGCTCGCGCTTCTCGACGAGGACGTCGGCCACCTGCTCGAGGGCGGCGCGGTTGTGGCGCATGGCGTTGTAGGCCGTGACGTAGGCCTGGCCGAGGATCTGGGCGGCCAGCGCGCGCTTGGGCGGGTCGGTCATCACGCCGACGAGCGGGCGGGCGTAGGGGCTCCCGGCGCCCGGGTCGGAGCGGTGGATGATCTGGTTTCCGATCCGCTCGAAGCGCTTCATGATCCGCTCGCGGGCCTCGTCCTCTTCGTCCTCGGTACGGAAGCGCCCGTCGAGCTCGACGAACTCGGGGGCCATGCCCGCCATGCCGACCATGGCCATGGCCCGGAACGACGCACCCTGGATGTCGCCGCCCACACCGCGGCCGTTCTCACCGTAGAAGACGTGCTCGGTGGCCATGGCCGAGAGGATCATCACCAGCAGCGCCATCTCCTCGCTGCGCCAGCTTGAGAAGCGCTCCTCCTTCTCGGCGCTCTGGAAGTGGCCCAGCGCCTCGCCGCGCTTGCGGATCGTCAGCCGGGTGGCCTCGATGTTCTCCTGGAAGAGATAGGAGCCGACCGCGTGGCCGGCCTCGTGCAGGGCGACCGCGCGCGTCTCCTCGGGGACATACTCGATCCCCTGGGCGGTGCCGGTCTCGACCGTTGTCATGGCCTCGACGATGTCGGCGCGGTTGAACTCCATCCGCCCCTCGGCGTGGGCGAAGGTCAGCGCCATCGAGCAGACCTGCTCGATCATCGCCGGGGAGTAGCCGCTGGTCATGCGGGCCAGCTCGTCGCGACGGGGGTCGGTGTCGAGCTCGGTCTCGTGGGCGACCTTGTCGATGTAGAGGTCGAAGATGTCCTGGCGGTCGTCCTTGGTGGGGGTGCGGAACCAGATGTGGCGTCCCATCCGGCCGGGCCGGATCAGGGCGGGGTCGAGCGAGTCGATGGGGACGTTGGTAGCGCCGATGAAGTAGATCTGCTCGGGGCGGGGCTTGGGGGGAGCAAGGCGCAGGCTGCGGCTGCCGATTCGCCGCGGGATGACGAAGGTGGCGTCGAGGAACGTGTTGACCCGGTTGGTCACGAACTTCTTGAGGAACGGCGGGTCGTCGACTCCGTCCATCTGCACGAGTAGCTGGTTGAGGGCCATGCCGCCGCCCATCCCGCCCATCATCCCCGGGGCGACGAAGCCCGAGACCCGGTCACGCAGCCTGGCGATCGCCGGCGGGTAGAGCGGCGGGGCGGGCGTCGCGCGGCTGGCGAACAACCGCTCGCGCCACGCGCGGGTCTCCACGATCACGTCGCCGCTGGCCGTCTGGGCGCCCCAGGGGCCGTAGAAGTTGACGTCGTCGGGGCTGACCTGGGGCTCGAAGCCCGCCCCCTGGCCCAGCGCCTGACGGCGCATCCCCACCGCGTCGATCTCGTCGATGAAGACGATGCAGGTGCCGCCCCACTTGCGGGCCAACCGCCGGGCCTTGCCGATCAGGAAGAGCACGATGATCACGTCCATGCCGATGAAGGTCTGGGCGAAGCCCGAGCCCGGCATCAGCACGAAGGGCGAGTTGAACGAGGTGGCGATGGCCTTGGAGAGCATGGTCTTGCCGGTGCCCGGGGCGCCGAGGAACAGCAGCCCCCGCTCGCGCTTGCCGCCCGCCTTCTCGAACTCGTCGCCCGACTGCCACAGGGAGATCACACGCGTGACCTCCTCCTTGGGCTCGGCCTGCCCGCGCACGTCGGCGAGGCGGACGCCCCAGTCGGCGTCGCCCGGCTCGTAGCCCTTCATCTGCTTGAGCCCGAAGACCAGCAGCGGGCCGAAGAGGATGAGGAAGTTGGTGAGGAAGAGGATCGGCAGCTGGATGCCGATGAGCAGGAAGAGCGGCAGCACCTGGCCCAGCAGCGGGGCCAGCGCGCCCCACGTGCCCAGCAGCGACGTGGGATGACCCGCGATCCCCAACCCCAGGTTGACCACCACGGTCACGACGACGAAGGTCCCCAGGTACCAGGCGAGGTGGCGGAACTTCTTGCGCCAGTACCACGTCCGGCGCCGCGCGACCACGTCCTCCTCGAGCAGCTCCTTGGACGCCCCGTAGAGGTTGGGGGTGGGGATCAGCTTGTGGGAGAGGACGTCGACCAGCCCACGGAAGGCGATCACCGCGATGAAGGTCGCCAGCAGCGAGGGCAGCACGCCCCAGCCGTTGGTCCGGTGCAGGACCAGGAAGAAGGCGGGCGCGGTGAACAGCGCCACGATCGTGGCCGCGCGGGTCAGCTTGCGCCACTCGTGGGCCAGCGAGGATGCCTGCTGGCTCATCGCCGGGCTGCGCAGCGCCGGAGTGGTGCTCTCCTCCACGTACGACATCGCCTAGCGGGAGAGAGTACTAGCCCGCGAGCGGCGGCTTGCCGAGTGCTGCGGGGGATCTATCGGAGCGCGCGGCCGCCTTCGCGACTCGCCGGGAGCGAGGGCTCCGCCGCCATCGGCGCGCGGACGCTCGTCAGACCGGCCGGGCGTCCCCGGGGGCCTTGGCCTCGCCGGGACGATCGCGCAGGAAGCGCGTGGCGATCGTGACCAGCAGGTGGAAGATCCCCAGGGCGATGAAGAAGATCGTCGGGTTGCGCTCGTTCGAATAGCCGAACAGGAAGGGGCTCGCCACCAGGACCGCGGCGAGCGCGTAGTCGAGGAGCACGTGGACCGAGATCGGGACCTGGTTGATCAGGCTCGTGGAGCCCGACGTGGTGGCGGCCACGAAGATCACGAAGACGCCGGCGATGATCGACACCGCCTGGGCGGCGCCGGACTGGAAGTTGAAGATGAACTGGGAGACGATCAGCAGCACCCCGGCCGCGTACTCGAGGATGCCGTGCAGCCACGCGGGTATGGGTCCCTGGCGGATCACGAGGGCGATCATACCCGCGGCCGTGGCGGTTGCTCGAAGGCCGAGAGATCGGGATCTCCACCCTGACCGTTGTCCACCCCGCATCGCCGGCCACGATGTCCCGGTCCACTGGCCGGCGGCTACGCGGAGGGGCAGCAGTGAGCCTTGGGGGGCGGGAGGCCGCCCAGGACGTCCGCGAGCCCACCCACGATGTCGACACCGGCTTCATCGTGTTCAACGACCGGCAACTACGTCTGCCTCGTGGCCCTGCGCCTGAGGCCGGCCCCCAGCAGAACCAGGACGTGCCCCGCCACGCAACTACGTCTGCCTCGTGGCCCTGCGCCTGAGGCCGGCACCCAGCAGAAGCAGGACCGTGCCCGCCAGGACGGGGAGGCGGAGGTCGAGGCCGGTGAAGGGAAGGGTCGGCTGGTTTGGGTGTGTCGACGTGGTGGTGGTCATGCCAGGGTGGTGGAGAGGGATGCTGGTCTCGCCGCGTCGTCCGGGCTGATCACCGGGTGCGGCCGGGCCTGGCTGGTTGCTCCCGGCGCCGGGGCCGGTCTGGCCGCCCCGCTCTGGTGTCGAGACGACTGGGGCGGAGTGGATCCTGGCCGGGCCACTGGGGGTGAGGCTCGTAGGGGCCGGTGTAGGGGTCGGGGTGGCTCCGCCGTTGTCCGTGCCGCCACCCCCGGAGTCGTTGCCACCGCCGCCGCCGGAGGAGCCACCCCCGCCGCCGGAGCCGCCCGAGCCGCCGCCTCCGCCGCCGCCTCCACCGCCACCGCCGCCGCCTCCACCGCCACCACCGGGGATGCTGTCGATGAAGTTATTGGTGATGGTCGCGGTGCAGGTCACCGTGCTGGCGCCGGTGGTGCCCGAAGCGTTGCATTGGCTGATCGTGGTTGGCAGTCCGGTGGACTGTGAGGGGGGAGCCGTCACGGTGCAGGTCAGCGTGCCGCCGGCCCCGCCGGAGCGGTTGCACTGGGTGACGCTTTGGCCACCGGGCCCCCCGGTGCCGGTGCGGTGGTTGCCGGGCGGCGTGGCGACGCAGGTCAGCGTGTCCACTGCGCCGGGGCTCTGGCATTGCATGACCGTGGAGTCGATCGCTGCGCCGACCGGATAGCCGGTGAGGTTGTTGGTGACCGTGACGGTGCAGGTCACCTTGCTGGCGCCGCCGAGCCCTGCGTTGTTGCACTGAGTGATGACGGTCACCGGTGTCGTCGAGGTCGTGGTCCCTCCGGTGGGACAGACGGCCGACCCGGTGCACATGATGCTCGTGACGATCGTGGCCAAGCCGGTCGGCTGATCGGGCGTCGCCGCGTTGAACGCGAAGTTGTTGGTGATCGTGATGCTGCAGGTGATGGTGTCGCCGCCGGTAGAGCCGGTGTTGTTGCACTGCTCGACTGTTCCGCTCGTCGGGGCGGCGATCTTTGACGCCGCAGCCACAGTCCTGTTCGTGACCGGCGCGGGAGCCGGGACCGGAGGTGCAGCCGCGTCGACGGTGGAGGGTGCCCCGCCGGGCGTGGGGGCCGGAGCGCGCTCAGGGGCTGGAGATGCAGGGTTCGCAGCGGGAGCGCCGGCCGCGGCCGAAGTGGGAGGTGTGGAGCTGCTGTCGCCGGTACCGGAGTCACTGGGGCCTGGGGTGTCCCTCTCGCTGTGCGTGCCCTTGCTGTTGGACACCGTCGAGTCGGGGGTCGGGGTGGTGTCGGTGGGAGGCGAGGGCGTGGTGCTGGTGCCAGGCGTGGTGTCGGTGGGAGGCGCAGCCGTGGTCCTGGTGCCAGGCGCGGGCGTGGTGCTGGTGCCAGGCGAGGTGTCGGTGGGAGGCGCGGTGTCGCTGGGAGGCGCGGGCGTCGTGCTGGTGCCAGGCGTGGGCGGGGTGGCGGTGCCAGGCGTGGAGGTCGGCGTCGTATCGGTGGCAGGCGCCGGGGTGGTGTCGGTGCTAGTAGGCGCGGGCCCGGAGTCGGTAGGCGCGGGCGCGGAGTCGGGGCCCAACGCGGCGTCGCCGCTGCTGGACGCTGAGTCGCTGCTCGGCGGGGAGTCGGCCCCCGCTGCGGAGTCGGTGTTGCCCGGTTGCTCTGCGCGCGCGACGAAGGGCTGCGGCGCGAGCGTACCCAGCCCGAGCACGAGCGCGATGAGCACGACCAGCCAGTTCGAAGTGGCGTGCCTTACCGCTGCTCGAGCCTGGGCCTTGCACGCGCGCTTCATCGCTGCCTCCCGTTCCGGGGTTGTCAGCCCCAGTCGCTGCAGTGACGGATCGACACCGAACCGAGCTGTCAGGGTCAGACCGATCCGGCGCCTAAGAGTCACTATCGGGGCTCCGGCCGAGGGGAACAACCCCCGAACGTACGACCACCGCGAATGTCGCCCGAACGAGCTAGGAGGCCTGATGCGGATTGGGCAGCGATGACGAGGAAGCCGCTACGGCCCCCGCCATGTGATCTGCCCCGTCACCAGCGCGATCGCTACAGCATGCGCGCGTGTGTGCGCGCCGAGCTTGCCCATCGCGTTGTAGACGTGTGACTTGACCGTCTCGGGAGAGAGGAACAGGCGCCCGGCCAGATCCGCGCTCTGCAGTCCGGAGGCGACCAACGTCATGACTTCGCGCTCGCGGTCTGTGAGCTGTCCGCTGGGCTGGGCGACGACGGCCCACGCCCCCTCCCGAACCAAGCCGCTTCCACGCTCGGTGGAGGCCTCGTCGACGGGGATGAAGACCGACAGGTGACGGCCGGGCAGCATGTTGGCCGTCACGCTGAACTCGACTTGCACCCGTCCGCGGCCCGGTACGTAGAGGTCGTACCAGCCCTCCGCCGCCCCACTTGTCAAGAAGGCTTGCCATATCTCCTCGAGCCTCGACCGCTCGCTCGGCGCGGTGAAGTCATCGATCATGCGCCAGGGGACCTCCTCCCGAGCAAGTCCCAGCAGCTCACAGGCTGCGGCATTTCCGGTCACCCAGCGCCGGTGATCGTCGGCGATCAGCATCGGCTGCTGCGACCGCTCGAACGCCGCCCGCAGGCGGACGACCGCCTGCGGGCCGAATCTGCTGTTCGCAAAGTCCTGCGGGCTCACAGCGTCTGGGATGCATCGCCAGGCGTCACTGCGACCCCGAGCGTTTCTCGACCATCTAAGAGGAGGCCTTCCCCCTCTCATCCTGGGCGAAACGAGCGCGGCGGATCCTGTCGCATACTCCGCCGTCAGCCACCCCGGCGGCGTGCTCGAGCGATGCGGTGCACCCGCGACGGCTCGGGCGGTGGGTCACCGAGCGCGATAGCGGCGCAGCGGGAGACCGCGCGCGCCACGGCCCTCGAGCCCGGCGCGAAGTTTGCAGGCCGGGGGAGCCGGCGATGATGTCCCCATGGAGCGCCGTGCCGCTGCCGCGATCGCCATTGGCCGCATCGTCATCGGTGCAGGCCTGCTGGCCGCCCCGGCCAAGGCGGGCGCCCGCTGGTTGGGAGTCGAGGCCGACCGGCCCGCCGCCCAGGAGCTCGTGCGGGGGCTCGGTGCGCGTGACGTCGGCCTCGGAGTCGGCTTGCTGGCCGCGCTGGGCGACGGGCCCGCGGCCGCCCGTTGGCAGGCCGCCGCCGTCGTGGGCGACCTGGCCGACGTCGTGGGAGCGCTCGCCGCGGGAGACGCCATCCCCACGTCGGGACGCGTGGGGACGATCCTGCTGGCCGGAGGCTCTGCGGCGGCGGGCGCGGTTCTGGCCGTGCGCCTGGCTCGCGGCTGAATCGCCGCCCGCCTGCCCGCCCGCCTGCCCGACGATTGATCCGGGCGCCGCCCAAGCGCGCAATATCTACGGCACGCGGATGGTCCAGCCAGCACCGTTGACATCGTGAGGGTCGCCATCGTGGGGGCCGGGATCTCCGGCCTGACCGTCGCGCACGCTTTGCACCGCCGCCACGAGGTCACCGTCTACGAGGCGGCCGGCTACCCCGGCGGGCACACCAACACCGTTCGCGTCGAGGCCGGCGACGGCACCTACGACGTGGACACCGGGTTCATCGTGTTCAACGACCGCAACTACCCCAACTTCGAGCGGCTGCTGCGCGGCCTGGGGGTGGCCTGGCAGCCCAGCGTCATGAGCTTCTCGGTCAGCGCGGAGAGTGAGGACTTCGAGTTCGCCGGCACCCCGCGTGGGCTGTTCGCCCAGCGTCGCCACCTCGTGCAGCCGCGCTTCATGCGGATGATCAGCGACTACCGGCGCTTCAACCGCGAGGCCGGGCGCCTGCTGACCGGCGAGGGGGAGGGGCCGTCGCTGGGTGACTTCCTCGAGCGCCACCGCTTCTCGCGGCTGTTCATCGACCGCCTGATCGTTCCCCAGGCGTCGGCCGTGTGGTCGGCCGATCCGAGTCAGATGTGGAGCTTCCCGGCGCGCTTCCTGGCCCAGTTCTTCGCCCATCACGGGATGCTGTCCGTGCGGGGGCGGCCGGCGTGGCGCACCGTGGTCGGCGGCTCGCACGCCTACGTGCGCGCGCTCACCGCTCCGTTTCGCCCACGCATCCGGCTGTCGACGCCGGTCACCGCCATCCGGCGCGACGAGGACGGCGTCGAGGTCGCGGCCCGGGGCCACGAGCCCGAGCGCTTCGACCAGGTGGTCGTCGCCGCCCACTCCGACCAGGCGCTGCGCCTGCTCGAGGAGCCCAGCGACCGCGAGCGCGAGATCCTCGGTGCGATCCCCTATCAGGTCAACGAGGCGGTCCTGCACACCGATCGCCGCCTTCTCCCGCGCCGCCGCGCGGCCTGGTCGTCGTGGAACTTCCACCTGCTCGACGAGCCGATCGGGCGCACGACGGTCACCTACCACATGAACACCCTGCAGGCACTGCGCTCCGAGCGCGACTTCTGCGTGACGCTCAACCGCACCGAGCGCATCGACCCCGGCGAGGTGATCCGCAAGATCCCCTACGCCCATCCGGTGTTCACCCACGCCGGCTGGGCGGCGCAGCGCCGCCACGCCGAGATCTCCTCCACGCTCCGGCGCACGCACTACTGCGGGGCCTACTGGGGGTTCGGCTTCCACGAGGACGGAGTGGTCAGCGCCCTGCGGGTGGCCGAGCAACTGGGCGGGCGGCTGTGAGCCTCGAGAGCTGCGTCTACGAGGGCTGGGTCACCCACCGGCGCTGGCAGCCGATCGAGCACTCCTTCCGCTACCGCCACTTCATGCTCTACCTCGACCTCGACGAGCTGCCCGAGGCGCTCGACGGCCACCGGCTGTGGTCGGCGCGCCGCCCGGCCCTGGCCTGGTTTCGCCGCGAGGACTACCACGGCGATGCGAGCGTGCCGCTGGCCGGCGCCGTCCGCGAGACCGTCGCGGAGCGCATCGGCCATCGCCCAGCCGGACCCGTGCGCCTGCTGACCAACGTGCGCTCCTTCGGGCACTGCTTCAACCCGGTGAGCTTCTACTACTGCTTCGACGCGCCGGGCGACCGGCGTCCGCGGGCGATCATGGCCGAGGTCACCAACACCCCGTGGGGCGAGTGTCACGCCTACGTGATGGACTGCCCGCACCAGGACGGCGAGGTGATGGCCCAGGGCTTCGACAAGGCGCTGCACGTCTCGCCGTTCATGGGAATGGACCACCGGTACGAGTGGCGCCTGGCCGCCCCCGGCCCGCGACTGACGGTGGAGATCGCCAGCCACCGCGGCGGCGCCAAGGCCTTCGAGGCCACCCTCCACATGAACCGCCACGAGCTCAGCGGCGCGGTCCTCAACCGGATGCTGCTGCGCTACCCGGCCACCACGCTGCGGGTGCAGGCACGAATCTACGCCCAGGCGCTGCGGCTGAAGCTCAAGCGCGCCCCGTACTTCAGCCATCCCGGCCAGGCGGCGGCGCGATGATCGCCCGCATGCTGGCTTTGCGCCTGCTCGATCGCGGTCGGGGCGGGGAGATCGAGCTGCTCGAGCCCGACGGGGCCAGCGTCGTCGTCGGGCGCCTGGACGCCAGCCGTCCGCTGCGCGCATGCGTGCAGATCCACTCATGGGAGGCCTACCGCCAGTTCCTGCGCGGGAGCCGGGGGCTGGGCCACGCCTACGCCGAGGGCATGTGGGACAGCGAGGACCTCGTCGACCTGATCCGCATCGCAGCACGCGACGCCCACCGCTTCGACAAAGTGCGCGGGCGCTTCGCCTTCGCGCTGCGCCCTTGGCAGCGCGCGCTCGGGCCGCTGCGGCGAAACACGCCCAAGCGCTCGCGGCGCCAGATCTCCGAGCACTACGACCTCGGCAACGACTTCTTCGCGCTCTTCCTCGACGAGACGCTGATGTACTCGTGCGCGATCTTCCCCTCGCCCCACGTCAGCCTGGCCGAGGCGTCGCGGGCCAAGCTCGACCACGTCTGCGCCAAGCTGGCCCTCACGCCCGCCGACCACCTGCTGGAGATAGGCACCGGCTGGGGCTCGCTGGCCATCCACGCCGCCGGGCGCTACGGCTGCCGGGTGACGACCACCACGATCTCGGCCGAGCAGTACGCGTACGCCCGCGCACGCGTGCGCGAGGCCGGCCTGCAGGACCGCGTGACCGTGCTCATGCGCGACTACCGGGAGCTCGAGGGGCGCTACGACAAGCTCGTCTCGATCGAGATGATCGAGGCGGTCGGCTGGCAGCACTTCAACCGCTTCTTCGCCACCTGCTCACGCCTGCTCACCGATGACGGCCTCATGCTCCTCCAGGCCATCACGATCGACGACCGCGCCTACCAGGCCGAGAAGGCCACCCGGTCGTTCATCCGCACCTACATCTTCCCCGGCGGATGCCTGCCCTCGCCCTCGGTCATCGGCCGCTGCGTGGCCCGGCGCACCGACATGCGCCCGGTCCACATGGAGGACATCACCGTCCACTACGGCGAGACGCTGCGCCGCTGGCGAGAGCGCTTCGAGGCGGCCGAGGAGCGGCTGGAGCAGCTGGGCTACGACGAGCGCTTCCGCCGTCTGTGGATGCTCTACCTCGCCTACACCGAGGCCGGCTTCCGCGAGCGCCGCATCCAGGACGTGCAGCTGCTGCTGGCCAAGCCCCGCTTCGCGGACGAGCCGGCCGCGGGGGCGCAGAAGGACTGGGTGCAGGAGGCCGACGCGGCGGCGGCCTGAGCGCAGGTCGGGCCGGCGGCCACGGCCCGCCCGTCGTGCTGGGGGCCGTCAGCTTCGGGGCTGGCGGCTGAACGAGCGCCGCGTGATGGCGTCGATCAGGGAGGCCGGCCCGCGCGACGCCAGGCGGGCGACCTCCAGGCGGCCCGGGGGACGCACCAGGCTCGCGTCGGACTCGATCGCCGCCACCGCCTTGGCCGCCCACTGCGAGGGCTCGACGCTGGGCCAGCCCGAGGTGTCCATGTGGCGGCCGTAGACCTCCTCGGTGGCCGCCAGCATGTCGGTGCGCACGCCCGGGGTGACCAGGTGCGCGACGGTGACACCGCTGCCCTCGAGCTCGCGGCGCAGCGACTCCGAGAAGGCGACCACGCCCGCCTTTGAGGCCGCGTAGGTGGAGGCGGTGGGGAAGAAGGCATAGCCGGAGATCGACGCGTTGTTGACGACCTTGCCGCGCCCGCGCGCCACCATCCCGGGCAGCGCCAGGCGGGTGAGGTGGACGACCGCCAGCAGGTTCACCTGGAACATGGCGTAGACGTCGTCGACGTCCTGGTCCTCGAGCAGGCCGCCGGTCATGCGACCGGCGTTGTTGACGAGGAGGTCGAGCTCGCGGTCCTCGGCGGGCAGGGCCGCCCAGGAGCGCTCGATGTCCTCGGGCGTAGATAGGTCGAAGGCCACCGGGCGGATCTCGCGGGCGCCGCGGGGGGATGCGGTGGGCGGGCTCTGGCCGGCGGGGTCGCGCATGCCCAGCAGCAGCCGTCCGACCGGGCGGCGTGAGAGCTCGACGGCGATGGCCGCGCCGATGCCGCGGTTGGCCCCGGTGACCAGGCAGGTGGTGCCGGTGAGGTCCATGGGCGCGACACGGTAGAGGCTGGGCGCGTCGTCGCGCGGCCGGGGAGCGGCGCGGTGCGGCACGACGGCGGCGAGAGGTCCGCCTTCACGGACTCCGCGAGAGGGGTCCGCCGGAGCGAACGGTAGGTTCGCGCGCGCTGCGTCCGGCTTGGTTCGCCGGGCCGCCCCGAACAGGAGGATCCACCGTGCGCCGCGTACGCCCGTCGTTGAACTGCCTGGTTCTCGCTCTCCTCGCCTTCTTCAGCCTCGCGGTCGCCGCGTGCGGAGGCGGCGGAGGGGAGACGGGGACGAAGCTCTCGGTCACCGTCGCCGATGCCGGCAAGACCGTGAAGTACACGGTTCCGCGCTCGACCGCGGGCGGGCTGGTGACCGTCGAGCTGACCAACCGCGCGAAGGCGCCCCACGGCGCGCAGCTGGTCCGCTTGGAAGGCAACCACACCGCGACGCAGGCGCTCGCCGTCATCCAGGGCAACAGCAACCGCACGCCGGACTGGCTGCGCGCCGAGGGGGGAGTCGGCACCGTCCCGCCCGGGCAGAGCCAGAGCGCCACCGTGAACCTCCCTCCCGGCCGCTACACCGTGGTCGACGCCGGCCCGGGATCCTCAGGCGCCCACGCGGACCTCCGGGTCACCTCGGGCAAGGCCGGGAGCCTGCCCTCGGCCCCCGCCAGCGTGGTGGCTGCCGAGGCCGGCAGGGACCGCTACCGCTGGGACGTCTCCGGCCTCAAGGCCGGCCAGAACCGGCTGGTCTTCAAGAGCGAGGGCAAGGAGGCGCTGCATCTGGCGATCGCCGTCAGGATCAAGGGTAATCCGTCACTTGCCCGGATCGAGAAGGACCTCGCATCCAACGGCCCGCCTCCTTCCTACGCCGACCTCCAGAGCGCGGAGACGACGGCCGTCCTGGACGGGGGCAAGTCCGAGGTGACGACGCTGACCCTGCCCAAGGGCCAGTACGTCCTCTTCTGTCCCCTGGCGGACCGCGACGGCGGCAAGCCGCACTCCAGCGAGGGGCTGCTGAAGAAGGTGACGATCCGCTAGGCGGCGTTCTGTGCCCGGGGCCCTCAGCTCAGCGAGAAGTCGGCCACCTCGGGGCGGCGGGTGCGGTGCCAGTACTCCGCCGCCGACCCCGGCCAGTTGTTGGTGATGCGCCCGCTGGCGGTCTTGTACCAGCTGGTGCAGCCCTGGCTGAAGACCGACGCGCTCAGCCGCGCCTGCGTGCGCCGCTGGAAGCGCTCCATCGCCTCCGGGCGCACCTCGATGCGATCGGCGCGGCGGCGGTCGAGCTCGTCGAGGCACCCCAGGACGTGGGCGATCTGGGCCTCCATCATGAAGACGATCGAGTTGTGACCGAGGTTGGTGTTGGGCCCGTAGAGCAGGAAGAGGTTGGGGAAGCCCGGCACGGTCAGTCCGAGATGGGCGTAGGGCCCGTCGGCCCACGCCTCGTCGAGCGTGGCGCCGTCGCGCCCCTCGACGCGCAGCGGCGCCACCAGCGCCTGCGAGTCGAAGCCGGTGGCGAAGACCACCGCGTCGAGCTCGCGCAGCCGACCGTCGCGCGTCCGGACCCCGCTGCGCTCGAAGCCCTCGATGGCGGTGGTCACCAGCTCGACGTTGGGACGGGTCAGCGCCGGGTAGTAGTCGTCGGAGACGAGGATCCGCTTGCACCCGATCGGATAGGTGGGGGTCAGCGCGGCGCGCAGCGACGGGTCGTCCACCTGGGACTCCATGTTCCAACGCGCGTAGCGCGTGAGCGCCCGCGCCGCCAGGGATCCCGGCTTGAGCCCGAGCAGCAGCCCCTCCTGGCGCCAGAACAGGGCCGAGCGGTAGGCGCGGCGAAGCACCGGCAGGGCGGCGAAGACCCGACGCTCGGCTCTCGTGTAGGGCCGGTCGTGGCGCGGAATCACCCAGGGCGCCGTGCGCTGGAAGACGTGCAGGCGCTCCGCCACCATGGCCAGCTCGGGAACGACCTGGATCGCGGTCGCGCCGGAACCGATCACCGCCACCCGCCTTCCCCGCGGGTCGAAGGAGTGGTCCCACCGCGCGGAGTGCCACCAGCGCCCCTCGAATCCCTCGAGGCCGGCGAACGTCGGCACGTGCGGGATGCGCAGCTGGCCGCACGCCGCCACCAGCACGCGGGCCTCGAGCTCCCCGCCGTCACCCAGCTCCAGAAGCCAGCGCGCGTCGGCGGGCTGGAAGCGAGCGCCCGTCACCGGCGTCCCCGTGCGCAGGTGGTCGCGCAGCCCGCGCCGCTGCACCACCTCCTTGAGATAGGAGAGGACCTCGGGCTGGGCCGGGTAACGGCGGCTCCAGTCCGCGCGCGGGGCGAAGGAGTAGGAGTAGAGGTGCGAGGGAATGTCACAGGCAACGCCCGGGTACGTGTTCGCCCGCCACGTCCCGCCGATGCCCTCGTCGGCCTCGAGGATGGCGAACGAGTCGCGGCCGGCCTCCCGCAGCCGCACGCCGAGCCCGAGGCCCCCGAACCCCGCTCCGACGATCGCGACGTCGACCTGCTCCACCCTGCGCCCGAGCGTACACCCCGGGCGCCCGGGGCACGGGCGCCGTCAGCACGAGGACTACGCTGTCGCCCGTCATGTCCCGCTTCGCCCGTCGACGGGGCGGCGAAGAGCAGCGGGCGACGAGCCTCGAGCTCTTCTACGACCTCGTGTTCGTCGTCGTGCTGGTCACGGTCATCGCGGCCGAGCAGGTATCCGGCACGCGCCGAGGAGCACGGGGCGAGCTCTCGCCGCTGGAGCGTCTGGAGGTCTCAGCCGCTGGGCCGGGCGGCGAGGCCTGAGCCGTTGCCCTGCGACGCCGGGCTCTTCGACGGCGATTGCTTGGCACGGGCGCGGCGCTTCGGCGCCTCGATCCGCCGCCGGGCGCTGTGCTCGTGGATGGGCAGCACCAGGCGCAGCCGGCTCACGGTGATGGTGAAGCTGCGGTCCGACGGGCGGGCATAGGGCGAGTCGCGGCCGAGGAGCTCGAGCTTGGCCACGTGGCCGGCCGCGAAGTGCCAGCCGTTGGGGTAGACCTGAAACGTCTGGGTGCGCTCCCCGCGGCGCGGCATGTAGATCCCGTGAGTCACGAGCGTCTGCTGTCCGCCGTCGGGAGCGACGTCCCAAAGCCGCGCGTCGATCTGCGGCAGCTTGCCGCGGATCGACAGCTGGGCGGTGATCGTCGGCGAGCCGATCATCGTGTAGCCCTTGCCCGCCGCCGGCGGCAGCTCGTAGGTCGCGGCACCGGGGTCGCGGGCGGCGTCGACCGTGCGGCAGGCGCCGGCTGCGGTGGCCGGCCCGGCGGGGTCGGTCGCCGTCGAGTTGACGCTGCTTCCCCCGGCCGAGTCGAAGCGGTGGTGGCGTTGATCGCGCAGGACGACCCGGCCGGGATGCTGACCCGCCCACGTCCGGGTCTTGAACGGGCCGAGCTCCGGCGCCCCGTTGCAGCCCTGGGTGGTGGTGACCACGCCGTCCAGCGGCTTCGCCTTGCGGTCGCCCTTGAGGTAGTGGGCGAACAGCGCGTCGGCCTCGCGGTTCGCAATTGTCGGCTCAGCTGACAGCGACGCCCGTGGGTGGCCGTAGTCGGTGCCGAAGATCAGGCCCACCCTCGCCTTGGGGAAGTCCTTGCGGGCGCGCGCGTAGTAACGCAGGGCCTCGGTGGGGGGCATGATGTCGTCGGTGAAGCCGTTGTAGATGACCACCGGAGCTGGCGTCTCGCGCTTGGCCTTGGGCAGCCCGTCCTGGACGTAGTAGCCCGAGTGGAAGCGCGTGAACTGGTGGATCAGGTAGGGGACGAGCCCGCGCGGATAGGGCGGGCCGGCGTCGAGCGCGCGCTTGTAGTTCTGGATGTCGGCCTGCTTGTCGGCGCCCGGCGGCGCGTAGTAGCCGCTCAGGCCGACGTCGTAGAGGACGTCGAGGTAGGACTTCTTGACGATCCCGATGTGGTGCCCGTACGGGTTGTGCGCCCGGTAGTCGAGCGTGCGCCCGGTGGGGACCAGCGCGTAGGTGAGGTCGCTCCAACCGATCCTGGGCGCCGCGGCGGCGATCCGCATCGGCCTTCCGCGCGGGCTCTTCCAGCGCACGATCCGGCCGTCGGGCATCACCATGCGGTCCTTGAGGACGGCGAGCATGAGCGACTGCCCGCCTCCGTACGAGGTGCCGGTCACGCCGATCGCCGGCTTGGCGAAGCCCTGGTCGACCAGCAGCCCCGACAGGTACTGGGTGTCGCGCACCTCGTAGCGCACGTCGGCGAGGTGGATCCAGCCGCGATCGCATGCCGGCGGCGTGCGCGAGATTGGCACACCGCAGCTCAGCCCGATCCCGCGCGCCGAGTAGGCCATGACCGCATACCCCTGCTGGGCGTAGGTGACCTCGCGCTCCGGGTTGTCGAAGCCGGCGACCTTGTTGGCCCCGAAGCCGTGGAGGCCGACGATCAGCGGGTAGGGGCCCTTCTGGCTCGCCGGCGGCAGGACGACGTCGACGTCGAGTGGAACGCCGTCCCAGCTGGGCACGCGGTTGGCCAGGGTCCCGGAGCAGATGCGCACGCCGCCGGGCCCGGGCACGCAGGGGATCCCGAACGGGCTGGAGGCAGCCTGCGGATGGCCGGCGGTCCGCCTGGCGGCGTGGGCGGGGCCGGCCACCGGCGATGGGGCCGCCACTACGAGGACCGTCGCCGCGGCGATCAGCGTCCCGCGTCGGCGTTCCCGGTGGTGGCCTCTCGCTCTCCCGTGCCGCACGCTCACCAGCCCTTATGTACGGGTGCGTACTCGATGCACGGCACGTTACGCCACTCGGGACGAGATCCGCGGCACCGAGCTGGGCGCCTTCCTCGAGCGTCTGCAAGCGGACATCGAGGAGGACCGCCGCGCGCTCGAGGACCTGATGAGCCGCCTCGACGTCTCCACCGACCAGCTCAAGCTCGCCGCCGCGTGGGCGGGGGAGAAGGTCGGTCGGCTCAAGCTCAACGGCTCGCTCACCGGATACTCGCCCCTCAGCCGCCTGCTCGAGCTCGAGGGCCTGACCCTCGGGGTCACCGGCAAGCGCGGCCTGTGGGAGTCGCTGCGCGAGATCGCCGACGATCCCGCGCTGGCCGGCTTCGACCTCGAGCGCCTGATCGAGCGTGCGACCGCGCAGCTCGAGGAGCTCGAGACCCATCGGCGCAGCGCCGCCGCCCTCGCCCTGAGCCGCGAAGGCTGAAGCCGGGCGAGCCCGGCGACAGCCCCGCCGCCTGGGGGCTCACGGGCGCAGGTGGGTCACCTTCAGGCCGTGGCGCTCCTCGAGGCGCTGGGCGATCAGCGATCGGTGGCAGGCCTGCGGATCGCGTTCGACGCACAGCAGCGCGCAGCGGCCGTCGCCGGGCATCGCCGCGACGATGGGATCGAGATCGACGCGAGCGAGGATCCCCGTCACGTAGCGCTCGCTGTACTCGGGCGCCAGCTGCGCCCGTGAGCGCTTGCCCACGCCGAGGCGCGCGTCCTCGCGGTACTGGAGCTGGCGCAGCTCGGTGGTCGGGGCGAGCTCGCGATGGTGGCGGTAGTCGATGCCGGCGGCGGCCAGGGCGGCCTGGAGGCGGGCCGAGTTGGCCCATGAGTACTCGCGCCCCCGCACGCCGCGGCGCTGACGCACGTCGAGCAGCTGGGTGACGTCGGCTCGCCCCAGCGCGGCGAGGAAGGCGTCGACATCGAAGCTGTAGACGCCGATGGTCACCACCTCGGGCACGGGCACACCTTCGCAGCGAGGCCCGACCGCTCGCGGCGCCGCGGCGTGAGCCAGGCACGCCGGCGGACTCATACTCCGACGATGACCAAAGGCTCGTCGACGTCACGCGAGGCCGTCGGGTCGCCGAGCCAGCCGCTGCGGCTCTCCTCACCCCATGGCCGGTGGGTCCTGGCCGTCACCGTGCTCGGGTCGGGCATCGCCTTCCTCGAGGCCACGGTGATCAACGTCGCCCTGCCCGCGCTCGGGCGCGACCTCGACGCCGATGTCGCCGCCCTCCAGTGGACGATTGACGGCTACCTGCTCACGCTGGCCTCGCTGATCCTCCTCGGCGGCTCGCTCGGCGACCGATACGGGCGCCGCCGGATCTTCGAGCTGGGCGTCACGGTGTTCACCGCGACGTCGGTGCTGAGCGCGCTCGCGCCCAGCGTCGAGACCCTGATCGGCGCGCGGATCCTCCAGGGGGTCGGCGGCGCGCTGCTTGCGCCGGGGAGCCTGGCGATCATCGAGGCCACCTTCCACCCCGACGACCGCGGCCGGGCCATCGGCGCGTGGTCGGCCCTGGGCGGGGTGGCCGGGGCCGTCGGCCCGCTGCTCGGCGGCTACCTGGTCACCGCGCTGAGCTGGCGCGCGGTGTTCCTCATCAACATCCCGCTGGGAGCCTTCGTGGTCTACGCGTCCCGGCGCCACGTCCCCGAGACGCGCGACCCGACGATCAGCGGCCGGCTCGACGTCGCCGGCTCGGTGCTCGTCGCCCTCGCGCTCGCCGGCCTGACCTTCGCGCTGATCCAGGCACCGGCGCAGGGCGTGGCCTCGGGGCCGGTCGTCGGGGCCATCGCCATAGGGATCATCGCCTCGATCGCCTTCGTGGTCACCGAGCGGCGCAGCCGCCAGCCGATGCTGCCGCTCTCGATCTTCTCCTCGCGCCAGTTCGCCAGCGCCAACCTCGTGACCGTCGCTGTCTACGCCGCCCTGGGCGGAGTGCTCTTCCTGCTGGTCGTCTTCCTCCAGGTCGCGCTCGGCTACTCCCCGGTCGCGGCGGGGGCGGCGACCCTGCCCGTCACCGCCCTCATGCTGGCCCTCTCCCCGCGGGCGGGCGCCCTGGCCCAGCGCATCGGCCCCCGCCTCCCGCTGACCGTCGGGCCGCTGCTCATAGCCGCCGGGATGCTGATGATGCGTGGGATCGACATCGGCGACGCCTATCTGGGGTCGGTGCTGCCAGCCGTCGTCGTCTACGGTCTCGGCCTCTCGCTCGTCGTCGCTCCCGTGACCGCGACCGTGCTCGCCGCGGCCGACGCGCGGCACTCCGGGGTGGCGTCGGGGGTCAACAACGCGGTGGCGCGGACCGCCCAGCTGGCGGCCGTGGCTGTTCTGCCGCTGGTCGCCGGCCTCTCGGGTAGCGCGTATCGACAACCGCAGGCGCTGGCCGACGGCTTCCACGTCGCCATGCTGGTCACTGCCGGCTTGGCGGCGGCCGGCGGCATCCTGGCCTGGGCGACGATTCGCAACGACGTGCTCGAGCGGCCGCGGCGCCGGCGCCTCTGGGTGCGGGAGCCGGCCACCACGCGCCACTGCGCGGTCGCGGGTACGCCGCTCCTCCCGGCCCCGTCAGGGGAGCGACCACGGCAGCCGGCCCAGACGCCAGCGCCCGCCGCTGCCTCGGAGCGGTGATCGGGACGAGGGGGGCCGAGACGCCGCCGGCCCCGCCGCGCGTCAGCTCAGGCGGTCGGGCAGGCCGAAGCGCTCGAAGAAGCCCATGAGCCTCGCCGGATCGGCGGGCTGGTCGGGCCAGCGGGCGTACACCTCTCGCTCGGGCAGCTCCGTGGCCCGCGCCACGAAGGCGGTGACGTCGCTGATGCGGTTGCCGCTGAGCGTCAGCACGTTGAGCGCGAACGGAAGGTAGGCCCCCTCGTCCTCGTCCCACGCGTAGAAGGCGAGCGCCGGCTGACCGCTGGCCGTGGCGGGGACGTGATGCCAGCGCCAGGCGCCCGAGAGCGGCCACCCGGCCAGGAAGGTGATGAGCGCCTTGCGACCGCGAAACCAGCTGCGCAGCGGAGGCATGGCGAACGTCGCGTCCTCGGTCAGCATGGCCACGACCGTCTCGACATCGCCGCGCTCCCAGGCCTCGACGTAGGTGTCGACGACCTCGCGCAACCCGTCGTCGCCCAGCGAGCGCAGCGTCGCCTGCTGGCTGCGCTCCGGCAGGCGCTGCTCGACTGACTGGCGGGCGCGCTGGAGCGCGCTGTTGACCGAAGCCGTGGTCGTCTCCAGCGTCTCGGCGACCTCGCGCGCCGAGAAGCCCAGCACCTCGCGCAGGATGAGCACCGCCCGCTGGTTGGCCGGCAGGTGCTGCAACGCGGCGATGAACGCCAGCTCGACGCTCTCGCGCTGCTCGTAGTGGGCCTCGGGGGCGGCGAACCCGTCCTCGAGTCCGAGCGTCTCGTCGGGATAGGGCTCGACCCAGACCGATTCCAGCAGCGGCTCACCCGGCCCGCCGTGGGGATCGGCGGGGGGCCCGTAGTCGATCGGGAGCACGCGCTTGGGCCGCTTCTCGATCAGGTTGAGCGAGGTGTTGGTGGCGATCCGGTAGAGCCACGAGCGAAGCGAGCTGCGGCCCTCGAACTTGGGCAGCCCGCGCCACGCCCGCAGAAGCGCGTCCTGGAGCGCGTCGTCGGCGTCGTGGACCGAGCCCAGCATTCGGTAGCAGTGGGCGTGCAGCTCGCCGCGGTGGGCCTCGACGAGGTCGCGGTAGGCGCCCTCGTCGCCGCCGCGGGCGGCCTGGAGGAGCTGCCGCTCGCGGACGGTGGGGGTCGTCGGATCGGCGCTCATGTCGCGCATGAGCCTAGAGGCAGATCGCGGGCGGCCACCGGCCGATGAATTCAGGGCCCCGGCGCGGTCATAGGGAACAGCGCATGAGACCAACCGGCGCCAATCGCGTCGTGCACCTCGAGCTGCACACCGGCGACCTCTCCGGGGCCTGCGCCTTCTACACGCAGCTCTGCGGCTGGCGCACCGAACGGGTGGAGAGGCCCTGCGGCTCCTACCGCGCGCTCGACCCCGGCGGGGGGCTGAGCGGGGGAGTGGTCGAGTGCCAGACCCGCCGGCCGCTGTGGCTGCCCTACGTCGCGGTCGCCGACGTCTTCGCGGCGACCAAGCGGGCGCGGGGGCTGGGGGCCTCGGTGCTCCTCGAGCCGCGCGAGGGCCCGGAGGGGTGGCGCAGTGTCGTCGCCGCGCCGGCGGGAGGAGAGCTGGCCTTCTGGCAGTCGAAGTGAGGAGCCCTCGCGGGGGCCGTAGTGGTCTTCGTGTGCGTCGAAGCGCCGACCGCCGCGAATCCCTCTCTCAACCGCGCGCTGCGGCGGCCGCATCGGCCGCGCTGCCGCCGCTCTGACCATGGGCGAGGCGGCTGTGGCGCGCGCCGTAGAGGGCGTAGATCACCAGTCCCACCACCATCCAGATTACGAAGCGCAGCCAGGTGGCGGCGGGGAGGTTGAGCATGAGGTAGACCGACGCGAGCACCGAGAGGATCGGTATCAGCGGCACCGCCGGAGTGCGGAACGACCGGCGCAGGTCGGGCCGGCTGCGACGCAGGACGACAACTCCGATCGACACCACGACGAACGCGAACAGGGTGCCGATGTTGACCAGGTCGGCGAGCGTGGTCAGGGGCACGAACGCCGCGAGCGCCGCGACCGCGCCCCCGTCGTGAGCGTCGTGCGGTAGGGCGTCTGGAAGCGCTCGGATACCGCGGCGAAGGCGGGCGGCAGGAGGCGGTCGCGCTCATGGCGAAGAAGACCCGGCTCTGGCCCAGCATGAGGATCAGCATCACGGTCGTCAGGCCGGCCAGCGCGCCGTAGGAGACGATCGTTCCGATGCCCCTCTGACCCACCGAGATGAACGCGTTGGCCAGCGGCGCGTCGACCTTGATCTGCGTGTACTTGACCATCCCGGTGACGACGAGCGACACCGCGACGTAGAGCACCGTGCAGATCGCCAGCGAGCCGAAGATCCCGATCGGCAGGTCGCGCTGGGGTCGCTTCGTCTCCTCCGCGGCCGTGGCCACGATGTCGAACCCGATGAAGGCGAAGAACACCAGCGCTGCCCCGGTGAAGATGCCGCCGACGCCGAACGTTCCGGTGGTGAACCCGAGGTCCTGGAGCAGGCTGGTCTCGCTCTGGCCGCCGGGCGCGGGGCGCGACCCCGAGGGAGGGATGAACGGGTCGTAGTTGCGGCTCTTGATGTAGGCGATCCCCGCGAAGATCACCAGCAGGACGATCGCCACCTTGATCACCACGATGACCAGGTTGACCCGGCTCGAGAGCCTGATCCCGAAGCACAGCACCGCCGTGAGCACCAGCACGATCGCCGCGGCGACGATGTTGTGGCTCGACGCGTCGACCCAGGCGGGCAGCGCCAGGTGGAAGGGAGCGCCCTCCAGCACCACGCGGAAGTAGGTCGACCAGCCCGAGGCCACCGTCGCGGCCCCCAGCGCCAGCTCGAGGATCAGGTCCCAGCCGATGATCCAGGCGATCAGCTCACCGAGGCTGGCGTAGGAGAACGTGTAGGCCGAGCCGGCCACCGGCACCGTCGAGGCGAACTCGGCGTAGCACAGCGCGGCCAGCCCGCAGGCGATCGCGGCCGCAACGAACGACAGGCTGATCGCCGGCCCCGCCAGCGTGCCCGCCGCCTTGCCGGTGAGCACGAAGATGCCCGTCCCGACGATGACCCCGACCCCGAAGACCACCAGGTCCACCGGTCCCAGCGCCCGCCGCAGACGGTGCTGCGGCTCGTCGGTGTCGGCGATCGACTGCTCGACGTTCTTCGTGCGAAACAGCCAGCGCCGTTGGGGCGCACGGGGCGCGGGGCCACTGACCGTCGCCATGGGCGCTAGATCCCCTGGGGCGGAAACGGTAAACCGGGCGGGCCGGAGCGAGCTCCCCGAGCGAGCGGTCACGTACGCCGGGCGAGCCGGCTGAGCAGGTCGAGGGCGGCGTCTGTCGCGACGTCGGCGAAGAAGTCGGCGTCGACTTGCTCGACGGCGGCGATCGCTCGCGGCGCGAGTCGGGATCCCCGGCGGGTGACCCGCAATCTGCGCGCGCGAGCGTCGGCCGGATCGATCTCGCGCTCGACCAGCTTCTTGCGCTCGAGGCTGCGGAGTGCCTGGGAGGCCATCGTCACGTCGGTTCCGGAGTGTGCGGCCAGGGCGATCTGGCTTGGCCGCTCGCCGCGGTCGTTGAGCCACCACGTCGAGGCCAGCAGCACGAACTGAACGTGCGTGAGGTCAAGCGGCGCGAGCGCAGCGGCGATATCGCGCTGCCAGCGCAGGGTGGCATGCCACAGCAGGAACCCGGGCTCCGGCTGGGCGCAGAGATGGTCTACGCACAGACTATCTTTGGTTGTGAGAGCCGTCAATGGCGCCGTGAGGACGCCGAATGGCGGCGGCGCACCCTTAGTCGACGTTGGGTGCAACGCTCGGTTCAGCCCGCGCTGGCCGCCTGAGGCCGAGATAACGAATACCGCTTAGCAGGGATTTCGCTCATGCCGGAGGAGGGACTTGAACCCCCGACACGCGGATTATGATTGTGGCTCATCGAGCTTAGTTTGGCTCTAGAACTGGCTCTATAGCTTAGGTTGGGACGCGCGTTAGATCAGGTTATTTCTGTTGACTTGGGGACACATTCGGGACACATTTCGACCTGAGCTTGGGATAGCCTTGCCTGTGTGACGCCCTCGCTCATCGGTCTCGGGCCCGCGCCGGTCAGCGGCCACGTGTTTCGGATGAAGCGCAAGTCCGGCGATCGCTGGATGGCCAAGTGGCGCGACGCCGCCGGGCAGCACCAGCGGGCGCTCGGCAAGGCATGGACCCAGCG